>NZ_JASATK010000011.1:0-152816 GCF_038440275.1 Bacillus sp. OTU2372
CGTTTGTTTAGTTTTCAAAGAACAATTTGTAAAAGACAGGATTATAATATACCATGTTGTTCGAATGGTGTCAATCGTTTTTTCAAAAAGAAAAAGCCGTTTGAACCAGTCACAAGAATTTATATTAACAAAAGCGCTAATAAATATCAACTATTTTTTTGTTAATATTTCTTTCTGTCTTACTGACAGATTATTATTCTACTATTATATTTTTCATCCGTCAATATTTTTTTATATTATTTTTTCATAACTAGAATTTCATTAAAAATAATTTTTAAAAAACAAGCTCCATACATATAAAAAGTCAGCTTTAGCGGTTTTAAACTAAAAAATGAGTCCCTCCAGAATGCCTGCGCAGGGACTCATTTTTGGCTCACTTGTAAGTACCTACCTCATTTTTTAAAAATCAACTCGAAATGATTTCATAATTTCAGGGACAACATTCTTTATGAAATCATTCGCTTGTAAGTGACTCTGTGTGATTTGAGCAACGGAATATGAATAAATAAGATCACTTTCTTCAGCAAGTTTAACCTCCGCTCCGGAGTTTAATGTACTCCATGTTTCTTTTTCATACATATGGAAGCTAAACAATAAAGGTTTATCAGCAGAACTGAAATATACATTGATTTCAGATAACCATTTATTATTCTCCGAGTATTCGGCCCTTTCAAATCTCAAACGATCCATCCATTCTTTTGGGACCGAAAAATGATAACCTTCAGAAACATAAATGATGGTGGAATTAATGGGTTTCGATAAATTAATCCCATGACTCTTAAAAAATTCAGTATTTAATACGCTTTGAATATCCGAAAAAGACAGATGATAGAGAAGCGTACCTTCAGCAAAAGCGGCATATTCATAAGGAGGAAAATACATCATTAAGCCTTCCTTCGTTAAATAAACCTGTTTTAAATCATCAGAACTGATTTGTTTGAACTCCCCCATAACATCAAGCGTATGCAAAACATCTTGTTTTAAGACGAGCCTGCTAATGATTTGCTGTGTTTGCGGCGAACCATTAAACAATTCATTTGGCTCAACAATCCTGCCATTATCCAAGTCAACCAAGATAGGAACACTCGACGGCATGCCGTGTGCAGCACCGCTAAGATAAAAATATTGATCATATACAAAGCTGATAAGATGATCATTTTGAAAGGCGGTTTTGTATTTTGAATGAAATGATGACGGCGCACTTGGATCCTCGTTCGTCATTTGACTCTCGTCCGCTGCGGTTGCTTTTTCCTTTAACATATTATTAATCTTAGCTTGTGCCATTTTGTCTTTCATGCCATCAATTTGTGGATAAGTAATATTGATAATGGGGTTATCTTTCACAATGGACTCATCATGAATTTTAATCGTTTGTTGGGCGGTTTCCGGTTTTGTGTTAGGTTTTACTTGTTGACCTGTAGTTTTATCCGGTTGAGCGTTAGGTTTTTCTGTTTGATCAGCAGGCTTCCCCGGTTCACCTCCGGTTTTGTCCGGTTCATTGTCTTCAGTTACCTTTGGTTGTTCTGAAACAGGCTTATTTTCCTGCATACCGCTGCATCCCGCGGCAAAGAAAACAACCAGTACAATGGCCACTGTCCACTTCAGTTTCATCCGCTCACTCCCTTTAGTATCCATCCTATATAATTATAGCAAGGTTCCTGTTTCCTAGAATATGGAATTTTTTATTTTTCATGTCAAGGGGGATGTGGGATTTCGTTCTTCTCCTAGCTTTTGATGAGGTATGATCAAACGCAAGAACTTTGTTATCATGTACACAAAAAAATAGCCCTCAAGACTGTTCGAAAACAATCCTTGAGGGTAATACTTCCTTCTTTTAACTATTTTCTAAATATGTCCAACATATTTCTTCAACTGTTAATAAAATATTCACATTTAATTAGTATTATAAAAGTTGGGTAAACGAACCAATACCCAATGAAGGAGGAGATCCAGCCAAAAGTGCTGGATTTTTTGTTTTCTTTAATGTGTCAATTCTTCGATGTCACATTCCTCTTTTTTCGTAAGACTCACCGTTAGGTATCAAAGTAAGGTTCCAAACTAAATAAGGCCCTATCTTAAGGACCTTATTAAACTAGAAATAATTCAATTTTACGTACGACGCATATAGGCACGGACTGTCATAGGGGCGAAAATGGCCACGATGACTGCTGCTCCAATGAGGGAAATAACAAAATCGGAGCCAATGGTACCGTTGTTAGCAAGTTGACGAACGGCAGTTATTAGATGTGACAGTGGGTTCATCTTAACAAACCATTGGAGCCAGTCGGGCATAGTATCAACTGGCACGAAAGCATTAGAGAGAAACGTGAGGGGGAACAGCGCAAGCATCGAAATCCCTTGTACACTTGAAGCTGTTCGCGCAATCACACCAAAAAAGGCAAAAATCCAGCTGATGGCCCAAGAACAGGCAATGACAAGGACTCCTGCAAAGACAACGTACCCAAATCCCCCTTCTGGCCGGTAGCCCATAATATACCCCATCGTAAAAGTAAGTACGGTAGCAATGGTATATCGGATCGTATCTGCTAAAAGTGCTCCCGCTAATGGAGCAATACGTGCAATTGGAAGGGACTTGAAACGGTCGAATACCCCCTTATCCATATCCTCCCGCAGTTGGACCCCAGTAACAATGGAAGTTGTTATTACAGTCTGAACGAGAATTCCCGGAATGATAACCGGCAAATAGTTTGCCACATTTCCTGAGATAGCCCCGCCAAAAATGTAGGTAAACATGAGGGTGAAAATAATTGGCTGAAGCGTCACGTCAAACAATTGCTCAGGTGTGCGTCGAATCTTCAGCAAGCCTCGATAGGCCATAGTAAGCGAATTTTGCACGGACTGACGAAAACTTGTATGGTTTTTCAGTTGATGATTGGCATATAAAGTACTTTTCATCGTATTTTCTCCTCTACTTTGACCGATTCATGTGAGACACTAGATACGTCCTCACTTGCCCCTTCGCCAGTGATGGTTAAAAAGACTTCATCAAGGGTTGGTTTCTGTACACTTAACTCTGCCAAATGGATTCCTGACTCACGGAGAGCGATAAGCAACTCAGTGACTCGGCCCGCATCCGCCATCGGTGCAATAATCTTGCCGCCTTCAGAAGACACATTTGACTTTGCATTTAACACTCGTTCTACAGTTTGACGGGCTGCCCCAATATCCAGGGGATTTTCGATTCTCAGATGCAGGGATGAGCTGCCAACTGATGACTTTAGCTCATCTACTGTCCCCTCCGCTACAACGATTCCTCTATCGATTACCGCAATTCTATCCGCCAGTTCATCTGCTTCTTGTAAATACTGCGTGGTTAACAGAACGGTTGACCCTGTTTTTACTAAACGACGAATCGTATCCCACATTTGATTCCGCGTGCGCGGATCAAGCCCTGTAGTCGGTTCATCTAAAAAGATAAGCGGCGGCTGAGCAATGAGACTAGCTGCCAAATCGAGACGGCGCCTCATACCGCCGGAAAAATTTTTCAATGGACGCCGTGCCGCTTCTGTTAGCCCAAATTCCTCGAGCAACTCTTCTGCCTTACGCTTTGACTCTGCACGCCCCAATCCTAGAAGCCTAGAGAATATCACCAAATTCTCCGTTGCACTTAACGATTCGTCAACAGAGGCATACTGACCTGTAACCCCAATCAATTGACGAACAATCTGTGCTTCCTTCGCAACATCATGCCCAAAGATTTTTGCGGAACCAGCATCGGGCCGCAGTAAGGTTGCGAGCATTCTGATAGTAGTGGTTTTGCCTGCCCCATTCGGACCAAGCATGCCATAGATAGTACCAGCCTTCACGTTTAAATCGACGCCATTGACCGCACGGTTTTCCCCAAAATTTTTTATTAGACCACGAGCTTCAACAGCCCATTCACTATTTTCTGAAATTGTTCGGTGTAAATGATCCATCTTCATTCCTCCTTTATCACTACGAACATGGTAGCAAGCTTTTATGAACTGAATATGAACACTTAGTTCATACTAAGTTCATAAAGAACGTGTATGCTAAGAAAAGCGCAAGTGCCTTGATCAGCCCCGACAAGCATAAGACGAGCCGGCCGAAAGGTTGCTTTTTAACCTTTTGGTCGGATTGGCTGTAGACCATCGAGGGGCTAGGCGCTGAAGCTGGACAATTCTCAAAGTCAAAAACTTTTATACTTATCTAAGACTTAAGTATTTTTTTATGAGTAAGGATGGAATAAAATGACCAAAATTTTAATCGTCGACGATGACGCTCATATTCGTAAATTGGTTGGCGTGATATTAACCAAGGAGGGCTTCTCGATTTTGGAGTCTCAAGATGGGAAAGAAGCGTTATCCATGCTGGATTCTGAAAAGGTCGATCTCATCATTCTGGATATTATGATGCCAAATATGGATGGCTGGGCACTTTGTAAAAATATCAGAACTTATTATTCTGAATCTCTCCCAATTTTGATGCTGACGGCTAAAGGAGAAACCGTCCAAAAAGTAAGAGGCTTTGAACTCGGAGCAGATGACTATCTGGTAAAACCATTTGAACCAGCCGAATTGATTGCTAGAGTTAAGGCATTACTCAAGCGTTACCACATCACTCTTTCTAATAAGGTAAGAATTGGAGCTGTAGAGCTTGATCGAACTACCTTTCAAGTGTTTGATGGCAGGAACCAGAGTACATTGCCACTTAAGGAATTTGAGCTTTTGTTTAAGTTCATAGCACATGCCGGAAAAACTTTTTCGAGAGAACAGTTGATTGAGGATATTTGGGGTTATGATTACGAAGGTGACGAGCGAACCGTTGACGTTCACATAAAACGTCTAAGGCAGCGTTTTTCAGATGACAACTGCCCTTTTAAAATAACCACCATTCGCGGGCTTGGCTATCGTCTAGAGGTGAAGAAATGAAAAAAATTTTTAAAAAAAGCGGCGAAATTGCAGCAGTAATCCTTCTATTATTTTTATGCTGGTCGGCTGCATTTTTCATCACGCCTTGGATATTGGAACTTTTTTCAATCCATAATTTATCATTCTATATGAAGCAGATCATCGATTCATTCTTGGGATTTTTCCTCTTTGGGCTTATCATGTATGGGATTTCCCGAATTGGCTTTGTTCAAGCACAGCAGACCGTTTTTTTTCGTCCCATGATTGATGCTATGAAAAACATGGCTCGAGGGAATTTTAATATTGATCTTTCTCCTTACAAAAAGGAGATTAAGAATCGGCGTCATCCCTTTTATGAAATTATAAATAGTATTAACCACATGGCAAAAGAGCTTGGAGAAATGGAACAAATGCGCCAAGAGTTTATCTCCAACGTTTCCCATGAAATCCAATCACCGCTGACATCCATCTCTGGATTTGCTCATGCCTTAAAAAATAAAAATTTATCTAATGAAGAACGTAGGCAGTACCTTGAAATCATTGAAGTGGAAAGTATGCGGCTTTCTAAGTTAAGCGATAACTTGTTAAAGCTGACTTCACTAGAATCCGAGCATCCGCCATTTGAGCCAAAAACCTATCGTTTAGACCAGCAATTACGAAGAGTTATCCTTTCGATTGAACCACAATGGAGAAATAAAAACCTTGAAATGGATGTTTCTCTGGACAAAATGACGATAATTGCTGATGAAGACCTGATGAATCAAGTTTGGATTAATTTAATCCATAATAGCATTAAATTTACACCAAATAATGGGAAAATAACGGTAAGCTTAATAAAAAAGGATACGGATAGGATAGCAGTGATCATTAAAGATACGGGAATTGGGATGACAAAAGAGGTTCAAATGCATATATTTGAGCGTTTCTATAAGGCAGATCCATCAAGAAGCCGATCGTCTGGCGGGAGTGGGTTAGGGCTTGCCATTGTAAAGAAAATTATTGAAATGCATAAAGGGGAGATACTGGTTGAAAGTTTACCAGACGAAGGTACTGAAATAAAAGTAATATTACCAATTGACTTTTTATGAGGGTGTCCCAAAAGCAACTTAGGGATACCCTATTTTTTTGATATTTTAGTTTGTTAAAGATTTTAATTACATAAAAAACTCATTTATTTATGATAATGTTCACCGTATCTATTAAAGTGGCAGTTTTTTATAAGGCCCTTCCGCATTCTATTTTTTTGAAAATTTGATTATTATTTATTCGAAATCTGTCCATGCTAGTTTTAGAGTTTAAAAAACAGGGAGGTTGCTAAAATGCTAACAACTAAACTACGGAAAAACGGCCTAATTAAAATTCTGACAATCCTTGGTGCCATTACAGTCCCCTTGTTGAATATTCAGCAGGCAGCGAATGCAGATAACGCCTCTTCTCAGGTCACGGTCACTGTACCTACGCTTAATGTCCGGGAATCTTCCGATATTTCAAGCAAGATTATTAGCCGCGTTCATCAAGGAGATACATTTGAAATCATACAAAAGCGGAATGATTGGGATCAGATTAAACTAGTAAACAACAAAACTGGCTGGGTTAACGACTCCTACATAGCTCCGGCTGATAAGACCGTTGGAACCATAAACACCTTTTCTTTAAACGTCCGGGAACGTCCAAGTGTCTCTAGCAGTGTCGTAGGTTATTTAAAATCGGGCACAAAAATAACCATCCACTTGGAACAAGATGGATGGGCCAAAATTGTCTCGCCTTCTGGTTTGAGCGGGTGGGTGAACGAACGGTACATCGCTAAAGATACACCTAGCAGCCCTGACACACAACCCGTTGCCCAAACAGCGAAAAAGAATACAGGTAACACAACAAAAATAGCCAAAGCTTCAGATGGCCCTCCGACTACCTCCTCCAATCAAACGGATCTTATGTCAAATAATCAGAGATCCCTGAAAGGAAAAACCATTGTGCTAGACCCAGGACATGGAGGGAAAGATAATGGAACAAAAAGTATTGCCGGCACACCTGAAAAATCATTGAACTTACCAACAGTGGAAGTGGTGAAACAAAAACTTGAAGCTGCAGGGGCCCAAGTGATTTTGACGCGAACCAACGATACGTATATCCCCTTAGAGCAACGAGCCGATGTCGCTAACCAAAACCACGCGGATGCGTTTATAAGTTTTCATTACAATTGGTCCAATGACCCATTGGTTAATGGCATAACTGATTTTTACTATCAAAAATCCAGTAACTCATTAGCCGCAGCGATCTTAAATCAGGTGGCTAATGAAACAAAATTAACGAACCTTGGAACAAGATTCAACAACTTGGGTGTTCTCCGGAACAACAAACAACCAGCTACTCTAATAGAACTCGGCTTTCTATCCAATCAACAAGATAACTCCATCGTTGAAAGCACTCATTTCCGTAATAACGTAGCCCAAGGAATTTACCTAGGATTACTAGACTATTTCCAATCAAAATAAGAAGGAAGCAAGGGGACGTTTCTCGCGCTTCGGAAGCGTGAGAAACGTCCCCTTGCTACCCTTGCTAATCTGCCCGACCGAATGAAGAATTAACCAATTAGAAAGCTAAAAAATGAGTAAAAAAAGAAGCACAAGAAACGTCCGTCCCCATGCTTATCTTTATAAATCTTTGTGCTTAATAGCCATCGGAGGTTGTTCCATCCATTTATTTTTAATCATTAGATTCATACCATCATCAGCAAAAGTTATCATTTCTACTAATAGCTGCGAATATCTCGTACCTACATCCCTACGCATAATAGTCGCTAAGCTAAAACCATATTGCTCAATCCCTCCGCCATTTAAAATAGCAAGGTGAAACATAATGAGTTTGTCAGAAAAAGGCGAATCAGTGGAATCAGAAACATATGTATACCAAGGGAGTGAACTAGATAGATCATCCTCTTCCAAAATAGAGCGTAATTCTTTTGAAGTTTTTTTACTTAATTCTTTTCCTCTTATCAATAAGTCCCTGACATCCTTTGATTCCACTACCTGTATAAAACCAATTAGTAATGTTTTAACCAATTCAATCGTCTGCAAATTAAAAAACAGATTGGAGATTTCTAAAGCTGTTAAGGCCCGCTTTTCACCCAAAAAACCTTTTAAATATCCAATTTTTTGAATCATTTCTGGTTGGGATTCATCTGGAATATATGGCGGTCTTACATATAAACCTTTGGTTAGTAATAGTTCCTTTGTTCTTGAATTTAATTCAGTAGAGGAACTTATACATTCTTTATAAAAATCATGTACATCCTTACGAGCTGTCATCGCAATAGCTTTTGAATAGAAAACCAGCCCTAAATTAGCCACCTGATGTAGATACAACAGGATAAATTCATCTGAAAATAATCTTGGAGCAGACAGGTTCACATCTTCTTCAGTAAAACCAACAGGAATGGGGTGATTTTCTTTGATAAAAATTTTAGACGTTAATTCGACATGAATCTTCGATAAATCTAAGGCATAGGATAAGACTTCACTTATTTTTTCATCTTCACATTTTTCCTTAAAGTAGCTTAAACAACAGACAGCCATACTATCAACTATATTATTAATCCATAAAAAACCCTTTTCAGTAGAAGTTAAATGTGTTTTTTCCATTTTGCACCTCAATAAACCAATTGATTCTTTTATTTTGTTGATATTCATGTTAATTTATTCAACTAATCCCGTTACTTTAGGTACAATGTTCAGCAAGAAAATAGCCCTCAAAATTGTCAGAAAACAATCCTTGAGGGCATTCAGTAATTATATGATGAAGTACGGGGACGGTTCTCACGCTTCCGAAAGCCTGAGAACCGCCCCCGTGCCCCCATTAATGCATAGAATTCATCGCCGCATGATGGACGATGACCCGGCGGATAAAGAACGCAATGACCAGACTGATCAACGTCACGATCAATGCAAACAAGAACACATTCTGCGAGCCGAACGTCATGGCGTTAGCCATCTCGGCCGGTTTGGTTGGAGCAGGGGATGCGTGCATATACTTCTCCATACCGCTTGTTAGAATGATGATCGCAATCGTTGTTCCGATCGCACCCGCAACCTGTTGCAGCGTGTTCATGACTGCCGTACCGTGTGGGTAAAGCTCCGGCGGCAGCTGGTTCAGGCCGTTCGTCTGCGCCGGCATCCAGACCATGGAAATCCCGACCATTAGTCCGATATGCAAAGCGACGATAAATGCAATCGAAGATGAGGCCGATATAGTGGAGAGAAGCCATAACATGATCGCGACGACGACGAGGCCAGAAATAACAAGCCACTTCGGCCCATATTTGTCGAACAAACTCCCCATGCGCGGCGATAGGATGCCGTTTAGCGCACTGCCCGGCAACAGCATCAGTCCTGCCGTAAATGCTGTTAGTTTCATTCCGTTTTGAAGGAACATGGGCAGAATAATCATGCTTGACAAGATAATCATCATACAAGCAAGTACCATAAGGAGTCCCACGATATACATGGGGTACCTAAAGACACCAAGGTCCATCATCGGCTCATGCATAAACACCTGCCGGAGAATGAACAGTACAAGTGCCACCAGCCCGATGACTATAGGAAAGACAACAGCTGGGTTGGACCAGCCATCAACCCCTTCGCCCGCCTTGCTAAAGCCAAAGACCACACCTCCGAAGCCGATCGTTGATAATACGACAGAAAGTAGATCGATTCGAGGTTTCGTGACCTCAGTAACATTTTCCAAATACTTTATCCCTACCAACAGCCCTATCACTAAAAACGGCAGAGAGAGCCAGAAAATGTAGTGCCATGTTAAATATTCAATTAGCAGACCTGCAACGGTCGGACCAATCGCTGGTGCGAACATAATCACAAGTCCGACAAATCCCATCGCCGCCCCGCGCTTCTCCGGTGGATATACAACGAGGATCGTATTGAACATGAGCGGAATCAATAGGCCCATGCCAGCCGCCTGAAGAACACGAGCGACCATAAGCATTTCGAAATTGACCGCAAGTGCTGCAATCAATGTGCCTGCAATTGAGCTCACGAGCGAACCGATAAACAATTGCCTCGTCGTAAACCATTGCAGGAGCAACCCAGTCATCGGCATCAAAATGCCGAGAGTAAGAAGGAACCCGGTTGTCAACCACTGAGCGGTCGCTGCCGAAATTTGAAACACGACCATTAAATTACTAATCGCAATGTTGAGAGCTGTCTCACTGAACATGCCAACGAAACCACAGATAAGCAGCGACGACATGATGGCACGGGTATTGTATTGCTTCATTTTCGGATTCCACTTCCCTCTGATAGCTATTTTTACACTCCTAAAAGTGTGTTATCTGTTACAGTTTAGTGTCCATAATTATCCAAGTCAATAAAAGAACACTGTTAAAGCACGGGGACGTTTCTTCTGCTTCCTTTTACTGATGTTCTAAACCTAATTTACAAGAAACGACATCCCTACGACTAGATTCCCTATGTGCTATACTATTCAAACGTTTGATTAAAATAGTTGCAAATGTTCGTCTATTAAGCATTCCCCTGCCAAGTATGTAAAAATATTGTCGAGTTCGAAAAGAGAAACCCGTATACAAAACCTCATCTTTCCACAAATTTGGACTGTCTTCTCTTGAACTGACATAATCCTATTAAATCCACACCTTTTCTACATTACACAAACGTTTAATTAAAAACGCCTTCACTACGCTCTAATCCTGAATTACTTACTTCTAACCTCTAAAAAATATGTCAATGGTTGTCTCCCAACTTAGATGACATATGTACATAGACACCTCATATACCTTTAAAAAGTGCTTTTTGACATTCCTCTTCTACTTAATCTAAAAAATGAGAAGGGCTCCATATCTTTGGAAGATACTCTTACAATATCTATGACACATCGCCTTTTTCCATGTAAAATGCCTAGTAATCACTATTTCTTTTATGAATCCACCAATTTAATAGATGTAAGGAGTGGTTACATGTATTTGAAAAAAGCAATGGTTGGAGACAATATTGTATCAATTAATGGAATTAAAGGTAAGGTGGAGAAGGTCGGAGAGAACTCGGTCATAGTTGAAATCCTCGAAAATATCTCAGGCCGAAACTTTGAAAATAACAAGACAGTTGTTTCTCATAAAAAATATGTAGTCCTTTAATGTTCTAATCAACCGTTAAAAAACTTTCCAAAAGATTTCTCAAAATAATTGTCGAGCACATTTAGATATTTTACAGAAAAAAAGACAATTTCCCGGAAAATTCTTTTGCTTTCGCACAACTGTCTTTGCATTCGGGGCGTGACAGGCACCCCTATTACGGAAAAACGCAGACCAAATCTTCGGTATCAAAGATTAATCTGCGTATTCTTTCATATAATACTTGAATTTATTTCTTTAACCGCAGTTTATAGAAGTCGGAATCACTTGCGTTAGCAGCAACTGTTTTTAATTGCTCTAAATCATCATAAACGGACACGACTCGACCGACATACTCATCTAGTTCCCCTGCCGCCAATAAAAAGGCAAACTGTGGTACCTGATGCGGCGGTGCATCTATGTTTTGCTCGAATAATAGTGACTCGATTCCAGTTAAATATTTTTGTCCCACCCCTGTATATCGCTGGTAACGTGTCATGTCTATATCGTCTCGAGATCTCTGCCAGTTCCAATCACGGAAAATCTCTTTTCCGCAAAAAATAAAGCAGTGTTACGGCCGATTCCTCTTGTTGCACCTGTTATGACAACTACTTTCTGGTCCACCTAGAGTTACCTCCTATTAATCTCTTCCGACCACTGCAGGGTCACCGAACTGACGCTGATTCTGATTAAGAGTGCTTATTTGATTTAAATCTTCTTGGGTAAGTTCAAAATCAAAGATATCCGCATTTTCGGCAATACGATGCGGTTTGATTGATTTTGGAATCGTCACGACACCTGTTTGGATATCCCAGCGGAGGATCACTTGGGCAGTAGACTTATTGTACTTGTTTGCAATCTCAACTAAGACTGGGTCGTTAAGAAGACTGCCTTGCATTAGAGGGGACCATGCTTCAAGCTGGATTTCATTCTTTTTACAAAAATCATGTAATTCCTTTTGATTAAAGACTGGATGGTACTCCACTTGGTTGACCATCGGTTTAATTTCACAGTTTGCAAGAAGGTCTTCGAGATGGTTAACATTAAAATTACTTACTCCAATAGCACGGACGCGCCCATCCTTATAAAGTTTCTCAAGTGCCTTCCATGTCTCAACATATAATCCTTTAGAAGGTACTGGCCAGTGAATTAGATAAAGGTCTAAATAGTCTAAACCTAATTTGTTCAAACTTGTTTGAAATGCCGCCAAGGTAGACTCATAGCCTTGGTCGCCGTTCCAGACCTTAGTTGTAACAAATAACTCTTCACGAGGTACGTTCGATTCAGCTATCGCTTTACCTACTCCCTCTTCATTTTGATAAATAGCAGCTGTATCGATGCTTCTATACCCGACCTCAAGGGCAGTCTTTACGGAATTTACTACTTCCTCTCCTTCTTGCACTTTAAAAACACCAAACCCCAGCCAAGGCATTTTTACGCCATTATTTAACGTAGTAGTACTTAATAAACTTTTAGTCATCCTCATTCTCTCCTTCTCATTTATAAAAAATTATTATTTCTCCACTGATGAACCGGCTTCCAGTTTAATAACTTTCTCCTACTAAACTTCCACAGCTTGTGGATGCTGATCTGATACCAATTCCAAGTCTGCAGCCCGTGCATTTAATTCAACTTGTTCTACATTTTTACAACCTGGGATTACACTCGTAACAGCTGGATGCTTTAGACACCATGCAAGTGCCCATTGAGCCATATTAACTCCTTCTGGGACTTCATTTCGTTGAATTTCTTCAACTAGTTTAAGCTGTTTTAAAACTTCACTTTGTAACTGGTTATTCCTAACATCGTTTTTATCAAATACTACACCTGGCTTATATTTGCCGCTTAAATACCCGCTTGCTAATGGAACCCGAGCAAGGACCCCAAGATTTTGCCGTTCACAGGAAGGAAAAACTTGTTCCTCTGGGTTACGGTCTAACCGGTTATATACAACCTGAATCACACTGGCATTTACTTCTGTTGCTAATTCCGTTTGGTAGATATTCTCGTTTGAACCGATTGAAATTCCTAGATGACGGATTTTTCCTGCCTCCATCTGCTTGTCCAGAACAGTCCATAATTCTTCGTTCTGAAAAACGTCGTCACCGCCGGAATGAAATTGATATATGTCTACATAGTCTGTTTGAAGAGCTCTTAAAGAATCATCTAACTGTTTAACGACTTCCCCAGCAGACCAATGATTTGTACGGGTAAAGTTTTCATGGAAATGATGGCCGAATTTTGTGGCGACGATCCAATCCTCCCGTTTTTGATTTTTCAAGTAACTGCCGATGAATTTTTCAGAAAGGTGATCACCGTAACATTCGGCTGTATCAATCAAATTAATTCCCATTTCCTTGGCCTTGTCTAAGATTTCATCTACTTCTTTTTGTGTGAAATCTTTTCCCCATTCGCCGCCATATTGCCAGGTACCGATTCCTACAACAGAAACGTTTAAATCTGTTTTTCCAAGCTTACGGTATTTCATTTGTTACATCTCCCTCTCTTTCAATATGTATAAAAAACCTTTTACAAAAAAAGTATACGTTTTCTTTTTTGGAACAACAACCACTGAAATATTTTTGATATAATAACCTATATGTTAATTACTATGAAATTTATAGTTACTATAAATTAGAAAGAGGTAGTCTATGAGTGAAGTAAAAGAAACGGCAACCTTAGAGATTGAATGTTCCATTGAAAAAGCACTTAGTGTAATTGGGGGAAAGTGGTCTTTTCTCGTATTAAGAGAGTTATTCGAAGGTAAAAAACGGTTTGGAGAATTACAAAAAGCTATCTCAAAAGTAAGTCCAAAGGCCTTAACCGATACTCTAAGACACTTAGAATCCAATGGTGTATTAATTCGGACTGTTCACGCCACAGTGCCGGTAACCGTTGAATATACTCTTACTGAAAAAGGACAATCGCTACATACAATAATAAAAGAAATGAAATACTGGGGTTCTCACTGGGCATAGTATGGCTCAAGGGCTTTCATTAACGGCTTGCTGGGGAGCATACAAAAAGGAGAGGTTTACTCTCCTTCTTCTACTACGACTTTATATCCGTGGGACACTAACTGGGTATCATAAACCTCACGTTCTACGATATAAAACGTCTCTCCGGTTTCAGTTACCACCACTTCACTTGGACTCTTATCAACCTGTGCATCAACCAAGCTTTCATACGGTGAGCCAAGGAGTTCAATTACATTTATGGACATACATATCACCGCCTTTTTGCTATCTTATCAAAATATTGCAAAAAGTAAAGTGAAATTAAACATCGAGTTAATTAATGTTGAGAATACTTTCCTTTAAACACTTCACAATAAAGGAAAAATCATCCTCTGTAATACTTAATGGCGGAGAAAGCTGTAAAATATTATTGTAACCGGCAACAGTATCACCGTTTTTGCCAATTAATAGGCCTTTTTCTCTGCACAGAGCGACTACTTTATTAACCTGCTCAACAGGTGCAGGTTCCTTTGTTGTTTTGTCTCTGACTAACTCAACCCCAACAAGAAGACCTTTACCGCGGACATCCCCTACATTTGGGTGTTCGATTAACTCCGCTAATTCTTCTAAAAGTCGTTCCCCTAATACTCTAGAACGTTCTACAAGGTTTTCATTTTCCATAATTTCTAGATTCTTTAACGCCAAGGCACAGGCAGCTGGATTCCCACCAAAAGTATTAACATGGCGAAAGCGGTCATAATCTTCACTTCCCACGTATGCTTCATAAATCTCTCTTTTGACAGCTGTAGCGGATAACGGCAGGTAGCCACTCGTAATTCCTTTGGCCATAGTCACAATATCCGGCTTTACGCCATAATTCATAAATCCGAATGGCTTCCCAGTCCGACCGAAACCACTAATCACCTCATCACAAATGAGAAGGGCGCCGTGCTCCTCACAAATCTCTTTTACCCTTGCCATGTATCCATCAGGCGGCATCAAAATGCCCCCTCCAGTAATAATCGGCTCCATGATAACACCTGCGATGGTTTCATTTAACTCCCATGTCATGATACGATTGATTTCCTCTGCACTGGCTAATGTTTCTTGATCGGCTGGATTTCGGTAAAGATCCGGTGGTGCTGCATGAAGAAATCCTTGGCCTAATGGCTCATACTTGTATTTCCTTTGTGCTTGGCCTGTTGCCGCCAAAGCCCCCATGGTATTTCCATGATACGCGCGATAGCGGGAAATAAACTTATATCGGCCTGGACTTCCTTTTTGATGGTGATATTGGCGGGCAATTTTAAAGGCAGTCTCGTTTGCTTCTGAACCACTATTCGAGAAAAAAATAACATAATCGTCCGCTAGCCATTCATTTAATTTCTCTGCTAATTTAATCGCAGGTAAATGACTTTGTGTCAACGGATAGTAAGGCATTTCTTCTAGTTGTTCAAATGCAGCCCTTGCGAGTTCCTTCCTTCCATAGCCTACATTTACACACCAAAGACCTGACATCCCGTCTAAATATCTTTTTCCATTTATATCTGTGACCCACGCCCCAGCTGCTTTAGTAATAATTAAGTTTGCTGGACTTGGTCCTGCTCCCCGCATCGAATGCCAAAGATATTTCTCATCAGTTTCTTGATAGATTTTCCCTTCTGTTGCTTCCACCCTATTCACCCTCTTTTTAATAGATTAATATCTTGCGGTCATCATTTTCTTACGTGTATAAAACTCCACTCCGTCTTTCCCATTCGCATGAAGATCTCCGTAAAATGATTTCTTATAACCCGAAAATGGGAAGAATGCCATTGGTGCTGGTACGCCTACATTAATTCCGAGCATCCCTGCATCGATTTCTTCGCGGAATTCTCGAATGGCTTTTGCACTATCAGTATACAAACAAGCTCCATTGGCAAATTCAGATTGATTGGTTAACTCGATTGCCTCTTCAAGACTATCGACTCGGACAACAGATAATACCGGAGCAAAAATTTCATCCTTCCATATTTTCATATTCGTTTGAACATGGTCGAAAATGGTTGGTCCAATAAAGTATCCTTGTTCCTCAACCCGATCATTCCGGCCATCACGGACAAGCGTTGCCCCTTCTTGTTCACCAATTTTTAAATACTCAAGTGTACGCTGCTTATGTGACTCTCGAATGACAGGACCAAGGAAGACTCCTTCTTTACTTCCGTCTCCGATTTTTATATCATCTGCGGCCATTTTTAAACGTTCGATTAATTCATCTGCCACGTTCCCAACCGTAACGACAACGGAGGCTGCCATACAACGCTCACCTGCTGAACCGAAGGCTGCACCCAGAATATTCTTTACGGCATTATCCAAATCCGCATCAGGCATGACAATGGAATGATTCTTTGCCCCTGCAAGAGCTTGAACGCGTTTTCCATTGGCGGCCGCCGTTTTATACACATACTCCGCCACCGGTTGGGAGCCAACAAAGGAGATAGCCTTAACATCCTCGTGTTCTAGGAGACCATTCACCACATCGTGTGCACCATGAACGATGTTGAATACACCATCTGGAAGTCCAGCTTCTTTCAGTAATTCGGCTAAACGGTTCGCAAGTAACGGAGTTCTTTCAGACGGTTTTAATACAAATGCATTGCCGCAAGCGATGGCCAGCGGAAACATCCAACATGGAACCATCATCGGAAAGTTAAATGGGGTAATTCCTCCTACGACGCCAATGGGGTATCGATACATCCCGGATTCGATATCACTTGCAATATCAGAAAGCTGACTACCCATCATTAAAGTTGGTGCGCCAGCAGCAAATTCAACACACTCAATTCCCCGTTGTACTTCCCCATATGCTTCTTCATAACTTTTCCCATTTTCTAACGTAATGAGTTTGGCTAGTTCCTCCCAATTTTCCACTAATAATTGTTGATAGCGAAAAAGAATACGAGCGCGACGAGGAACGGGCACCTTTTTCCATGTTTTAAATGCCTGCTTGGCGATGGAAACCGCCAGATCCAGATCTTCCCTAGTTGAAAAAGGAACACGGGCAATGACTTCCCCCGTTGCTGGATTAACCACTTCGTCCACTTGTTTTGACAAGGACTCCTCCCAGACTCCACCTATATAGTTTTTAAGAATTTGAAGATTTTCGGCAACTGTCATCTTAACCCTCCTGTTGTTTTTGTATTGATTTAACTATATCGATAAATTCATTTACATTCAGTAGACATTATGTCAGTAAATTTAGATAAGTTTATGCACAAAAATGCCGATACCATTAAAAAAAGTGAAACCAAGGATTGGTCTCACTTTTTCACTGGGATTTGGAATAGCCTTGATAGAGATAAGCCGTAATGGCAAATTCAATAGCCTGTCGCTTATAGCTGCTCATAAAATCGTCTCCAAGGAGCTCAAATAATTTGTGCAGACGTTGGTAAAGTGTTTGGCGAACAATAAATAAACTGGAAGCCGTTTCACTCTTTGACCCATTGCACATTAAGAAAACTTTTAAGGTTTCTAGCAATTTCCCATTATACTCCTGATCATATTTAATCAGTGGACCAATGTAATCCTCAATAAAATCTTCAAGTACACCCTGATCCTTAACGATCGAGATCAGACGATAAATATAAAGGTCCTCGTAGAAAGATGGCAGGCATTCATTCGTCTTACTATCTAGAATAATCAACGTCTCTTCCGCGGATTGGTAACTTTTTTTAACTTCCGTTAGTTGGTTAGCCATCCTGCCAACAGCGATTTTTACCTCCGTTTCCATCGCTATTTTTATTTCGTCGATTCCTGCTTGAACTCTTAATTTCCAATCCGTTTTTTTTCGATTATTGACCAAGATTAAAATCAGATGTCTTTTTCTTGTCGTAAAAAATACAGAAAAGCCTTTTGACTGTAATATGGATCTTAATAATATATTTAAATAAGGAATGTCAAGATTGCTCACATCCGCTTGGTTTATTTCTAAAAGAAGAACCACACTGCCGTTTGAGATCATATCTGGATCAGAGGCTTTTAGGTATCTGTTTAGTTTGTCTTCACTATGTATTCCATCCAACCAGCCTTGTATCCACCCTGACTCACTAGCTTCTCTCCGTACCTCAAAATATAATTCACGTAATGTGTTTTGCGCTAAAGCGGTAGCCGTACGATCAACGATAAGTTTTTCATAATCAAAAATGGGAGCTGCATCAGAAATGATGACTAATTCAGCTAATTGTTGATTTATGGCTTGAATGGGCTGTCGTACCATGATTTCGTCATTTTTCATATCATCTTTTAACCGGGGTACTATTTGCTCGATTATTTTTCGTTTTTGTTTTGATAAAATGGTTAGTTCACCTTGTTTAGGAATAAAAATAACGGACATATTTAAATGCTCATGAAGGAACATTAAAATTTTTTGTTGAGAATTAGACGTTAATAACAGTTGATTTAACCGATTTGAATACTCCTCTAATTCGGATATCATCTGATAGTGCTTATTAATTAATAGTGTATTGATATCTTGTGTAATATCTACGAACCGTACCTTACAGTTAAAAACGATGATTGGAAAGTCATGACGATTAGCCAAATCGATTACATCTTTAGGTACAACTTGGATATAGGTACCTAATTCTAAACAAATTCCCGCTGCTCCGAATTCAATTAGCTGTTTAAAAAAGGAAAGAAAGAGTTCCTCATTTTCACTCATGGCAACCCCTGTAGAGAGTATAAACTCACTCCCATTCAACAGTTCTTCAATCGCAGTCACTTCCATAATATGAATCCATTTGACAATGCGGTGTAGTCCATTCTTTCCAGCTAGCACCTTTGCATTTTGAAAATTTCTATTTTGTAAAATTTCTTGTACAGTCAATCTTACGGCAGGGTTCATAACTGGACACCTCTTGACTTTTTCATACTATTCGAACAATTGATAAATCTATTTTACATTTTTAATAGAAAATATACTACTTTAACTTTTTCGCAAGATTGAGACATTTAAATAAAATAAAAAAGCCAGGTGCCTGAATAAATTCTTGGCACTCTGGCTTACAGCAATTAGTTTATTTCAATACTTTCCATTTCCTTGCTGATGGAATAATGTTGTGGACGTCGATCCTTTAAATAGAATGGAAATTTTCTAGATTCCTTCACCAAATTCAAGTCCATACCTACCAATAATTCTTGTTCTTGGTCGCCTGCTTTTACGAGAAGCTGCCCATTCGGATCCGCTGCTGCACTTTCTCCAAAGAATAATGTAGATTCTTCTACTCCAATCTGATTGGTTGTAGCAACAAAAATTTGATTTTCTGCAGCCCTTGTCTGGATATAAAGCTGTTGAACATGTTGGAATGGTGCCATATTGGCCGTTGGAGCAAGAATGATTTCTGCTCCCTTCACCGCAAGTGTGCGTGCTGATTCGGGAAATTCTGTATCATAACAAATCATGATACCAATTTTCCCTATATTCGTATCCCAAACCGGAAAAGATGTTCCGGCTTCAAAATACTTTGGCTCTTCATCCCACAGATGCACCTTCTGGTAAGAACCCAGTATTTCACCTTTTTCATCAATGAAACAGGCAGAATTATAAAGCCGGTTCTCTTTCTTTTCTGGGAAACCAAATACTACTTTGATTCTATATTGTTTGGCCATGTTTCTTATCTGCTGAATAGATGGGCCATTCAGGTCTTCAGCCATTTCACTTGTGTACTCTCTAGTAAAGTAGCCGGTTAAAAACAGTTCAGGAAACAGAACAAGGTCTGCCTCTTGCTTGTAAGCACTTTTTATAAACCTTTCCATCGTTTCCAAGTTACTTCGTTTATCTAGTAAGCGCGGCTTCGCTTGAGCTAATAGAATTTTAGGCATCGAGTTGCTCCTTTGTGTATTCAATTTTTTCTGAACCAGGGGTTGGTACCTGTCCATTTAACACCCAGTGAGTCTGGCTGCGAGGTTTTAGATACAAATAATAATATAAAAGGGCAATGGAAAATGCGATGGCACTTGTAATAAGATCTTTACCCGCTTGTTGTGACAGGGCGGCAATCGACCCTATAATAGCAATGATGGGTATAACAGGATATAATGGTGATTTAAACGGACGATAAAGCTGCTTATCCCGTACCCGGCTAATAATCACGCACACAGCAATCGTAGCGTATAGCAAAACAATGGTAACGGAAGTAAACGTAACCATACTTACCAAGTTCGAGTTAAAACAAGATATTGCCCCCAACACACCCATGAATATGGTCGCTAACCAAGGGGTTTTAAATTTTGGGTGAATCGTTGTAAGAAATTTATTAATTTTTTCAGGAAACGCCTTATCACGGCCAGCACTATAATATACCCTGGAAAACTGAAGAATAACGGCAAGAACACAGTTAATCATCGCAATGGCCGCGCCTATATTTAAGAACAGTGTAGCACTTTTACCCATATACATTTCGCCAATGAGATTAATTGGAGACGATGAGGAAAGAAAAGCCTTAACATCAGGAACGGACAGCAGGATACAAAACAATGGAATAATTTGTGCCATGACCCCAATAAAGGCAGAAGTAAACAGTGTCTTACCGATATTTGCTTTCTGATCCGTTTCTTCCGAGAAATTTATCGAACTATCGTATCCGTTATAGGAAAAAAGAGCAACAGTCACAGCTGCAAAGAGAGTTGACCATGATACAGGGGTCGTCGATGTTTGATCAGCAGTCAGGGCTACTGGATGTAAAAGACTATCAATTCCCTGATTAAAATGAAAACTAGCAGCAATGGCGATGACTCCGACAACAACCAATTCTAGTATTAGAAAAGCCTCAACAAACTTCGCATTCCATTTCATTGATAGAATAGTAACAATAGTACAAGCAACCATTACGCCAAAAGCCGTCCAATTCTCAGTCCAGCTTGGAAAAATTTTAACTAAATAGTCAGCTGCCCCAAAGGCTATCGTGGCAGGAAGGAAAATTCCTTGGATAAGATAATTTAAAAGAGCAAGAAAGCCTATCGGACGTCCTAACACACGGTAAACGATACTGTATAATCCACCAGCTCCGGGGTATAATGCTCCCAATTCTCCCATACATAAAGCCACACATAAAGCAATCATGGCTGCTACAAGGAAAGATAGAAACGACCCTGTTCCAGCTGTTAGTAATACGGAAGGAAACATTAAGAAAACACCTGTTGTTGGACTAATATCACTGACAGAAATGGAAATGTTACCAAAGAAAGAAAGGGATCTCGTTAATTCTTTCGATTTATGTGTTTCAGACATCTACGACACTCCTTTAAATAAGTTTATAATGATAGTTTTCTAATACTGATAAAGGCAGTTCCATTCGTACGGTCATTAACGGATCCACAACTTGGCAAATCCTCAGGTCACCCACAAGGCTGAGCAGCATAGCCGCTTCATTGAATTCCATTCCCAATTCATTCGTTAGAAAGTCATGCATTTGAATAGTTGCCTGCTTAGCAGCTAAGTCTACGGTCTCGGCTGAAACAATCGTCATGAGATGGTCCCCTTCTCTTAACATCGGTAATGGAAGGATCTTATCCTTAATCACGCTGACTCGTATGGTCACTTCCCCGGGAATTTCAAGTCCACAAATTAGGACCTCCCCGTCCCCCATAACTGCGTGCAGGTCTCCCATAGACAAAAGAGCACCTGGAACATGAACTGGTAAATAAAGAGTCGCTCCTTCAACAATCCTTTTACAATCCATATTTCCACCATGCTGACCTGGCGTACCAGTAGGGATCTCTTCATTGGCTGGCGATGTTCCAATTACACCGATCATCGGCCTAACTGGTATTTGAATTCGTTCATTAAACAGCACTTTCCCATTTTCAATTCGAAACACCTTTGTTTTTTCCTCTTCCAATAAATCACCAAATACGCCGAATTTAGGGGCAGCAGTCATAACACCCTGATCAGCAATTTTGATTTTTAAAATTTCCACTTTTAATACATCACCCGGCTCCGCCCCTTCCACAAACAAAGGGCCAGTGGCAGGATTAATCTTATCCCATCCAACAGAACTGAACAGCTGGTCCTCCTTTTGGATGAGATTACTAAAACAGTCACAAGTTTCGAATATAATGGTTGAATCGCTTTTGATTACCTGTACAGGCGGATTAGATGGCGAAAATTTTAAGATAACTTGCTCTTTCGGAATTTTAATTGGTAAACTAGTAGACATATTTATTCCCTCCAATTTCTAATTACTCTCAATATTCAGATTTTTACACGCGCACAACGGATGATTACTATACTCTCCTTTTCCTTTCATCTATTGTATAAAGTTATTGTCCTTATACTCAATTGACATTTTGTTTAATTATCTAGAAATTTGCTTTACATTTTGTATTCTATTAAATGTTTTTTTATTTCTAACCAGCTTCTTCTTTTGCCCCCACAAATAGAAAAAGCCAAGGAGAGATTTTCTCCCATGGAAGCGTGGGGACGGTTCTTCTGCTTCGGAACCATACCTTTAGGTGAAAGAAGCAAAGACTCGTGGACAAATCATACCACTCTTTAGCGAAGCAGGATTCCCCATTGTTGACCCTCTATGAATGTTCAATCGGTAAAAGGAAGCATGAGAACCGTCCCCATACGACAAAATTATTTATGTTTTTTACCATAAAAGAACAAACTTCTTGTCCACTTCCTGTTATGCTAGAACAAAGAATTAGGAGGAGGATATTTCAATGCAGACATGTTTAGTCATTCCAAGCCCCTGTAGGTTTAAGACATTCATGGAAATTGCTTTAGAAGTTACTTTTTCCAAACTAGATCCGGTAACACATGAAAATTTAAAAAGATTACTGAACAGAGTTCCTAATAACTTGTCGTCAGAAACATTGGCAACCTCCATGGAAGAGAATAAACAGTTAAAAGAATGCATTAACGCATTTAAACAATCCAAAACCTATTATTGGGTACGAGAAGACTTTCTTCAAGAATTAAAAGATATCGAAAGACAATGTTAGAGGCGACAATATTTTGTCGTCTTTTTTATTGTCGTTTTTGGAGAAAGAGGCGTCATAACAATTTACTGCTACTTCAACAGGCACCATCTATGAAGCAAAGCTCCTACTCAAAAGTAGAAGCTTTACTTCACAACATGAGATTAGGTAGTTGATACTGAGTGAATAGCATGGAACAGTACTTAATGGCGATTGATGCCGGAACTTCATTAGCGAAGTAGGATTCCCCATCGTGGTGACCCTTTATCTGCTTTACCGGATTAAGTCGAAGTTAGATTTAGTGGTTCAATCGATACAAAATCTGCCCGAACGAATGAAGCCGTAATAAATTAGGCAAGAGCAATCAGTAAAAAGGAGCACGCGAACCGTCCCCACGCTTCCAAGCAGGAAATTAGTATCTTCATTTTAGTCTATACTGCTTATTAAAGTAGTTCTGATATTCTCCACTAATAATTTGCTCCCACCACCACGTATTATCCTTATACCACTGAATGGTTTGAGCAATTCCTATTTCAAATGTATAGGTCGGTTTCCAACCCAGCTTCTTCAATTTCGTAGGATCTATTGCATAGCGCTTATCATGACCCAACCGATCAGCAACGAATTCAATAAGATTTTCTGATCTTCCTAGGGTATTAATAATGGTTTTAACCACTTCTAAATTAGTTCGTTCATTGTGTCCACCGACATTATAAACCTCACCAGTTATACCTTCGTGTAAGACAAGATCGATTGCTGCACAATGGTCAAGGACGTGTAGCCAATCACGAATATTCTTTCCGTCTCCATATACCGGTACCCTTTCGTCATTTAATACACGGGATATAGTTAATGGAACCAACTTTTCTGGAAAATGAAAAGGTCCATAGTTATTGGAACAACGGGTAATATTAACTGGAAGGCCGTAAGTTTCATGATAAGCTCGTACTAAGAAGTCTGAAGAAGCTTTACTCGCACTGTAAGGACTATTTGGTTGCAATGGAGTTTCCTCTGTAAAAAATGTGGTTGAATCAAAATCCAGTTCTCCATATACTTCATCAGTTGAAACATGAACAAATTTGGCAACACCAATCTTTCTCGAAGCATCAAGTAAAACCTGCGTTCCCAATACATTTGTCTTAACAAATATTTCTGGTTCTGTTATTGAACGATCCACGTGACTTTCAGCAGCAAAGTGGGCTACATAATCAAACTTCTCTTTTTCAAATAGCGATATAATTGCATCACGATCAGATATGTCTGCCCTAACAAAATGATAATTATCTTTCTTTTCTATTTCACGGTGCTTAGTTAAATCCCCAGCATACGTCAGTAAATCTAAATTATAAATGTCGTATTGTGGATACTTGTTTACCATATATTGAACAAAGTTTCCCCCGATGAATCCTGCCCCACCGGTTACAAGAATCTTTTTCTTATTCATTTTCGCCACATGTTTCAATGCATTTAAATATCGTTTTAAGGATTCCTGCCAAGGTGGTAATGGAGCAAATCCAGTATCTATTAATTTCTGTTTTGACATCCGTGAGTTTTTTGGACGAACAGCACTTGTTGGATATTCTTCACTTGCTATTGATATTACATTTACTGACTGGTTTTCTATTTGGAAGATTTCCTTTGCAAACTCCGCCCGGCTGCAAAAACCTTCATTAGTTGCATGGTAAATGCCATATTTGTTCGTTTGTATCATATCTATTAATAATTTGGCTAAATCAAAGGTATTTGTAGGTGAGCCAATCTGATCCCCCACTACCTTAAGCTTATTACGAGTTTCGGCTAACCTTAACATGGTTTTAACAAAATTATTTCCATTCAATCCAAAAACCCAAGAAATCCGAACGATAAACCAGTTTGATAATAGAGATTGTACTACCTTTTCAGCTTCATATTTTGTATTTCCATAATAACCTATTGGATTTAGTGTATCGGTTTCCACAAAAGGAGCGTCTCCCTTACCATCAAAAACATAATCGGTACTAATAAACATAAATTTTGCATTTATATCTTTTGCGGCAGCAGCTAGATACTTTGTGCCATTCACATTTACATCCCAGCAACTTTCTTGATCATCCTCAGCCTTATCAACAGCAGTATAAGCTGCACAATGAATGATAGCATCAGGTTTTATTTCCTTTACAAACTGATAAACAGACTGTTCATCCGTAATGTTTAAATCCTTTGAACTGATACCGATCATGTTAAGTCCGTGATTTATCCCTTCATGAACAACATCATATCCTAACTGACCTGTCACACCTGTTACTAATATTTTCATAAATTATTCCCCATAACTAAAGTTATTATCAGCATCCGATAGGAGTGGTGCCTTTTCATCTTTTGCCGAAAGAACTGGTGTGATATCCATTGGCCATTCAATTCCAATAGCAGGGTCGCTCCAGATAATACCACGATCATATTCAGTGGCATACAATTCATCCACTTTATATTGAACTTCAACATCATCAGTTAAAGTCATAAAACCATGAGCAAAACCTTTTGGAATCAATAATTGCTTCTTATTTTCTGCAGTTAACTCTATTCCAAACCATCTTCCAAAAGTTGGGCTTCCTTTACGGATATCAATGGCCACATCAAAGATAGACCCTCTAGTGCATCTTACAAGCTTTGTCTGTGCTTTAGGGCTTAATTGATAGTGTAACCCCCTTAACGTCCCTTTAGCGGCGGAAAAAGATTGATTATCTTGTACAAACCTAATATCTACCCCAGCTTCTTTTAGAATTTCTTCATTATACGTCTCCATAAACCAGCCACGGTGGTCGCCAAATACCTTTGGTTCAATTATTTTCACACCTGGCAAGAGGGTTTCAACTATATTCACAGAAACACCCCGTTTTTAGTACTTTATATTTCCGTTTGCTACCTTTAGCAAATATTGACCATATCCTGTTTTAGAAAACTTTTTTCCCGATTCAAATAATTGTTCTCTTCCAATCCAACCATTAATAAAGGCTATTTCCTCAAGAGCAGCAATCTTTATTCCTTGATGCTCCTCAATTGTTTTAACAAAATTTGTTGCCTCTACTAAACTTTGGTGCGTACCTGTATCTAACCAGGTAAATCCTCGTCCAAGGAGTTCGACATCAAGTTCACCCATACGTAAGTATGCTTGATTTACTGAGGTAATTTCCAGTTCCCCACGAGAGGATGGTTTAACATTTTTTGCGATGTCCACAATCCGTTTATCATAGAAATATAGTCCGGTAACAGCATAATTAGACTTTGGCAGAGCTGGTTTTTCATCTATGCTTAAGACTTTTCCATCCTCATCAAATTCAACCACACCAAAACGTTCGGGATTTTGAACATGATACCCAAAAACAGTTGCCCCTGATTCTTTTTGTGCTGCTCGTTGAAGCATTTTCCGCATACCACTTCCATAGTAAATATTATCACCTAAAATCATGGCAACTGAATCTTCACCAATAAAGTCTTCACCAATTAAAAAAGCCTGGGCTAAGCCATTCGGACTTAACTGAACTTTATATTTAAGGTTAATACCAAACTGAGATCCATCGCCTAACAAAGCCTCAAAGCGTGGGGTATCTTCTGGAGTTGAAATTATTAATATCTCACGAATTCCCGCTAGCATTAAAGTTGATAGTGGATAAAATATCATTGGTTTATCATAAATCGGTAATAATTGTTTACTTGTTACCATTGTTAAAGGGTACAATCGAGTCCCACTTCCACCAGCTAATATTATTCCTTTCATCTTTGAATTCCTTTCTAAGATTAATTAATTCTAGTCTATCTTTTTTTAAAAATACGGCTCTCTTAAAATAAGATTATACTTTTGCTGCTTATACACCTTTCTTAACACAGCCGTTTGGATTAAAGCTAACCTCTCTTGTCATTGTCCAACCGTATGTCCTTTTACACCAAAGTAAAATTTCTCCTTAGGCTCTGTTCCTGACGGATGCAGGCAAAACCATGAACCATGTGCTAAATAATATTTCAACACATTAGATGACGGCAATTGAATGTGACTTTCCACACCAACTGCTACTCTTATTGAAATTGCATAGTCTTCCACTGCTTCTACTTCAATTCCTGCTACCCCGCGCATAGGCTCTCATTCCTAAATGTATTCATTAACCCTGCTTTCTGTTCCGCTCCATCTTTCCCCTTTAAGGTAATCGACTATAGTGATTCCTGATAAAAACCAAACTTTTCAAAAATAGCTAAAAGACCTTCATACATGGTCATGCCTTTAGATTTATAATAGGCGGCAACTTCGGCAGCAAAAATGGAGGACTAAATCTTTATCACGGACAAAATCACCAATCAGATATCCATAGCTTTCTTCATATCTAAATAAGAATGTATGCTGACCCGTTTGTTCAAATTCATTAATCTTTTCACCAATGAATTTAAAACCAGTCAGGAAGCGCGGGGACGGTTCTTTCGCTTCGGAATCATACCCTTTAGAGAAAGGAGTGAAGACTCGTGTAACAAACCATACCACTCATTAGCGAAGTAGGATTCCCTATCGTGGTGACCCTTTATCTGCTTTATCGGATTGAGTCGAAGTTAGGTCTGGTGGTCCAATCCATACAAATCTTCCAGAGCGAATGTAGCCGTAATAAAGCTGGAGAATAGTAATCAGTAAAATGAAGCATTCGAACTGTCCCCATGCTTCCATCTTTCAGAGAAAGGCAGTGGTTGAAGATGGCAACATATAGAATTATACATACAGATTTTTAGGAGAATCCGATTGTTATAGAAGGGTTTACTCCAGAGGATAAATACTTTTACCTTTATCTTCTTACCAAACCGAATACAACTCAAATCGGCATCTATCGAATTACAAAAAACAGATGGCTTTTGATTTGGGCTATTCCATTGAGACTGTAAATTCGTTAATGACAAGATTCATCGAGCATTACAAGCTGATTCGTTACAATCCTGAAACGAGAGAACTTGCGATTAAAAACCGGGGGAAAATAACCTGAATAGAGGCGGAAAACCAGTGATGGATTGTATTTATTTTGAATTAAAAGAAGTTGAGGATCTTTCTTTGAAACAAGAAAAATGTCCTTCATCGGATATGAAGGACAAATCTTAATTTGATTTCCCTGAATAGAGTGAAAAAAAGTGTGTGAATGAATCAGTGATTTTACTTACTTATTAAAGTTTTACACTCGTAAGTATACCCATTAAAAATTTCTCTCTGGAGAATCAGTATTTGTTTAGCTCCTGAATCGGAGTTTGAATGATAACTGGATTCTTTTTTAGGATCCAACCATTTCAAGATGCTGACAACATTCGTTTGTGAAGTGGAGGTACATCCCAGCGTATAGCCACTTCCAATATGGAAGGAGGTGATCGAAAATGGCACAAGGATTACTAGAAACAACAAAGCTTCGGTTGGTATTTCAATCGGGCATCGATAACGAAGGAAATCCCATTTTGAAGTCTAAAACGTTTAGCAATGTAACAAAAGCAGCAACAGCTGACCAGCTGTTCCAAGCAGCTCAAGCAATCTCCGTCTTATGCAATGGCGACTTAAACAAAGTGGAACGTAATGACAGCTCGGAGATTATCGGGTAATGGTCAATAAAAATCCAATGATGGGAGGTGAAAAGAAATGGCTAAAACATTAGAATTGCAATTTGACACCGAGTTTGGAAAAACTGCGAAAATCACAGTAGACAATCCAAAGGAGCCAGTAGACGAAGCAGTGGTAAAACTCTCCATGGCCCAGATTATTGCAGCTAACGTATTTACTACAGGCAGCGGTAAGCTTGCCTCTGCCAAAGGCGCCAGAGTCATCGACCGCAATGTAACTGACTATGAATTAGCATAATAACAGCAAGGCTGGGTTCTCTTAAACCCGGCCTTTTTGGAAGCGCGGGGACGGTTCTTCTGCTTCGGACCATACCCTTTAAGAGAAAGGAATGAAGAGATTGTATCTAAATTAGGTGATATTGACTATCGAAAGTTGCATAATAACTTAAGGTATCCTTTCTATTCTTCAAAATTTGATATCTATTCTATTGTCTCTTATACTGCAGACGATTATAGATTTGTAGAAAATGTACTCTTTAAGTTAAAAGCCTATTCAAGAGATTTAAATAGAATATAGAAATGCAGTTTTAAGACGGGTTCTTGCATGATCACAAGGACAGTTCTCATGGCTTCTGATGAGATGAGGTTTAGCCAACAATCTGAGGCAGAACGTCCCATGATCCATGGTCCACAGTCTACTTCTTAAACGCAAGAGCTCCTCGGCAAAATGTCATAAAAACCTCTAAATGATCATCAAGAATAACAATGTCCGCATCTTTTCCTTGGGCAATACTGCCTTTACAATCATAAATCTTTAACTCCTTTGCAGGGTTTACTGAAGCCATTTCAATAGCCTCATTAAGTGTGCATTCTGTAAAAGTTAACATATTTTTTACAGCACACCCCATTTTTAAGGTACTTCCGGCAAGTGTTCCATTTTCAAGCACAGCCTTTCCATTAGTTACGAAAACTTCTTGGCCGCCGAGATCATACTTTCCATTTTTCATGCATTTTGCCCGCATGGAATCTGTAATTAAAAGTAATCCCTCACTTCGTTTTTGTTTGAAGGCAAGCTGAACCATTTCAGGGCAGACATGCAAACCGTCTACAATGATTTCAGCTTTCAATTCATCTCGTAAAAATGCTGTCCCCACTACACCTGGTTCCCGGTGATGAAGCCCCCTCATTTGGTTGTAAAGATGGGTTACGTGACTTGCCCCTGCTACAATAGCCTCGTTTACATCTGCATATGTGGCATCTGTATGGCCAATGGAAGCGATGATTCCGTTTTCTTTTAAATATCGAATCAACTCTAACCCGCCAGGCCGTTCAGGGGCCAATGTAACAAGCTTAATATTTCCATTTGACAGTACCTGCCACTTTTTAAACAGAGATAAATCAGGGTCGATAATATATTGAATTGGTTGTGCTCCGGCCATTTTGGAGTTTACAAAGGGACCTTCAAGATGGATTCCGAGTATTTCCGCTTTCCCATGGGATCGTTGCTTTGTGATGAATTCCCCCGCATTTATTAATGCTTTTTCAATCGACTCCCGCTCTTGTGTCATCGTCGTTACCAAAAAACTGGTTGTCCCTTCTTTTGGCAAGGCTTCAGTCATTATTTCTAAGGCTTCTTTTGTTCCATCCATGGTATCGACACCATTTACCCCATGGGTATGAACATCAATAAATCCGGGAATTGCTTTAAAATTTGAAGGAAATTCAACTAGATCAATTGCTTCTTCAATAGTACGCTCTTCCGTTTTACCTACCTCAACTACCTTTTGATTTTTTATTTTAATATAGCCATTGTCGATTATTGTTCCATTTGTATACACTTGGAAACCCTTTAGTAAAACATTATTTTGTTTTGAAATCATCTTCTTTATTTTCCTTTTGATTTTGCCCCTTAGAGTTTTTCCTTTAACCATACTTGGGTCTACTTATGTGATACAATCAACTCACACTTACCGGAAATTTCAAATTCACCAAATCCAACAGGGACAATAAGATGCGTACCTTTCATCAAACCATATACCTCTCCGTTATGTAAAAGTGAACCTTCTCCGTTTATAACACTAAGAAGTAAATAGTGATCATCAAAAGAAAACAAGGCAGCTCCATGCACTTCCCATTTATAAACCGAGAAAAACCCTGACTCTACAAAAGTAGTAATCTTAACATTCTCCCGCTCCTCAGCTCTAAGAACAACTCCACCATCTCGGTGCGGTACAGTCGTTACATCAATGGCCTTTTCTAAATGGATCTCACGTAAATTTCCAGCTGAGTCCTTGCGGTCATAGTCATACACACGATATGTGGTGTCCGAGCTTTGTTGTGTTTCCAACACAAGTGTTCCTTCGCATAAGGCATGAATAGTTCCGCTTGGAACAAAGAAAAAGTCACCCGGCTTAATTTTCACGCGGCGCAGAAGTTCATTCCATTTCCCCTCGTTAATTTGTTCCATTAATTCTTCCCTTGTCTTGGCGTTATGACCAAAAATCATGTCTGCATCTTCTTTACAGTCGATAATATACCAGCATTCCGTTTTGCCAAGCTCGCCATTTTCATTTACCTGCGCATAGGCATCATCGGGATGAACCTGTACAGATAAATCCATATCGGCATCCAAAATTTTTGTTAACAGCGGAAAAACTTCCTCCTTTGGATTCCCAAAAAGTTCAGGATGCTCCCGCCAAAGATTGTCCAGGGTTGTGCCGGTATACAGTCCATTTTCGATGACTGAAGGACCATTCGGGTGAGCAGAAATGGCCCAACATTCTCCCGTGTTTTCAGACGGGATGTTATATCCAAATTCTTGTTTTAACGCAGCTCCTCCCCAAATTCTCTCTTTAAAAACAGGCTTTAAAAATAATGGCTGCAACCAAAATACCTCCTTATGAAACCTAAAAATTTTCATAACCAAAGTTCAGAGGACTAAACAGTACTAAGTTACTCCTCTTGTAAGAAACTGCTGGCATTTTTCCAAATGATTTAGCCGATAGCCAAGACATCGCTTAAGAAGTCGACAGGGCTTCCGACTTCAATTTCAAACCATCCCTGTTCCAGCTTATAGTTATTTTGGCTGCTGAATACTTGTAATTCCTCCTCCCCGAGCTCGAGCGTCACTTCTTTTGTTTCCCCAGCTGTAAGCCATACCTTCTTAAAACCTTTTAATTCCTTAACCCTTCTGGTTATACTTGAGCCCTTTCCTTTTAGATAGAGCTGAATCACATCGTAACCATCACGGTCCCCTTTATTGGTGACGTCCACCATTATGCTGAACTTTTCACCAGCCGACAATTGGTCAGCTGTTATGATTTTCCTTGTGACCCGAAGATTTTCATACTTAAATTCGGTATAAGAAAGTCCAAAGCCAAACGGATACAAAGCATTTCCGGACATATCGAAATAGTCCTTCTTGTAGGCCCCGCCCTTGTAATTATAAAAAACAGGCATCTGCATGGAAGACCTTGGGATGGAAACGGGCAATCGTCCACTAGGATTTACCTCTCCAAATAACACCTCCGCTATGGCCTGACCCCCCATTTGTCCTGGGTACCATGCGCTTAAAAGTACAGGGGCATGCTCCGCAATCCATGGAATCGCATGTGGTCTGCCCTGAATTAGCACAACTACAACCGGTGTTCCTGTTTCCATCACTCTTTGCAGCAGCTGGAGCTGAAGGCCACCCAACTCCAAATTGGCGACATCCACATTTTCTCCGCAATCCATTTCTTCTTCTCCAGTTGTATTGACGACGGCTCCGTTCAGGTCAAATTGGGCATCAAAGTTCCTTGCACTTGAACCGCCTAAAACAACGATGGCCACATCTGAACCGCTCGCGAGACGAACCGCCTTCTCCAGTCCTTCCAGATCACCGGAGCGAACGCCACAGCCCTTTTCATAAACAACCTCCGCCTCTTCGGCCAATGAAGCAATCCCTTTCAGGACCGTGATGACTCGGCCTTCCCGTTGGAACGGTGTATAATCGCCCAGCTGATTATAGATGACATCTGCATTAGGACCAATCACCGCTACTTTTTTTACATCCTTTTTGAGCGGCAGGATTCCCTCATTTTTCAACAACACAATCGACTGCCGGGCTGATTCGAGATTGATTTTCCCGGCCTGTTCTTTATTTTGCCGCAGTTTAGCTTCCACAAAAGGCTGATCAAACAATCCCATTTTGAATTTAAGCGTTAAAACCCTTCTTACTGCATCATTAAGCTTTTCTTCACTGACAAGTCCCGTTTCGACCGCTGTTTCCAAAGTGGTATACACATCGTCCCAAAGGCTGATATCTACTCCGTTTTCAAGGGCCAAAGCCGCTGCTCTTTCCCGGCTTTGGGTTAAAGCGACCAAATTGTCGAGCGCACAGCCATCGGCCATCACCGCTCCCTTAAATCCGAATTCCTCCCGCAAAATATGATTGAGGAGATAGTCATTGGCATGGCACGGAATTCCGTCAATTTCATTGTAGGCTGCCATACAGGCAAGCGCTCCTGATTGAATGGCAGCGATCATTGGCGGAAGATGAATTTCCCTTAACTCTCTTTCGCCGATAGAAGCCGGAGCAGCATTCTTACCTCCTATTCCGTTTCCCTGGGCCGCAAAATGTTTTAATACGGCGGCCATTTTCCTCTCTGGAATGAAGTCACTTGGTTCACCCTGCATCCCTTTTAAAACAGCCTCCGTTAACCGGGAAGCGAGGTAGGGATCCTCACTAAAACACTCCTCTGATCTTCCCCATCTTGGATCACGCAGGATATCCAGGGTCGATACGAGGGCCAAATGGGCACCCTTTTCCCTGACTTCTTCTGCAACAGCTGCCATCAGTTTTTCATGCAATTCGGGATTCCATGTCGCACCGATTCCCAAATTGACCGGCGTAATCATACTATCTAATCCTTGATGACCGTGGGAGCATTCTTCCGAAAGAAGGATGGGAATTCCCAATCTTGTATGTTCCTTTACATATTGTTGAATCATATTGGCCACTTCAGCACTGACGTCCTCCGTGATCCCATTTTCAAAATTGACGGCTGACCAAGGGTCAGAACGGAATAGCCCATAGAGGACTCCAATTCCATCCCATCGCTCGACATGCTCTTTAAACTTTTCCGTTAGCTCGTACCCGGTATCTGTTTTCCTGTAAACTTCCCAGCCATACAGCTTCTGGTTAACCTGGCCTACCTTTTCCTTTAAGGTCATGTTGGCCAATAAAGTTTCTACTCGATCAAATATCGTTTCGTTTGCAGTATTGGAATGTACCATTTTTCCACCTGACTCATGTAGTTTTTTTGATTCTACAAGCTTAATAAAATCGTTTTTACTTCAAATGGCTTAAGTGATGATGATAGCTTGTTCCCTTGCACGGAAATGTCCGCTTGTCTTTCTTCCAACAGATTCGTTTCATGCGCGGAATGAACCTGCCCCGCCAAAGATAAGCGAATGTTCTCTCTGCCGCCGCTAGATTCATACATTCTCAGTGTGAGCCCCGTTCCATCCTCCGACTGCTTAACCGTATCAAGGATGACCTGTTTGGACTCTGTCTTTATAAAAGAATGCGAACTTGGTAGACTTCCCTGATGAGCAGAAGTAAGGTAAACAACGGCTGGGTGATTCAACTCATACCCCCGCTTGACCACTTCAGCCTCTCTCCAGCCGCCTTCATGCGGGAAAAGGGAGTAGGTAAATTCATGATGTCCTTGGTCTGCCCCCTTGTCAGGCCATTTAGATGCCCGCAGCAATGATAAGCGCATCACATTTTGTTTCACATCATATCCGTATTTGCAATCATTCAACAAACTGACGCCATACCCGGCTTCAGAGAGGTCGGCAAAGCGGTGTCCGCATACTTCAAACTGTGCTTGCTCCCAACTCGTATTGGTATGTGTGGCTCTTTCCACCGATCCGAACGGAATTTCAAACGTGGCTTTGTTACTCACCACATCGACCGGGAAGCCAACCTTTAATAATTTGTGTTGCTCCTGCCAATCGACTTTCGTTTGGAAATCGATTCGTTCACTGTAGTGGTATAAAACCATATCTTGTTCGATGGTTGATTGGGCCAGCTGCCATTTAAACCGAATGACATCCTTCGTCTCCCCTTTTCGGATGCCTTGCTCAAGAAGGACAACCGTTTCCGCCGGCTGGTCTTCAAATTGGGGGTCAATATCCCATGCATCCCAGAGCATCGGGCGGTCATGGAATAGCTGGAACTGATTGGCGGCAGTCCCGCTAGGCAAGACTTCACGCTGCGCTTTTTTATCATAAAGGCGGGAAATTTCCCCCTTTTCATTCCATTCCACCAGATAATAGTCTGTTTCCCACTCGCGGGTCATTTCCTCTTGTTCTTTGATTACGTGTTTCTCAAAATCTTTTAACCATATGACCGCATAGCCCATTTCCGGAATAGCAGGAACGTAAACAGATAATTCGAATTGGCCATCTTCCCGTTGAATAACATCCGTTGGAAGTTCTTGACCATCCTGATTTACAGCTGCCTTTCCTGCCAATTCAGAACCGCCAATAATTCTTACAGTTTCAGACCTGCTCCAAGACAAGCTATTAAAGAGGATGACCGGCACCCCGTCGCCCTCGGTGTTAATTTGCTTTTCCAGTGCATGCAAAGCATCCTGTCTCGCCATTTCTCCGTATGCAAAAATTCCCTTGTAATCGGACTCCGAATCCACATATACTTCCGGAATCGACGACCCCGGAATAATATCATGAAATTGATTGAGAAGAAGCAACTTCCAGCCTTCTTCCAATGATGGAGAAAGCTTGGCTCCAGCAAGGTTTACAGCTAAACTGCTCCAAATTTCGGCATCCCGGTAAAGGACCTCCGCTTTACGATTCCATTTCTTATTCCGGGCATGTGTGGTATACGTTCCCCGATGAAGCTCCAAATACATATCCCCGACCCATGCAGGCAAAGGCGGGTCTGTCTCGCGGATACCATCGAAAAATTCATGCGCTGTACTGTTTACCACTTCCGGCAGGCCAGGCAGGGAGGCTGAACGATCAATATAATCAATCATTTCTTGTGTAACACCGCCGCCGCCATCCCCATGTCCATAAAGAAGCATTTGTTTTGGATGGGCACTCTTTTGCTTAAAACTATCCCAATGGTTCTGGATTTCTTGAGGATGCGTATATTCATTTAATCCATGATTCAAAAAGGAAAGAATCCTTGTTCCATCGATCCCTTCCCAGTAAAACAGATCATAAGGAAATGGATTGGTATCATTCCAATTCATTTTTGATGTCATAAAATAGTCGATTCCCGCACCCTTTAACAATTGCGGCAGTGATGCACAATAGCCGAAGGTATCCGGGAGCCACTCAATCCTTGGCTGCACGCCGAATTCATCCTTGTAAAACTTCATCCCATATAACAGTTGACGGACTAAAGATTCACCGGATGGCATATTTAAATCGGGCTCCACCCACATACCCCCGACGACCTCCCAGCGCCCCTCGGCAATATGCTTTTTTACCCTTTCATAGATTTCAGGGTAATACTCCTTTACAAAGGCATAGGCTTGGGGCTGGCTCTGTGCATAGGTAAAGCTTGGATTCTCATCCAATAGGGTACTCATCGTCGAAAAAGTCCGGCTGCACTTGCGAATCGCTTCCTTTACCGGCCAGAGCCAGGCGAGATCAATATGAGACTGACCTACCATTAACATTTGGCCCTGGGCGCCCCCCGCCAAATCGGATAGATTATTCTTTAATTCTTCTTCAATGCCAGCCACCCATGAATTATTCGTTAGTGCTTCTATTGTTTCAGACAGTATCTTTTTTTCAACCTCTGTCAAAACCTCGATGATTTTGTATCGTCCCATGTCACTTTCAGGCAGCAATTTCGCGGTCTCATAATAGCACTTCACGGTGGCCAGCAGACTTTGGACAGCTGCATTCGGCAGATCAAGGCTTCCTTTCAAAAGGGTTAGCGGCGGCGGATCAAATTCTGCTGGTTCATTCTGATAATTTAACTCATCGAGCGTTTGGCCAGCATAGTTATATAATTCTATTTTTATGTTAATCTTTTCTTTCCCACGTGCCTTCTCCGGGAATGGAACATAATCTCGGTTCCGGTCAATTCCGTGATGGGGCATGCCATCTAATGAAACCAACCCCTCATGAAGGGTTCGGCGGCCCTTTGCACTGGAAAGAAAAGTCAGTCCAAATGGCCGGTTCCGCCAGTGAGCTGGGATCGATACTTCCCTTTCCAGAAACATGGTGGAACCTGCATTGATTAACCAATCACCTTCATTAATAAGAAAGGTTTCCTCCGATTCAAATTCATATTTTACCGGTTCCGTATAAAGGCCCCGTCTTGCCCGCCAATCTTTGATCTGGATAGACTCCAGAATCTGGTGATTTGATAAATGCTGAACAAATCGCTGTATTCTCTGCAAGGTCAAAATCGTTCCCTCCCAATCTATTATTCTTTTAATAAAAATAAAGAGTATGGCAGATAGTTTTTGTATCTGCCATACTGTAACATGGTAATCTTCGCTGAAAAAATGCTAGCAGCCGTTTACTCCGCCCATGTTCTTAAGAAATAATCAGCGCTAGCTTTTAACATATTCTTTGTGTCAGCTGGAACGTCCTTAAATTGGTTACGGTCAATTGAATACTTAAACTTCTCCAAGTGAATTGCCGCTTGCTTCAAACGGCCGCCGTCATAATGTTCTTTTGCAGTGGTCAAGGTTTCCGTTAGCTGCTCACCGGCTGTTTGGGTCAATTCTCCTTTCTCAACCAATCCGTTGATGACACCGTAAAGGCCATCCAAGGTGATCCTGACAACCGTACTGGCCTTATTGCCCGAATAGTCTTCAATCACAAATTCAAGGATGCTGTCTGTTGATTGAGTTTGGAAGGTGAGCTCTTGTAAATGTGTACGTCCGCGCACAATATAAGGTTTGCGTCCTTGACTGTAGGTGGTATTAAACGTTTTAGCCACACCATTTTCATAGACATACAGGTAGTGCCAATCCCTCGCCTCCGGTAATTCCCACGTCACGGAAGTACCATTAATGGTGACTTTTTCAGCCGGATACGCTTCAATCGATTTGTCAATAAACGTACCGCGATAGCTAATCCAGTCATGGCTGCCCATTTTTATCTTCAGATGGTATTTATCCCCATTAATCGGCATATTGGACAGTTTTGCTTCTGTTTTGCCGCTGTCAACAGTGATCGTCTTGTTGACTTCTTTGGCATAGTCGTACTCGGTAGAAATATTGATGGTAATTTCCCCATCAACATCCTTAGGATTTTCCCACGAAACCACCATATCGCCGTTATCCGATTGGGCAGCCTTTATGTTATGAACACCTTTTGTTAAATCATAATGAACAACAGCAGGGGCACTTTCTTGACCATCCTGACTCACGGCGGTCAGAGAAATTTCACCTGATAGCCCATTTAAATTCTTGATGTAAAAGACATCATCATAAATACCGCCAACATAAGCTCCATTATTATAGACATTGTATTGTTTCACATCATCATAATCTGATAGATTCCATGAGATATACATTTCATTGGAATCGCGTAAAGCTTTGTTAATCTGAAGTCCTGTAGGTGCCTGCGGTTTCTCAATCGAGTCATCGCTGATTTTCACTTGTCCGATATTCACCTGATAATGGTCGATCTTTTCCTGTTGTCCGTTATCAAACACGATTCCAAATGCGGCGATCTCCTTGCCAGAATATTTGGATAGGTCAAGGTTTGCTGTTACCCATCCATCGGTCTTTTTACCGGAATTCGGTACTTCCACTTTCACAACCTTTTCAGGGTCATCCTTAAAGAGTAAACCGATACTCATAACCGACGCATCATCTTGGGAGGTTTTATTGTAGGTAATCGAAAGTTTCGAGCCCTCTTTTACCTGTAAATCGGTCTTATAAAGGTGTAAAAAGTTTTCCGCATCTAACGTGCCATTAACCACCAGCGAGTTACCGCCGTTATAGGCACCAACCTTTTGATAATCGTACCGAGGGCCTGCATTGTAATTAGGACCAAAATCAAAATCTGCCTTGAGCGGCGTACCTGATGTTTCCATCCACCACTGCCATGTCACCGGAATATCCTGAATATTGATATTGGACCATTCTTCTGAGTTACTAACCTTGCCATTGACATAATAGCCCAACCCACGTCCCATATTAAAATTGGACACAAAGTTGGAACCTTGAATGACACTGCGTTCAGCGATATACGCGGCAACACCATCCCAGTTATCCCCTTTTGCCGCTACATCAGAAAGCGGAGCGTTTGCATTTCTGCCCGTACTTGTTGGGTCCAAATTAGGACCTGTCCACCATGCACGGTCACGAATAAACGACATCCATTGGTAATCGCTGCTGTTCCGGCGTATAGTATCCTCTCCGCCGAGATCTTCATCCAATGCATGATGGGTAAAATCCGCTCCAAGCATAGCAATACTATTCATCGGTTTTCCTGTGCTGTCTAAATTATTTCGCAGATCGTTCCGCTGTTTATTAAACCGGTCGCCGCCTGCTTCAACGCCTGCAAACACCGTCTCCAGTGGATCCAAACCTAAGCTCTCTGCATGGGCCTTTGAATTTTCCATCTTTTGCTTATTCCAAAGGTAATTCAAGAAAATCGACTGGGCAAGATCGCCATATTGCACATCCTTAACAAACGGACTATTCACTGCAGTAAATTCGTTTTCGTATCTCGTTTTACCAGTTGTATTATGGACTGAATCGTACCACTGGACATATAGACCGCTATTTCTTAAAACCTTTAAAAACTCTTTATAAGTAGGGATATCTTTCACAGCTACCCCTGAACTCTCTTCCTGGTTAAAGAAATATCCGTCAAAACCATAATACTTAGCCATTTCAATCAGTTTTTCAGCAACAGGGAAATGACCTTCCTTGTCCTTGACAAGCATTTGTGTATAGGTTTGCGGACCCCTGTCATTGCTCGAGAAGAAAATAACGGCAAGGGATTTGACCCCGTTTTTATGAGCTGCATTCGTATAAGCCGGATTGGGGATATTTAATGCACCAAATTCAAACCATCTTTCATACCATGGCAGGCTCGGATTATATAAATCTTTCGGAACATCAACTGTCGCCATTCCATGCCAATAGGAGTAATAATCTACATACTGCCAGTACGGAAATGTATATTGTCCGAATTTATTCGTATATGCCGTACTGTCCATAAAAGCATTCCCATAGTCTCCAGCAATATTAAACATTTGTGTATCCGGGCTCAACCCTGGGTTTGCCTGTGTGGCGGCAAATGCTTCATTACGCTCTTGTAATGGCACTCTCGCCCTGAGCATTTCAGCATCTTTATCTGTTTCTGGTTTCCATTCCAAAATGTCATTCGATGTATATCCATGCTGGGTTGGCTGATTTAATCCGGTTGCGCTGCCGCCCGTATAGGGCAGTGTATCCCCTGCCAAGGCTGAGGATGAAAAGCTTGCCTGCAAGGTAAAAAGCATTGAAATCGTGACGATTATTGTTTTTTTCTTTTTTCCCAATCGAGAAAACATCCATTTCCCTCCCTTATTTGTAACTACTGTATGTGTCAACAAAAGAAGTTAATTGATTGCTCTCTTTTCTAACCGATGGCACCTTTACAAAAGACTCTCTATGTAATGCATCAAAAGATTAATTGTGTGATAAGCTCCACCTCCTTTAATAGACATAGTTTCTCTTAATGCCATAAACCGCACCAATGTAAGCCCTTCCATTATTTTAGCAGTACTATTCTTTACATCCTATTGGCAAAAACATAGATTCATTGGTTAAAATAAAGAACACTGTTGAGTATTGATGTTAAAGTCGGGCTTCATGAAAAATGTCCTTCATTCTCGCAATGAAGGACGATACTGTTTTCTGGCAATTAATTGATGTATGTTTTGGCAGTCTGTTTATTAATCGTTTTGAATTATTTTACATAGATGATCTTTCTTGTATAAGCGCTATTATTTATACATTTTTCTCAATCTTTGCTAATGGTGCTAAACCAGCTTATAGTTTGTCAACATTTTCAATAAAAACTTAAAATATTTCATGATATACTAAAAATGTGCATGCCAAATAACCTTCCTTAATTCAACTTTTGGAAGGTTTTGTATTGTTTAGTTTTATTTATTATTTAAGCTATATCTCGGAAAGTTGAGTTGCTTTTTAATATTGCATAGATCCATTGTAAAAGCTTATTTGCACAGGCTATTACAGCTACTTTATAAGGCTTTCCTTCTTCACGTTTCTTATCATAGAACTCTCGTAACCTCTTGTTACGTGGGATTATATCTTTGGTTGTTTTCTTTTTTCGACAATCACGAATGGCACATTTAACGGCTAAATATAAGGCACGCCTAAGCCTGCTAGACCCTCTTTTTGTAATTCTGTTCACTGTTCCTTTGAACCTTCCTGATTCAAAGATACTAGGGTCTATTCCGGCAAAAGCTACAAGTTTTTTAGGGTGATTAAACCGATCAATCTCACCAATTTCAGAAATTATCGTTGCCTCGATTTTTTCTCCGATACCGGGGATTGATTGGATAATCTTATATTCTATAAGTTCTTTTGCTAAAGCATCTATCTCAGCCTGAAGCGTAGATAGGTGCTTTTGATATTCTAAAAGCATATTGATATACATTTTAGCGTTAAAATATGGCTCTGGTATAAGGTTCTCTGAAAAGGATTCTGAGCAGCTGCAGATATCAAGTCCTTTGCCTTTGTTGCCGCCCACTTACGAGAACGACTATTACAGTTTTCCTTTATTCAAGTTGTTAGCGTTTCTTCTCCAGCTTCTAAGACATCGTTAGATGTAGGATATTCTAGTAGTGTTAGTAAAGAAACAACTGAATATAAGTCCCCAAAAACACCTTTATACTCAGGGAAAACCTGATCAAGAACTGCTTGGAACTGTAGCTTAGCTTGTACAAATATTTCAGTTAAGTTTTCGTGTTGCCGTGTTAGATTACGAAGGTTTAAGAGGTGAATTCCCCTTTTTTTATAGGGCTCTAAATCCTCTTTATAGTACAATTCACAGAGATGATAAGCATCTATTTTATCTGTTTTTACTTTCCTTAAACTCGAGCTCTTTGCACGATAGGAGATAAGAGGATTAATTATTATTAACAAATAATCTCTGTCCTCAAAATACTGAACAACGGGAGAATGATAATGCCCTGTAGCTTCAAGAACAATTGGAGGTTTAACTCCTGTTAAGTTCTCAATTTCTCTAAGAAATTGGTGTAAAGTATCTAATCCCTCAAGCTTATGTGAAACTTTAAAACTACTTTTGAAAGGTTGTTTCTTATCCAAGAAAGCTTGAACCTGACTTTCACCTTTTGCTATATCCAGACCAACGACTGGATTCATTATTAAATCTCCTCCTCTAATAAATAAAATCACCGGTACCCCTAATTCCTTCTTGCAGCATCATAGCTTCGCTTGTTATACGAGATCAAAGTCCCAACCAGCCTCAAACATGTTTCTACAAGTAGGGGGCGAACTGTTTACTTTACGGGATCTAATTCCCACGGGTGCTTATGTTCTACCCCGGCTACCGTTATAATAAAACCAAATAAAAATTGGTCAACCAGAAATATCTGGCTGACCTTATAATACGAACGGGTGCTTTATTAAAACAAAAATGAACTGCTGAAGAACATCAACACTAATATACTTTTTGTATTAGTTAATCTCGTTCAAAGATAACTGCTGTTACTGTTTCTCAAGTACAATCACATAAAATTTAGAGTAACGCTAGAACAACTAAATTTATTCAATTAGGCTTTGCACTTTTTGTTTTTGTAATTAGTCTTGGACAAACAACATTAATTTTAACAAAAATGAAATCTCAAAAGAAATCTAGACAAACATTTTACATATAAGCTGAGTGTTTCCTCAAAAGTAATGGAAATGTTACCAAATTGTCCCTGTCCATTAACTAAACTGTAAACAAGCAATGTTATATTTATTACGGTCCTAGATCTACCAATCTCTAACGAATGACATAGTTGTAAACCCTAGCAAAAAGCCCGGTTTTCCTATTCCTAGATACCGGGCTTTTTGACGTTTGCTCTCACAATATGCAAACTTAATCAGTTTTTTTGCTTTTAATATCATCAAGTTCTCTTTAAGTTTTTCAAGTTCATTTTTGAGATCTAAATTTTGTAGCTTTGATCCATAAAGTCGTTCAAACAAACATCCTGATATCCAGGCCTGTTTGTCAAATCCAGCATCAAAAAAACTCAATTGTCACTTTTTCTAATTCAACTTTTTTCGCCAAGTGATTTCCCCCTAAAATTTCTAAAATATGTACTGTATTATTTTTCCACCAAAATGGTGGATTTCAAGAGGGAGGTAAAAATATTTTTTCTACTGTTCCAAAAAGTCTACCTCGCGAAACAAATTGTCTGATAATTTAAGAGGGCGCAAGATTAATGTTTTATAGTGTCCCAATAAGGTTGTTCCAAAACTTAAGTGGATAGGATACAATTTTGTAGTATAAGAGATTACATAAAAGGAAGGAAACGTCAATGAAGAAGAAGAAAAGAGTTATAACATTATTGTGTGTAGGGCTCACCATAGGGGCTATTGTATGGGTGGCTAGTGTGGCCCATGAACTTAAAAGTATGATTACAGATTTGAATATTGATTATTATGGTGATAACTATAAATCTAAATAGGAAATAAGGAAAGGAAGCATGAACAAGGTAGAGTAAGTGAAACATGGGGGAAAGAAAATGATTTACGGATATGCGAGGGTCGGTTCCAAAGATCAGAATTTGGACACTCAGTTTGCAGCCCTTTCCAAATTCGGAGTCGATGAAATTGTACACGAAAAAATTTCTGGCGTTGCCAAACAAAGACCAGAATTAGACAAGCTATTAGACAAGTTGGATTCTGGAGACACGATTGTAGTAATCCGGATGGACCGATTAGGAAGAAGCTCCAGACAGCTAATAGAATTGGTTGAGGATTTTGAAGCTAGGAATATTAATCTTGTGATTCTTGATATGAACATAGATACCAGGACGCCAACAGGAAAGTTCTTTTTAACAATCATGGCTGGCTTTGCTGAAATGGAAAGGACCATTTTAAAAGAGAAACAGCGGAATGGAATCGAGATTGCTAAAAGTAAAGGTGTTTATGAAGGAAGACCGAAGAAATACCACAAGAAACACGCTGGTCTTAAACACGCCATTGAGCTTTATAAATTGAACAAATACACGGTTAAAGAAATCACGGGAATGACTTCCGTATCTAGATCTGCCTTGTATCGTGCTTTGAGGGAACAGGAAGAAAAGGAGCCGGTATTATAATGGACCATATTTGGAATGGTTTAAAAGAATGGGAAAGCATTTGGGAAGAATAGTTGCAAGCTGACAAGAATGGACCAGAGCATTAACATAAACAGCATAATCCTGTCTTCCCGACCAGTCGAACTGGATATTAACACTATGGGGCCTTGGGGCCTTAGCTCAGCTGGGAGAGCACCTGCTTTGCACGCAGGAGGTCAGCGGTTCGAATCCTCTAAGGCGCGTAAATGTAAAATTGGATAAAGATAACGAAAATAAGCCCACTCGTTAATGAGTAGGCTTTTATTGTTTTAATTCTGTAGCTTTAAAATAAAGTTTGATTAAAATCCTGTATTAATTAGAGTTTTTCTTTTTATGTTCTTACCGATATTGTAAGGTAATGGTGAATAGATTGTGAATATTTTCACTTAACCTAACTGGGCAGGTTAGTGGAAGAAGGAATGATATAATTTGGTATTAATATGTATAATTTGAGTATCAGTTCAAGGGGGCTACAAAATGATTCAAATAAATAAAAAGTCTGGTACTGTTATCATTGTTATACACGAAATTTATGGAATTAACCAACATATGAAGAGTTTTTGTGAAATAATATCAAAACAGAGTTTTGATGTCATTTGTCCAAATTTTTTAGGATCAGAGACACCTTTTGATTATTCTCAAGAGGAAGATGCTTACCGTAATTTTATGGAGAACGTAGGATTCACTCACGCTATACATAAAATAAAAGATATATTATCAGATGTTAAAGATGAATACCAAAAAATATTTATCATTGGGTTTAGTGTAGGGGCAACTGTTGCTTGGTTATGTAGTGAGGAAGAATGTATCGATGGAATAGTTGGATACTATGGTTCACGTATTCGGGATTATGTAAAATTAACACCACAATGTCCTACAATGCTATTCTTTCCGCAAGAAGAACAATCATTTAATGTGGACGAGTTAATTTTAACTTTAGATAAAAAGAATATAGAATTATATAAATTTGACGGAATGCACGGATTCAGTGACCCCTACTCTCCAAAATATAATGTAAAATCTGCACAAAAAGCATTTAACGAATTGGTGAATTTTATTTTGAAACATTAATTAAATTAACTAAGGTGTTATTAAGCTAACGGGTGCAAGAGTTGAAGATTGGGATGGCTGCGGCAATCCCCTTTTTTTATTGCACTAACGAGCAGGTAAATTGAAGAAGAAAAGGTTAAACGATGTAAAAGATAGAATTATTAAGTAGAGAAAAAAATGAATAGGTGAAAATCTCTATGAGATACAAAATGAAATTCTTTCTATTGAATGTTTTGATTTTTGGATTGCTTGTAATGAGTGGTATTCCAATTGAAAAATGTTTTCTTTGGATGTCTTACATCAGCCTTGCCTATCTTGTTTCTATCGTGCTGTGGCAACTATTCGAGTTTATTTGGATACTCATCCTTCAAAAAAAGTCTTATGATCGCTTTTTATTTTGGATAAAGCCAAAGTCAAAAAGAAAACTCAAGAAAAAAAGAAAAAAGGTCAAAAGGTAAGTAAAAACTTTTTACACTTAAACTTTTATTGTCTATATCTTATGTAACTAACGGGTCCAAGAGTTGTATTAGGGGATGGTTGCGGCTATCCCTATCTTCTTGTACTAACTGGCAGTTTAGTTGAAGAATGGAAATGGCTCTTTTATGTTTGTGCCAAGCAAGAATAGCCCCCTCCGAACAGATTGGAGGGGGTTGTGCTATCTAAATTCATCCGTTATTCCAAGCTCTTATTCTGACCAAGTAACCACTTGGGGACAGTTCAGACAAGTTGTATAGGAAATTACCATTGGGGAATGATTTATAAGTTTGAAATAGCCTCCTGTGTCGTCCAAGTAGCACTGGCAAATGCTTTATAATTGGTAACGGCAGCTTGAAAATCCTCTTCACTAATTGTTGCGGTGGCATCGTATACAACAGCTGTTTCAAAACCAGTTTCGATTAGATGCCTCATATGGGACTCTACACAAACGTTGGAAAGCACCCCTGCAATAATTATCTTCTCTTTTCTATGTTGTCGTAACTGATATTCCAAGTCATTTGTTTGTGGGCTGGCAACCTTGTGAGGAGTTGCAATGACGGTTCTTCTATCAAAAATATAAGGTTTGAAAGAATGAACAAAATCAGCTCCAAATGACGGTGGTGTGTACGCATTTGCCACTTGATACATTCTAAGACCTAATAGCATCTTTTGTTCATTTCCTGTAAATTGCCAGCCATAATCATGAGGGTATAAATAATGGGGCGATATGAAAAGTTGGTATCCCTTATTGATGGCAGTTCTCATTAATAGTTCAAGTTTTTGTATGGTATTGTTTCGTTCAATAGTTCCTTTAGTCAGATGATAGCCTCTTCCCCCAGGACTCATAAAGTCATTTTGTGGGTCTGTGATTACAATAGCAGTATTATTGGGATGTGGTTTAAACGGCAAATTACTTACCTCCCTCGCAGCATAAGCTTGCGGAAATGTTTGTTACCTGTTCAGGAAAGATAGAGAAGTTGTTTTTTAAAAAAATTCAGCATTGACACGACAGCCGCATCGAACAAGTACATAGTCATTAAAAACTCTATAGGCATTTATATGTATTTGTAGTTTGTTTAGTTCACTTTGTTATAGAAAATTAGTGTGCAACTTTGACGAATGTTTCCAGAAGGTACTTGTTAAGCTAACGGATGCTTTACCACAACAGCGAATAATTTTAATAAGCCTATAATATGCAAGTTTTTATACACTACTTGCTCATTTTAGGCTTTTTTACATTCATAAATCATACTGCCATATAAATTACCAAATACACAAAACTTGGTCGGGCTACACGAAAAATGTCCTTCATCCACGCAATGAAGGACAAATCCTTATGATGATCCGCATTAATAAAGTAGTTAAAAAACTAGATAATATCAGTGACTTGACTTACTTTTAACATTATTGCACCCCAAAAGTAAACCTGTGAGATTCGTTCTTTCTATTAATAGTTTTTACTGCTCTGAAGTCCATGCCTGATAGGCCAGTAAAAGTGCCCCCGTAATCCCTGCATCATCCCCTAAACCAGGGCTCACAATATATTCCGACAACTCCGGCAATGAAACATAATCACGCAGAAACTCCTCCAAATACTGATAGATAAAAGGGAATACTTGTATTTGGTTCATCACGCCGCCGCCTAGGATAATCTTTTTCGGAGAAAGAATCAAAATATATTGCATCAGGGCCTGAGCGATATAGTAGCCTTCCAATTCCCATACTTCCTCCCGGTCCGCCAAGCGAATTCCTTTTTCACCCCAGCGTTCTTCAATGGCAGGACCTGCCGCAAGTCCCTCTAGGCAATCACCATGATAAGGGCACCTTCCCTGATATCGATCCTCCGGATGACGTTTGACCAAAATATGCCCCATTTCCGGATGTGAATGCCCTTGAAGCAGCCGTCCTTGAACAAGTGCCCCTGCACCAATTCCTGTTCCAACAGTGATATATAAGCAGCTATCCAGCCCTTCGACGGCACCAAAAGTCGCCTCTCCTAAAGCCGCAGCATTTACATCAGTATGAAAGCCGATTGGAACATCAAAGGCATCCTGAAACGTTTTTACTAACGGATAATCCTTCCACCCAGGTTTTGGAGTAGACGTAATATGTCCGTAAGTAGGGCTTTCCCGGTTGACATCAATGGGGCCAAACGAGCCAATCCCAATCGCCTCTACTGGATGCTGTTTAAAAAAATCGATTACTTTTGGAATGGTTTCTTCCGGTGTGGTGGTGGGGATTTGAATCCGGTCCGCTATCTTTCCCTTTTCGTCGCCGACCGCACAAACAAATTTTGTCCCTCCCGCTTCAATCGCACCAAGCATTTGCAACTCCTCCTAGTCTATTATTCTTGAAACCGGCCTTTGTCATTCAGAAAATGAAATAATGCCCCGATTAAGTTGGCATCATTACCAAATTGACACGCTTCCACTTCAATAGGTAACGTGGAAATTTCATTTCTTAGCCCCTTTAATTCACGATTGATCCCGGCAATCACGTCCTGCCGCTTGCTAATTCCGCCGCCAATGAGGATTTTTTCTGGGTCTAGGGCATATTTTAAATTATAGATACCGATAGCCAGCCTCTTATAAAACTCAGCCAGACATTCTTGGGCAATCGAGTCGCCTTCTCCGGCCAAACGAAATACCTCTTCTCCGTCCAACTTCCCTCTCCCAGACGATTTTCTCTTTTTCACTTCCTCCACAAGGGCATTGGTGGAGGCCACAAAACTCCAGGTTCCTTGCAGCGGCTCCTGGAACGGTGCCCCCATAATCATGTAACCGAACTCCCCGCCGTGAAGCGAAGCCCCGCGTAAAATGGATTGGTTCAGGACAATACTTCCGCCAATTCCTGTTCCTATGACAATACAAATATAGTAGTCCGTTCCTTTGGCAGCACCTAACCAGCCTTCCGCCAAGGCAGCACAATTTGCATCATTTTCAATCGCTGTCTGAAGTCCCGTCCGTTCCTTTATGAGCCAGGCCATGTTGACCCCATGTATATAGGGAATCGCACTGGCCCCGCCAATAAAGCCTGTTTTTACATTTACAGATCCCGGAGAACTTACCGCAATTCCTTGAAGATCAAAGTCATCTGAATATTGTTCTACTATTCTTTGTAAAGTCTGCAAGAAGATCTCCAATCCATCTTTGGGCGTCATCAGCTTGCCGCTTTTGAGTTTCTTGGCCGTTTCATCCATAACCGCATATTTGATATATGTGCCGCCAATATCGAATACCATGTAGGCTTTCACTGGAATCCCCCCTGCTTTTAAAATTTGGCTCCATCAGACTTAAAATCCATTGTTTTGTGCCAGCACTTTGTACCATCGGCCCGATTTCTTAATGGTTCGTTTTAGACCATTCTTCAAATCTACTTCTACCAATCCGTAGCGGTTCTTATAGGCATTTGTCCAAGACCAGTTATCCATGAATGTCCAGATATGATATCCTAGACAATTGGCTCCTTCCTGAATTCCTTTATGTACCCATTTTAAGTGATCTTTCACAAACTCAATCCGGTATTCATCCTCAATGAATCCTTCTTCGTTGCGAAACTTCTCCTCTCCCTCAACCCCCATGCCATTCTCCGAGATGAAGAAGGGGATATTGCCATAATTGTCACGAAGATCCATCATAATGTCATAGATGACTTCCTCGCAAATCTCCCAGCCGCGATGCGGATTGATCTTCCGCCCTGGCATGATATAAGGATCAAATAGATGTTCCGGCATAAATGGAGCATTCTCCAGCTCCGGCTGCTCCTTAGCTTTTACGCGGCGCGGCTGGTAGTAGTTCACGCCTAAAATATCAATAGGATTCTCTCTAATTACTGCCAAATCACTGGCCTCCACGATTGGTAGCAGGTCTCTATCTTCTAAAATATCAACCAAGTCACGCGGATACTCCCCTTTTGTGACTGGATCAAGAAAACTCCGGTTAAAGAACAGATCTGAAATATGGGCTGCGGCTACATCCTCCGCGTCCTTGCTTCTTGGATAAGTGGGGGTTAAGTTTAGAATGATGCCGATTTTACCATCTACCTTCGAATTCTTAAAGGCCTCTACCGCCCTTGCATGGGCCACAATCGTATGGTGGGCAACAACGGCAGCCCGTTTGAAATCTGTTACATTAGGATAATGCCAATTATATAAATAGCCCGCCTCGACAGGAACAATCGGTTCATTAAAGGTAAACCAATATTTCACTCGACCGCCAAATAAGCGAAAGCAGTTTTTTGCATAATCCACATAGGCATCGACGACTTCCCGGCTTTCCCAGCCGCCTTTTTCCTGCATGCACATCGGCATATCAAAATGATATAAATTCACAAACGGCTCGATGCCCTGGGCCAACAGCTCATCGAAAACTTGATTGTAAAAGGCTACAGCCTTCTCGTTCACTTCCCCGGTTCCATCCGGAATTAACCGTGACCATTGAATTGAGGTCCGAAAGGAGTTATGCCCCGTTTCTTTCATTAACTGAATATCTTCTTTAAACCGATGGTAGAAATCTGATGTCTGCTCCGGGCCGACCTGATTATGAAAACAATCGGGCTCCTTGCTGTACCAATAATCCCATATACTTTGCTTTCTTCCATCCATCATCGCGGCCCCTTCCGTCTGCGGACCGGATGCAGCACTTCCCCACCAAAATTTTTCCGGAAAAAGATAGTTTGGTTGATCAATATTTTTTTCCATTCATATCACCGCTTCTCTTAGTAAATGTAAATGGCTAAAAAACACCTGATGAATCGTTAAATTTTCCTCCACTCACTCGGTGTCGTGCCAACGATTTTCTTGAATTGTTTATAAAAATAAGTGGTATCAGAATACCCGACTTTTTTTCCAATATCCCCTGCCCGATAATGGGTGGTTTTCAGTAATTCTTTCGCTTTCTCCAACCGGTAGCGATTAAGATATTCCGAAAAGACAACCCCTACTTCCTTTTGAAACAACTGCCCCAGATAAATGGCATTGACATGAAACTGCTGCCCCAGTGTTTTTAAGGACAGCCCCTGGTCATAGTGGGCATGGATATACTGAAGCACATTTTGGACAATCGGGCTTCTTAAATGAACATGATTATGAATGGTCAAGATTAACTCATAACAATATTCATTCAAAATCGCCCTCATCTGCGCGATATCCGAGCTATATACGATCCGTTCGACGACAGCCGTATAAAGGGACAAATCATCTGGCTGCAGAGAATAATGGATATAAGAAATGAGATCAAATGTGTATTTTTTTGCCACTTGCGGGGAGATCACATTTGACTTCTCTGTTAATTCCTTAAAAAATAAATCAATCAGTTCTAGTGATTCTTCCTCCGCATTCATGAGCCGTTTGACAACCGTTTCCTTAAATTCCTGTTGTCGTTTTAACTCTTCGTGACGATCAATTGCTTGCTTATCTGAAATGAGGACATTCGGTTCTGAATATAACTGTAAGGAGCTATGTTCCCTTGCCATGGAAAAGCTGTCTTCTAATTCATCCATCACACGAACCGGCTTTCCCATTGCCAAATAGAATAAGCCTGTCCCTTTTTGTTCAGTCATAAGGTCATCAACAAGGCGTTGGTTTTGCTTTAAAAGCTCTTCTTCACTGGCACCGCCAAAAATAATCACGATCTCTTGATTCGGACTAAAGAGACAAATTGCCTGGTACTGCTCTTCAATAAAGTGTCGAACGTTTTTTACAACTTCAGACTGGTAATGTTCAATATTTAAAATAGAAACATTGTAAAAAGGCTGGTTAAATTCAATGTTGTACAAGGCCAATCTTTCCAGACAATCACGTCGGTCTATTTCTCCCGTCAGAAAGCTCCATAAGGTATTGTCCAACAGGGTGGTCGATTCCTGCGTCCGGGTTCCTGATGCTTCCGCCCTTAATTTCCGGCCGACGGCTTGAAGCGTTTTCAATAATTCCTCTTCATCTACCGGTTTTACTAAATAATTTTCAATTCCTAATAACAATCCTCGTTTAATAAAATCAAACTCTTGATATCCTGTTAACACAATACTTTTGATCTCGGGCCTGATGCACTTTACCTCTTGAATCAAGTCCAAACCGGACATTTCCCCCATCAATATATCCGTGATTAGAATATCAATGGGATATTGTTTGATATAGGAGAGCGCCTCCTCCCCGCTTTCTGCGGTATGGACTATTTCAAATCCGTAATCCTCCCAATCTAAAATGACCGACAGTCCTTTTGTGATGATCGGTTCATCATCAACCAACAGCACCCTAAACATGGTAAATCCCCTGTGCTGGAATGGACATAGTGACCATTGTTCCTGTGTCTTTGCTGCTTTTTACTGAGAGCCCAAACTGGTCCCCAAACTTGAGTTTCAAACGTTGATGGATATTCCTCAACCCAATTGATTGCATTTCATCGCCCTCTTCACGATTAATATGTTGAACAATGTTGGCCAGTTCCTCTTCAGACATACCCTTACCGTTATCTTCTATACGTATTTCAATTTTTTCGCCAAGATGGGCCGCACAAATGGTTAATTCGTTGTCAGTCCGATCCTTTTTAAAACCATGAACAAAGTAATTTTCAATAATCGGCTGAAGAATCAATTTTTGAACAGGTGTTTGTTCTACTTCGTCTGGAATATCGAAATGGACCTCGAGCTTATCCGGATGCTTAAACTGCATTAAGGTTAAATATTGTTTGACATATTCCATTTCGGTATAGAATGGGACGGTATCTTTTGATTCCAGCGAGTAGCGAAACAATTTGGATAAATGAAAAATCATTTTACTGGACGTTTTGGAGCCCTCCAAGACCGCTACCATTCTGATTGCTTCAAGCGTATTGAATAAAAAATGAGGATTGATTTGGGCTTGCAGCGCTTTTAATTCCGCCTGCTGCTGCTTCATATTAAGCATGTAAAATTGTTCAATATAATTATTCAATTCATTGAGCATAGAATTCATATTAGAAGCAATGCTCGATAATTCATCTTCATGTTTGGATTCGGGAATCCGTGCATCCAGGTTCCCCTTTTCCACTTGACGAATCGTCGAAACAATCTTATTAATCCGTTTCGAATAATTTTGCATAAACGAATAAGACAGTAAAATGGCCGCCATAATTAGTAAAATGATTACGATCCACATGGTTCCCCTGACAATGGATAACTTTTGCCACCCTTGGTCGGTAATAACACTGACAAACGTATAATCACCCTTGTTAGCTATGGTATTGACATAATACTTTTCAGATTTATACTTTATTTTCGTTTCATTTGTTTCTTGTTTTAATTGATGGACAAGAGCGCGAGGGACTCCCTCATTATGTGAATAAACAATTTTGCCGTCTTGATCGATTAAAAAGAAAGAAGCCGGTGCACCTTCATCCCTTTTGACCATCTTATCTAAATGTTCAGTAGAGTAATAGATGGAGATTTCCCCAAGTTTCTCAAGCGTGACTGGGTTATTAATGACCTCCTTTTTTGTAATGGTATCTTTTAATTCCCTCCCTTGTGGCAGTCCAGCTTCATTTAGATTAGAGTATCCCCCCGGCATGGTATCATGTGTATACGGTTTCGGTTCAACGATACTCTTGTTCCAGCGAAGATAATTATTGATAAGTAAATATTCGATTCCTACACTATCCAATGAACGTAAGCTAATGGCGTTAATATCACTGTCTTGACTAAAAAAGCCATTAAAATAGGTATCAAGATTGCTAGGAAAATACGTGCGGTCCTCCGAAAATCGATCAAGGCGGTATTCTAAATATTTCCCATACCCATTATGGAGGGCAAAGGAGATATCATCGATCAGATCCCCTTGAACATAAATATCCCTGATTGCTTTATTGATATCTGAATCTTTGGCAGAAAAATAATCCTCTACCCGTTCGATCGTCCTAATATTGACATTGACTTCCTTCTGAATGATGATATCAGAATAATAGTTTGTAATTGTCACAATTAAGACGATTACCGTTACAATAATCGTAATGGAGGAAGTTAAAAAAAGTTTATTAAATATTTTTTGATGAAAACGGCTGTTTTGTTTCAATTTCATTTTTCCAATCCCTCGGGTTGTCCATATTTTTCAGTTCAAGTGTAACACAATAGAAAGGATCGAAGACTAGCTAACTTTCTTTGCCGTTCCAGGTAAATTCATCTATCCTCGAAATAAAATCAAGCCGGACTACTCCACCCAGCTTGATTTTTTTTTACTTATTTTTGTGAGCTTTTCCACTCATCATATTGCTTTTGGATTTCTTTTAACACCTTGTCAAGTCCAGCCTCTTTCAGCTTTTTATTGAATTTTGGCAGGTATGTTTCCGGATCAACCGAACCTGTGGCCAATGCCGGGTAAAACTCTTTCGAGATGTTGGTAATGGAAGCAAGCTCTGAGCGAACTGGATCACTATTAAATTTGAAACCAAGTGATGGTGCCTTTACAGCAGAAGCGTTAAATTCCTTGAACTTTTCCCATTTATCTTTTGGATCGTCCTTGTACAAATCCAAGATAAAGTGGTTGCCTAAAGAGTAAGATGGCATATTATATCCGTCGATACGTGCAGGCAGGTCTTCAATCGTGCCATCTGCATTCTTCTTGTAATGTACTCCTTCAATTCCTTTATCAACAAGGTTGCGGAGATATGGATCTGTATTGAGCAGCGTTAAAAATTCCATAGCTTTTTCCGGATTCTTTGATGTTGCTGAAATCGCTTGAATCGAACCAGAAACAGAATCATTTACAATCGTTGGTTGTTCAGCAGGAACAGATACTAATTCATACTTGGCAGAACGGGACCATAGTAAATCAGCATATGGCTGGGAACCGCCCATGCGGACAAACCAGTTTTCTACATCCATTGGCCAGCTGTCTTTACTTGTTGCGGCATCTTCTTTAAGATAGCCAGCTTTATAGTACTCGCGCATGGTTTTAAATTGTTTCATAGCAGTATCCGTGTCAAATGGATTGACCACTTTGTTAGTATCACCTTCAAACGGGAAGGCAAAAGGCATTTCATTATTGAAGACATAATCAAAGCGTAAAGGTGCTTTAAAGGTTGCCATTGGTGTAACACCAGATTCATTCTCTTTAATCGTCTTCAGCATTGGCTCAAGGTCTTGTAACGTTTTTACCTTCGAAAGATCAAATTTATATTTATCAACAAGGCGTTTGTTAAATGTATATACATCTTGTCTGGCCACCTCTTTGTTAGTAGGGACGCCGTAAAGTTTACCGTCAACTTTATTTCCTTCTAATAAGTCAGGGTTGATTACGTCTTTTAGTGCTTTACCTTCCTTATTTAACAGATCATCAATGGCGAGGAATGCACCTTTTTGGGCATTTTGAACGTAAGAGGTGCCATTTGTAAAGATAATATCAAAGGATTCCCCTGAATTAATCATTACTTGTGACTTTTGATCCCAATCGCCCCAGTCAATTTGCGTCATTTTCACTGTGGCATTGATTTTTTTCTTTGTATATTTGTTCACCTCTGCAAAAACCTTATCAGTATCTTTTTGCGGGGTTCCAATGGTGTACCATTTAATTTCATATGGCGCGCCATTTTTACCGCCCTTTTCTGATGTGGCACTGTCTTTGCTGCTGCAGGCAGATAACAGGGTTCCGGCTGCCAGAACGGATGCGAGAATAATACCAAGTTTCTTTTTCTTCATTCCTTTTCTCCTCTTTCTGTTAGTTATTCTTTAACGCCGCCAATTGTCAGTCCGCTAATAAAGTACTTTTGAAAGAACGGGTACGAGACGGCAATTGGTAAGGTGGCGATCACAACCATAGCCATTTTGGCTGATTCTTGCGGGATGGTATCAAATAAACTTTTCTGCATGATAGCTACATCCATATTTTTTCTCATAAACTCAAGATTTGCCTCTATTTTCATCAATAAAGCTTGAAGCGGTACCAGATTAGGGTTATCAATATAAAGCAAAGCGGTAAACCAGTCATTCCAATAACCCAGTGTACTAAACAGTGCAATCGTAGCAATTCCCGGTAAGGAAAGCGGGAATATGATTTGGAAAAAAATTCGCCATTCACTTGCTCCATCTATTCTGGCCGATTCTAAAATCGATTCAGAAACAGACTTTAAGAAGAAAGTTCTCATGATGATAATATAAAACGCATTCATTGCAAGTGGCAGGATCAACGCCCAAATCGAATTTTTCAAATGTAAAAATTGAGTGACGACGATGTAAGTCGGTACCAACCCGCCGCTGAACAGCATCGTAAAGAATGCCAGGAATGTGAAAAATCTTCGATACTTAAATTGCGGTCTTGAAATCGCGTAGGCATAAAAGGTTATCATGAACACACTGATAATGGTACCGAAAATCGTAATAAAAATCGTGACACCATAAGAGCGGAAAAAGGACTCCTTCATACTCCACAGATAATGATAAGCATCCATGCTCCATTCCTTCGGGATCAATTGAAAACCATTCCTGACAATACTTTCCTCACTTGTAAACGAAATAATAATGACATAGATAAAAGGAAAGACACACGTAAACGCGAGAATCCCAAGCAGCACAGCAATAATGGCATTAGCAGCCGGATGCATATGTTGAGGGTCTCGATACTTTTTCCTGGTTGTCTTTGCCTCCCCTCCTTTAATTTCTTCTACTGGTTTTGAAAAAGCAAGCGATGAATGGGTTTGTTCTAGTTTTGGCATATAAGTAGCCGCCGGGCGACTTTTCCTCCCTTCGTAAAGAAATGAACATTAAAACAAGGCACTTTCCTCATCCACTTTTCGTACAATATAGTTGGTAATGATAACGAGGATAAATCCAACAGCCGACTGATATAGACCTGCTGCCGTACTCATACCAATATCCCCAAGATTCATAAGACCGCGGTATACGAATGTATCAATAACATTTGTTACTCCATATAATGCTCCCGAATCTCTTGGCACTTGATAAAACAACCCGAAATCCGAGTTGAAGATCCGGCCAATATTCATGATGGTTAAGATAATCATTAATGGCTTAAGCATTGGCAAGGTAACATGTTTAATTTGCTTCCATTTTGAAGCGCCATCAATCATTGCTGCCTCATAATAACTCCGGTCAATCCCAACGATGGATGCTAAATAAACGATACTGCCGTAACCTACACCTTTCCACATGCTCATAAACACGATAATAACCGGCCAATATTTCGACTCGCTATACCACGAAACAGGGTCAACATGAAACCAGCCAAGGATATGATTTAACAAACCGTGTTCTGTACTCAAAAAAGTGAAAACAAAGTAACTGCCAATAACCCAAGAAATAAAATGTGGGAACAAGATAGAAGTTTGGTAAACCTTTGATAGCCTCTTATTGATTAACTCACTGAGCAAGATGGCTGTTGCCACCGCAGTTACTAGCCCTAATACAATAAAGATAAGGTTATAGAGTATGGTATTTCTTGTAATAATCCACGCATCATTCGTACTAAATAAATATTTGAAGTTGTCTAGGCCAACCCATTCACTATTCATCACGCTGGCAAAAAAACCATCTGGATCAATCCGAAATTTTTTAAAGGCCAAAACCTGTCCAAACATCGGCAAATACGAGAATAGCAGCAGCCAAATGGTGCCTGGTAAAACCATAAGCAGCCAAACTCGATTTTTATAAAGATCGTTCAATATCCGTTTCATCTTTGTCCTCCTCCCGCTTTTATGTAAGCACTTCCATACCCTTATTCTATAGTGAAAAGAGGACTATTTATAGTTGACTAATTTAGGATTAAGTGCAAAAATCTTAGAAGTTTTTACAACAATTAGGCGAAAAAAGACAATAACCGACTGGAATGGTCCAGTCGGTCATTTTTTCCCTATAAAACTCTTAAAGTCTTAATCTCATAAGGCTTGATTTCAACCTCAATTGGGGATGCAGATTCTTCTCCAATTGGTTCTTCCATTAAATTGGTCTCCACCCATGAGGTGATGCCTCTAAGAACGTCCAGAGAGACTTTACCCCTCCGTCCTTCATATTCATGCAGGCGGATGATGATCCCGTTGCCATCGTGAGCCGGCTTAATCGCATCAATCCAAACATGGTCCGAATCGATTGCCAGGAATGACTCCTCTTTTTCCCATTTCCCTTCCACAGCCAGAATAGGGTCATTTAGATCCCATGCTTTTTCAACCGTCTTCGCATGGCGCCAATCCCCTATATGTGGATAAAGTGAATAAACAAACGAATGTGTTCCCTGATCAGCTTGCGGATCTGGATGAACCGCTGATTTTAGCAAGGTAAGCCGCATGGTATTTTCTTTGATATCATAGCCATATTTGGAATCGTTCAGTAAACTTACCCCATAGTCTGGTTCTGACAGGTCGGCCCATTGATGTCCAACCGTTTCAAATTTGGCCATATCCCAGCTCGTATTCCAATGGGTCGGGCGCTTTACATTTCCATATTGAATATCATAGGTCGCCTCGGTTGCGCGGATACCCACAGGGAAAGCTGCCTTCAGTAATTTTCTCTTTTCATGCCAATCCACCGTTGTTTCAAAATCAATGCGGCGGTCATTTTTGTAAAATACGATCCGCTGAGAAATTTCAGAATGGTGATACGTCCACTTGGCAAGAATCGTAAACGTCAATTCACCATTTTCCACTACTTCAAACGTCACTAAATGACGGATTTCCTCCATTTTTTCTTGATAGAAGAGGTCGATATCCCAAGCATCATGGGCAAGCGGCTTATCTTCAAAAATTTGCAGGATATTCGCTTTTTGATTCTCAGCGAGAACTTGACGACCCACTTCCTTATCAAAGAGAGACGTCATTTGGCCAAATTCATTCCATTCAACAAGGTAATACGGTGTTTCCAATTTTAGGTCCTGATAGATAAAATTTGATTTGGTTTCCTGAACGGTTCCCACCGGCTCAAATAATAAAGTCTTGGCACCAAAGGATGGAAGAGTGTCGACCTCAATGAGCCAGCCGTTATCCCGTTTTTGATGGGTTAGGAATTCTCCCTTACTGTTTTTCCAGACACCGCAAGCATGATCGGCAAATTGAGGGACCGCCACATTTTTCTTACTCTGATGGTGGGTCGTGTTAAAGAGCACGATTGAGCGGTCATCCTGTTCCACTCCATGCTCGATGATACGGGATTCCAGGCTTTGAACTAACTCGTGTGCCTCTTTGTATTCTTCCTTGGCATCCTCATACACCTCATGAATGGAGGAGCCAGGAATAATATCATGGAATTGATTACGCAAAATAATCTTCCAGCCGTCTTTTAGCTCATCATTTCCCATCCATTGGCCATTTTCAGAAAGCCATGAAGTGAGGAATTCGGCCCGTCTGTATAAAAGCTCCAATTTTCGATTCATCTGCTTCATAAATGCTTGGCTTGTATAGGTGCCCCGATGGTATTCGAGGTACAGCTCGCCATCCCATTTATGGATATAGCCATTCGCTTCTGAAACATTTTGATGCAGCTTGTCAAAGAATTCCCCGGCTGTCGAGGTTTTAACATTCGGCATCCCTGGCAGCAAATCAAATCGGCGGCGCATTTCTAGCATATGACGGTTGACACCGCCGCCGCCATCACCATATCCATAGGAAAGAAGCAAATCCTTGGATAAATCCTTATCACGATACCCTTTCCAAGCGCCATTCACCGTTTTCGCGGTAATAAAGCCATTATACGTATAGAACCAAGAGTCCGGGGAATTCCATGGTTCCGGCGTCGTAATAAAATGCGTTAAAATCTCCGTCCCATCGATACCTTTCCAGTGAAAGGTATCATGCGGCATCCGATTATACTGATTCCAGCTGATTTTAGTCGTCATCATCGTTTTGATACCTGATTTTGTTAAGATTTGCGGCAGGGCCCAACTGTAGCCAAATACATCCGGCAGCCATAGATACTTACAATCGACACCAAACTCTTCTTTAAAAAAGTTTTTCCCGTGAAGAATTTGGCGGACAAGCGATTCGCCGCTCGGAATATTACAGTCAGCCTCAAGCCACATCGCACCGCCAGCTTCCCAATTGCCTTCTGCCACTCTATCCTTTATTTGGGCGTAAATCTCAGGATAATCCGTTTTGATATAGTCATAGAGCTGCGGCTGTGTTTGCAAGAATAAATAGTCAGGGAATTGCTTCATTAGATGCAAGACCGTTGAAAAGGAACGAGCGGCCTTCTCCCTTGTATTTTTTAACCGCCAAAGCCACGCCACATCAATATGAGTATGGCCGACTGTGTGGATGGTGATATCGGATGATTTGGAAAATGACTGAATCGCCTCTGTAAGGCTTTCCTCCGCCCTATAACAGGATTGATAAAATTCAGGACTGCCAGGTTCGGTCCAATTAATCCATTGCAATGCATTAGAAATCATCTTTTTCAAAATGGGATAGGCGGAGTCGGACTCACTAATTTCCTTTAACACCTCATAGGCGGCCAAAAGCGTGTAATAGAGGTTATCTACCCGGCGATCCAGCCAGCCGATCGCTGCCATTTCCAGTTTAAATTCATTTTCCTGCGGGTTCCCTCCGCCCTCAAGTCCTGACCAGAGCCGGAAATCCAAGCGAATCGGCCCCTTAGCGGTTTCGTCATCAAAAAGAACTTCTTCATGGTTGGAATCGACACCTTGATAAGGCTTGCCATTGATAAAGAGAAGGGATTCAAAGCCTGAATTATTACCCCCGCCCGTTTTTCCAAACGAGAAAAGACCCGCAATCTGCTGATCGGCATAGGGCAAATGAGTATCAATCTCTGCATGAAGCCAAATATAGCGATCGCGGCCTTTCCAGTAGTCGCCGATTTTCAGCACATGTTGTTCATTATAGGCAGCCGGAGGATAGGCACCGATGGCCCCATCATCTTCCTGTGCGTAAAATGAGTTGATCGCCGTCATGTCCCGGTACCGATAACCCTCTAATTCCCTGATGCGTGCTTCAAATTTTCTATCTGTTAAGAACATAATTTCACCTCGTTAGGACTAGTTATTATAATGAAAAGTTTCCTGCGGTAACGATCCGGTGATATATATTGCCGCCTACCATCCCGTCAGCCATTTCCCATGGTCCATCATGACGCAACCGTTTTTCTTCTAATTCTTCCAACCGGGGAATCCTTCCCTCGAGCCACTCCTGAATCCGGTATTTGACGGACTCAATCCGGGTTATGATGCCGCCATAACGAATATCGATCACTTCCCAGCCAAATGGTTTGTACGCGGCAAACCAGATGTCTCGATGCTTTTTCCTTAAAAGATCAACATTTGCTTGGATTCTATCCAAGGTAATAAGAATGGATTTCATTTGCTCATAATCGGAATTTCGATATGCCTCTAGGATGTTGATGCCAATTTCCGCTTTGTCAGCGAGAACCCTCGCCAGTTGTTCATATAAATCAAACAAGCCTTCCCATGCCGGATTCTCCTGCTTGGCTTTTTCAAACACGGGCACCAGCTGCTGATAGTGCTCTCCTAAAGCAAGTCCGCGGACGTTCTCATCATATAAACCTATTAAACTATCTTGGTAGAGCAGCACTTTCGACGTCATCGAAGAATTCATGTTATCCTTCATGACACCCGGTGTCTCATCCAATAATTTCAACTTCAGCAAATCGGTTAAATGCCCGTGACTGCAAAATTCAAAACGCTCTGACACCCTTTCCATCGGGACTTCCTTTTGATAAGTGTGCTCAGCAAACAATTGCAGGATTGGGCTGGCGGCCGCAAACGGCGTTTCTGCCCCGTTATCCCCCCATAGTGTCACGAAAATCTCCTTAATTCCTTCCTTTTTACAGGCAGCCAGTGCGGCTTCTGTGGTGACAATCGCCTTGCCATAGTTCGGCGCCAGTCCACTCCAAGTCCAAGCCCCTCCGGCAAAAATCGGAGTGGAACCGAGAAGCTTATGGTTTTGAAAATCTCGTTCATACACTTCTTGTTCTTTCCGGTAATAGTTCCAATAAACAAGCTCCACGTCCGGAATCCCTTCAAGAATTTCTTGGCGGATGCTGCCGCTGTCATCCTTATAGGGGCTGTTTTCCGCAAACAGCGGGAAATACATATCGCTCCAAATCATCGGTTTTAGACCTAGTCTATCGGTAATCGAGACAACCTTTTGCAAATGCCTATTCATCAGATCAATATGGTGTTCATAACCATGCTTCTCTAAATATTTACCTAAGCCAAGCTGAAACGTCTCGTCCATGCCGATATGAATCCGTTTGGTGCGAAATGGCTCTGAGGCCGCTTTTAGACAACTCTCTAAAAACTCATATGTTTTAGGCTCGTCAACGAGTAAGATATCATCTGTGTCCTTCATGCCAGAGGCATAATTCCATTTAAGGGCTTCCCGCAAGTGTCCCAAGGTTTGAATACAAGGGATCATTTCAATCCCCAACTTTGCGGCATATTCATCACATGCTTTTAATTCCTCAAACGTATACCTTCCCCGCATATAGCCAAAATAAGGATATTCCTTTACCTCGTACGTGTCCTCTGTATAGAGCATTAGGGTATCTAATCCCATCACCGCCATGTGCTCGAGAAGCTTCTCTACTTCCCTAACGGTTGGTACGGCATTTCTCGACGCATCCAGCATCACACCACTCATGCTAAACTGAGGATTTTCTGTTAAATCGAATTCATTACTTTTTTGAAAATGTTCAAGCCACAGTCCTAAAGCCCGAAAAAAATGAATCGGCTTTTCAAACGATATTTCCCCTCGGCCGTTTATATTTAAAACCCTTAACGGACCTTTTTGATTTATCACTTGAATTGGATAACCATCAGTAGAAAGGTGAATATTTAATCGTTTTGATACCATCTTAAGACCATCTGCTATAGAAGATGTGTCTCCCTTTAAGTACAGTTCCACATGTAATCCCCCTGTTCTTTCCAAATTTTAAACAATAGTTAAAGCTGCTGGGCTCTTTTCTCTAAAAAGGCAAACCGGCTGAGACAAACCCTCATCATCCAATAGGCAGGAGCCACCGCGGAAATAAACGGTATTAGGCCTGGATACTGATTAATCAAATAGCCAATAACAAAAAAACCGATTCCAATCAATAGGGTGAAAGGCAAACTGGTCAATGTAATTAAAAAGGACTGTTTGATATATTCCTTACTGGAATACTCATAATGGACATAGACGGCAAAGAAATAGCTTACAGCCAATAATAGGATCATCACTAGAATGTAAAGGATAATCGAAAGAAAACTGCCAAAAACACCTGACATAAAGCTCTCTGTAATCCTGATATCGATAAAAAGAAAAAGGCCAATGCTGTAAAAAACAAGGCCTATTCCATTGCTTCTCTTCCATTCTTTGAAATACACATGCTTAAACGTCTTCCAAACAGGGAAATCGGTATCTTTTCTCTGCCATTTACGAACAATGGTAAACAGGGCCACTGTTGCAGGGAAAAAGCCAAAAACCCCTAATCCCAAGGCGGTAAAGGCAATCCAGCATACATTTGCTGAGATTGCCTTCCAGATCCATTCACAAACCACGATGATCCATGGACTTTTTTCCATCCTTACACCACCCTCTCCGATAATGATCTACACTTGATTCTTTATCAGGAATTGCTGATAAAGCGGACTGCCTTTCACTGCTTTACCGGTTAGACTTAGCACAAATTCACTAAACATCGTGTTAGCCCACGCGAACCAGTCCCTTGTAAATTCCTCAGGACAATCAGCGTTAAAACCTTCGTGCATAAAATTCGTACCGCCATCTGTGTTTTTAAAATAAGCTAATATCTGCTGTTTTTCCTCTTCACTTGTCGCAGTCATCCCTTGGATGGCCAGGGCTATATGCCAAATGTAGTGGTCTGGCGTATGCGGGCTGCCTATGCCATTGGCGTACTTCCCTTCGTAATAGTACGGATTATCCCTGCTTAAAAGGAACTTTCGTGTATTGATATACGTCTCATCATCGAACGGTTGATACCCTAGATATGGGGCCGCAAGCAAACTTGGAACATTGGCGTCATCCATCAAATGGACGCGGCCTTCCCCGTCAGTTTCATAGACGTACATCTTACCGTAAATCGGGTGGTCTAATTTTGCATATTGTTCAATCCCCTGCTTGATTTCGTCACGAAGTTTTATGCACTCTTGTTTCAAGGAAGAATCCTTTAACACCTCTTCACACATTTCCGCCGCATATCCTAACACGACAACAGCAAACATATTGGCCGGAACCAGGTATCCGTATGTGCAAGCATCATCACTTGGACGGAAGGCACTCCATGTCATTCCCGTCGGTACCACACGCCCTCCTTTTCCATCACGGATTAAGGTATCGGATTGGCGCACATCCGCCCGTTCAAACCGGTAAGATGACTGTTTTTCATGATCCTGCTCCGTCCCCCACACCTGGATAATCGTCTCCAGTACTTCTTGGAACGTTTCTTTTATATAGGCTGTACGTCCTGTCGACTTCCAAAATAGATAGGCAAGCTGAATTGGATAGCATAGGGAGTCAATTTCATATTTTCGTTCCCAAATATAAGGGGTCATCTGGGTAAGATCGGTTTGATGCCCCCTGCTGTTAGCCGTTTCATTAAACGCATTTGCATAAGGATCATGTAAGATAAAGGCGAATTGCTGGCGAATGACCCCTTCGAGTAAATCAGCCAGTTCCGCGTCCTCCTCTGCAGCAATTAAATAGGGGCGCACTTGTGCGGCTGAGTCTCTTAGCCACATCGCCGGGATGTCTCCCGTTACGACAAACGTTTTTCCGTCTTCTTGTTTGTTCAGTGTTGTGGTATACGTATTGACAAAGCATTGTTCAAACATACGGTGTAATTTTTCATCCCCCGGAAAACTTTCCTTCACATGTTGGATCAATTTTTGCATCGATTTTGGAATTACTGCCGTCATCTTATCCCTCTCCTATCTTTTTGGTTGAAAACCTAGTGTAATAATTTCATAGCCAGCCACTTCATACAGATCGCTAGAATCCTTGGTTTGTTCTTCAAGTATCGTACTCTTGTAGGTGGCAAAATCCGGCTGTGCTGAAGCCTTAAGACTTTGGCTCGTTGGTGCGGGATTAAACCAGCGGATCATGACATCATCACATTCTTCCGCCACTTTCATCGATGACCACGCAAGGCCCTCAGACTCCCACTTCACGAACCTGTGGTCGCCTGGCAATGTTCCCTTATGAGCGCTTGTCTGGATCACCTGAAGGGGAACTTTATATTGATAAGCATCCACAAATGCGTTAGACATAATCACATCTTTTTCATGCATGAGCACTTGCCACTCGGCTGTTTGGATACCCCGGCACTGGGCCTCCGGTGTCGGGAAGTAGCCCCAGTCGCCAAGCTCTGCAACGGAACGAAGCACGGTGAGGGCAATCGTTCCATCCGCTGGCAGGATTTCATATTCCTGAAGACCATCCGTTGCCACGGTTAAACCTATCTCGTCATCCGCCAGGCTTGAGAAGCGCTGCTGATGATGACAGAAGCTAGGATTCTCCCATTCTATTTCCGGCGTATTCGGGCGGGTCACAATTTCAAAAATACTGTCCGCTTGATGTGTTTTTGTTTGCAATCCGGTTGGGAACAAGACACGCAGGCGGTGATCGGCCGCTTGATTGTCAATGGTCAGCTTAAAGGCTGGACCCTTCATTCCTTTTTCGAGCGTCACAACTGTACGCAGCGTGATTGCCGTGGTTTCGCACGCTCGGCCTGCCGCTCGTTCCTTATGCCAAATCAGGCGATTCCGTTCAATCGCCAAGCGATCGTCCGCTGAAACCGGAATGATTAAGGTATGTGTAAATTCAAGCTCTGTCCGCAGCGGTGTTTTTTCAATGAAACGAACTTCGGCTGGAACACCCTTTGTCGTAATCTGCTCCTGTCCTTTTGCTTCCTTGAACATATATTCATTTCCGACATCCCCTGTGTCCTCATAAATACCGAGACGATAGAAAGTCTTGCCTGATGCTTTATTCGTCAGATCATAGGTCCCGTCTTCATGGAACAGGAGGTGAACATATTCATTTTCCATCTCCATACCGCCATGAGCCGAGTGTTCTCGTTGCTGCCCGGCAGGCTCCTCCTCGGGAACAAGATAAAATGTCTTGTAGCCGAATGCTGGTATGTTTTCTGCATAGAAGGACAGCTTGGCCCGTTTGGCAAAAAACGGCTGGCGGAATTTGTCATCCGGTAAATCATAGCCAAACTCAACCACTGGGTTTTCTAAATCAAATTCGATGGTCTTGCCGGCTTGATCCACCAGCTTGTAGGCCGGCATATCTTTGTCCTGTAAATAGACTGGAATTTGTTCGAAATGCATTTGGGAAAAATACACCTTCTCCAAATCGACTGTTTTCGTGACTACTTCATCTTTATTCCATCCCGTAGTATTCAAGACAACAAGAGGAATTCCGCCCTCCGGTGCGCTCGAGGTATCAATTTTTTCAGCAAGCTCTGCTGCATGTTCCTGGACAAATACCTCTCCCATTTGCGAAACGGTTTCAAAGCGGGTTACCATTTCACGATGCACCTCATCAACGCTGCAGCCGCAAATGCTGTCATGCGGGTGATTTTTCATCAATGATTTCCACATGAAGCGAAGATATTCCCTTGGGTACGTCCCGCCTGCTAAAAAGGCCATGCTGGCGAGCGGTTCGGCTATCTTCTCCAAAAGGGTTTGACAGCGGTTGTTCCATTGCTTCAAATAAATCCGGCTGGATGCGGTATTGACTAGCGTCGACCAGCCATCCGTCCGCTGATTGCGCAATTCGCCTTCAATGACCTGCAGCTTCTCAGGAAGAGCATCTTTTAAAGCCTCTCGATATTCATCAAAACTTGAATGTTTAAATGTGTAATCAGGATATAAAACCGATGCGGTTTCAATGGCCTGTGGAATCGTTTTTTGCAGCGGCTGGTGGTCGCAGCCATTCAAAAACAATAACTGATTGGTGGACGCATATTTTTCTGCATCCCGCAGCTTTTGATCCCAGAATTTTTTCGCTTCCGTTTCGTCCACCGGGATTTCATTTCCGTTGGAGTACCAATTGGCAAAAAGAATGCCCAATACAGTGGAGCCGTCTGGTGCTGACCAAATCATCTCGGAATAAGGAGATTCATAATCAGGAGAATCGGATACCGTGTTATTAAAGCCGGTCGGTTTTACGCCCCTTCCAAAGGCAGCTGTATCAATCCCGGCCTGTTTTAAAAGCTGGGGCGCCTGCCCATAAATGCCGAACGTGTCAGGAAAATAGCCAATTTTTGAGACATGCCCATAGGCTTTGCTATCATTTAGACCTATTTGCAGGTTTCGGACATTTGCTTCAGAGCTTGTTAAAAAAGCATCCTGCAGCACATACCACGGTCCGATATGCAGCTTTTTCTCATTGATTAATTGTTTAACAATCTCCCGGTTTTCCGGATGAACAACAAAATAATCTTCCAAAAGAACGGTCTGGCCATCTAGATGGAATGCTTGAAAGGCATTTCCTTCTTTTTTAAACTGATCGATCATTTCATTCATCAGCTTTATGAAATAGTAACGGTGCTTTTCAAAAGGCAAGTACCATTCCCTGTCCCAGTGGGAGTGAGAGATAATATGTGCAGTTTTATTCATTGCTTCTTACCTGCTTTCCTTTATTTCAGCGATTTCGAAAACGCTATCATTTACTTTGATTTCATTTTAACAATCCAAGAAAATGGAGCAATAGATTACTCGTAAGTCCTATGGATTTTACAGTGTTTCTAAAAATAGTTCATGAAAAATGGGGGCCGCCTTCATTGCTTTTGTGCAATGAGGACTGCCCCCTTCTCCTATTTATCGGTTTCCATTATTAAAGTTCTTTTTTAATTCCTCCATCCGATTCATTAACTGAACCAGACGGTCATAGTTGGTGACCTGGTTTCGTAGAGTTGGATGAAGCTTGTTGTAGGCAACTTTACAGTCATTGACCTTACTCTTATCATCAAGCGTCAATTCATCCACATCAGGAAGCGCGCTGATTCGATGAATGACTTCGGTTACCTGTTCGTTCAAGTAAGCGGAACTGAACCTCAGGCTTTCTCTTTCATCTTCCTGCTGGACAGTATAATAGACTCTTCCAGCCTCAGGACCGAAATCCATATGCTCAAAAACAATGGTTCCGTCTTGGTCAGACGTCTTTTCTGCGAGAATTTCCTTTGCATTCAAGGACTTAAATAATCGAACCGTTTGACCTTTTTTCACTCTTTCAATCGTTACCTGATCTTCAGCTCCTGCATTATTTTCCGCCTTTACAAAATGCATCATCACATTCTCTGTTCTCGGCAGGGCAGCACTTTCAAACATCTGCCAATCATAGATACGAATTGCTCCCCAAGGGGAAGTACCGCTATTATTAATTTGCAGTTTGAATTCCCTTGCTGTAACAGGCTGATCTAACACTACATCGGTCACAGCTTTCGTATTACCTGTGATCCGTTTTGCGCTGATCCATTCGCCGTTTTCATTTTTAAAAAGCAGCTCAAAATCCACGGTGTTCATATTTTGGGCTTCCCCGCCATATTCAGCATGTTCAACGCGCCAGCGGCGGATGGTTTTCTCCTCGCCAATATCGATGGTCATATAACCCGTTTTCATATTGGTTGCGCACCATTTACTATTTCCAAGTGCTGTTCCGTCCAGTGCTTTAGAGGCAGGTTCTGCCGCATTTTCCGCGGAGACAGAGGTTACCTTCGCCTCTAACGCCACATTAGGAGAAGTAGGGTTTTGCTCGATCTCTGTTGCATCCGTACCTATCCCCCAGTCAAAAGAGACTGTGGCAGCTTGACCGCGTACATAATCCTGATTGACCGGCACCACTTTCAGTTTCGTCATATTATCATCGGAAGCATTCTCTATCGTTCTCGTAATGTTTGGTGTATAGAAATAGTTATTCGGTGTTACTCCTAATAGTGTTTCGACGCCATCGGCATTCTCCTGGTAAATCTCATAATGCAAAATATTCTTTTGCTCGGACCAGCTTAGACGGGCCTCCGCCTCAAACGCTGTTTTCGGCATCTTTTCCAAAATTCTCACATCAGCAGGTTTGGTTAGAGCGGCAGCCGCACCGTCAAAGACGGACAACTGGCCTAAATGAATAGAGTAGTTTTCCATTCTTTCAGAGTTGTTGACTTTCAGACTTAAAGCATAAGCTGTTTTCCCTGCATCCTTTCCGAGATCGACAACCGCTGTCTGCCAGCCATCACCCGATTTAGGCAGCGAATAATATTTCATGTTGTTTTGTGCATAGTCTTCACTATAGGCGACACCCAGCGACATATCAGCTCCCGATTGGTTTTGATAAACGACACGGACCTTTGTTGTGTCCGTAATAGGAAGTTTTGAGCTGTAAAGCATCGTGTCATTGACAGAACCCGGTTCAAGTGCACCGCTAAATTTCAGCGAATTGCCCCCATTAAAGGCTTTATCAAAATCATAGGCTACCTTGATTCTGCTCCCTTCATTGCGTATCCACCAGCGCCAGGTCGGCATGATATCCTGGATGGAGCGGTTATTCCACTCAAGGAGGCTTGCGACTTTTCCATTCACAAAATATTGTTTTCCGTGGCCGCTGTTAAAGTTCGTGGTAAACGGCTTGGATTGAATAACAGATGAATCCGTGACAAAACGCGCCATCCCTTTCCAATTTGCCGAATCATCGGCAAGGGTAGGGTCGCCTTGTGGACCTGTCCATAAGTAGTTTTCTTTTTCATGAAAGTCGGCCGGATTAGCCGCTAATCCCATGGTCGAATTTGGCGCATAAAGGGCAATCGATACTTTTGGCTGTTTCTTTTCATCCAGCAGTGCATCCGTATTAATTTTTGTATTATACGAATTCTGTTGAATTTCAAAACCTGCATAGGCATCAAACGGACTGCGGTTATGGCTTTTCATCGTTTCTACGGTGGTGTTAATCTTACTGGTGGTCCAGTTATAGTTTAGAAAGAACTCATCCACGGCAGAAACCCCATCTCCTGCCGGTTTCACATACATGTCATTTTTGCTGTTGATGGAATCCTGATAGTTGATGGCTCCATTATTGTCCTGGGCGTCATACCAGCTGACATTTAGACTTGAATTTCGTTTAATATAGCGCATCATTTCATTCATGCGTTCGGCTGTTTCCTTACTGACGCCATACGTCTCTTGATTGAAAAAATAGCCATCAAAACCATAGTATTCCGCCACTTTAATCATCTTGTCGGCCACTGGGAAACTGCCATCTTGTTTCTGTTGTGTGAACTTTTCGATTTCAGCGACTCCTTCAGCTGAGCTGCCCCATGGGAAACCGAGCGTGGCATAAACAGGCACCCCATTGCGGTGGGCGGCATCGACGATATCCGGTGTAGGGATGGCAAAAATCCCTTCATTGGTTCCTGCCCAGTAAATATAGGAGTCTAGTAATTGCCAGTTATCGAAAGCGTATACATTAAATTCATTGCTACCGACCGAACTAGCTTCATCATGATTCCACGTTGTAATTGCCGCGGAGGTGATACCAGCCTTTGGGTTTGCCAGCGGATTAACCTGGGAACCTTTAAAGCGGTTTTTGTTTAATGGAACGCTGGCCCGGTTTATTTCGGCATCCGGGTCATTTTCAGGTGACCACTTAAGAAGGGTGTCAACCCTAAAGGCCGGGGCCAGTGGCTTTAGACTGAGCTTGTCCGCATAATTCTCATTGACAACGTCCGTCCCGTCCCCATTCACGGCGGCCTTTGCCCCAGGTGCACCATTTGAACTTAGTAACAGTAAAGCGGCCGAAACAGTTAAAATGCGGCCGAACAACCTGCTTCCTTTTTTCCTCATCTTGCTCCTCCTCTTAACCTATATTACTTCCAATTTTGGAAGCTCCTTCAATTGTAAAATTCAGCCTTCATTTGATAGCAGTGGAGTATTAATAGGAAACAGGAGAACCGTCCCCCTGCTTCCTCATAGACTACGGATTGAGGTATCCATGGACTTCAAATTCAAAGATCCTCGCAGCCGTATCGCCGCCCTGGGTCGGCTTGTCAACCCACAAACGGACATACCGTGCGTTTGTTAAAGCTATGCTGTGCTCCGAAACAGCCGCTGTATTATCGGTCACCTTAACCGCCTCTGTCCAATTTTCTCCATCCGTGCTTACTTCAATTCGATATGCCTGGGTGTTAAAGGCTTGCGGTTCCCCGCCCGCCTCTGCATGGCGAATGACAAACTTGGAAATGGCATATTGGGCGCCAATATCTACCTGTAACCAATGAGGAGGATTCCCCAATGCGCACCATTTACTGTTGTCCGTTACTTTGCCATCGAACGCAAACTTCGCAGCTTCCGTCGGAGAACATTGTCCGCTGGCAATGGCGGTCTTGTTCAATGCCACATTTTTAATGTCCTTGGCTGCTTCAGAAATGGTAATCATCGCTTTTTTTGTGAGCACACTTTCGCCCTCGCTGTTTTTCGCAATCAGGGTAACAGAGTAGACGCCTTCTTTTTCATAAGTGACGACCGGATTTTCCTCATGGCTCACAGCCGGGGTTCCACCTTCAAACTGCCATTCCAATTCTTCGGTTACTTCAGATGACCTATTAAGAAATTGGATTTCCTGCCCCGGAGCCGCTACCGTTTTATCCGCACCGAAATTCGCCTCCGGCTTTGGATACGGCGGCCAATCGAACGTAACAGCTGTTGGCTCGCTGCGTTTGAACTCTTTGCTCACCGCAACAATTTCCAATGTAGTGCTGCTTTCTTTACCGCCCCGCTTTAGATTGGAAAGGTAATAAACCTGGTTAGGGGTAGCGCCGACAAACTCTTTTTCATTGTTCGGCAGCTTCCGGTAAATTTCATAGTGGCTAACATCGGAATCAGACGCCTTCCAGACAAGAGGAACATCCGCGTAGATTCCCTTGTTAAACTCAATTTCATTGACCTTTGCATCATTCGGAGCATGGATGGAATCGTGTTTTTCCTGTTTGTTATAAATCTTGATTTCTCCGATATTGGTCGTAAAATCTTGGACATCCTTGTCACTTTCAACAAGAAGAGAAATGGCCGCGATTTTTTTATCACTGTATTTTTTAAGGTTAAATGTGTCAGTAATCCACTGTTGGCCACTTTGCTTTTTTACATCAAAGAACACAAATTGGCCTGGGTTGTCAGTGAAGCTGACTCCCACTTTCATATTTGGTTTTTTCAAATCTGTTTTGTAAGTCAGCGAGATTTCCGTATCCTTTTGAATCGGCAGATTGGTCTTATAAAGCTTGATATGTGTTGGGTTGTCCGCTTCAATCGTTCCCGATAGCTTTAACGAGCTACCACCATAATAGGCTGTATCCCAATCGAAATCTACGTCAACAGCCTGCCCGCCTTCCTTCAGCCAGCGCCAGGTCGGTAGAAGATCCTGCAGACTGCGGTTATTCCAGGATTGATTGCTTACCGTCTTTCCATCTGTCGTAAAAAACTTGCCACTTCCAGTATTAAAATGAGTCACAAAAGGAAGTTCCTGAATCGCCGTTTTAGCGGCAAAATAGTGGGCCATCCCTTTCCAGGACCCATTATTGTTGGTTGATGCTGGATTTTTGGATTTTCCAACCCAAAATTCATTTTCCTTCTGATAAAACTCCTCCATGGTGGAAGCCGTTTTAAAGGCCCAGTCCGGACGATAAATCCCTAAAGAAGTTAATGGTGCTTTACCTTCAGGGAAAATCCCCTCCCAAGTAACGTTTGTGCCTGTCCCATTTGCTTCCACATCAATCCCGGTAAATACATCATACGGGCTTCTGCCAAGTTCCTGGGCTTTATTAAAAGAAGACTGCTGGTCGCGCCACCAGAAGTTTAAAAACATACTGTCAGAAACACGTGACCCCCCGTCCTGCAGGAAGCTTGAGTTTTGATCGGTCAACGCATTTTGCCAACGAACCTTCCCGTCCTTCGTCATCGAATCATACCACATGATCTGCATGCCTTCTGACTTATGCTGCTGAAGATAGACAAGGAAATCCTTCATTTTTTGAGCCGTTTTGCTATCTCCGCCTTCGGTCTCCTGGTTAATAAACCAGCCGTCAAATCCGTAATAGCGTGCTGCTTCAAGCAACTTGTCCGCAGCAGGGAAAGAGCCGTCCTCCCGCTCTGTCAGCATTTGGTTCAGCCACTCCACCTTTCCGCCATATACAGTCGGCGGAAAGAAAACGTTTCCCAAAATTGGCACGCCGTTTTTATGGGCCGCGTCAATGACGTCCGCACTTGGCGGCACGATGATTCCTTCACCGGCAGAGCCCGCCCAATACACCATAAGGTCAACGTATTGCCAATAACTGAAGGTATTTGCCAAAAACTCTTTCCCACCTTGTGAAGGAACACCACTTGTTGTTGGGTTAAGTGCAGATAAAGCCACTAGCTTCGCTTCTGACTGGGCATGGTCATTGACCTTGTATAACACTTCACGTTTGCCTAATGGAATTTGGCTGCGGTTAAACACAGCATTCGGGTCGTTCTCTGGAGTCCAGTTCAATAATTGTTCGGGATACCAATAAGATGATTCTGGCTGTTTGGCATAACTAGTGTTAGGTGATAACCCCACAATAAAGATGCCCAAAAAGAAAACCAGCCACCAATAGCCCTTTTTCATGTTTTTCATTGTTTCTCCTCTCCCTCTGTCTACTTTTTATATTGAAGCTTATGTAAGCATGCTTCCCCTTTTACTGCGTTGGACTCAAAAATGATAGCGCTGCCAAATTTACGATTTAGCGTTTCTGCCATTCATTCCCATTTGGTTCTTTTTTCTCACATCTTATTCTGAGTGGTGGGCTCCGTCAACGTATGCCTAAAATGTGATTTAGTTTTTCCATTATCTCTAAGGTTTTTCCATTAAAAATATAACGCCAGGAGAACGGTTCTTTGAGGAGCAAAAGAATGGCGGAATCGCAGTGTTTCGACCCTATTCCCTATATGCCATACTAATCAAACGTTTAATTAAAAAAGCTGAAAGGTTCATCCCTCTTCATTTACTCTTCAAAACTAGTAAAAAAGATTGTCGAGCAAAGTTGGAATACTTCACAGATAAAACTTCAATTTCCCGGAAAATTTTATTGTTATCGACTAAACCTACATCCTTCTTGTCGATTCCCTATACTTCGCAACTAATCAAACATTTGTTTAAAAACAATCTTATCCACGTCATTTCTGAATTTGATACCCCAAATGCATGAAATAAATGTCGAGTGCTGTCCACTATTTTTAAAGGAACCCTAGTAAATACAGGTCCTCCCTCACCCCCCGTCCGGATTCCGTTAATCCTTAGCATAGAAGTAATATCAGGTGGTAAAAAACTATGTTCATCACTCATTTTCCTTCCCTCTTTCAGTATTAAATTTGTTCAAAGAGTATTTTGAAAGAAATGGCTGTACAACTTGTTTGAGATTCATTCACATCCTATTTTGACCGATAAAGCACTCGCCGTGGTCTTAAGCGAAGTTCGACTTGGCCAAAATATTTTCGACCTACCTGTCCTTTTATCCTCTCAAACTATATATATAAGACGAAAGGAGGTGATCGAAGATGGCACAAGGATTACTAGAAACCACAAAGCTTCGGTTGGTATTTCAATCGGGCATCGATAACGAAGGAAATCCAATTTTGAAGTCTAAAACGTTTAGCAATGTAACGAAAGCGGCAACAGCTGACCAGCTGTTTCAAGCAGCTCAAGCAATCTCAGTTTTATGCAACAGCGACTTAAACAAAGTGGAACGTAATGACAGCTCTGAGATTATCGGTTAATGTTCAATAAAAATCCAATGATGGGAGGTGAAAATAAATGGCTAAAACATTAGAATTGCAATTTGACACCGAGTTTGGAAAAACTGCGAAAATCACAGTAGACAATCCAAAGGAGCCAGTAGACGAAGCAGTGGTAAAACTCTCCATGGCCCAGATTATTGCAGCTAACGTATTTACTACAGGAAGTGGCAAGCTTGCTGCTGCCAAAGGCGCCAGAGTCATCGACCGCAATGTAACTGACTATGAACTAGCATAATAACAGCAAGGCTGGGTTCTCTTGAACCCGGCCTTTTTGGAAGCGCGGGGACGGTTCTTACGCTTCGAAACTATACTCTTAAGAAGAAAGGCAGTGGTTGAGGATGGCGAGATATAGAATAATACATACAGATTTTTGGGAAAATCCGATCGTTATTGAGAAATTTACTCCAGAGGACAAGTTTTTTTACCTCTATCTACTTACAAATCCTAATACAACTCAAATTGGAATCTATAAGATTACGAAAAAACAAATGGCATTTGATCTCGGTTATTCAATTGAAAGTGTTTATGCGTTAATGGAACGATTTATCCAGCATCACAAGTTGATTCGTTACAATCCTGAAACAAGAGAACTTGCGATTAAAAACTGGGGGAAAGATAACCTGCAAAAAGGCGGAAAACCGGTGATGGATTGTATTTTTTCCGAGTTAAAGGAGGTAGAAGATCTCTCACTGATTCGATATGTTTTGGACCCCATTCAAAAACAGGAAATTCGCAGCCTATATGAATCTTTCTGTGAACAAGAAGAGATGGTTTTCGACAATGAAGCTAGCGAGCAAGATGAAAATGATACATATCTAAATCCTCTATATGGAGCGCATGACGATACGCTGACGTATCGCTATACGATGCGTGGACAAAAAGAAAAAGAAGAAGAAAAAGAAAAACAACAACAAGAAGTTCTTCAGCCAAATATAGAGAATAATCCCTTCGTAGTGGATCATCAAAATACAGATGATGAAAAAGAAATCATTGAGTTTTGGGGTTACAACGGATTTGGTTTTACGAACGTCAGTGCCAAACAGCAGCTGTTATCTTGGTTGTATGATTCTAGTTTCCTTCAGCCAAAAGATGTGATACTGAAAGCGATGAACATTGCATGTGCCAATAACAAGCGCAGACTGAGTTATGTTATTGTGATTCTTAAAAACTGGGAAAATGAATCCTTACTGACTGTTGAGGAAATTGATTCTTATCATATGAACCAAAAGCCTGTACCCAAGCATAGCGAATCTACCAAAGCGTTTTCTACCGGAAGAGATACTCCAAGTGGATTTGAAAACCCGACCTTACGGCAGGAGAAAATCAATGAGTCTGGCGGAAACGTTATAGTCGTAGATAACGCTGGTTGACTACCCAACCTGATCCTTGAAACGGTGTTCGGTCGTCAATAACCCTGATTGTCTACCCAACCTGGTCTTTGTAACGGAGTTCAGTCGTCAATAGCCCTGATTGTCTACCCAACCTGTCTTTGGAAACGGAGTTCGGTAGTCAATAACCCCAATTGACTACCCAGCCTGTTCTTTGTAACTGTGGTCGGTCGTCAATAACCTTAGCTCGTCCTGTTCTTTGAAAAAAGAAAAATGTCCTTCATCTGGATATGAAGGACAAATTTAATTTTGGATTTCCCTGAAAAGAGTGATTTTACTTACTTTTTAACGTTTTGTACTCGTAAGTAAACCCGTTAAAAATTACTCTCTGGAGAATCAGTATTTGTTTAGCTCCTGAAGCGGAGTTTGAATGATGACTGGATTCTTTTTAGGATCCAACCATTTCAGGATGCTGACAACATTCGTTTGAGACGTTGCGGTACATCCCAGCGTATAGCCACTTCCAATGTGGAAGAAGATCGCACTACCTTTATACGGAGTTCGTTGTGTATTGTAGTTGATAACGAAACCATAGGTATAAGCTGCGATATTCATGTTTTCAGCACTCTTCCATTGACCTTGAGTTTTACTTCTTGATTGCCAAGTGTTGTAAAGTTTTGAAGTCGGATCATCCACCCAAACATCATCGCTTGTGATTTTTCGATAAGGCATTTTAGTTCCTGGATTTCCATAACGTCCAAATGCGGTTCCAATTGAATACTTCCCAATTGGAGACTTTTTACCGCCTTCACGCATACTTGCAGCGGTGGCAAATCCATACTTACCAATATGGCCTGTGGTGGTTAAAACAGGAACCCATTTCCCTTGGGAATTTCTCTCAAAGGTACGAATTTCAGCATTTGAGGTATTGTAACCATTAGAAGTCACAAGAATTAACTGTTTGTTGCTTCCTACTGTCTTTAACCTTTCCGCCAAATTTTTAGTGGTTAGATATTGATTGGATGCCCAACCTGTTTTACCAGCAACAGTTACTTGATCCCATGACCCTTTCGTTTGTGAAACAGTCACAGCTTGATTTTGCTTAACGGTTGTTACAATTTTGTAGGTCGTTCCCGGACCCGTTCTGACATTCAATGCAGTTGCTGTTACATATTTTGTTACGCTTGCTGCAGCTACCGGTTTAGCTACAAGAAATCCTGAAAGTAAAAGAAGCATGGCAACAAAGATGGCAAATCCCTTTTTAAACATCTAATTATCTTCCCCATTCTAGTTATGATTAATCTATCTTTTATTATAAAACGATTATATCTTTCTATTTCAATAGAAAATAGGTATGAAGGTCTTAAAAGTGGAATTAAAGATGAAGTCTTAAATAGATTAGAGAAATTCGGAAATCAATTTTCGTATTCCCTCTCTATTACAATATCCCCAGCTTTCATTTTTTTCTCCCTTAATAGAAACATCTGCTTAGGTACAAAAAATCTGTGTATCCTTTGATAAATCCGCAAACTTGTTGATACCAAGTGGTTCAATCCATGTAATAACGAAAGGACGAAGAGCTTTAATCAGAAGGCACAAGTAAGGTTCGAATGGACTAGCAATAACGCTTCCACTTTCGGAAGCCTTCAGTAAAGCCTGTTAAAAAGAAGCATGAGAACCGTCCCCATGCTTCCAAAAGCCTACATACCGTTACATAGTTTATGAAATATACACTATCGAAGTAGATTAATGGAATAAAGAATTGATAAAAGAAGAAGTGAAATTCCTCAAGACCCTGACCCTAGCCTTTATATTAGTGCTTACAAACGTATTTTAGAAGTTACTATTAATTATTCCTAATAAATAGTTTTATCCTCTTTTCTTAAAAAGCTTCGTAAATAGACGAAGAAAAAAGTTCTTTTTAGGTGCTTCGACCAGATTTTCAACATGGGGCTGCTCGTGACTGGTGAAGAAATTCCAAATGATTTCTGTTGCATTGGGGCCTGATGGATCTGTATAAGAACCATTTGAGCTCCCACCAGACCACGCGTGCCCCATTTGATCGATCATCCATAGTTCCATTAAAAGTTCTCCGCCCCTATCTCCGTATGCATGTTTAGTGCAACTTCTTCCATTGATAAGGTCTGATTTGACCTCGAAAGGTGTAATATCAGCTCTTCCTATACCACCTTCTACAAGAAAATTAGTTTGTGCCCACTGTATGATAACCTGCTGTCCATTAATGGGATGTACAATCGTATCGCAGATGCCATGGAAAACAATGACAGGCATTTTCTTCTTGAACTTACCCATTTCCTGAAAAGCATTGTTTCCGCATGCATAGGGGTCCGAAACGCCTTTTTGCATGCTTTCTGTAGCTGCCTTAGCCATTGGATCGGTTAGAAAAAATACATTAGCAGCATCATAGGGAAGTCCCGAACACACTCCGATACCGCTAAATACATCTGGATAGGTAACTCCAAGAATGCAAGCGAGTGCCGCACCTGCAGATAATCCCGCTGCGTACACCTTACCTGAATCGATGCGGTATCTACTTTTAACCTGATTAATGATTGCATTAATTAACCTGGGATGTCCCTCTCCACGGTGCTGATTTTTATCTAAAAACCAGTTCCAGCATCCAAATAGGTTATAACCAGCCGGATCCATAGGATTAAACAGGTGATTCATGTCAGGATAGAGTACGAGAAAGTTTTCTTTTTCAGCAAGCTCATTCATATTTGTTCCAGCAGCAAAATCATCCGGAGATTGTTCACATCCATGAAGCATTACCATCAACGGTGTATCTTTGTCTTCTTGATATTCGCTCGGAACATAAAGTTTGTACCTAAAATTCTCATATGAAAAATCTAGAAATTCCCCCAACTCTATCAACCCTCCTAATTTAAACTACATGTTTCTATTATACTTCTACATTTTCCTTTTTTCGAAAGATAGCATTTTTTGAATTCCACTATACGTCAAACGCATTCAATATTGAGGCAAAAACAGGCTGCTCTACCTCCTACTATGTATTTTAAGAGATGAAAGAGGAAAGTACATCCTTCTAATCACCTTAACCCTTATACCTAAAGTTTTACTATTGGACTAATGTATAAATTAAGGATAGCTGTCATTACTTAAAACTTTATAAACGAGCCTGAGTACCTTCTTTGATTAACGATGAGTGCTTCCTAATTTCGTCAAGATTCGTTCAAGGCTATTCCTAATCAAACGTTTGATAAAATCGCCTGTAACCCCCGCTATAAAAGAGTTTTCATTCAACCTTTAACAAAAAGATTGTCTACATTTACAATTCTTTTTTTAGTAAACAAGCAATTATTTCCTAGAAAATGAGTAATTTCTACACTCCCCCCACTTTCCGACTAAATTTTAGCTTTTTCACCATTGATCAAACGTTTAATTAAAAACAGCTTCATTCCATTTAAATAGTGGATTGTTGAATCCCGAAGCAGGAAAAAAATGTCGAGAAGTGTTGGAGGCATCAGAAGTTAATCTGGTAGGGACTTAATCAAAATAAACTGTCCATTTAAATGAACAGTTTATTCTCACTGATTTTCCCAGTGTGACACACAATTTTATTTTCGTTCTAATACAGAAATAAATTCCCGCAAATAGTCAGGCAGATCAGGCGGGCGGCGACTAGAAACAATGTGGCCGTCAGTGACGACAGGCTCGTCATACCAAATGGCTCCTGCATTTTCCATATCATCCTTAATACCAGGTGTACTGGTTACTTTTTTACCCTCCAGAATTTTTGCAGAAATGAGGACCCACCCTGCATGGCAAATTTGACCGATCGGTTTTTCGCTGGCATTCATATCCTGAAGTAGACTAAGGACCTCAGGAAAACGGCGGATTTTATCAGGAGCCCATCCCCCAGGAACTAGTATGGCATCATAGTCCTCAGCCTTCACATCAGCATAAGCAAATTCGGACTTAGCGGGTACACCATATTTACCAATATAGGTTTCGTTAGCAAGTTCTCCTGCTAAATGGACAACTGCCCCCTCTTCTTTAAGCCTTAAAATCGGGTACCAAAGTTCTAAATCCTCAAATTCATGATGAACCAAGCTGATAATTTTCTTTCCCTGTAAACGCATATCCCATTTCCTTTCCGTATCGTTTATTTTTGATTTTCTATTATAAACCTTACCATAATTAAACTATCATTAAAAACTCGAAACTTTATGCCTCCTCCTCCATCCTTCATTTCCTGGCTACCTTCACCATAGGTCAAAAAGGCATAGGTGGAGACTTCCCTCTCCACGTATGCCTTACAGGTGTTCACTTTACTACCTCCAATAACAAATTAGAGGTTGGTGTTATTAATTATTTGAAAGACTACCTCATCAATAAATCTAGCTTTTACATTAGCAAACTAAGAAATAATATTTTCGACCTACCTGTCCTTTTAGTCTCTCAAACTATATATATAAGACGAAAGGAGGTGATCGAAGATGGCGCAAGGATTACTAGAAACAACAAAGCTTCGGTTGGTATTTCAAGCAGGCATCGATAACGAAGGAAATCCAATTTTGAAGTCTAAAACGTTTAGCAATGTAACGAAGGCGGCAACAGCTGACCAGCTGTTCCAAGCAGCTCAAGCAATTTCCGTCTTATGCAATGGCGACCTAAACAAAGTGGAACGCAATGACAGCTCTGAGATTATCGGTTAATGTTCAATAAAAATCCAATGATAGGAGGTGAAAATAAATGGCTAAAACTTTAGAATTGCAATTTGACACCGAGTTTGGAAAATCTGCGAAAATCACAATCGACAATCCAAAGGAGCCAGTGGATGAAGATGTGGTGAAACTCTCCATGGCGCAGATTATTGCAGCTAACATATTTACTACAGGCAGCGGCAAGCTTGTCTCCGCAAAAGGCGCCAGAGTCATCGACCGCAATGTAACTGACTATGAACTTGCATAAAAACAGCGAGGCCGGATTCACATGAACCCGGCCTTTTTTTAAAGTGTGAGTGACGGTTCTCCTGTTTCAGGACTATACCTCTAGGTGAAAGGAGTGAAGACTCGTGGAACAAATCATACCATTCATTAGCGAAGTAGGATTCCCCATCGTGGTGACCCTTTATCTGCTTTACCGGATTGAGTCGAAGTTAGATCTCGTGGTCCAATCGATACAAAATCTGCCCGATCGAATGAAGCCGTAATGAATTAAGAAAGAGCAATAAGTAAAGAGAAGCAAGAGAACCGTCCCCATGATTCCCCAATTTTTGTAACAAATATGTCAAACTTTGACGAATTTTGTGCACTTTAGTACATGGTTAAAAAGTCCTAATTATAATTAAATAATGTTAGAGGAAATCGCTCCCATGTTTACAAATCGAATTGGCGAATGCACCTATTATAACCAGGTAAAGAACCTGCAGCAAAAGAGGTGAAGTTCAAGCACAAATCTAGTAAACCTCAACTTAGTTGCTCACAAAAATGTTCGCGCTAATCTAATTTAAGTAGTTCAAAAAAACAAATCGGGAGATGTTTTATGATTATTGATCAGTTTTATTTATTGGATGAGGACGTCATTTTAATGACAGGTGAATATAACAACGAAGGGAAGTTTTGTGCGAGAATCATGGTCGGCGGGCAAACACTCTTAGTAAACAGAACGCCAATACAGGTAATGGATGACACATTGAAATACATAGGCTTCGATTTAAAAGGAGTTATAAAAGGTACAAAAAACATACTTGGCAATATCAATATGTGCCCTATCCTTGTCAACCCATATAAGGGCATTTGTCTTTTTCCATATAAATCCCCCAAAAAGGAAGATTGTGTTTGGTTTAATCCTGATCATATTGTCAAAACCAAGACCCGCGGCTGCAAGACTGAAGTTGAACTTAGCAATGGTGTTTCAATCATTATCGATTTGAAGAAGTACTATTTTATCAACAAGATCCAAACCGCTCTTCTACTGAAGAATATTTCCAGAGAGAGAGAGAACCATCCTCATCCCCTCTCATACTTCAATGAATCAGAAATGCAGAGACAAATTAACAAGTTGAAAGAAGGCAGATACAACTTTAAATCATTAGTGGAATACAGCGGTTAACTAAAAAGCAAAATCTTTCACAAAAGGAGCTAGCCTTTAACAGCTCTCTTGAAAGGTCCTATATCAGTATCTTGGAATGGGATAATAAAAAATCCTGCTAGATAATTAGAATAAGAATGAACAAATAAAGGATAGATCCATTACTTAAACTTAAGGAGAATAATATGAAAAATAACCGTATCGCTCTTTTGGGAGCTCCCCCCTTCCCAAATTATGTAATTGGGGTAAAAGGGGAATTTCCCCTGAAAGAACATGAAATATCGTCCATTGGAGAATTAATAGTACAGAAAAGGCGTGCTATAAAAATGTCTCAGGATGAGCTGGCATTTAACTGTAAGAAAACAAGGAAAGCAATCAGTAATATAGAAACAGGAAAGAGCTTGCCAAGTCTACCTTTATTCGAAAAGATCGCACAAGCCATTGGAATGGATGGATCTGAGCTTTATAAGGAAATAGAAGACCTGGGTTTAATTGATGATTTATTTAGAGATGAAAAAGACGAATAACTAGCTAAGTTCAGCACTTCACAACTTTAAAGCAGTAGGTGCATTAGGGTATCTTGTCCCTCGGGGCAAGATACCCTATTCTCCCGCCAAAATTGGAAATAACCCAGAATAAAGTGGCTCACTATTGAAGTGGTCACTCTGGCTCCAATTAATATTAACAAACTCAACGATTAGATCTTGATAGATCCATATAAAGACCGAACATCATTGATTGTTGACCCTGTATCACCGATACCAGCCACCTAAAAATCAGTATGTCTTAAGAATAAGAATTGTATCAAGTTGTGTAACAAATAATACACAATGATCCAAAGAAACTTTTCGTATTACAAATAAAATCCCTTCCAATTTAATCCTCATTTTACATTAAATCCTCAGTTCCCTCTGACTAAAATCATGGTAATATAGGACGTTATCACTATTTCATTTTATAAGAAAGGCTAATGTTCTATGAAACCAGTATTAAGTCCTATTAACTCCCAAGTACCGAAAGAGTTCAAAAGAAAATATATACCAATAAAAACAAAGTTTTGGATCAGTCATACAGCAGCTTTTATATGGATGTGTTTTTCTATATATATAGCACTTCCATGGTTAGAAGATCTCGCAAAAATCCTATCGTTTCCACTAGCCTTGCTTATCATTGGGGGTATATCCTATATCCCCGGCTATATGAATGCCTTTTTAGTCATAAGCTTATTACTTGATCGCCAACCTGCCTTTAAGAATGAATATCCGAATGATGAGATTACCATACTCATAGCAGCACATAACGAGGAAGACAAAATCTATCAGACTTTAAACTATATTGATAAACAAGACTATTCAGGAAAAGTAAAGGTATTTGTTATCAATAATGCTTCGACAGATAAAACAGATCATGAAGTAGTAAAAGCTAAAGGGGAATTATCAATTGAAATTGAGTTACTTAATGAAGAGAAACCTGGAAAATTCAATGCTCTAAATCACGCGTTAGAATTGGTAGAGACTCCTTATGTCATTACAATTGATGCCGATACTCTCCTACATCCATCTTCTATCCGGTATCTAGTTGCACGCATGAAATCTAGCCCTGAAGACGTATGTGCGGTTGCAGGATCTGTTCTAACAAAAAACAGCAGAGAGAATTTATGGACAAAAATTCAAGAATGGGACTACTTCTTAGGGATTGCATCCATTAAGAGACTTCAAGGCCTGTACCAAGGGACATTGGTAGCCCAAGGAGCTTATAGTCTGTATAAAACGAAGTGCATAAAAGAAGTAGGCGGTTGGCCTGATGCCATAGGTGAGGATATTGTGTTAACATGGCGTCTGCTTCAGAAAAATTGGAGAGTATATTTTGAGCCATTGGCTGTTTCTTTTACTGAAGTTCCAAGTACGTTTATTCACTTTGTACGACAACGATCAAGATGGGCAAGAGGCATGATTGAAGGATTGAACGAAATAAAGCCTTGGAAGCAGCCTCAGGCTTACGTTAAATATTTAACAGGCATAAATCTGATCATGCCATATTTAGATCTTACCTATACTCTATGTTGGATTCCGGGACTTATTTTGGCCTTTTTTGGTTATAACTGGATTGTGGGCCCAATGACATTACTTGTATTGCCCTTAACACTTATTAGTTATAGTATTCTTTATTTCTATCAAAGAAATGTTGTATTTAAGCGATTAAACTTAAGAATTAGAAAAAATATCTCAGGCTTCATATTTTTCATTCTTTGTTACCAATTAATTATGTCTCCTGTATCGGTATATGGTTATATACAAGAGGTTTTTAAATTTAAAAGGAACTGGAAATAACGGAGTGTGATTTTAAATACACTCTGTTTTCTTCATTAATTTGGGTATTCATTTACTATACATAAAAATTAATAGACCAACTTTTTGGATTCTAAAGAAAAATAAAAACAATCCCAAATAACAGTATTGCATAGTAACCGCTTACACTCAAAATTAAGCCAATCAGCAGATATAGCATCTAGCTAGATCATTGGCTTATGATTTTGTCTGGATCAGTCGCCTTTAGGCCTTAAATTACGGTTTTTTATCTGTCTCTTTCTCTTTATTAAATAAGTAATAAATAGAACCAGCAACGCTCCTACAGAATCAAACAAGAATACATCTTTTAGAGAGGACACCCTACCTGGCATAAAAGATTGATGATACTCATCCGATATAGCATATAGTACAGTTAGAAACCAAGAGATAATATAAGAGAATCGGTAAAATTCAAGTGTCTTAAACAATAAGAAGGCAAGAATTCCGAATACGGTAATATGTGTCGCCTTTCTTATGACTAAGTTCAGGGAATCTACTTCTGTATTGTCAACGCTCGGTGTATGGATCGTTTGATGTTCTGTTACGACAACCTTATGAACGGCTTTAGAGGTATTCTCCCCAGTAAAGTATGGCAGCTGGGTAAAGGTAAAGATCGTAAGCATCCAAATTACGGCTCCAAGTACCCACCATTTTCTTTTATTCATTATCCTGTCTCCTATTTTCACAGATAAAATTACACCCTTGTCCTAACAGGACAAGGGTACAAATTAGTAGTCCTTCTCAATTACAAAGGAAAGAAGGTGGTATACCCTTTCAGCAATCGACCATTTCCATTGAACGGTCTTTGACACCAAAGTAAAATATAGCCTTAGGCTCTGTGCCTAACGGACGCAAACAGAACCAAGAACCATCTGCTAAAAGTACTTCAATTCATTAGAGAATGGCAAGTTATTCTTACTTTTCAAACCACCTGCCTTTCCTACTGTAGTAGCATAGTCTTCGACTGCTTCCACTTCTATTCCCGCTACCTCGCTCAAGCTCTTATTTCCAAATGTATCCATTAGCCCTGCAATTTGTTCTGCACCGTCTTTCCTCTTTAAAGTAGTTGACTTAAGTGACTTCTGGTAAGAGTTTATGAGTCTCTCATGATGTTAATCAGTTTCTTTGTGAACCAGGCTCTAATGTCCCGTTAAAGCACTCCAACAGCTCTATAATACCGATCAATACACTTCATATGCAAAAGAAGCTTATAATCGGGAAATTAAAATCAATTATCAGAAAGGAATTGTAGCACGTTCAACTTTACAAGATTGGACACTCAATACGATAGCAGAGAACAGAATTCAGCCATTGCCTATCCTACTTCTGCACAGACCTTATCGGGAAGGAACAAGCGGAGCCGTTCACCAAATGGAGCTAAGGAACAGGATTTCCTAATATCAGTACCAATGGGATATGCCAAATCCAGCACTGGAACATCCTTACCTGCGCAAATATTGAATTTCTTGGTAGAGCATTTGATGAATCTGGTATCATTCACATTGCAAGTGAATAGAAAATTATACGCACAAAAGAGTCGAACCTCCATTACCTGAAATCAATGAATTAAATTCAGGTAATACCAAAAGTAAAGGCAGAAAATAATTGATTTTTTAAGAGAAATGGGCTGTTTAACAAGACCCTTCACCTGCTTTTTCTATTTTTTTGGTTATTCTCTAAATTATCAGTTTCAAATTACCATCCGACAAATCTCGCCAAGGTTCTTCTACCTTCTCCTTTAATTAAAAAATTGTTTAAAAAGCATTCCATCCTTGAAAAATAAGCCATATTCATTTCCAAAAAATCAAAACTTATTGTAACTAAAAATAAATTTAGCTATTGACCTTTGTTCTAAATACAAATTACACAATACGTCATTTCAACAACTGCTTTCTTATGTGTTATAATATTCAATTTTTTGATTAAATCAGTTACAATTACTACTCTTTTCATCATTCCATTAATATGAAAAAAAAGATTGCCGACTTCGAAATGAGAATCCCGTAGACAAAACTCATTTTCCCGAAAAATTTGAATCTTGGTATTTACCAAATTACACAACTCTTTTTCATTCTTCTATTTTACACATTACACTATGTTAAATTAAAAATAGCTTAATACGCTCTATAACTGAACTTACTCCCCAAACCTCTAAATAAAATGTCAAATGTCGGTTAATTTCCTCACTATTAATTTGGATATTGAGAAAGAATACCTCGTTAATTAAATTTTACTTTGCCTTTTTCTCCGAGTGTATATTACATTTTAAATAAATCATCTTTAATTTTCCGAAGTATCTTTCCTTCGCTTTTAAGCTTAAAATAAACATCCTTGTTTCTATATTTGATATGTTTTGCTGGATTGCCTCCAACAATTGAACACTGTTCAACATCTTTTGTTACAACAGCACCAGCTGCAATTACCGCACCTTCTTCAATGGTAACTCCAGGTAATATTAGAGCGCCATGACCAATCCATACGTTTTCTCCAATTATCACTGGCTTTCTAATGTCTTTAAGATCATACGGGATAGCCATTAGATCCGGTGCATCGTATCTATGATTCTCCGTTAAAATCGTTACATGGGGCCCTATGCAAACACCCTGTTTAATAGTGATTCCGCCTGGAGCTTGAAAATAACAGTTTGGTCCTATATACACGTAACCATCAATTGTTATTTTTTCTCCATTAACGTAGGTGTTTCTGCCTGCCACAATTACTCCAGGTATTTTTCTGAATTCCGTTCCCCAGTAATCTTTTCTACTTCTAAGTCTAGAAAGTATTCTTCCTATCATCGTTTTACCGCCTTTAAAAATTTTCTTATTTCTTTCTATATTAGAAATAAAATTTTTTGTGTTCAATAGAATTTTATAATATTATATATTCTTAATTTCAAAATTATCAAACTTAGCAGTTGAGCCATTATAATGCTTAAATCAATGTTTTGTATTTATGCTTTATTCCTTTATTGTATTCGTTACGATTTTTGGGAATTTTTTAAATGATTATCATTTAGTTTCTACTTTTATAGATTAACTGTTGTAGTTATTGGATCAGTACATAATAGCCTTCCGATAGTACCATCACCAAAATAATTTTTAAGGATATTGTACTCATTAGTAATATCAATTAAAGCAATGCCATCTACTTGAGCGGTTCCTCCAGAAAAAGAATTGCAACGAAACAAAAAGTTTCTGTTTGCAGTAGTGGTTTGTTTAATAATCATATGCATGGAATTACCGAACGTATATAATGTTGGCGAGGTAAAGTTTGTTGTATTTTCAGCACGGAATAACCAGCCTCCAGTTAAAGAGCTAAAGTTAATCCTAGCTAGATAAACCTTCCCTGCTGTAAAAGTAATTAATTTACTAATATCTTGTTTTTGTGCCGAAGCAGTAATCAACCCGTCTGAAGCAGTTATTCCAGAATTCAAATTCCAATAAGTGCTGCCGTTCGGAATCGGTTGCGTTACAATATTCGCTTTGTTTATTTTTGATAACTTAATATAATGTATCAAAGAGTATCCATTAATAACATTATAATCCTCTGGGGTAGAACTTGTATCTTGAAGAGGTATATTAACATTATTCTTATCATACCGAAAAGTAATTGTATTCCTAAAATTATCAGTTCCTATAATTAGTTCTTTATCTTGGTAATATCCTTGTGAATAACAAAAGTTAGTAGTGTTAATGTTTAAAATATTATCAGTACAACCAGAAAGTTGGACACCATAGCCAACACCAGATAAATGAGTTACTTTATCAGCATTAGCATCGGAAAGTACATTTATATTAGAATTGTTTACATAGTAAAGATATATTCCAGCACGTAAATTCTCCTGCGCCTCTAAATTCATAATTTGTTGACTTGATCCGCTTAACTGTACACCTACTGAACTTGCTACACTCGCTAACCCACTGAATATAACCTTAGAATTGCTTAATTTATTATTTGATCCATAAAACCACATACCTACAGCTTTAGTTGTTTTTTTGCCGCAACTCATAATATAAATATCACTGAAAAAGTTATCGGTTCCAGTATTATACAAGCCATACCCATCACAATAGCCTATGCGAATTTTATTAAAATTAATAACCCAAATAGGGTATAAAACTTTTAATCCATCATCAATACAATTCCAAATATCTACATTCTCAATCAAGGAACTATCGACAATACCATTACTATTTTTGTCACCACCACAGACAATCCCATTTCCTAATGTATTGTTGGTTTTATTTCCATCAATAGTTAAGTTACGCACTGAGGCTCTTGTCGAATAATTCCAATTTATCATGTCACAATTTGAGGCATTGGCTAATTTTATTTGTGTTTTTCTTGTAGCACCCTCAAGGAGGCAGTTGTTTTGCATAATAATCGTAGAATTAATTGTAATATCGGTATCCAAAATCACCTTAATTCCGCTTTTTTTATTGTCTGTGAAAAGCCGATTAATAACTGTGGCGATTGGTGTGTTTGGGTTACTCTTAATTAAATCAGTAACATACACGATATTGCTCTTTTTATTCGCCTTTTCTGCAAAAAGATTTGAAATGTTATTACCATTTTGGTCTACTACCATTCTGGGGCCAATTTTAGTTAAACCCAAATTCGCACCTTCCTTTTTGATTGTGTATCCAAAAAAGAAAGCTAGGATCCAAAGTATAAAGTTTAATATGAAATTCTTCCGACTCAACATAATCACCTCATATTACCAATAATACTTCAATCCTCCCTCCTTTAATACAATTAATAGAATTAATAGATTACCCATATTTATAAATTGCAACAACATCCATTCCTGCTGTTATATAATTCGAGTTAGATAGTAAAGTAAAACTTGTTGGGTTGTCTTTAACGAAATTTAAACCGTTCAATTGACGTACACCACCAACATGAACTGTTACTTGACCTGGGTATAGAAGTCATCATCAAGCGTGAATATTAATTGCTCTTCAAGCGTACAAGCTTCTCCAATTACGACACTTTCAACAATTTTATTTACACAATATAACAGTTATAAATTAGTCACCTGATTATTTTTAGGCTGAATTATTACTTCTCTTTTTTATAGAATCCACTTGCTTTTTCCCTAATAAAAAATAAAAGTATTTATTGATAATTTTTATTAATGGTACCAATATTAAAACAGTTAGAAAGAACACAAGTAAGGAAAAATACAAATTATTAGCTATATAAACATTGTCATGTTTAGTTGTAACACTAATTAATTTACTGACAATAATTATTATCTGAATGTGAATAGCCATGATAATTAAAGAATTTTTTCCTAAAAAAGAAATCGTTTTGACATTTACCATTTCCTTACACATTAATAAAATGGCAAGAATCCCCGAAAAAGCAGAGCCATAATATAAAAAGTAATTATTTAAATTTAATGAATATAAATCAACTTGTTTATTGTACCTTCCTAATATGACATTAATAATTATCAATCCAATAAAAAATATGATATTAAATTTATTTGATTGAATATTTTTGAAAGAAAGGTAACCCACTTCTAAGAAAACAAATCCTATTAAGATTCTCATAAATTGTATATAAAATTCATTATGAGAAATTCCTAAGTTAACGAAAGGCAGAGTGGATAATATAACCAGCATTAGTAAAATAACTTCTTTTTTCTTTATATATTTCATTGATATCACAAAAAGAATTTCAACAAAAAACAAGCATGGCAAAAACCATAATGCATCTATCCCTTTAAAAGTGATAATTGCAATAATTTCGTTGGAAACAATATTTGACGTTATTTTTCCAGTTAAATAGGTATTTATAAACCATAAACAAAAGATAATAAGTGAAAAACCCAAATATGGTAAAAGCAAACTTTTTAGCCTATTCTTAATTGACTTTTTCATATCAATATTTGAATCTTTTAAACTTAATATACAGCCTGATATGAAAAAAAATAAAGGCAAATGAAAAGAATATATCCAAATGCCTATAGTACTAATTTGGCAAGTATGTCCGAGAACGACCAATAATATCGCAATACCTTTTGCAATATCCAAATATTCAATCCTATTTCTATTATTTAACATAAGAATCTTCCTTTTATTATATATTCCAATGATGCCCCTCCTAATGTACCAGTATTTACCCTACTCTTACTAGTAAATGGAATATTAGAAGGAATATTTTCTTGTTTTTATACTTATAAAGTTTTTAGCTTTGCTGTAATTTGTGGGACATAGAAGTATAGATACCCGTTATAGTTCGGATGTGTTCCCATTGTTTCGCCTGTACCAAAATAAGTCGTTAACCAAGTTGAATTATACCGCTTAGAGATTGATTGTTTTTCGCATATCAATGTAAGGGATTAACCATTTTTCTATTGCTGTAATAATAGCATCCTAATATTGATTTTGATTTGGATATTCTTCAAATGTTGCTGTTTCTAATTTATGACCTAAAACAAATAACTTTTTAGTAGTTGGCTACTCAGTAATAAGAGATTTACACATGCTTTCTACCACACCAATAACAGTTGTTTCGTTCAAGTTGCTATAAATCCACTTATTAAATTACCTGTAGTCAAACTTCCGAAAAGGTCATTGAAACCACCTTTAAGAAGAATATACTCATAAGTTCCTGTCTTGGCTTTAAAACGTTCTAGAATAATGTCAGTTCGACCATGTATTGCCAACGTTGTTCCACTTACAGCTGCTTTATTAAAGGATTACCCTTTCTGCTAATCGATCATTTACCAGATTCATTACAGCCGTATGAATAGCAGTCAACTTCTCTTGGCTATCTTCCATCGATTGCCCTTTAACCCCAAAGTAAAACTTCGCCTTAGGCTCTATTCCAGAAAGACGCAGACAGCAAGTTAATCTTACTTTCAAGATTACCAGCTTTTCTTATGGAAGTCGCATAGTCTTCTACCGCTTCTACTTTAAATCCTGCAACCTCCCTCAAGCATTCACTTCTGAAAGTATCCATTAACCCAGCAATCTGTTCAGCTCCATCTTTCCCCTTAAGAGTAATCGACTCGAGTGACACCTGATAAAGACTATACTTCTCAAAAATAGCTAAAAGGCCTTCATACATAGTCATACCTTTAGATTTATAATAGGCAGCGACTTCCGCTGCAAAAATGGCAGATTGAACGGCATCTTTATCACGGACAAAATCTCCAATAAGATACCCATAGCTCTCCTCATAGCCAAATAAGAAGGTATGTTTACCTGTTTGTTCAAATTCATTAATCTTTTCGCCGAAGAATTTGAAACCAGTAAGTGTATCCATTGTTTCGATACCATAATGCTCAACAATGGCCCGGCCAATTTCAGAGGTAACAACGGTTTTAATGACGACACCATTCTGAGGAAGTATGCCTTTCGCTTGTTTTTGAGATAGTAGATATTCAAGCATTAGGGCTCCCATCTGGTTACCAGTTAGAACAACAAACTCACCAGAACTATTTTTTACAGCTACGCCTAAACGATCTGCATCAGGATCGGTCGCCATAAGAATGTCTGCATCAATTTCCTCACCATACTTAATCGCTATTTCAAAAGCTGCATGTTCCTCCGGATTAGGTGACTTAACAGTCGAAAAGTTCGCGTCAGGCAGTTCCTGCTCTTTTACAACGGTAACATGTTCAAATCCGAAGGCCTTTAGACCCGCACGTACAGGCTTATTTCCTGTCCCATGTAATGGGGAGTAAATAACCTTTAAATCCTTTGCGACATCCGCTACCAGCTCATGATTTAGCTGCAATGTTTTCAATTGTTCTACATATGCATTGTCGATCTCTTCGCCAACATAGGTTAGTAAGCCTGTTGAGAGAAGATCCTGCTCTTCCGCTACTTTGACAGTTAGTTCATTTTCAACAGCATTCACATATTTAATAATCGTATCTGCTGCTTCTGGAGGAATTTGACCTCCATCTTCCCCATACACCTTAAAATCATTGTACTCCGGCGGGTTATGACTCGCTGTGATACCACCCCTGAAAAAGCTTGTAAATACCGAACAGCAAAAGATATTACTGGTGTTGGACGAAGTTCATTAAATACGTACGCCTTAATTCCATTCTTACCTACTGTTTTGGCAACTTCTAACGCAAATTCAGGTGACTTATGACGTGAATCATAGGCAATAACGACTCCACGCTGTTTTGGCCTCCTCTCCTTGTTCAAGGATAAACTGAGCCAATCCCCCAGCTGCCCTTCGGATAGTGTATGTATTTAAACGGTTAATACCAGGTCCAAGTTCTCCACGCATGCCGCCGGTAACAAATTCTAAATGTTTATAAAATTGGTCCTCTATCAATTTTTTATCGCCTTTTATTTTCAATAAGGCTTCTTTTAAGTCATTCTCTAATTCACTTAAAGAAAGCCATCTTTCTGCATTTCGCAACCAAGTCACAATGTGTTCCCCCTTTTCTACAATGTATAAATATTAATAATTTGTAAGATGTCGATAGCTATCTGGTCTGCTTCATGATTATTAACACTGCCGTTCTCATTAACCACTCTCTTAATACCTTTCATAAAGGACTGGTCCAACTGATATGACTTAAACTCGTCCCAATCAATGGTATGACAAAGATAATTGTTCTTAAGATATTTGATGGTGTTTTGATCTTCTTTCATAGAAGGTCTATTAAGGATTAATAGAGGTACATTTGCATGTAAGGCCTCCCCAATCATCCCCCAGCCTGCTTTTGAAATAACCAGATCTGATGTCGCAATATAATTCTGGGACTCTAAATAATCGCTAGGTATTCGAAAGACGTTAGAACGGTTTACATGGACATTTGAAGAAACGATAAAGACACAATCTGGGCTGTCCCAAATTGGAAACATCTCTAATGAATCAACCCCTATTTTCATTCCAAGTCCTAAAAATACAACATGCTTCTGACCGTTTGGATTAATTAAACCTCTTATTCTTTTGACCTCTTTTAAATTGACTTCCCTTGAAAAAAAGCCATACTGTTTTGTTGTAACATTCCAAGCTTCATAGCTCCCAGCCAAAGAAAAGAAGTGAGTCATTTTTTGATAGGCTGCTTTAATTGGATGTAACTCTTTTTCTTCAATTAACCCTTGATAGGCCATATACCATGTAAAATTTGAGAGACCAATAGCAGGAATACCTATACGTTCAGCGGCTTCAAACGGAAGTGAAGATATATCTGAAACAACCAAGTCCACCTCATTCTGTTTTAGGTATTCTTTTTCCTGCTCAATCTTGTCACCCCAATTAGCAACAAACTTTTTATATTCTTCAAGTAATTGTGCTCTATCAGGCTGGATTGAATCCTCTACTAAGAAATAGCCCACATCCGTATTAATGTTTCGATAACTAACACGATTAGAGTTTAGTGAATCTTTAATAAATGATAGTGCAAAGGAATGACAAACGATAATTCTCGCTTCAGGATCTTTTAGAAGGCTCCTTATAACTGCAATACTTCTTGAAGCATGCCCATACCCATAATCAGATATATAATAAGCTATGGTTTTCACGGTATCACCTCAAATAAAAACAAAAAGAGGAAGAATCCTTCATCTCTCCCTCTTAAAAAATTATAATATTACTTTTGCTTTAGAGTTATTGAAGTGATTAATAACATCATCCCATTTAAAATAGAGACGAGTAAAATCTTCATCACTAATGCCGACTCCAGTTTGAACCTCAACAAATTCCAGCTCAGACAGTGCCTTAATTCCATGCTTCTTGCCTGCTGGCAGATGAATGATATCTCCCGCTTTTACTCGAGTAATATAATCATCCAATGCTAATTCACCCTCACCGCGAACGATCGTCCATACCTCATCACGCAGGTTGTGATAATGATAGGTTGAATTCATTCCTTCATGGATACAAATCCGTTTAGTTACCATTTCGTCCCCATCATCATACTTAGCATAATCAAGAACTCGAGACCACCCCCATATTCTTTCTTCGTACATTGGTGGGTGATCAAATCCACTAATTAAATCTTTAATTTTAGGACTTGAAGCTTTATCCGCTACTAAAATACCATCCGAACTTGCTGCTACAACAATATCCTTAACACCAATAACCGTAACTGGAATATCTAGTTCGTTAATTAAATGGGTGTTTACTGTATCATTACTTACAACACCTTTTCCCAATTGGGACGTTGCCATTTCTTCTGTTAACGTATTCCAAGTTCCGAGATCTTTCCAGTAGCCGTCATAAGGAAGTGCCACAATACGGTTCGCCTTCTCCACTACTTCATAATCAAAGCTAATCTTTGGTAGATTAATATACTGTTGTGAAAGGTTATCATAATGGAGTGGAAAACCTTTTTCTACCAATATATTAATTAAATATTTCAATTTGAAAGCAAATACACCACAATTCCAAAGGGCGTTTATATCAATCAAATTTTGTGCCATTTCTTCACTTGGCTTTTCCATAAAATGATTGACAGTAAAGTAAACATCTCCTTCCACTTTAGCCTTGGGAACAATATATCCATATTTAGATGAAGGATAAGTAGGTTTAACACCTATTAAGGCCAAATCTGCTTCTGTATTCAACAATACATTCTCTAACTCTTTTATTTTCTCAAAAAAGTTATCCTCTACAAAAGGATCAACAGGTAATACAACAATGACTTCATTTTCTACAACATTCTGAACGGAGAATAGATAAGAAGCAGCTAAAGCAATGGCTGGGAAAGTATCACGACGTTCGGGCTCAATAATAATTGGTACATCCATACCGATTTGGCTATGAATCATATCTCTTTGCATTTTTGACGTAGCTATGATGGAAGAACTGGCTAGGCCTACTCTTTCCAACTGGCCCCATACACGCTGTACCATTGATTGTTTATCTCCGTTAATACCTTTTAATACTTTTAAAAACTGTTTTGATCTAGTATCATTTGATAATGGCCAGAGGCGTTTTCCTGATCCACCAGAAAGTAATACGAGCTTCATAATATCCCTCACTTTGAATCGAATCTGAAATTAATTAGAAAAGCTGTCCCCATTTCTAAGATGAAAAATTGACAAACACCATTTACTTTGCCGCTGTATAAATGTTAAAAACCTACTAAAGGTAATTTCGAATCATTTTCAATTATTTGCTTATTATTCCTTTTACTCTATTCACTAACAATTTATATCCACTTGTTTTTCGATAAAATAATATTACAGCTACTAAACTTATTATTCCTACTACAACAGATTTAATAATTAGTTTAATCCAAGAATCTATTAAAAAATAATTTGATATGATTGTTAAAATTACTATTAACCCTAAAGTAAATATTAAGTTCATAAATAAAGGAAAGTAATATTCTCTAACCTTTTCTTTGAAATAATCTCTAAATAATAATTTAGGTTCATACCAAAAGTAGGTTGATAATCTTGATATAGCTGAAGCAAATAATATACCAGCAACTCCTATATATTTTCCTAAAAGAATAGACAGAAAAATGTTCAATATTGCACAAAATACCATAACATACTTAGTTTGCACAAAAAGTCCTGTCGCCTCACGAAATGACCAAATTGGATGTAGGACACAAGCTAAATAGAAATTTAAGATAATTGATATCAAGATAAAATAATCTAATACATATTTTGTCCCTAGCCACAAATAAATTAAATTATTAATTAGAACAAATAAACATATGGTAACAAAGCTACTAATAATAAGACTAATTGTCTGCATTGACTGAAATATTTCAAAACGCTTGGTTTGTTTCTCTGTAATTATCAGATTTCCTATACTAGCAGTTGCAGAAGAGTAAAAAATATTTATAAAGTTACTTATTGCTGTTAAAACCATATTATAGTTTGAATAAATACCAACCCATATAGTCCCCACCATAGTTGAAATCAATATATTATCTGTCCCATTAAGAAAAACCCCGGAAATTTTATACAAGAATATTGATTTCATATTTTCAAGTATATCCTTTTCCTCTTTTTTTTCTAATTTTAATTTATGCTCTTTTAAAAAAGGATATAATTTATCGGCCTTTCGTGAAGTAATTATATTATTAATAAATGTCGATAATAATTGTATTAATAAATAAACTATATAATTTCTCGTTATTAATAAGAAGAATGATTGAAAAACTACTCTTGCACAATTAATGCTAATCTGGTATTTAGATATGAGGTAATTTTTCTGATCAGCATTTATTATTGATGTTTTATAAACAAATAAATAAGAAATTACCGTGTTTGCCAGAAATAATAAATAATAAATCTCTAAATAAGGAATAGAAGTGTCCAATTTGACCAAATGCCTCAAAAAGGGCACTAGTGATAAACCAATAACCGATACACAAAGAGCAATAATACTGTATACCTTTTTGTAAAAATTTATTAGAGAGGTTACTTTTTTATAGTTATTTTCAGCTAAAGGTTTATAGAAGCTATAGACCATGGCAGTTCCAAAACCTAAATCTGCCAGTGAAAGCATCATTAAGACATCTGAAAACAGTCCACTAATACCCAAATATTCTGCACCAAGTATCTTGACAAATATAGTTCTATTAATAAAATTTAATAATAATGTTAGTGTTTGGTTCAGTATTCCAAATGCTACATTACGTGTTGTATTTTTAGTTCTACTTTCACTCATATTTTCTCCTATTATATCTATTAAATATCAATAAAAGAGATATTTAAAATTAACACCATATTTGCAATTTTATAATATTCCCATGACCTTCAGGTAATTTAAATTTGGACTTATAAATTAGTTGAATACTTTTGTATAAGTCAATGTAATTTTACTATACCTTTAAAATTTCAGAACTAATTGTTTTTATTATTCTTTTATAATACTCAAATGCAAAATTATTATCATATTGATTTCCATCAAGTTTTAATAATTCTTCTATATACTTATTTATTTCGTTCTCATCTTCTAAAAATTTTATATATGGGAGATGTTTAATCCATTCATATGTTCCTTTAACCTTCTGATTATAATTACTTAAAGCAATACATGGTGTTGCTGTAATTGCTGCAAAAACCATTCCATGTAATCTATCAGTAATTACTAGCTTAGATTTTCGGAAAGTAGACCAAACTTTATTCAGTTCATCCTCCCTAGTATCAACATCGATGTAATAATCTACGACGGTATCTGTCTTTATAACATTATTTTTAATTGATAGTTGGTTATATAGTCTTTGCTTAAAATCATTGCTTACTATCCTTTCTGGGTCATCCCTGAAACAAAAAAGGATATCATTTCGTTCCTCAACATTTTTATTCTCATTAAGGTACATTACTATATCGGGTGTTAAAATTAGATTATTGTTTTTAAAGACATCTTTCATTTTGTTATAGGAGACTGTTTCTCTACCGATAATTGTTAATTTGCTATGCTCTTTATAAATATTTTTAGTCTTTTCAAGTTCTCGCCTTCCAAGATTTGTATCACTAAAATATATTGTTTGCGGAAAGGAAATAATTTTTTGTTCTTTAAAATTAGAAATTACTATCCTTCTTAATTCCTCTTCACGTATATATTGATCACCCATATTCCCCCCACCATGTAACATTATGATATCATTTTGTTTAATTATTTGTTTTAATTTTTTTAGATAGTAATTAAATTGCTCAAAGTGTATTTCAAACACATCAAAGTTTTTACAATTATCTTGTAAAAATTTAATCTCAGCATGAGCAATTGCTTGATCTCCTAAATTTCCATGTGTGGGTGTTCCTATTAAAAATATTTTACTTTTTTTGCTGTTTTTTATAAATTTAACTAGTTTTACATCTGCCTTTTTTTCTTTCCAAACTTTGCGAATGACAGAATCTTTAATATTAGAAATTTCATTTTTTAACGAAATAATAGTAATCACCTCTAAAAAGTATTAGGTTTTTGAACGATTTAAATATAATTTATTTAATAACTTTCATTTTCATATCCATTAGTTTAATTAAAAATTTTATTAAAAATATAGGACTGTACTCTAATAAATACATAATAAATTTGGATGAGTAACTAATATCAGAATCACTTTTAAAATAATGGAAATTGTTTTTGTTATAACTAACTAAATAACGGAAAGCTTGTTCCTTATTATCTATGTCTGATTTTAATAATGAACTCATAGAGTTTCTAATTATTCCTTTTAATCTTCTTATTGCTAAGTATTTTAATTGGGGCAAATTATTTATGCTATAAAAAGATATTTGATTAGAATAAGCATCCAATATATCCAGACGTTTTATATTAAATTTTTCACCCATAATACTATTAGTTCTTTGCAAATAATAATATAACTTAAAAGAAGTTGTAATTAACTTTTTTGTATTATATAAGAGTTTATAGGTAGTATACTCATCTTCATGTAATTTTCCTTTAGGAAATCTTATATCTGAAAATAGCTCTTTTTTATATAACTTATTCCAAACAACTACAGCACTGACATAATTGTTACTATATAAATTATAAAGTGCTTCTAAATTATTAAAATAGTTAACTTCGTGATTTATTAGAAGGTTTTGCTTTGTTTTATCTATATAATTATTATCTTCATCAAATACTTTTTGAAATTCACATTGTGCAATATCTGCGTCATTTTTAAGAATTAGCTCCATTAAAATCTCATAAAATTTCACATGAATAAAATCATCTGAATCTATAAGGCTAATATACTCCCCTGTTGTATTATCTAAACCTACATTTCGCGCATCAGAAAGACCGCCATTTTCCTTATGAATTACTTTAATTCGACTATCCTTCATTGCATAATAATCACATATTTCCCCACACTTATCGGGAGAGCCATCATTGACTAGTATTATCTCTAGATTTTTATAAGTTTGTTTAATAATACTTTCAATACATCTTGGTAAAAATTTCTCTACTTTATAAACAGGAATTATTACACTTATTTTCGGTCTCATTAAGTTTACCTCTACTAAAAAACTGTAAATATAGTTTATTTTTCTTTCTTATTATTAAATAATAGTCTTGTAAACCTAAAATTCTACTACTTTATCCATTTTTTTAAACTTTGGATCTTTAAGATTATCCTTCGAAATAACCGAACTCTCTTGTATAGTAAGAAAAAAATATTAGGAAATAGCTTAAGTAAAACATAAAAAAGTTTTTCTTTTAAGTGGACATAATCTATATATTTTTTTGCCTTAGATAGATATTTCTCTACATATAATTCATCAAAATTTCCGTTTGCAAACTCAACATCAATAATAGTCTTAATATAGGTAGTGGCATACAACTTTTTTACGAGTGTATAAAATTTTGAATCTGACTGTAACTTCTTCTTACGAGTTTCCTCTTCCATAAGACTCTCAAAAATATCCACAGCAAAAATTTTAGACCTTTCCTTATCATAGCTTTTTGAATTCACTGTACTATTGGAACGAATCAAATAATTATAAGAGACTTTTTCATTATAAATAGCATTATCAATATGTGTTATATATTGGCAGCAAAATACAAGGTCTTCCCAAATTTTAATTTGCGGATTAAATCGTAAGTGATATTGATTAATAATTTTCCTTTCAAATATTTTATTCCATAAATATCCTAGATACATAACATAGTCAAAAATATCATTTAATGCTTTATTTCTGGATATAAGTCTCTTTTCAAATGAACTGTGATTACCACTTTTTTTATTTGAAATATCATTTTCATTCACTTCACGATACCCTATAATCCCTAGTTGAACTTTCTTGTCTATCAGATTATATAGATCTTCTACATGAGTTGGTTCTATCCAATCATCCGAATCAACAAACACAATATATTTTCCTTTAGCTAAGTCAATACCTTGATTTCTAGCAATACTGACACCCTCATTTTTTTTATGAATTACCTCGATATTCTCATGTTTTTCTGCGTAAGAATCGCACATTATTTCGCTACCATCTGTTGATCCATCATCAATTAAAATAATTTGTATATTCTTAAATGTTTGCTCAAGTAAACTGTCCAAACACCTATTTAAATATAACTTCACATTATATACTGGAACAATTACACTTACTAGATGTTGCATTTATTCACCTCAAACTTATCTGGACTTTTTGAATTATATAAACGTTTTTATTTCCAATAAGAACAATGCATACTTCAACAAATAATATAAAATAAGTGTTAGATCCTATCGGAGTAACAGAATAAAAAATCACTATGACATTAATAATTTTTTATTAGACATTGTATTTTACGTTTTATTTTATTTGAATAAAGGTCAAATAGGTGCATATTTACAGGGCTTTTTGAAATAATTCTCCATTCAGTTAAAGTGTCAGGTATCCTCTCTAACGGTTTAAATCGATTAGGAACTATTTGAATAAGATTAGCATTCTTAACTGAATCTGTAATTTTCATTTTCCTCATTTGAAAGTGCATATATAGATATTCTTGACATATCAGTTTATTACTTTGGGGATTTTGGGAAATAGCCTTTATTTTTCCGTTATCCCATACATAAAGTGTATCTTTAAATTTTAGGTCAATAAACTTTCGAATTTTAGGGTTATATTTTTTCAATTCAAATCTTGCCTTATTGACCGCAGGATTGATGCTTAAGTCTTCTTGATAAATACTTGCTCCATTTTCTAAAAAGATCGAATGAACATTTTCATCAAAAAAATCTTCGTCAAATCCTCCAATTTCCGATGTGGCAAAAAAAGTCCTATAAATGGTTTTATTTTTGTACCTCTGCATAAACATTCTATTATTAGTAGAATTATTTTTATACAAAGTTAGATGTCCAACAGCAAAGATCTTGTCATAATCAATTTCAAATAATGGAAACAAGAATTTTTTAAGATCCCCAAATATTAAATCACAATCACAATGTCCCCAATACTGATAATCCTGAATAAAGTTCTCAAAAATATAACCATAAGCGGGTTTAAAATCACATAGTTTATAGGGTTTATCGAGTGAAATTTTAAAATCGAATTTTGACGAAATTAATCTTTTAAATTCTTGAAAATCCATATACTTTAAATAAACATTTGGTGGAAATGAGTACTCTTTGAGATTATCTGTTATTATAAGCCAGTCAAAATCGTGATTATAACTACAGCTCTTTAAAAAAAGTTCAAAGTAATTATTAAATTCACCGAAATACGGTAAGATAAATATACATTTTTTCATTTTTCTTCACCTAAATTCTTACTTTATCTGTTTAATATCAAATCCACAGAATCTTAGAAACTCATGATAATCAGAAAATTGCGCTTTACGAGAAGAAAGAAATGCTTTACTATCCTTATAATTGCCCGTTTGCATCAACTTTTCTTCAAAAACAGAACACAGTTTTTCAGGGGTGTTTTCAAATAACATGAAATATTCATGAAACACTTCTTTTTCCGGAACCATCTGAAACTTTTTATAATACTCAAGAGCTAATGACTTAGCTTCCTCAAGTTGTTTTTCCTCTCGCTTTATATAAAAATCTTCAATACTCATTATTAATCTTGCTGGATTACCAGCATATACACCATTTGATGGACAATTTTTCGAGACAACACTTCCGGCACCTATTACTACGTTATTACCAATAGTCACACCCCGAAGAATTGTGGCATTCATACCTATAAAAACGTTATCTCCTATTGATACCTTTCCAGACGCCCCCAATATTGCTCCTTCACCTTTAGGAACTTTTAACTTTTTTAAAACAGACCAACTATAATCATGTGTAAGAATAATTACACCATGGGTTATTTTTACATTATTGCCGATTTCAAGCATCCATGGATACTGTATATCAATCAAAGAATGTCTTGGGGAATAAATAATGCAATCTTTACCTATTTGAACTCCAATTTTACGTAAATAGTCTATATACAAATCTGAAGAAGCTTTTGGTCCAAATAATAGTTTTTTTATTTTATCTTTAATCATTAATCAATTCCACGCCTTTTCTCTTCATAAATATTGCATCTTTCATAAGAATGCCACTCAAAGTTAGTGCAAAAAAAGCAATATACCCAAAATCCATCTTTAATAGTGCGTTATACCAAATGGAGACAATGCACACCACAACCATAATTTGTGTTATAACGATATAATACTGCTCCTTTTTTACAATCCATTTCCGAATATATGATGCGTAAACAAAAATAGCGACAAAAAAACTAACATACAGAATAAATCCCACATATCCAGTCTCCAAAAATGTCCATTGATGTGTAAACCAACGATAATGCCACTGTCCATATTGCACATAAAATGAACTTGTAAAATACGGAAACGCTGAGTACTCAGCATTACCAAAACCATAGCCAAACAAATTTAAAATAATATCATTTTTGAAAAAGATACTATTAATTTGGCTAAAGGCACCCCACCTGCTAATTTCATACCCACCACTTGTCATATTTGCATAATCCTCAATCATTGCAAAGTTAGTTAAAATCTCAAAATGAAGGGGAAATAGATTTTTTAATATAGTTAAACCGATAAATATTCCACCTATCCCAACAATGAAAATTTTAAATTTTTTCCAAGTAGCATTACAGAATAACAAAGCTAAAATTAGAATTATAACAAACTCAAAATAAAATATTTTTTGTTCTGCCATAGCGTTTATTATCATAGTGGATAGCATAATAAAAATCAGTTTATACAGGGGTAATTTTTTTGATAAATATGAGCAGGTCGCATAAGCCAATAACAAACAACTAAAAACGGTAAGACCCGCTCCTCCACCATGACCAAAAATGCCGCCTAAAAAGTCCTGACTCAATCCCAACACGAAATACTGGTAAAAAGCTAGAACAAGGTTTAACCACTGCAATTTATAAAACAATCTAAAAAGATAGTCAAGATCATTCTTATTTAAATAGCATACACACGCTATAAAGAAAGTAAAAAAACGAAAGGTATTTCGTATGGCCCAAACAACCAAGTTAATTGGAACTAGGTTTATAATTATTCCAATTATTATACTTAAGATAAACAGACCTATAACAATAAGGATTCCTGTTAGTTTCAAATTTTTAAAGGTAAGTACAAATCGAGGCAAAATAAAGTAAAACAGTGCTACTACACAAATATCATTCAAATAACTAATTGAGCTTGGAAAATGGAAATCGTCAACTAATGTTCCCATCAATAGCGTAAGAATTAATATAAAATATATTAACCTTTTGGGTCTTATTTCATAACGTGATTTACTTAGTACTAAGTTATTCAAAGATGTTATCCCCCATTTCATAAAACATTTATGAGTTTTTTTCTATTTTTCAGGCTTTACTTTAATGACAACTTAGTACTCTATGAAAAGCAAATACGACAAAGCCAGAAACAACAAGAGTTGATTATTTATTTTTTTTTAATAGTCTATATAAATAGTAAATAGCCATTGAGGATTTGTATTTCATTAAAAGAGCAATTATTCTTCCTTTTAATCCTGTAGATTTTAAATCACAATTTTTTAATGCTTCGATTAGGTTTAAATCATTCAAGAATGTATATATATTTTCAATTGATTTTTTTGAAGAATGATCTGTAAATTTTGAGCATTCGTTAGTTATACAATCATAAATAGCATCGATATAAAAATGATTAAGCCTAATCTTTAAGACTTCTGATAATTGCCAATTACAAAGGACACTTTTGTAATTTTCATATAATACCTTTTTACGATCGTACATATTAATTCGATACCTTTGTGTTAATGATCCCAGACGATCATCATAGTTATATAAATACTCGTGTAAAACTTTAATACTCTCAGCTTTATTTATTACCATAACATTAAAAAGGTAATCCTCATTCAATACAATTCTTTCTGAAGTAAAAGTGATATTATTTATTTTCAAAAAATCTAACCGGTAAAGAGAAGACCAAGCAGAAAGCAGAAAGTCTTGTGAATAATTAAATAGATCCTTCCTGCCAACAGCATCCGGCAATAGAAAACTAATAATTTCCTCTTTTTCATAACTTCCTTCCGGTATACTTGAGACCTTTCTTTCTAATATCAAACCATTCCTTCTCTTTTGATAGCCATACTTTATAACATCAATTTCTTGTCCAAATGCTTCACTCATTAAAGTTTCAAACATACTGGGTTCAACCCAATCATCTGAGTCAATAAAACAGATATATTTTCCGACTGCATGCTGCATTCCAAAGTTCCTCGCACTCGCCAATCCTCCGTTCGGCTTATGAAAGGCAATAATTTCATTATATTTGTTCGCTAACTCGTCACATAGATCCCCAGAACCATCTGTTGAACCATCATCTACTAGTATAATTTCCATATTCCCATTACTTTGAGTTTGAATAGACTCAATACAACGTATTAAATATTCTTTTACATTATATACAGGTACTATTACACTAAAAAAGGGCTTCATTATTTCACTCCACTCTGCATTACTCAATAACTATGAACCATTCTTCTCTTAAGCAATATAAGTAAGCGTAATTATTTTCACTAAATTTAACTTTAAATAGATTTATAAAGATGTTCTATTTTACTGATATTGCTTTCGAAGCTATAATCCTTTGAAACAATAGAATAACTGTTCTTGCTGAATCTTTTCAGCTTATCAGCTTCTGTGAGTAATTTCACCAATGCTTCCGCAAACCCGTCTACGTCTCCCGGTTCACACACATAACCGTTCTCATCCTCATGTACAATCTTAGGTATTCCCCCTACCCTAGTACTGACTACCGGAAGTCCATATCCCATTGCATCTAAAATTGACATTGGCATTCCTTCATTATAAGAGGGTAGAAAAAATACATCACTTTTGCGAAGTAACTTATCTTTTTCTTCATCTCTAACCCATCCAGGGAATATTACGTATTTTTCTACCCCTTTTTCTATTAGTAAATCTCTTATATTATCAATATCCCCACTACCACCTAGTACAAACTTAACAGTTGGAATCTCTTCAACAACTTTTTTAACCACTTCTGGAATATCATAACAACCCTTCCTGAGACCAATCTCACCCAAGAAAAGTATTTGACCATTACTTTTCCGATTCAATTTATCGTGGACTGCGTCTTTATGAATGGTACTATAATTCTCAATAATCACAATTCTTTCGGATGGTACAATCATACTCAACCGTTCCTTCCATTCTTCAGAAAGGGCAATCATTATATTGCATTTATTATAAATCTTCCTTATTAATCTCTTTTTCTTTTCACTTGCATTCAAAAAAAAAGTATCAAAATCCGCACCATGACAATGATTAATAATTGGTATTCCTGCCCAGTACGCCAAATAAATATATGGTATTTTGCGATAAAAACTAGGGCCAAAGGAAGAATGAATATGCACTATATTCGGTTTCTCTAGTAACAGAACCATTAGAAAGTGAAGATATCCAAAAATAGCCTTTAGAAGTTTTGTGAACTTACTACCATCTTTATATGACTCGACATATTTGATACTAAATATCTTCTCCAATATAGAACCTCTATATCCATTGACTACAGCAGCTATTCCACCTTTAACCATTGGATCTTGTACTACCATACAAATTTTCTTTTTTCTATTCATTATAGGTATCACCATATTTATTAGAATAAATTATTAATTTACTTTAAATGTCCTTAGTATTTTTATATAAAATCACACTTTTTAATAATTTAAGAGCAAAGTAGTTAAGTAAAGTACTTTGGTCAAAGACATTATTTATTAATTAAACCTCGATATGAAAAAAAGGAACTATATCTAATTCCCTTAAAGAATTAAGTGTAAAAAACATTGCGTTTTTTCACCAAAAATATATTATTAAAAATTTTATTTTCCACTGACTAATAGCCATATAAACTTTGTGTTAGTATGGAAATATCGCTTAAACAATCTTTTCGGTTCTTGTATCAGCCGGTACAACCATTCAAGATTACTTTTCTGCATCCATTCAGGAGCTCTAGAAAGGTTTCCTGCAATATAATCAAAACCAGCTCCAATTCCAATCATTAGCCCATTTATTCTTCCTCGATGAGAAGCCATCCACTTTTCCTGTTTCGGTGCACCGAGACCAACCCAAACAAAGTCAGGTTTAGTAGCATTAATTATCTTAACAATTTCTTGATCTTCTTCCTGTGACACAGGTCGAAAAGGAGGACTGTACATCCCGGCAATTTCTATACTGGGATAGTTTTTTTTTAAGTTTAGTAGGAGTTTTTTTAAAGTTTCTTCTGTTGAGCCATAGAAAAAATGACGATAGCCCTTTTCTGAAGAAATCTTAAACATTTCTTCCATCAAACTAGGACCAGTGGTTCTAGCCATATTTTTATGGCCACGTATTCTGCCAATAGTAGAAAGCGGCCCACCATCCGGAATTGCCAGTATACCACCGTTCTGTACAGCACAATATTCTGGTTCTTCAAAACTAGTCACCGTGGTATGAACATTGGAAACACATACATAATCACCTGATAAGCTTTTTATATTACTATTAAAAAAGTCTATCAACCACTCCATATTAATAGCAGCTATATTTACTCCTAATATATTACATGTAGGTATTTTCGATTTATCAACTTTACTAACCGCAATCTCAAAGGCATTATCTTTGTCTTTGTTATTTGAATTTGACACCTGTTTTTCTCCCCCCAATGACATCAATAAATAGTGAAATGACAGAAAAGAAATATTAATTTATTTCCCTTCTGTCATTAGCTTAGTCAAACATTTTCTTTACACGATTTTCTCTTGAAACTTTCTCTACATCATTACTAACCATTATCTTTACTAATCCCTCAAATGATGTTTTAGTAGGATTCCATTTTAATAAAGTCTTAGCTTTTGTAGGATCGCCTAACAATTGATCCACTTCAGCAGGTCTGAAAAATTTTGGATCAATATCTACTACAACCTCACCAGTAGCTTTATTAATGCCTTTTTCATTTACACCCTGGCCAATCCATTCAATTTCAACACCAACATGTTTGAAAGATAACTCAACAAATTCTCTTACAGAGTGCATTTCACCAGTGGCAATAACGAAGTCTTCTGGTTTATCATGCTGTAAAATCAACCACATACATTCTACATAATCCTTTGCGTACCCCCAGTCACGAAGGGAGTCAAGATTTCCAAGCGATAATTTCTTTTGTTTACCCTGTACAATCCGTGCAGTAGCAAGAGTAATTTTACGGGTAACGAATGTCTCGCCACGACGTTCTGATTCATGGTTGAATAAAATCCCGTTTACGGCAAACATATTATAAGATTCACGATAGTTCTTTGTAATCCAAAAACCATAAATCTTTGCTACTCCATAAGGTGAGCGTGGATAAAACGGTGTTGTCTCTTTTTGCGGTACTTCTTGAACTTTTCCGAATAGTTCAGATGTTGAAGCTTGATATACACGTGTTTTTTCGGTTAAACCCAAGATTCGGACTGCTTCAAGAATATTTAATGTTCCTTTAGCATCAACATCTAAAGTGTAACCAGGCATGTCAAAAGAAACACGAACATGTGATTGCGCAGCTAAGTTGTAAATTTCGTCTGGCCGAATTTCACCGATAATACGAGTAACGTTTAATGCATCAGTAACATCTCCATAATGAAGATGAAAGTTGCTATTGTTTAATAATGCATTTGCCTCCTCTTCTGTAAGAAGGTCTTCTAAACGCTCTTGATTATAGGAAGAGCTTCGGCGGATAATCCCATGCACCTCGTAGCCTTTTTCTAATAAAAATTCTGCTAAATAGGATCCGTCTTGTCCTGTTACACCTGTAATTAATGCCTTTTTCATTTTATCCTCCGATATATGTTAGTTTACTTTAGTTAATTGATTATCTAAAAACCATTGGTAAGCTTTCTTTAACCCTACTTCTAATGAAGTGGTTGCTTTCCAGCCTAATGAGTTTAACTTCGTTACATCGACTAATTTTCTTGGTGTTCCGTCAGGTTTTGTTGTATCAAATTGAATCTCACCGGTAAACCCAACTACATCTTTAATTTTTTCTGCTAATTCTTTAATAGGAAGGTCATCGCCAACCCCGATATTTACGATTTCATTACCAGAATAATTATTAATTAGATACACACATGCATCTGCAAGGTCATCAGAATATAAGAATTCTCGTTTAGGTGTACCTGTTCCCCAAACCTCAACAAATGGAGAATTGTTTTCCTTCGCGTCATGGAACTTACGAATTAATGCTGGTAACACATGAGATGTGTGAAGGTCAAAGTTATCATTTTCACCATAAAGATTGGTTGGCATAACTGAGATATAATCTGTACCATACTGGCGATTATATGATTGACACATTTTGATACCAGCAATTTTTGCAATCGCATAAGCATCATTTGTTGGCTCAAGCTCACCAGTTAATAGATACTCTTCTTTCAATGGCTGTGGCGCCATTTTAGGATAGATACAAGTACTACCTAGGAATAAAAGCTTTTTAACATCATTTCGATAAGCAGCATCAATGATATTAGTTTGAATTAAAAGATTATCACGGATAAAGTCAGCTGGGTATTCATTATTTGCTACAATACCGCCAACCCTTGCCGCTGCAAGAAAAACAAATTCAGGTTTTTCTTCGGCAAAGAATTGATCCACTGCATTTTTATCTCTAAGGTCTAATTCTTTACTCGTACGATACACTAAATTAGTATATCCTTTTTCTTCTAGTTTTCTAACAATCGCAGACCCGACAAGACCGCGGTGGCCAGCCACATATATTTTGGAGTTTGTATTCATCATATTTTTGTACCTCTTTCCTAAAATGCATCTTTCGAACCAAATAATACTAAGACCGTTTTGAGAATAATTTTTATATCAAATAATATAGAACGTTCACGAATATATTGAATATCTAGTTCCACCATTTCCTCAAACCCTAAACTATTCCTTCCACTTACTTGCCAAAGTCCTGTACAGCCAGGGGCAACGAATAACCTCTGTTTGTCATGGTTGGAGTATATGGCCACTTCCCTTGGAAGAGGAGGACGCGGTCCCACCAAGCTCATTTCCCCTTTAACCACATTGAATAGCTGCGGGAGTTCGTCGATACTTGTTTTCCTTACGAACTTCCCCACTTTGGTAATGCGAGGGTCTTCTTTCATTTTGAACATGGCACCAGATACTTCGTTATACTTTAACAGTTCTTGTAATCTTTCCTCCGCATTAAAGACCATCGAACGGAACTTATACATTTTAAATTCTTTGCCATTCAAACCAACACGCTTTTGCGAGAAAAATACTTTTCCTTTGGGGTCTTCAATCTTGATTAACAAGGCGATAACTATAAATAGAAGACTCAAAAATATAATTCCACATGAAGCACCGATGATATCAATCAATCTCTTAACAATTAAGTAGAATTTCCGGTTATTAACCGGAAACTTGGCATTTTGTTTCTCTAAATATACAACATCTTGATTTGCTAAATCAGGCAACCTGGACCCCTTCCTTCTCTATCTATAAGATGACTTTTTCTTTATCTAAAGTAGAAACGAGATTTTTCAAGTAATCAATCATGTCATCATGGAGGTCTTTATGCTGCAAGGCAAATTCTACAGTTGTTTTGACAAAACCAAACTTTTCACCCACATCATACCGTTTCCCTTCGAAATCATAAGCAAATACTCTTTGAATCTGATTTAATTTTTGAATCGCATCTGTTAATTGGATTTCTCCGCCAGCGCCTTTTTCTTGCTCTTCAAGGAACATAAAAATTTCTGGGGTCAATATATATCGGCCCATAATTGCTAGATTCGATGGGGCTGTACCTGGTTTTGGCTTTTCTACAAAGTTGTTAACCTGATATAATCTTCCGTCCTGTGAAGAAGGATCAATAATCCCATAACGGTGCGTCTCTTGATCAGGTACAGATTGAACGCCAATAACAGAAGAGAAAGTCTCTTCGTACTGATTAATTAACTGACGTAGGCAAGGTGTCTCGCCTTGAACAATGTCATCGCCTAAAAGAACCGCAAATGGCTCATTTCCAATAAAGTTTCTTGCACACCATACCGCATGTCCAAGTCCTTTAGGTTCCTTTTGGCGGATATAATGGATATCTGCTAGATTCGTTGCAAATTGAACCTTTTCTAGCAGATCAAATTTTTTCTTTCCAATTAAGTTTTCCTCTAGCTCCATTGCCATATCGAAGTGATCCTCGATGGCACGCTTGCCTTTACCTGTAACGATTATAATATCTTCAATACCTGACGCTACTGCTTCTTCAATTATGTATTGAATAGTCGGCTTATCAACGATTGGTAACATTTCCTTCGGCATTGCCTTTGTTGCTGGTAAAAATCTAGTCCCTAGCCCAGCTGCAGGGATGATTGCTTTTCTAACTTTCTTCAAACCATATACCCCCCAATTTTCATTTGTTTATCTACTGAACTCTTTGCTCCATTAAAGTACTGGGGCAAAAAAATAAATACCTAATGGAATTGCAAGCGAATTCATCCGCTTATTCTTTCATTAGATATTTACTAGTTTTAAATGGGCATCTAACCCGTCCTCACATCATGCTATTGACGACACGCGTCTAAGGCCTTTTCTATGACCCACAGTATGACCGAGTGCCCCCATGGATAACGGACAGGGGAGCCTCGCCGTTCAGGTAATTCATCCTGAAATTGATGTTTAGTAAAGTTTGCAGCTTTTGTTCGACACCTTATTAAAATACTCTTCCTAGTCTTTTTGGAGTCAGAACCCCTTAAATGGAGCCCTGAACTAATTTTTTTTGCTGCTAGAGCCGCCATAATAATAGTAGTATCCACCTTGTTCCGCTTCTACCTGGTTAAGGACTACGCCTAGTAATTTAGCTTTTGCGTTTTCTAGTAAATCTTTGCTTTTTTTACCATGGTCAATTTCCGTTTTCCCACTCAGGACAACTAGAACAGATCCATCACATTGGTTAGCCATGATTTGTGGATCTGCAACAGCTAACAATGGCGGAGTATCAAATAAAATCATATCAAACTCTTCTTTTGCTTCTACGATAAACTGCTCCATCGATTTGGAACTCAATAGTTCTGCTGGATTCGGGGGAGTAGGTCCACTGGTTAGCAAGAATAAGTTTTCTTCTTCCGTTTGTTCTATTGCTTTTAATAAAGTCTTTTGTTTTGTCAGTACAGTGGTAAACCCAAATGTATTATTCACATTAAAGATATAATGTAAGGTAGGTTTCCGTAGATCGGCATCGACAATTAATACTTTTTTTCCTTGTTGAGCAAATACAACGGCTAAATTTGCAATTGTCGTAGATTTCCCTTCTCCGGGTTCTGAAGAAGTTACCATAATAGTCCTTAATTCCTCATCTACCGATGAATATTGAATATTCGTTCTAAAAGAGCGAAATTGCTCCGTAATCGGTGACTTTGGGTTAAGACTTGCCACTAGTTTATTTTTATTTACTGAATGATTTGTAAGTTTCTTCTTTTTAAGAGCCAAAATTTTCACTCCTTGCTGCTGTTCTTTTTGAACTTCCTCGATTGAAATCAACTGATTTCGACTCGTCTATTTTCGAAATCAGACCGATGACTGGAAGTCCTAATTCATTTTCGATATCCTTTTCCGTTTTTAGGGTCCGATCAAAATAATGTAGTAAGAATGCAACCGCTACTCCAGCCATTAAACCAACCACAAGAGCAATGGCAATATTCATTAATGATCGAGGTTTAATCGGCGATAGGTCTACCTTTGCATAGTCAAGGATATTTACATTATCTATTTTCATAATTTTTACGATTTCCGCTTGGAAAACCTCTGCTGTCGTATCTGCTATTTTTGCTGCTTGTTTAGCATTAGCATCCTGTACGACGATTGTTATGACTTGCGAATTCTCCGTACTTGCAATTGAAATTTCATTGTTTAATTGTGCCGATGTAATACCAGTACCAAGCTTATCAGCAACCTTATCAAGAATCGCAGTACTCTTAATAATTTCGTTATAGGTATCAATCAATTGTAAATTCCCTTGTACCTCTGACTGTAAATTGGATGAATTTTGTGTTGTTAAGTCACTTTTCGTTTGGTTAATTAATAATTTTGTCGATGATTGGTAAATGGGGGTTAAATAAAAAAAGCTGACCAGTGCCATCAAAATACCAGCTACGATGGTTATAGCAAGTATTAAGAACAGCCGTTTTCTTAATAGTTGTAATATTTCTTTTAAATCAATTGTTTCTTCCATGATGTCCTCCCTGTTTTATAAAACGTGCAAAATGATTGTATCATAAATTGTCATATTTTTAACATTTGTGTCACATTAAATGCTCTTTATCTATTAAACACCTTTTTGTAAGAAAATTGAAGGGGTATTAGGAATTTTGAATTAATTTTTTTACAATTTTTATAAAGATGAATACCCATTCAGGGGCGATGGTCTCTAGGAATATTGACATTCAGCAAAATAACGCTTACTATTTACCCACAAATTTCCAATTTTGATTCGTGAATTTTCTACAAATATTACGTATTACCAATTTAATTATATTGAACCGAATCTCCAAAAATAGTAAGATTAGTCAGTAATTATAAGTCTAAATTAATAATCAAGTTCATATAAAATACATCGGAGGAAAAAATGAAGAAAAATGGAAGAAGAAAGTGGATAATTCTTGGCTTTAGCATTCTAGGAATCTTTGTTTTAGGAGTTGCTGCATTTGGATATGAATACTATCAATTACAGCCTAAGAATCATTTTGCAACGGTACCTGTAGTGGGAGCAAAGAAGACATCTGGTTCCACTGCCGCGGATGAAAATGTTGAAGTAAAAACACCTGTATTTAATGTGCTTTTAATAGGATCCGATCAAAGAAAAGGCGATAAATTAGGACATTCTGATTCAATGGTCCTAGTTCATGTAGATTTAAATAAAAATAAGTATCAAGCAGTCAGCATTCCTCGTGATACCCGTGTCCACTTAGATGGCTATGGGTACACAAAACTAACAAGTGTTCAGTATATCATGCAAGCTAAACATGGCTCTCAAAAAGGTGTAGAAGCTGCGGTTGAAGCTGTTAGTGAATTTATGGGTGTCCCTATTAATTATTATGTCGAAACCAACTATTGGGGCTTTCAATCAATGGTTGATGCATTAGGCGGAATCAAAATGGAAGTACCTTTCGATGTGAAACTAACTCATCCATGGTATGGTGAGAATCAAAACAAAGTAATTAGTGCTGGTACTCATTCATTTGATGGAAAAATGGTCGCAGAGGTTGTCCATGAGCGTTATTCCCTTAAAAACGGTGAATACGGGCGCCAGCAATTACAAGAAGAGGCGCTAAAAGGAATTGCAAAAAAAGCTCTAAGTCCTAGCAATATTACAAAATTGCCAGCCCTTGTTAAAACGATCCCGCAATTTGTAATTGCTACTAATATGTCGACATCTGATATGTTAAGCCTTGGACTAACTGCAAAGGATTTCGATCCAAAAACACAGTTGGCTTATCACCAAATACGTGGTGAAAGTAAGAAGCTTTACGATGATATATTAGAAGCAAACAACTATCAAATTGTTATTAACCAAGAACAGGTAAAATATATAACTAATAATTTTCAGTAATAAATAGACAAAAGCTACCATCGGCAATCATAATTATGTGATTGCCGATGGTAGCTTTTTTAATTTAACTATCTTAATCTACACGATAAATCATTTCTGTCCGAGCTTCAAAATAATAATTCGATCCTGAATTATATTTGTTCTTTGAATGAACAATTATGGTGTAAGTCCCTGGCTTTGTTGGGGTCCATGCCACTGAATCATTACTGCTATACTCCTGCAGGGTTGTGAGGTTACCCTGTTCGTCTCTAATATAGAAACGATATTCTGGATTTGGACTTCCTTGTGATTCTGCCTTGATACTGATAGCGGTACCCGCTAATTGAGGGGACAGCTTACTTACCAGCATACTTACCTGCGTCACTTTTGCCGAATTCACCTTGTAGACTATTTCTGTCCGAGCTTCATAGTAACTACTCGATCCAGTTTTATATTTGTCCTTCGCATGGACAATAATCGTATACGTTCCTGGCTTTGTTGGGACCCATGTCGCTGTATCATTGCTGCTAAAATCCTGTAGGGTCGTTAGATTCCCCTGTTCGTCTCGAATATAGAAACGATATTCTGGGTTTGCACTGCCTTGTGACCCAGCTTTTAAACTGATGGTTGTGCCTTCCACCTGTGGTGATAACTTGCTGGCAAGCACTGAAACGCTTGATACTTTTCCAGCATTAATCTTATAGACCATTTCACTGCGAGCTTCGTAATAATTATTGGCTCCGGATTTACTTTTATCCTTTGCATGAGCAATGATGGTATACGTTCCTGGTTCCGTTGGTGTCCATGTCGCTGTATCACTGCTTCCATATTCCTGAAGGGTAATCAGGTTACCTTTTTCATCTTTAACGAAGAATCGATATTCTGGATTTGGACTTCCTTGTGAGGATGCCTTTATGCTAATAGAGGTTCCCGCCAATTGTGGAGAAGGTTTGTCCACTGTTAATCCAACGCTGGTCACTTTTGCTGGTTCTACCTTATAGATCATTTCTGACCTTGCTTCATAGTAGTAGTTTGAACCAGACTTACTTTTATCTTTTGCGTGAACAATGATCGTATATGTTCCCTCTTTTGCAGGTGTCCATACCGCTGTATCACTTGATCCATATTCCTGAAGAGTTGTCAGGTTTCCTTTTTCATCTCGAATCATAAAACGGTACTCTGGAGTGTCACTGCCATCTGAAGTTGCTTTTAATTGGATGTTCGAACCTGCTTTTTGTGGACTTGGAAGATCCGTTGACAGAGTAACCGAATTCACTTTTGAGGGCTCATTTTTAACTGTAAAGCCAAGTGTATAATCCTGTCCGTAGTAGTAGAATTTTGAATTTCCGGCTTTATCCTGTAAGGCAATAGCCGAAATTTCCCACGTTCCGCTTTCAGCATTTATATTGGTTGGAATCGATCCATACCATCTGCCTTGCGTATCCCTTGTCCGGCTTATCGTTGAATAGGTTTGGTTACCAGAAGGACTTTTAATCTGATACCATATATAATCTACTCCAGATAAATCATCTGTTGTCGTAATATAAATCGTATTACTTTCTCCTGCTTTGATTTCCGTTTTACCCAACTCCACTTTTTCCAATACTGGGGCTGTTGCATCTCCATTCTCATTGTTTACTATAAAATTTGCTATATAATCCTGTCCGTAGTAGTAGAATTTTGAATTTCCGGCTTTATCCTGCAAGGCAATGGCCGTAATCTTCCACGTTCCGCTTTCAGCATTTATATTGGTCGGAATGGATCCATACCATCTGCCTTGCGTATCTCTTGTCCGGCTAATCGTTGAATAAGTTTGGCTTCCAGAAGGACTTTTAACCTGATACCAGATATAATCTACTCCAGATAGATCATCTTTTGTCGTAATATAGATTGTATTACTTTCTCCTGCTTTGATTTCCGTTTTACCCAACTCCACTTTTTCCAATACCGGGGCTGTTGCATCGCCATTCTCATTGTTTACTATAAAGTTTGCTGTATAATCCTGTCCGTAGTAGTAGAATTTTGAATTTCCGGCTTTATCCTGCAAGGCAATGGCTGTAATCTTCCACGTTCCACTTTCAGCATATATATTTGTTGGAATCGACCCATACCATCTGCCTTGCGTATCTCTTGTACGGCTGATCGTTGAATAGGTTTGGTTCCCAGAAGGACTTTTAACCTGATACCAGATATAATCTACTCCAGATAAATCATCTGTTGTTGTGATATAGATGATATTACTCTCCCCCGCTGTTATTTCTGAATTGCTTAGCTCCACCTTTTCTAATGCTGGCGGAGTCGCGTCAGAATCAGCAAAAGATCGATGAGGTAAAGCTATGCTGGTTAATATTGAAATTACCAGCAGTAAAATGAAAACTCTACTAGAGCCCGTCTTCATATCCCCTTTTTCACTCCCCTTTATAAATTACAATTCCTAGAATTTTACCATCCTAATATTACTATTGGATCCCCTATTATTCTACAAAAATTTTACAATTCGTCACTAGAAAAATATAACAAAAAAACGCCCTTCCCTGTTGGAAAGACGTTCTAACATAAATGACTAACTAGTAAAATTATTCTATTTTATAGACAGCTTCTGTTCGAGCTTCATAGAAATAATTTGCCCCAGATATACTTTTATCCTTTGCATGGACGATAATCGTATAAGATCCTGCTTTGGTTGGTATCCATGTGGTAGTATCCCCTATCCCATACTCCTGCAATGTTGTAAGGTTACCACTAGCATCTTTAATAAAGAATCGATACTCAGGTTCCGGACTTCCTTGTGAAGAAGCCTTAAATATAATGGTGCTGCCTGCCAACTGAGGGCTGGCCTTGTCTGTCTGTAAATTCACACTCGTTACTTTGGCTGGGCTTACTTTATACACCATCTCTGTGCGTGCTTCATAATAGCTATTAGCACCGGATTTATTCTTATCCTTGGCATGAACAATAATCGTGTAAGTCCCAGCTGCTGTTGGTGTCCATGTCGTTGTTTCACTGCTTCCATATTCTTGAAGGGTCGTAAGGTTTCCTTTTTCATCTCGAACATAGAAGCGATATTCTGGAGTTGGACTACCTTGTGATTCTGCCTTAAAATTGATTATTGTTCCTGCTACCTGTGGAGAAGGTTTACTTGCAGACAACCCAACACTGGTTACTTTAGCAGGATCTATTTTGTAATTCATTTCTGCCCGAGCTTCATAGTAATAATTAGTTCCTGTTTTACTTTTGTCCTTTGCGTGGACAATGATAGTGTATGTTCCTGCCTTTGTAGGAGTCCAAGTATACGTATCTGGACTTCCGTATTCCTGGAGAGTCGTCAAGTTTCCTTTTTCATCTCGAAGAAAAAAACGATACTCTGGCATATCACTTCCTTTAGAAGTGGCCTTCAAAATAATAGGCGTTCCTGCTTTTTGTGAACTTGGGAGACTTACGGTAAGGTTAACTGTATTAACTTTAGTATTTATGCTCTTCACAACAAAATCCGCGGTATAATCTCGTCCATATGTATAATACTTTGTATTCCCCGCATTATCTGTTAATGAAATGCTTTCAATCTTCCATTTTCCAATTTCCGAATTTGCATTGATTGGAATGGAACCATACCATCTTCCTTGTCCATCGATATTCCAGATATTTGCACCATATGCCTGGCTTCCCGATGGGCTCACCGCTCTAAAAGAAACATACTTTACTCCTGAAATCTCATCCATTGGAGTAATGTAGATTAGGTTATTTTCTCCTGCAAAAAGGGCGGTTTTTCCAAGCTCCACTTTTTCTAATGTTGGAGGCTTTAAATCAACATTTAGGCTATTAACAAAAAAATCTGCTGTATAATCGGTTCCATAATAATAATACTTAGTATTTCCAGCATTATCTGTTAATGATATTGAATCAATCTTCCATAAACCACTTTCAGAATTATTATCTATTGGAATAGACCCATACCATCTACCTTGCCCATCGATATTCCAGATATTTGCTCCATATGCGTGTTTTCCTGAAGGGCTTTCTGCTCTAAAGGATACATACTTAATACCGGAAATTTCATCTTTCGGTGTAATATAAATGGTATTACTTTCTCCTGCAGACATGTCAGTTTTACTAAGCTCTACTTTCTCCAATATGGGAGCTGTTATGTCTGCATTAGGACTATCCACAATAAAATCTGCAGTATAATCTTTCCCATAATAAAAGTACTTGGTATTGCCCGCATTGTCTGTCAATGATATACTATCAATCTTCCATGTACCACCTTCGGAATATTCATTGATAGGAATTGTTCCATACCACCTTCCTTGGCTGTCAACTGACCAAATGTTTGCTCCATATGCATGCTTTCCCGATGGGCTTTCCGCTCTAAAAGATACGTACTTTATACCAGAAATTTCATCTTTTGGCGTAATATATATTGTGTTAGACTCACCAGCAGATATTTCTGTTTTGGTAAGTTCTACTTTTTCTAATGTTGGCGGGGCAGTATCTACTTCAGCTAGAAATTTTTGAGGCAATGCCAAACTGATTAATATTGAAAGTACCAATAATGAAATGAAAACTCTTCTAGGCTTTTTCTTCATCTACTCACCTCTTATGTAATTTAAATATTACTATTTACCTATATTACTATTTATATAATAAACTTTTCTACAAGATTTTTCATATTAACATTAATAAAACGCCTTTCGAATAAGAAAGACGTTTTGGTTTAACGTGTATTAAACTATTAAAAGCTAATTGATTTTATAAATTACTTCTGTTCGGACTTCATAGAAATAATTTGCCCCTGACTTACTTTTATCCTTCGCATGGACGATAATCGTATAAGTTCCTACTTTTGTTGGTGTCCATGTGGCCGTATCCCCTATTCCATACTCCTGCAATGTTGTAAGGTTTCCACTAGCATCTCTAATCATGAATCGATACTCAGGTTCCGAACTTCCTTGCGAAGTAGCCTTTAATACAATGGAGGTGCCTGCCAACTGTGGGCTGGCCTTGTCTGCCTGTAAATTAACACTGATTACTTGGGCTGGACTTACTTTGTACACCATTTCTTTTCGCGCTTCATAATAGCTATTCGCCCCGGATTTATTCTTATCCTTCGCATGAACAATAATCGTGTACGTTCCTGCTTTTGTTGGTGTCCATGTCGTTGTATCACTGCTTCCATATTCTTGAAGAGTCGCCAAGTTTCCTTTTTCATCTCGTACATAGAAGCGATATTCCGGAGTTGGACTGCCTTGTGATGCAGCTTTCAATTGGATAGACGTGCCTGCCATTTGAGGCGTTGGCTTATCCGCCTGTACATTCACACTGGTTACCTTCCCACTCACCTGGTAGGTCATTTCTGTCCGTGCTTCATAATAGGTACTTCCACCGGACTTATTCTTATCTTTAGCATGAACAATAATCGTGTAAGTACCCGCTGTGGTTGGTGTCCATGTCGTTGTATCACTGCTTCCATATTCCTGAAGAGTTGTTAGGCTGCCTTTTTCATCTCGTACATAGAACCGATATTCCGGAGTTGGACTGCCTTGTGACTCAGCTTTCAACTGGATGGTAGTCCCTGCGTTTTGAGGCGCTGGCTTATCTGCCTGCACATTTACACTGATTACCTTCCCGTTTACCTGGTAGGTCATTTCGGTCCGAGCTTCATAGAAGGTATTCCCACCAGACTTACTCATATCCTTGGCATGGACAATGATGGTGTAAGTTCCAGGCTTAGTCGGTGTCCAGGTTGCTGAATTACTTGCTCCATATTCCTGCAGCGTAGTAAGATTTCCTGCCGCATCCTTTACATAAAACCGATAATCCGGGTTGCTGCTCCCAGTTGATGTTGCGGTGATATCCACTGAAGTACCAACAACTTGCGGACTTACCTTATTGGCAGCAACACTTAAACTGGTTACTTTTCCTGCTTTCATAATATAAGCAGAAGATATATAACCTGCATACTTGTTATCCAAGCTTTTCACTGGATACCACACAAATTGATTTTCATTGTCTTCTGATTGATCATAAGTAAAATTTCCATCAATCGTTAGGATGGTATTCTTAGCGAGTGTAGTCCCATCGGATAATTTACTTGCTCTTGACCTTAAACCCACACCATCCTCTGTTACAAACACGCTGTCTCCAGTCTGAAAGTGATAGTTAGAAGTATGTAATCGATCCGATAATATATATTCCAACTTTTTGAATACAATATTTTCATCACTGTTTGGATCATAATCAAAGTCAGCTGTACTAAAAGGGTATTGCCCCAATTTAGTATCACCTAAAAAATCGTTTTGTTCCACAAGGGCTAAGACCTTCTCCTGATAGGCATCTGTATTTCTTTCTCCCGTTGCCTGATAAAGCGGACTGTTGATAGGTTTCGTTCCGTTATAAGCCATGATTGGAAAATACCAATTTTCAATAACTTCTTGCCCTGCACCCTTTATCTTCGGTAAATCTTTTCGGCCGTACATATAACTCAGAATATCGATCCCTGCTTGGATATTATAGTAGATGTCATTTTTTAAACTCTGTTCGTCATATCCTGTTTGATTCGTAATTTGCATAATACCAATTCCGCCATCAGGAGAAACTAAAGGCTGTCCGTTCTCAAATTGCCTCCAATCGCTTTCCTTTGCAGCCACCGCCTTGACAACTTCAGGAGGGATGTTTGCTGCTAATGCTGCATTTGTCAATAAACAGTTCAAATGCTGAAAAGCGGGATTTTGATTGGGTTGAATCTCTCCATATGCTGCACATTTGGATGCCCATGTCTCTGCTGCTGAGGCTTCTTTGTAAAAGAAACCTAAGAAAATGATGCCAGTCAATAGTCCTACTCTTAGTAAAATTACTTTCAACCATTAAGCCTCCATTCTATTAATATAATTTTCTATCATCTATTTTAACATTAATTTACTTTTAAATTAATAAATCAATCTATTATTAAAGAAAAGGATTGCACTTGTTACTATAGTCCTATTTAGGACCATAGCGTCTAAAATTTTCAAATTGTATGTTATGATAGATGACAGAACTGTCAATCCATTGGGAGTTTATTTATCCATGTAAAGGATAAAAATGCAGCAGTGATATAGGGGTTAAGAGAAGAATGAAATTTAAAATGTTAAGAAAATTAGTTGTGGTACCTATTATTATTTTTATGATTACCTTAGCAGGATGCAGCGAAAAAGAAAATCCTACGAAATTAGACACCCATAAGGTTATACCCAAGACGTTACCAAATACGTTTGGAGTAAGTATGCATGGAGAGTTGAGTAAGCAGGATATACAAAAAATGAAGGCAGCCAATATCAAGTGGGTTCGAATTGACCTCACATGGCGGGAAATTGAAAAAAAGAAAGGCCACTATAAATTTGAAAGATATGATGAATTAAACAAAACTTTGATAAAAAATCATATCAGGCCCTATTATATACTTGATTACTCCAATAAACTTTACGAAGATAAAACAGCCATTTTAACAGAAAAAGGACGAAAGGCTTTTAGTAATTATGTGAAAGCTGTTGTAAGTAGATATAAGAATCAACAGAGTGTATGGGAAATCTGGAATGAACCCAATCATCCATCCTATTGGAATGAACAGACAAGTTATGTTAATTACAGTCTTTTAGTGGATCAAGTCGCACCATTGATCAAACGTTATGATAAAAGTGGATTAGTGGTGGCTCCTGCTTTATCAGGAACCTCCGCAGAGCCGCTTGACTGGTTAGAAAACTTTTTAAAGCGGACGAAGGTCCTTTCAAGTCTAGATGCTATATCGGTTCATCCGTATAATAATATGAAACCGGAAACGGTTCTTCGTGATTACCAAAAAATAAAGAGTCTTGTCAAGAAATATTCAGACAAACCGCTTCCTATTTTCTCTGGTGAATGGGGGTTTGCGGTGAATTCCTATTCAGGGAATTTTGTAATCAACGAACAAAAACAAGCCGAGTTTCTAGTTAGGATGCTTACTCTAAATGCTTCAGAACAAATTCCCATAAGTATTTGGTATGACTGGAGAAATGACGGTGTAGATTCGACTACCAAAGAACATAATTATGGTTTACTAAAGAATAATTATCAGCCAAAATCATCGTATCTGGCCTACTCGAATTTAACCAAGCTTTTAAATGGATATCGATATAGTAAACGAATCACAAACAACATCCATCAAGACGACTATATTTTTGAATTTGTAAATAAAGAGAAAAAGAAGATCTATATTTTCTGGACCACCAATCCTACCCATCGAATCACATTATCCCTTCCTTCGGGAACAGGAAAATTCGTGACCCTTTATGGAAAAGAACAGTCAGTAAAGTGGCCAAACGATCAAATTCATTTGCAACTATCCTCCATACCAGCTTATCTGGTGATAGAATAACAAAACAAGGCAGCGTCTTCGGACGCTGCCTTGTTAACTTTTAAGCCTTTATTTTGTTAAGAAACTTAAGCTTACTAAAAAGTACATCTTTTACTTTTAATAATAGCATTTTATTATAAAAAGCAAATATAGCTAATGCTAGGACAAATAAAACAATCTGTAAAACGGTGTTTTCATAATAATATAAGAATACATAAACGGTCGTAAGAACCGATAACTCCACCAATGTTTTAATATCAATCTGGATTTTAAAGTATTTCCTTGTATTGTACATTCTCGCCGCCCACATCATTAAAAAGGCTAACATGGTAGACACAGAAGCACCTTGAATCCCGATGACTGGTATTAAAGCAATATTAAAGATTAAATTTACTACGGCCCCTAGTACCGATGTATAAAAGGATCCCATGGTCTTTTCTGAACTTAAGTAGCTGGCTCCATAAAAAGATGAGAATCCCGAAAATATTGTTGCTAAGTAAAGGAAAGGAATATACTTCCAAGAGATAAAATAGCTTTCATCCACTAAAAATTGCATTAGAAACTTCGTCATGGAAAGAAAGATAATGACGCCCGTAAATTGAAAGGTAATGTAATAATTAAACATCTTGGTATAGAACTCATTATTTCCTTTCGATTTGGCCTCCGTGATGACCGACTCCTGCCATGCTAACGAAAAAATTGTATTCAGCATCAGGAGAATCGAAGGAAATTTATTGGCAATGGCATATAATCCGTTCGCATCCATCCCAATATAGTGGTTTAATAACGTTCGATCCGAAACATTCATGACCCACCAGCTTATAATGTTTGGAATTAAAGGTAGGGAGAACTTGATTAACTTTCCATTATAATCCTTGCTTACATATTTAAAACTAAAATACTTGGATAATCGTAGTTTGTATTCTACATAAATAAAAGTTATAACCGAAGCAAGAATATTGGAGTAAATTAATCCTTTGACTTCCATACCCATGTAAATGATAAAAAACAGGTTAGATGCTAAAGAGACAATCGTAAAGATTACACCAGAAACAGAATACAAGATATTTTCCTTCAGTCCCCTAGCCGTTTGAATCCAAATCGTATAGAGCACTAAGGTATCGAGCTGAAGTAAAAAGAGATACTTATAATCAAAATCAATAAACTGGAATAAAACCACCGCAAGTACATTTAAAATAATTAAATTACGCAGCATAATATGAAAGGAATTCGTTATTATTTTTGAAGATTCCAGCCTATCGTTTGAATCTAATAAATACCGATAGAGTGCATCCGTAATCTGAAACGTAACAAGCGGTAATAGCAAGGTTATATAAGAAGTGACCAAGTCAAAATAACCAAATTGTTCTGTATTTAAGTAATGTGTATATAATGGAATGATTAAAATCCCAAGGAACTTTGAACCAAAATTACCAATCAGGTATATGATGGAATTTTTAACTAACGTTTTCTCTCTACCCATGATCATTTTCCTTACTCATTATTTGGATACATATTGATCCAATACTTCAAAATGTCTTTCTGCATCCTTCACTTGTTTCGCAACATCGATCAAATTGGTCTGCATTCCTTCAAAGATATCTTCCGGCTTCAACTCACCAATATTTTTCAATTCCGCATAAAGTCCATTAAACCCAACATCTGTCATCACATTGGTCATCTTTTTACTATACACAATTGGGAAGACAGGTTTATTATAAATCCAACCTAAAATCATGGAATGGAATCTAGTAGCCACAATAAAATTTGCTTTTCCTATGATCTCTAAAGGTTCCTCAATATCTAATTTATACGAGTAGGAATCAACCTTATTTAAGTATTGCTTTGGAATCAAACTCGTAATTTTTTCTATTGCCTCCACGTCACCTTGATATTCACAGAATGACATCAGCGTCACTCGATAACCCTTTTCAATAAAATAGACCGCTGTATCCTTCATTTTTTGATAATAAATTTCATCAAAATGAGATAGTTCTTCTCGGAAGGATGGCTTGATTACAGATATGACGATATTTTTATCTTCTTCCCTCAAAGGTTGAGTCTTTAATTGAAAGATGATATCATCTGCAACCCTAACATTGTCGAGGTCCTTAAATAATTCATAAGAATGTTTTTCCCTAAAACAGATATCCGCATATTGTTTAAATAATTCTTTATATTTATTGTAGAATTGCTGATCGGAAAACGGTCCAAAATTGGCACCTAGAAGGAAAAACGGTTTATCTTTGATCATCATACTTTTTGTGTTTTCTAGGTGTTTATTCCAGTTATCTTCTTGGATAAATAGAGAACCGCCAATATAGACCGCACCATCGCAGCCATTGGCTGCTAGACTGCGGAAGAAATTAGGAACCTTAAATTTTCTAAGGATGAAGTTCGTTCCTCTGATAACAAGTAAATCACTGGGGGAAAAACTAATATTCTTTATGTTTTTAAATAGTTCTTTGTATTGTCTTGGTGCATATAAGACGAATTCTGTGTTCGGATATCGTTCACACAGAATCTTTATAAATAAATCATCGCCTAGATTAAACTCTGTATAAGCATGAATCATTACTTTTTTCATTTTTTCAATCCTTTATTTTCTACCATATTGTTTGATTTATCCATTGGGGCTGAAACGTTTTTTCATCTTGAACATATATTTATAGAAATTATTAATGGTGACCCATGTAAAACGTGACGTTTTATAAAGATGTTTTTTAAGTAAAGAGAAAATGGCTTTTTCTATTATCGTTTGTTTACCTGTTTTCTCTAAATAATATTTATTGGATTCCCACTGTGGGAATTTATTATTCATATAATCCAAGGCCTTTTTCAGTGCGTTACTATCCAGTTCTTTATAGACCAAAATTTTACGTAACACTAAACCAAGCATTAAATGTTTGATATAAAGAGATTCGAGTTGTTCCTTTTCAACCTTCCCGTCCAATGCAGCATAAACCAATTCCAGCATCTTGATAATATCCATATTCTTTTCATTGTTTAGCTGATGGGATTGCGAATCCGTTCTTGTAAAATCATAATTGTACAATGCTTCATCAAGTTTGGCCCTTTTGCCATTCAATCCCACAACGATTGGTACGATTCCCAAGTCCTCATACCAGACTCCTTCAGGAAACGAATAACCCTCCCATACTTTCTTAGCGTACATTTTATTCCATGGGTGGGATTGGCTATCCGCTAATTCTAACCCTGCCTTTTCATAGACAACATGACCTATTTTGACCGTATTCCAATCAAAAATGACGATATCTGCCTTCGTCTGGATGGCTTTTTTTACACATTTTTCGACACAGTCCAAATTGATCCAGTCATCACTGTCCACAAAAAGGACATATTCCCCACGGTATATGGATAAACCATGGTTTCTAGCATTTGCTTGTCCGCCGTTTTCCTGGGATATCAAAATAATCCGGTCGTCTTTATGACTATAGGTTTCGGCAATCTCTAATGAACGATCAGGTGAGCCATCATTAATAATGATGATTTCTAAATTTTTGTATGTTTGACCAACAACGGAATCCAAACAACGATTTAAATACTTTTCTACGTTATAAACTGGAATAATTATTGATACTAAAGGCTCCAGAATAATTCTCCTCTCTTCCATCCTAGAAAATCAATAAAATAGAGCTATAAGGAACTACTCCATCTCCATTTTTTAAAAGTACGGAAATCATTCTGAAAATAAATATTAAAGCAATGACAACCTTAAAGATATTTTTGTTAAAATCAGTTTCCTGTATATTAATAAATCTAGGAAATATAATGATTGAAAATAAGTCAAAAAGATAAGAAAGTCGTTCAACAAGAGTTGAAAAAGGCATAAAGCTATTAAATAAGAAATAAAATAAGAATATTTTATCGATCCAGTCGATATTTTCATTTAATTTGGATTTTCTAAAGATATATACAAACGTCACAATCCAATAAAATAAATAAAACAATCTATTATTAAGTCCTCGTTCAGCCCCTTCTGCGAAAATGGAGAGTTCTGAACTAGAATACTTTTCATAAAAGAAACTATTCAATTTTAAAACGGAAGTAAAAATTTCAGATTTAAGACTATCAGGCAGCCCAAAAAAGGACAGAAAACAAATACCGAGAATAATTAAATATCCTTTGGTTTCAAACTTTATAATATTTAACAGAAATAACGGGGCAAATAAAAGTGAACTATTATGCATCGCTATCGCTAATATATAAATTAAAATACTCAAGTATATTTTTTTATACTTATAAAATAAAACAAGTGCAAAAATAACAAGTGAGATCGAACTAAATTGTCTAAATGTATTCATACTAGAAAAAAAGCTATATGAGCCTAGAAGTATAAGTAATGAAATATACTTGTAAGGAGAAAATAAACGAATTAAGAGATAAACAGCAGACATATATAATAACGCATTAAATGCTAAAAACCACTGATAATTGATATGAAGCTTTCTTGATAAATCACTAATGGATGAGAATAGCCAACCAAGATTTAATTCTCTTTCCACCCCAGAAAGATAGATTCCATTATAAAGGACATAGTCCGTTCCAATTCCATGTCTCAATGCAGAAAAAGAAAAGAGGACTAGACACGAAAATAATAAATATACATTTGGATTGATGACGATCCGATCTTGTATTTGAATGATGTCTTGGTCAGTGTATATCCCAATCAATATTATTAATAATATAAGATAAATATATATTTGCATTCTTTCTCCTCAAATCAACTTCTCTTAATGTTTTTCTGAACTAAAAACATAATGGTACTCATCGTGCTGAACATATTTTTACCCAGACGATCCAGAGAATGAATATATCCATTACCTAAGCGATTAATAAAATAATCGGAGTTCTCAAGCAACAACTGATTTTCTTTCCAATTCGGAAATTTCTCCACGACGATTCTTCTTGTTTCTTTCATTTTTTTAAAGAAGCCCATGAAATTAAACTTAAAAAACTTTAATTGTCTATACATATTCGACCACATCAATAACTTCACATATTGATAACATAGGCCATCCTTAACCTCTTTGGTCAAAAGATTTTTATCTTTATAATATGAGTAGGTGTCGTCTAAGACTTCATAAATGTTATTTATTTTAGGAGAAATAGTTGTTAGAATACTTCCATCTCTATTTTTTCTGTACATATATAACGGCTTATTAATATAGGTAAAGTCATTCACATCATATAATAATTTATAGATAGTCCCTACATCCTCATAGATTTTCCCTTTTGGAAATTTAACTTGATCAAAAAAGGATGCTTTATATACCTTGTTCCAGGCACTTGGCTGAACCGTCCATAAGGAATCTGGATTATCTATCCCCTTCACGGTTGCATGGGGTTGATCATCAATAATATCCATCCAGTCAAAAACAATCATATCTGGATCAGACTTCAATGCATTTACTACTTCAGTAAAATACTCTTCACCAATAAAATCATCACTGTCTATAAACGTAACATAGTCATATTTCACGTATTGAAGGCCGAAGTTCCTTGCATCTGATAAACCGCCATTTTCCTTGGTTACGTAACAAAAATTCGAATGCTCTTTTGCAAACTCTTCTGCTATTTCTCCAGATTGGTCTTTCGTACCGTCATTTACAAGGATCACTTGAATATTTGAAAAGTCCTTCATACTTGTAACAATTGATTCTAAACAGTGCTTAATGTATTTTTCAACATTATAAATTGGAATAATCACACTTACTCCATTCATTTATACAATCTCCTTAACCAAGATTCGTGCTTTTGCACCAACCTTGGGTATTTTTACTATTCTTTTCGTACTTCTTTATAGAGTTCGACAATCGATTTGTTCATTTTTTCACTTGTGAACATTTCCAAATACCTTTGATAACTTTTCTCACCCATATCCTTGAGAGTTTCTTTAGAAACATTATCCAATATCTTTTTTAAAGTATCCAGGTGATCTAAATCAAATACATATCCACAAGCTTTATTTCCAACTACCTCTGGTAAGGCCCCTTTATTACTTACGATGGCTGGCTTTTTATTTCTCATCGCTTCTACCGCAACTAAGCCAAAACCTTCCCAGCGAGATGGCACAATCAAGGCATCTACCTTTTGTATATATTCGTCTATTAAAGAATTATCCACTTTACCTATAAAATGGACATTATCCGGGTAGACAAACTCTGTTTCTTTCGCGATTACACTTTCACCAATCACATACAACTCAATTTGATTTGTTATATAAGTAGAAAAAAAGGTAAGCAATAAATCTAACCCTTTTTGTTTATCAAATCTGCCAATAAACAATAAATTAATCTTATTGTTATTCACTTCAAAATTGGCATGATTTCCTGCAGCTTTCTTTTCGGAAATTCCATTATAAATTAATGTAATTTTATCCTTATCAATCTTTCTTTCGATTGCCGTCTGCATTTCGAACTTTGAAATGTCCGTTATTCGATCTGCTTTGGCGACTAAAGCCTTTTCGGCTAATGCAAAGATATCTTTCTTCACGTCTGCTGTTTCTTGATTAAATGCCCAGCCATGGGGCGTATAAATTACCTTCCACTTTTTGCTTTTCTTTAAAAGGCGGAAAGCAAATCCCGCGAATGTACTATGCAAATGTACTACATCAGGATTGATACTTTCCACGATTCTTTTTAACTTAAAAGGTAATAAGAAAAGATTTTTAAGACATCTTCTATAGGAATATCTTTTGATATTCTGTTTTGGAATAAAACTAAATGTTTCTGAATTATAGTCGCTAACGGCTAAATAAACATTATCTTCACCAAATTCATTCTGTTGAAAGTGGATTACTTCCTCAAGGTAGGTAGCAACTCCACCCTTTGCATACTCTCCAATGTGTAAAATACGCATTTTTTCTCCTAACTTGTGTTTTACTAATGTATTCTCTGGCAGCAACCTTACTATTCAAAATCACTTGTAATAACCATTTCATTGTAAATCCACACTATTTAGAATGCATTTTTCGAACCAAACAATACTAATACCGTTTTAGCAATGATTTTCACATCAAATAATACGGTTCTACTCTGAATGTATTGTATGTCTAATTCCACCATTTCTTCAAAACCGACACTATTTCGTCCGGTGACTTGCCAAAGACCTGTACATCCTGGAACGACTAATAAACGTTGTTTATCATAATCGGAATATTCAGCTACCTCTCGTGGAAGCGGCGGACGGGGTCCAACTAAACTCATATCCCCTTTTAATACATTAAAAAGTTGTGGAAGTTCATCAATACTAGTTTTCCGGATAAATTTCCCTATCCTTGTGATTCGTGGATCGTCCTTCATTTTAAACATAGCACCGGACACTTCATTATATTTTAAGAGTTCCTTTAGTCTTTCCTCTGCATCTGAAACCATGGAGCGGAATTTATACATTTTGAATTCTTTTCCATTTAATCCGATTCTCTTTTGGGAAAAGAAAACTGAACCCTTTGGATCTTCCAATTTAATAAGAATAGCTACCATAATAAATAGCAAACTTAATACAAGGATTCCACATAACGAACCGATGATATCAATCGTCCTCTTTGCTGCTAAGTAGGACTTTTTCTCTTTTGATAGATTACCTAAATCTTTAACTAGATAAGTTGCCTCTTGATTCGCTAATTCAGACACTCTTGACCTCTTCCTTCCCTTATAACATTACTTTTTCTTTTTCTAATGAAGAAACTAGATTTTTTAAATAATCTATCATGTCATCATGAAGGTCTTCATGTTGAAGTGCGAATTCCACAGTTGTTTTAACAAATCCAAATTTTTCACCAACATCATATCTTTTGCCTTCAAAATCATAAGCAAACACTCTTTGAATCTGATTCAGTTTTTGAATGGCATCTGTTAATTGAATTTCGCCGCCTGCTCCTTGTTCTTGTTGATCAAGGAACATAAAGATTTCTGGAGTTAAAACGTATCTGCCCATAATGGCTAAATTCGAAGGCGCTGTGCCTGCTTTTGGTTTTTCAACAAAATTATTCACCTGATACAATCTACCCTCTTGTGAAGCAGGATCAATAATACCATAGCGATTTGTTTCTTGTTCAGGAACTGTTTGAACACCAATAACTGAAGAAAAAGTCTCTTCATATTGATCAATCAATTGGCGTAAACAAGGAGTATCACCTTGAACAATGTCATCTCCTAATAGGACAGCAAAAGGTTCGTTTCCAATAAAGTTACGCGCACACCACACTGCATGTCCAAGTCCTTTTGGTTCTTTCTGACGGATGTAATGGATATCTGCTAGGTTCGTAGCAAATTGAACTCTTTCCAAAAGATCAAATTTCTTCTTTTCTTTTAAGTTTTCCTCAAGCTCCATCGCCATATCAAAATGGTCTTCGATGGCACGCTTCCCCTTACCAGTAACAATGATAATATCTTCAATTCCGGCTGCCACAGCTTCTTCTATAATATATTGGATCGTTGGCTTATCAACGATTGGTAACATTTCTTTTGGCATAGCTTTTGTTGCTGGTAAAAATCTAGTTCCAAGACCTGCTGCTGGTATAATTGCTTTTCTTACTTTTTTCAACTTAATTCCCCCATATTTAAGATTCTATCTATTAAACTCTTTCGCCCTTCAAAGAAAAGGACAAAAAAATAAATACCCAATGGAATTGCAAGTGCTTTCAGACGTGCCTTTTCATTAGATATTTATGTTGTTTTTATATTTAAAGCGGGCATCTAACCCATCCTCACACCATGCTATCGACGACAAGCATCTAAGAATGAGGATATGGATCCTCTTCCCAAAGCATGGTCGAGTGCCCCCATAGATAACGGACAGGGAGCCTCGCCGAATTAGGTATAACCTAATTTAGATAATAAGTATATTTGTGTCAGCCTAATCGGTTGTTAACTTTACTTAAAAGAAAATAAACTTCTTTTTCTTTCTAATTGGCATCGGGATTTCCTTCATAATATTTTTCCCTTCAACAAGCAAGTCCGCATTCTCTTTAAATAGATAAAGATAATCAGTTCCATATTCTTGTTCTATGAAATCGAAAGCTTCCATCATTTTGAAGGTACGATTATTAATATTATGGGCATCAGAAGCAATAAAGTGAGTTAAATTTGCCTCTATTATTTGCATAGAAAAGCTCTTGATTTTTTTACCAAAATAACCGCACAGACTTGATGCTGTAACTTGGGTTAAGGCACCCTTTTCAACCAATTTATAGAGTAACTCAGGCTTTTCTATAAGTTCTGAATTTCTTTCAGGATGGACAATAATTGGGGTTAACCCTTTTAATTGAATATCGAATAATAGTTGTTCCGCATATCTAGGGACATGGTTTGAGGGAAATTCAATAAAAAGATATTGGCTATTATTTAAAGTCTGAATCTCATTTTTTTCAAAATCTTCAATAATATCACCATAAATCCGGGGCTCTTGCCCTGGAAGAATCGTAACATTAACCCCTGCATCCTTTAATGCCTGGTTTAAATCGGTCACTTTGGTTACGATTAAATCTTTACGGTTATTATATTGATTATTTAGATGAGGGGTGGCGATAATGGTACGAATCCCTTCTTCTTCAGCTTCCCTAGCCATCGCTATACTGTCTGAGAGATCTTTTGCTCCGTCGTCAATCCCTGGCAATATATGACAATGAATATCCACCATGGTACACACACCCTCCCAATTTTTTGACAATATCAAACAACTTTTTTTATGGTAACACTATACCTACATAAGGTAAAGAGGTGAAAATTGTCGAAACTTGTTACTTTTCTCCATAATAATAGTAGTAATTTGTTTCTTTCATTTCCTTATTATTTAAAACGACACCTAACAATTTACTTTGTGCTGCATCAAGCAGTTCTTTCGCTTTCACTAAATGATCTTTTATCGTTTTCCCACTGGAGACTACTAAAATTGTACCGTCGCATTTATTCGCTAACAGCTGAGCATCAGTTACTGCTAGCAATGGTGGGGTATCAAATAGCACCACATCAAAAACTTCTTGTGCATCCTTAAAAAACTGCTCCATTGCTTTTGAGCCTAGCAATTCTGCTGGATTAGGCGGTATAGGACCGCTTGATAGTACAAAAAGATTCTTTTCATTTGTTCCTTCGGCAGCCTTTTCTAGAGTCATCTGCTTCGATAAAACACTTGTTAAACCAAATGTATTGGTCTGATTAAAAGTATAATGAGCTGTTGGTTTTCTTAAATCTGCATCTACAAGCAATACTTTTTTACCTTGTTGGGCAAAAACAATGGCTAGATTGGCTGCGGTTGTGGATTTACCCTCTCCAGGACCTGTTGATGTAACCATTAAAGTCCTTACTTCACTATCTATGGAAGAGAATTGAATATTCGTTCTAATGGTTCGGTACTGTTCTGAAATAGGTGACTTCGGATCAAACATAGTAATGAGATTTCTTTTATTATTCATTATAGGTTTTCTATTATTTTTTTTAAGAGCCAATGGTCTCACCTCTTAATCTACTATTTCCTTCAGAACTTCTTTTCCTATTATTTACTTTTGAATTATCCATCTGTGTGATTACACCTAATACTGGCAACCCTAGAAGTCTTTCAATTTCTTGCTCTTCTTTCACTGTATTGTCAAAGTACTCAAGAAGTAACGCTAACCCTACCCCAACCATAAGACCCACTACCAATGCCATCGCAATATTGATTAATGGTTTTGGTTTAATTGGAGATAGTTCTTTCGTCACAGTCGCTTTTGCTAGGATACTAACATTATCAACGTTCATAATTTTTACAATTTCTCTTTTAAACACTTCCGCTGTTTTATTGGCAATCTTTGCAGAAGTCGCAGCATTTTCATCGGCTACAGCTAGGTTAACTACTTGAGATTCTTTTTCGTTTTGAACTGTAATTTTTTCATTTAGTTCAGCAACAGTCATATTTAAATTCAAGTCTTTAATAACTTTCTCAAGAACTGCGGGACTTTTTATAATGACATTGTAGGTATTGATTAATTGAAGATTGGTTTGTACCTCATTATATTGGTAAGTGGTTTTATCACTCTTAGCCTGATTCACAAGCAATTGCGTGGACGTCTGATAAATAGGTGTTAAGAAAAAATAACTAATCAGGCCACTGATTAATATGGCAGCAAATGCAATACCCAATATTAAACTTAGTCGTTTTCTTAATATACCCAACAACTCTTTTAAACCTAAGGTTTCTTTCATGTTGTCCTCCCTTTATTCTTCGAAAATAAACCAAATGTTATTATAGCATAAAATTGGCTATTGTTGACGAAAATTGTAATTTTCTCTTGTATTTGTAATATCTTTGTATTTTTCTTTAACACTTTTATTATTCTACACCGAATTGTAATTTTTTGTAGATAAAAATCGAAATTGGAAGTAATTTTCAAATCCATTTTTGATATAATGGGTTTGCAGATTAATTTGGGGGTATCATATAAATGAGAAAGTTCATAACTACATTATTGGGTATTGTCAGCATTGCAGTCATTCTTGTGGGTCATTCTCATTGGAATAAAAAAATTGAAGCGGCATCGAATCAAGCTTCATCATCATCTCAGGCACAAACTGACGAGAACTCGAAGAATCCTTCTACTACGACGCAAGAAGATCTATTAACTTCTACAACTAATTGGCCATCAACCGCTGTCGATGCATTTGAAAAAGCCCTTAAAGAGAAAAGAACGTATAAAGTTCTATTTGTCGGCTCTCCTGCCATGGGCTCTGAAAAGACAGGTAGTTTTCCGATAATAAAAGAAAAACTAATCGAGACTTTCGGGAAAAAGAATATTCAAGTGGGGTTAAAAACCTTTGATTCTACCTCCACCAAGTTTATTAGTGATCATCACCAAGCAGAAATAGTAGCAGAAAAGGCAGATTTAATTGTGCTAGAGCCATTTATTCTACTTAATAACGGGGAAGTATTACCAGAGAACACCCTAAAGGATATAACAAAGATTATGGATGATATTAGAGCTGAGAACCCTGACACAACCTTTATTCTTCAGCCCTCTTATCCACTTTATCAAGCCAAAATCTATCCTAGTCAGGTAGCTATCTTGAAGAACTTCGCCAAGGAACATCAGATAGCCTATCTTGATCATTGGCCAGCTTGGCCGGATGCAAATTCCGCTGCCTTTAAAGAATACCTAAAGCCAGATCAAAGCGCTCCAAGTGAAAAAGGGTATGAGGTATGGAGTAATTACTTAATTAAATATTTTACTAACCAATAGCGAACTCTTCCGTAGAGTTTGCTTTTTTTAATCAACTTTATGTAACCGCTATTATTACATATATAATAGAAGAAACCCGGTTTTTTTATTTTTTAAAAGTTAGTTGATTTAGAGATTGTTTATTTTTCATAACCCGCCACATTTGAGTGAACTGTAATTAAACCAAATGACTATCAAAACATTCAGAGGCCTTTCGATGCAGCATCACCCTAAATAATATAGGTTTATAGTATTTAATCTCCACTTCTCGGAATAGTAGAATTTATTTATTAATCTTCAAATTTTTACCACCACTTCATTCTTTTTATGGAAAATATAGTTTATAATATTCCTTATAAAGAACTATTTTTTATAGAAATTTATGATTAAAGGAGCAGATGGGTTTGAAGAAATTTAGGTTTTTACTAGGTTTATTATTATTATTATGTTTCATTGCTGTACCACTCAATGCACATGCGCAGGAAATTAAGCCCGTAGTTAAAAATTTCAACAGCAAGATGACCACCAGCATTCTACCTGGACAAGTAAAAAAATCTTTATCTGTGAACCCGGGGGATTACCCCTTAAGAGGAAACAATACATTTGTAGATTACTTGTTAGATAGCTGGTATACATACCACACTTTAACCTTTAATTCGGTTTCCAATTATTCCACCACACAAATGAATGTTAAAATTTTATATCAATCCGAATACGGATACTTAAAAGATCCATATCTTACGGTTGAGTTCCTAAAAAATAATGGAGGAACTCTACAGTACACGGGTGAAACTAATTTTAATACATATGGAGCGACTGCCGGTATGCTTAATTCTTACGTTCCTAAATCAATGTACCAAGGCCAGCCCTACATTTATATGAGAGTAGGTGTCTCTGAATATACGACTGATTTGTTTTACTCAGATGTCACCCAATTTAGAGTAGCAAACCCATTCTATACTCCGCCAGTTGTTGACAGAACGCCACCAGCAAAGCCAACGGTTTATACGGTTGACAATAATGATAAGAGTGTTAGTGGTAAGGCAGAAGCGAATTCAACGATTACTGTAAAAAAAGGAAGCATCACTATTGGTAGTAATAAAGCCAACTCGGCTGGATATTTTACTGTGACAACTCCCACACAAATGGCAGGTACAAAATTAACGGTTTATGCGAAAGATGCTGCCGGAAATCAGAGTGTAGGCACTACCGTTACAGTGATTGATAAAACAGCTCCGGGAAAACCAACTGTTTATTCCGTAGCGGATAACCAAACGATTATTAATGGAACAACTGAAGGAAACGCTCGAGTTGAGATAAAACAAGGATCCTCCTTGATAGGGCAAATCACTGCTTCAAGTACAGGTTCCTTCACTATTAAACTCACAGCAGGAAAAAAAGCAGGTACCATCTTAACGGTTTATGCGATCGATAAAGCTGGGAATCGCAGTGCGGGAACTTCCGTAACGATAATGGATGTAACGGCTCCCGCTGTTCCAAGCGTAGGTAAAGTGACAAGTACCTCCACCTCTATCACTGGAAAAGCAGAAGCTGGTTCAGGGGTTTATATTTTTTATGGATCTAACCTGATTGGACAGGCAACAAGTGATCGTTATGGAAACTTTAAAGCAGCTATACCTCCTCAGAAGCGGGGCATAAAATTAGAAGTGCTGGCCATCGATCCAAGCGGCAATCAAAGTAGCTCTGCTTGGGCAACCGTTAACTAACTTAATAGATAGAAACCAATGATTTGAGAGGAGCTCTTATGAATACATTCAAACGATTATTTTGTATCGTCTTATCCAGCCTTCTACTATTCTCTGTTTCTGCTGGAGAAACCGCTGATGCTCTAGCAGCAGGTCAGGGCTATGTGGTCATCGATAATGAATCTAACAATGGAGATGGATTAGCCTTTACTGGATCTTTTAATATTAACAATAAAAACTATGCGTTTAATAAAAAGTTGCACCCTAGTGCTTATAAAATGGATCTAGTCAAACCTTTTAATATCGCAAAAAACAAAAATAAGAAAGTTCGTCGAAATACGATGTTTATCCCTTTTGCGGTAGGAGACAGCAAAGCCTTTTGGGTAACCAATATCGAAACAAATACAGATTATCAAATTACCGCTAAATTGCTATACAGCGGGACAAAATCAAATGTATGGGTCTACAATGATCAAATTACTGATTTAGATGCTCAAAAGCTGGGTGAAGAGTTTGATAATAAAATTAAACCTCTCGTTAATACCAACTTTGGGCCTGAATCAGATGTGGATGGAAATGGGAAAGTAAATATCCTTTGCTATGATATCCAGGATGGCTTTAGCGGAAACGGCGGATATGTAGCAGGTTATTTCTCGCCTTACGATTTATTTGACCTGCCTGACTCCAATCAAATGGAAGTCTTCAATATTGATACCTATCCAACCATGGGAACAGATTCCGTAAAGGTTGTTTCAGAAGCTTACAGCACCTTAGCACATGAATTCCAACACATGGTGAACTTTAACCGTACGGCCTTTGTGGAAGGCAGTACTACCCAAATGGATACATGGTTAGATGAAGGAATGTCTATGGCGGCGGAACAGATGTATACGGGCAGCCCACTAACCGACCGGATTGCTTATTACAATTACTCTGATTCGATCACAGCAGGTCATTCGTTACTGTATTGGGATGAAGAAGGAGACGTTTTGGCGAATTACTCCTTATCCTATTTGTTTTCCCAATATCTAAAGCTCCAGGCCAACCAGGGCGACCAAATATTTAAGGAAATATTAGATGATCCCAACAATGATTATCGTGCTGTCGAAGATGTGATCCATAAATATATTGACCCTGAGATGACATTTGGAAAGTTTATGACCTCATTTAGAGAGGCCTTATTGTTAAAGCAGGCAACTGGATTATATGGATTTAAAGGCGAGCCCGCGTTTGCCGCGCTCAATCCAAAGATTTACACCGGTAATGGAACGGATTTACACGGTGGCGGCGCGATTGTTAAATTAGTTGATTTACCTTTTACAGCACCCGAAGATAAAGGTTCGGATATCACGTATACGGTCTTAGGAGACGAAATTGATACGACTCCGCCGGTACTTTCAACGGTTAATCAGGTGAGTGATCAGGATACCACCGTAACAGGCATTACGGAGGCTGGGGCGACCGTTTATGTAAAGAACGGTAGCACCGAACTTGGAAGTGCTGTTGCTGATGATGCCGGTAATTTTAGTGTACCTATTTTAAAACAACCTGGCGGCAGCATCTTGTCTGTTTATGCAGTCGATGCAGCTGGGAACATGAGTGGTACCACTTCCATAACGGTCAAAGACACACTCCCTCCGGCTGCGCCAAGTGTCAATCCTGTCGGTGATAATCAAACAACGGTGACAGGGAAAGCCGAAGCTGGTTCAACTGTATATGTAAAATCCGGAACCACTGTTTTAGGAATGGCTGTTGCAGCTAGTACTGGGGCTTTTTCGGTAAAGATCGCTGTGCAAAAGGCCGGAACTAAACTGACCATTTATGCTCAGGACAGCGGCGGAAATAAGAGTAGTGATGTGACGGTCACCGTCTTAGATAAGACTGCTCCTGGAAAACCAGCTGTCACTTCTATTAAAGATAATCAAACTGTTGTCATCGGAAAAACGGAAGCTGGTGCTAAGGTAGTCATAAAGAGAGGAACCACTGTTTTAGGTCAAGGTACTGCTAATACGGTTGGAAACTTTGTGATCAAACTGATCGGTAAGCAAAAGACTGGAACGGTTGTCACGATTTATGCAAGTGATAAAGCAGGCAATCAGAGTGTTACTTCGGTAACGGTGGTCGATAAGACCCCTCCTGCCGCTCCGACTGTGAACAAGGTGACCTATAAATCAACCACTGTGACAGGGAAAGCGGAAGTTGGAGCAACAGTTTATATCTATAAGGGCACTAGCCTGGTAGGAAAAGCTGTTTCCGACCGGTACGGTAATTTTAAAGCTGCCATAAGAGCTCAAGCAAAGGGATCCATTCTTGATGTTTCCGCTATGGACAAGGCGGGTAATCAAAGTCGCTCGGTTTTTGTAAAGGTATATTAAATATGGAGGACTCTTACATACGTTGTAAGAGTCCTTTTTTATATGTGGGTGGGCATTTGAGGGGTTACCTGCCGGTTTGAGCCTTTTACCGGACACTTGGGCGTAAATACCTGCCGGTTTGAAAAAATACCTGCCATTTTTGAATTTTACCGGCCAATTTTTATAATTTACCGGCCAACTCCTAAAACTAGCAAATTTTTCAGCAAAAAAAATATCCGGCACTAGGCCGGATAAATATGATATACACAAGGGGGTCATGAAAAAGTTAAATTAGCATTTCCTTTCCATGTCCTTATTCTATCTTCTGTATATGAACAAACTATGAAAAAATATTTAAGCTTTTAAAAACTATTTAGCTACCTTGCCTGCAGCAACCTCAAAGGTTAATTCCGATTTTGCCTCAGAGTAAGTTGAGAATAGACCGAAATTAAACTGATCCTTTGCCTCAACCACAACTTTATAGGTGCCCGGAATTTTAGCTGTCCAATTCAAAGTATTGCTTACCCCATAATCTTGCGAATAGATTGTATCTCCCTTTTTATCAATGATATAGAAACGATATTCAGGAGTTCTGCTTCCTTCAGAGGTCGCGATAAATTGAATCGATTCTTTAAATACCTGTGTACCAGGCTTAGCTGTTGTTACACTCACTTTTGTTACTTTTTCATCTGTAACAGTTACCTGTGTTGCTTCGCTAGTATTGCCAGCGGCATCAACAGCTGTAATCGAGATGGTTGAAGCGGCTGTTTGCTTTGCCACACTAATGGAATATGTTCCATCAAATCGAGCAGTTGCTGTACCGATCGGCTGGCCATTCACCTTTGCCACAACGAATGAGCCAGCCTCTGCCTTACCAGTCATCACGACGTCATTATCGTTTACTGGGTTAATGACTGGGGCAGCTGGTGCCGTTACATCGATTACCGTTACTTCTGTTGCGGTACTAGCATTGCCAGCAGCATCTGTAGCTGTTACGGCAACTGTAGTTCCCGCTGTTTGTTTTGTAATTGTCATTGTAAATTTACCATCACCATCAGCTGTTGCTGTACCAATTTCTTGGCCGCCTGCCACAGCTTTTACAGTCGCATTGGCTTCTGTTGTACCCGTGATGACTTCATCTTTATCTGTTATTCCATTTACGGCTGGTGCTTCAGGAGCGGTTTTATCAAAGCCAACTAATTCTTTTGTATCTCTGACACGGATCCGTGTGCCTTCTGAGAATGCCCCAGAAAGACCAACTGCTTCTAACATGTCTCCTACTTTAAGAGTAGGAACAGGACCGCTTTGGTTAACGATATATCCGTCTGTAAAGACTAATACATCTCCTGAACCATCGTTGATCACATAAGAATTGTCGTCATACTTGGATTGAACTGTTCCTTTTACTTTTACAAGCAGACCTTGGTTAGCAGCAGATGTTGCTTCACCTGTTGCCACTGTCTTAGGCTTGACTGGATCTCCTGAACCAATTTTAATCACGTCACTTGCAAAGCTAGTAAACTCTAATTCTTTGTTATTTTCAAAGGTCTTGATGTGTCCATGAACACGTACTTTATCGCCTAATTTCAGCGATCCTTCGGGAACTTCTTGGAATGCCATAATACCGCCGGTTTCGTCCTGCAAGTAGAACGCATCGAAGAAATTGCCGGCCCCTGTTGTTACTGTACCTTCCACGACTACATCTGTGCCATCTACTTTCGAACGTACATCAGCAATTTTGGACACTGTCGTTTCACGATGTGCTAGCCAGTTGACGGCATTTATTGTGAATTCGTCGTTTCCTTTTGGCTCGTACGATTCATCCATTTGTTTGTCATTGAAGATGTTCATACCGGAAACGACAATACGTCCTTCGGTACCGATTTCTTCTGACGCAATCATTGGAATCGCTGAACCGCCTGTTTCATCGGAGACATTATCGTAGGTATATCCGCCTTTAATGTTTCCTTGATAGGTGGTTTCATTTCCTTTTGCAAGGATGGTTACTTTACCGCCGTCTGTTAATGCCTGATTATCGGCTCCAGATAAGCTTGTTCCGCTGTAGTAATCAATAAATGATACGCGGTCGGTAATTAAGTTGGAAACTAAGCCTGGATGTAATCTGACGGCATACGGGCTCACCTTTGGATCACTCCAGAAGTTACCGCTCTTGCTGTCGTCAAAGACGCCATCGTTGCCCATGCGGATGGTTGATCCCATCGCGCCAAGTAAGGCGTTGTTAATCGTTGGGTCTGTGCTATTATTGCTCTTCCCTGCCATTAACAAGGAACCGCCATTTTGCACAAACTTCGCCACAGCCGCATTTTCAGCTGCTGTTAAGGCTGTTCTTGGGTGTGTGAGTACTAATACTTTTACACCATTTAACACTTCATCCGTAAGGGCTGTTTTATTTTCAGCCACGGTGTAGCCTTCTTTTTGAAGCATTAAGGTAAAGGATTTTAAGTTGTCCTTATACGTTCCGCTGTCACCTGAGGTATTTTCATTGCCATGGTTGGCATCGATTAACACCTTCACGCCGAGCGGCTCTTTAATTTTTACTGGTAAAACAAACTTCGTATCTCCCAGATCCAGACCATCTAAAGAGGTCACAACTGCAATAATCTGATGGTCGCCTATCGATGGGGCAGCCCATATCGCAGATGCGGTTGCAGAAGCTTTCGTCAGGATCGAAGAAATGTTGTTTGTCCCGATAAAATGGTCTTCTTTTACTTCATCATAATAGAAGTCTACTTTTAGATTTCTGACGGGTTGTGTACCATTGTTCGCAACAGTAGCTTTTAATGTTGCCGGGTTGCCGCCAATGATGACGCCGCCGTCCACATCGATGCTGTTTACTTTTACGTCGACTGGCTCTTCTTTTGACCAGATTGGTGAAGAATAAATTCTTTCACCATCCATTTGTGTTACTTTTACGACAAACCATTGCTGGCCGCCTGTTACGGTATAAGAAGGTGTCCATTTGAAGTCCTTTGTCATCGGCTCATAAGAATCGACTACTTTACCGCCATTTGTAATGAGTTCTACTTTTTGGATTCTATCATCTGATTTATAGCTTGTTGGTAAATAGCTATAATCCGTGTCGTTATGAGCTTCCGCTACTAAGTCGCTTCCCTTAATATCAAATTTTAGGGTTTTGCTGTCGACTGTTGAACCCATGTAGTAGCCGTTGGCTAATACGTCTAACGTGAAGTTAGGATCTTCTTCCATGTAGACGCGCATATTACGCATCGAGTGCAGCAGGGATGCCTGCGTCAGGTCACTTGCCACGATCACTGTACGGGCATTGACTTGACCCCATGTTCCTTCATGGTTGTCCTCCCCATACGTTGGTGCGACATGCCAGCCTAAATCTAAGGCAGAGTAGAATTTTGTTTCCGCATTGGCATAGCCGTAGTGTCCGGACCCATTACCTACTTCTAACATCGTAAATAGCTTGTCTACATTCGCGTCATAAGGCTTAAAGTTGTTGAACGCATTGGCTGACATATCCGGATGGTTGAATTGACCGACGAGGTCGTCGTATGTCATGACCCATGCATAGTACTGGCTTAAGTCTTGGTATTGCTTGCCGTTTATATTTCGGTCGATAAAGTTATCGGTTCCGAAGATATTGGAGTGTCCCCATGTTGTTGACGTCATCTCAAACGCCGGGAATACGACATAATCATTGGTTGTGTACTGTTTAGCTAGATCTTTTGTTAATTGCCAGTCCGATCCACCTGAACGTTCTGGTACATCCTTGCCATCTGCTGTTTTACGAACAACCGTGTCTGTTCCTAATTTTTCAGGGTCGATATCATGTGAATGGTCGGAGAAGGCAAACCAATCGTAGTGATGATATTTACCCGCTTTTAACGCATCCTCAGGAGTACCTGCGGCGTCATGGGAAATGTTTGTGTGGTTATGCGTTGTACCTCGGTAGTGATTACCGCCTGTAAAACGTGGTACCACTTCAAATGTCCATGTTTTTTCTGTCCTGTTGCCTTTTGTATCTTTTGCTGTAACCTTCACGATGTGTGTACCAAGCGCAAGGTCTTGTTCAGGTACATATTTTACCTGTGTTTTGCTGATGGTTGCTGCTGGAGCGGTTAGCTCTTTGCTGTCCAGCCACATTTGAACTGTTGTTTCGTCGACGCCGCTTGGATCATCAATTAAAGCAGAAATCTCTGGTGTTGGGCTTTCTACTTTTGTTGTGTCCTGTGGAGTCATACCGGTAATCGCTGGTCCTTCTGTATCCTCGATTAAGGTTACTGGATATGGAACGTCACTGGAACCAGAAGTTTGAACTTGAGTACCTGCTTTTGCTTCAATGTAATATTCAAAACCGTTTTGCGGCACGTTTGCAGCTGTTAGTGTGGCTGTATAACGTCCATCTCCGCCATTGACCATTGGCAAGGCCGTGAAGTCGGTGGTGCCTGTTGCTCTGTAATAAACCTTTACAGATTCCGCCCCGTCAGCATTTGCTTCAAACTCGACATTTGCGCCATTATATACTTGAGTTAATGGCGTGTGTGATATGCCTAACATTGGCGCAATATCTTTGACATTACGAGGGTAAAGCTGATAACCGTTTGTTGCTGATGCGTTGGTTGTATATTGGCCTAACACACCTGTTACAGTATAGCTTTTTCCAGTTACAAGATCTGTATCTGGTTTAATTCCTGTTGCTCCCATCACCCTTAGTGTCGTGGTTTTGTTGTTATCATCGACAAAGGTAACGTTATAGTTGGCACCTGAAGCAGCCACTGCTGAAACTTTTCCTGTTGCCGTTACAAGGCTTCCTTCTAACGGTTCCGCTGTTGCATAGGTGTTTAGATCATTGATCGTTACGGTTTTAGCTGTCGGAATAGGATTTCCTTCACTGATTTTTTCAATTGAAGTTGGTTCGAATTCGGTTAAGCCATTATAGACTAGGACTTTCCCTGTGATGCGGACCTTATCTCCTTTAAGGATCTGATAACCTAAATCTAGGGAAGTATGAAAAATGTTGATCCCCGCTGTATCATCTTGGATATAGAAGTTTTGCTTCTGGGTTCCAAGAATTTGGTTATCAACAGTAGCCACACCTTCGATGGTAAAGTACTTATTAAGGTTAACTGGCTGTCCTTTTGTATCGGATGTGCGAACTTCAGCAATTTTTGTTACTGCGGTTGTGTCGGCTTTTGTTACAGATACCGGCGTGCTTTGCAGCATGATTCCTTTCGCTGAGCTGGTGGTTTGCGTGACATACACAGTGTTTGGCGCGTTGTTGATGGTAACGTTGAATTCTCCGGATGATCCAGCCGTTACATCTTGTGCGTTTAATTTTTCTGTTGCTGCTTCATTTGCGTAAACATTGATGATGGCATTAGCTGCAGCCGCCCCTGCGCCGCAAACTAGTGTACCAATCTCATCCGCTACTACATAGCTTAGTTTCGCCTGAGTGACTGATGTACTTGGTGCTGCTGCGTTGATTTGGATCGCTGCACTTTCAGCCAGACCCGTTTGTGTAGCAGCAACATACACAGAGGATAGTGTTTTAGTGATATCTACTTTAAATGAACCGTCAGCATTGGCAGTGGCTGTACCAAGGGCCGTTCCTTTTGCTGCCGTTTCATATACTTTTACAATTGAACCTGGTTCTACTGCTCCCGGTTTCCCTGTTACGATTCCCGTTGTGCCGTCTTGTAAGAATTGAATGTTCATACCTTTTGGCTGTAAGCTTGTTACTGGGACCATTGGGTCTTCTGTTGGGCTTGCAGTGTTTCTTGGAGCCGCAACTGCTCCTACGTAGAAGTCCGCAGCGTTATCATCTGTATCCCAGGCGTTTCCTTTGCCAGGAGCCGGATCTACATTTGCGTAAGGTCTGCGCTGTACACTTGTTGTATTAGATGGTGCTTTAGTAGCTCCTGTTCCTTCAAAAGAATTGGCACCGCCCATTCCAACGAAGTCTACGGTATCTGCTGGTTTTGACCCAGATGCTGCCGTAGTTTTATCTTTAAATAAGGCTATCTTTGCTCCGGTTCCAGACATAGTTAAGGCGCCTGTAGCATCAGCGGCTGGAAGGTCAGCGCCATTTCCAGCACCTGCTCCCTCAGCAACTAAGTAATAGCCATGTGCTTTAATCGTTCCCTTTAATGCAGTAACCTGCCATGTAGTCCCTGTCGTTGACGCGTATTGGACAGACCAATTATCAAGGACTACATCTTGATCAGTGGGATTATATAGTTCTATAAAGTCATTTTTGTATGGAGCTCCTGCGTTACCTCCACCCCCAAAATATTGGGAGATAACCACATGATCAGCCTGTTCCGCATGCGCTCTGCCTATTAAACTACTCGGCAAAAACGTACTGATCAATAAAAGCGCTGCCATAAACAAGCTCGTCCAACGCTTATACTTCCTATTCTTCCCCTTCATTCAAACTCCACCCTTTTATCTTTTTTTAAACCCCTATCTCCCTTGTGACTGCCCCCTCTTTCTTGAATTTTCTAAATTACACTATTATTCTACAAAATTTTTTTTAGCATTTATATAGTATTTACAATCTTTACAATAAATCTTTGTCAGAAATTCTATCCAACTGTATACTAGTACCGTAAAATATGATTAGATGAAAGAGATATTGATGTTTATTTATTATTTCATGATAGTTTTTAGGGGGCTATATGGTTTTTATGAACAAAAAGATTCCGTCATTCCTTGGTTTTAAGCGACTAATTGCTATTTTCCTGTCACTTTTGCTGATTGCGTTTATTTCATGGCCTAAGCCCGCTGAAGCGCACGCCTATAGTGCCAGCTATACAAAGATAACTATGGACAGCAAACATACCGAAATAGTCTTTACCCTTGACACGCTATCCGTTATAGAATTAGTACCCCATCTCGATGCAAACAAAAACTTTGTCCTTGAAAAGTCGGAAATCAACAAGAATAAGCATCATTTGGAAGAGTTAATCGAGGAAGGCCTTACCCTTGATAAAGGAAATGAGGAACAAACTCCAACGATTGAATCTATGAAGCTCGTTAAAAAAGAAAATAAAGAGTATCTATCAACTACTATGTCGTTCCCGGCCTTTTCACCGGGTGACACGATTAACTATAATGATGGTTTTTATTATCATGACACCGGTACCAACTATGTGGACCTGATCACGGCTTCGATTTATGGGGAATCTAGTGAAGGTGTCTTACAAGGTAAAGAGCGAACCTGGACGTTTTTAGTTACCGAGGTCCAACAGGAGCAAGGCCAAACGGCACCGCCTGACACTACGCAGGTGCAGCCTGCGCAGGTGGAAAAGCCTGTTGAAAAAACGGCGGCAACTTCATGGTTTTCGTTTTTTAAATTAGGAATGCTTCATATCTTAACTGGCTATGACCACCTATTGTTCTTGCTTGCCTTGTTATTGCGAAAGCAAACCTTTAAACAGTATGCCGCAATTGTCACAGCCTTTACGATTGCACATAGTATTTCGCTCAGCTTGGCTGTATTAGGTTGGGTCACATTGCCTTCACGGTTTGTCGAAGCGGCGATTGCCTTTAGTATTTGTTATGTAGCCGCTGAGAATATTTTTAGAAAAGAAATCCGCTATCGCTGGAGCATCACCTTCTTGTTTGGTTTGATCCACGGTCTCGGTTTTGCGACGATTTTAAAAGAAATGAGGATTCCGAAGAGCCACTTAGCTGTCGCATTGCTCAACTTCAATTTGGGCATTGAAGCCGTTCAGCTAACGATCGTTTTGTTGCTGCTTCCATTGTTATCGTACTTGTTTAAGCTAAGAAATTCTGGAAAGATTGTTGTTTACGGTTCCTATGCGATTGTGGCTTTAGGTGCGATATGGCTATTCCAGCGGATATTCCTATAATTTGAAATCTTAATAAAGGGTTTCGTTTTCGGCTGTATATCGAACAAATGGCATTAAAAATGACGTATCAAATTGATACGTCATTTTTTTTACCTTGCTGGATTTACCTACACCTTCAACTACAAAAATAAGCTAAGTATAGTCAGCCCAAGTATATTCCATTACAATAATAATATAATAAAAAACAATACTAATTTATTGTAAAACGATAAATAATGTGCTAAAATCATGTTGTCATTAAATAAGTGAGGTGTTTTAAATGAATGGTAAAAGAGGTTCAACCACTTTCTTAAAGGTAATTATTTTTCTGGCTGGAATTGCAGTGCTTGCTTTATGTATATTTTTAGTGCCCCGTATGGCGAATTTTGCAGCAAAATTGTATCCAAATATTTCTCCAATGAAATATCTCATTTTCATCGTGATGTATGGAGCGGCTGTTCCTTTTTACTTTGCTCTCTATCAGGCTTTCAACCTTTTACGGTACATTGACGAGAACACAGCGTTCTCGGAATTATCTGTAAAGGCGTTAAAGAACATAAAGTGCTGTGCGATTACAATCAGTGGTTTGTATGTATTAGGTTTGCCACTCTTTCATTTTATAGCGAAGAAAGTTGACCCTCCTATTGGATTAATGGGACTCATCATCATTTTTGCTTCGTTGGTTATCGCCGTTTTTGCTGCTATCCTCCAACGGCTACTACAAGAAGCGATTAACATAAAATCAGAAAATGATTTGACGGTCTGAGGTGGAGGATATGGCAATTATTATTAATATTGATGTGATGTTAGCAAAACGAAAAATGAGCGTAACGGAGCTTTCGGAGAGGGTTGGAATTACTATGGCGAATCTTTCTATTCTGAAGAATGGGAAAGCAAAAGCGGTTCGTTTTTCAACATTAGAAGCGATATGTAAGACTTTGGATTGTCAGCCAGGTGATATTTTGGAGTACAAAAGCGACGAAGACACTCAATAAAAACAGACAACAAATTTATTTAACGGGAATCGATAGAGAATTTAAGGGATAGTCATTAAGCTATCCCTTCTTTGCGTTTATTGATGTTATTTACTCAGACAATTCCATTTACATTTTGTACTCCAAAACTGAACTACTTATAAAAAACTTTAGCTGTCTTTTTCCTTATAAAAGGCACTTTATTTTAATATGACTATCGCTTGGCTACCCATCTGTTCCCAAGCTTTAATAAAGTTAGTCTTGTTTAATCTCTGATTTTTAGAGCCATAAGGATTATTAATATAAATATAGTTTTGATCATAACCGGTAATAACAACACTATGCTCGCTAAACGTAATTCGAATCGGTCCTTGTGGTGTATTCCACAACTGGAAATTAGATACCGGTCCAAAAGTGGTTGTCGTTATAATCCAAACTGGAAGCCCTTGCCCGACATAGCCTAATACTTCAGAAAAAGGCTTCTTCGTTAGGTTAACAGCTTTAGTTCCTACATATTTTTTTGCAAGTGATAAAACGGGGCCATTGTATACAGCTAACCCCGGTCCGTTTGCCATATCACCTACAAACCCTATATTTGGGTTTCCCCTTAAGCCATTACTATACATCCAAGGAACTTTATTCACCTGGTTTGCTAATGTATTTTTCGTCACTTTCACACCGTGATAGTTTAAAACCATAGCTAAACTGGTCATCTCACATCCATTTTTTAAACGAGGTGCAGCCATTTGATTAATCAGTGGAACATTCAATACAATGCTGTTGCTCGGAATGTTTGTTCCCAGCGCTTTTGCCGTAACCGGGCCCACAATTCCATCTACTTGTAGATGACGGGCTTTTTGGAATTGCCTGACAGCATTTTCTGTATTTACTCCAAAGATTCCATCAATTCCTTTTGTGTTGTATCCAAGCGATGTCAGTTTTCTCTGTAGCTCTGTTACAGAAGGTCCCCGGCTTCCTCTTTTAAGGATTGCCCCACTTGTACTAACAAGAGATGATCCAGATCCTCCGGATGCCGCGGACGCGGAATCTAGGGGCACAACCATAGCAAAACTAAACACCAGCAGAAACGCCGTGGCAAGAGGACTAAACCATTTTCTCTGCAAAATGAATCCCTCCAAACTTCTAATCTGTTTAACCTAGGCAATTTCCCAACACTGACTTGACTTTATTTTAGCATTTTTTTCCATTATATTAATTTAGATCTCATCGACAATTTTTGATTTCTATCCACCATCTCGAAAAAGATTCTCCTCGATTCACTGGGAAGAAAAAAAGTTTGTGAAATATTTCACTCAAACTAACGGATCAGGATAGTTGAAGAAGGAATATGTATTTACTTACATAATATACATAATTAGGTAACGTGAAGGTGGGAGCTTAAATGGATAAGGGCAGTATTTTCGCCCTGCTCGGCTCCAATGGGGCGTGCAAGACAACGGTTGTCAAAGAAGATTACTTACGGAATAATGGTGACTTTGAATTTGATGAAACCGAGAATAAACGTCCGATGAACAATTGGCTCTACACTGCTAAGCGCAGGACATATCCATAAGGCTGATAAAAATGTAAAGAGAGGGAAACCAAATGAAAAAGATTACAACGGTACAAAGCAACAGCGGCTTCTCCGAAACTGGGCTGCGCAGAATGCGCGACGTGCTGGCACGGCATGTCGAATCCGGGAAGATTCCTGGTCTCGTCGCCCTGGTCAGCCGGTACGACGAGACCCACGTCGAAGCGATCGGGACGATGCGCCATGACGGTGGTGCGCCAATGCGCCGGGACACGATCTTCCGGATGGCCTCGACGTCCAAGCCGGTTACGATCGCGGCGGCTATGGTCCTGCTCGACGAGTGCAGACTGCGGCTGGATGACCTGGTAGAGCAGTGGCTGCCGGAACTCGCCGACCGGCGGGTGCTGAAGCGGATCGACGGCCCGCTGGACGATACCGTGCCGGCGCGGCGGCCGATCACCGTACGGGACCTGCTGACCTCCACGTTCGGGCTCGGCATGGATATGACGTCGCTTGGCACTCCGATCATGAACGCGATCTTCGAGCAGGGGCTCACGCCCAATCTACCGGAGCCGGTGCCCGAGCCGGATGAGTGGATGCGCCGCCTTGGCGCGCTTCCGCTGATGCACCATCCCGGAGAGCGCTGGCAGTACCACATCAGCAACGATCTACTCGGCGTGCTCGTCGCCAGGGTCACGGGCCAGTCGTTTGAAACGTTCCTACGCGAACGCATCTTCGACCCCCTGGGCATGAAGGACACCGGTTTCCACGTGCCCGCCGACAAGATCGCCCGGCTGCCAACCCTCTACGCCCCCGACCCGCAGACCGGAGAGTTCATAGTGTGGGACGAAGCCAAGGGGGGGCGCCACAGCCAGCCTCCGGCGTTCCAGGGCGGCGGCGGCGGACTGGTCTCCACCGTCGACGACTACCACGCCTACTTCCGGATGCTGCTGAATCACGGGATGCACGGGACCGAACGGATCCTATCCCGGCCCGCCGTCCAGCTGATGACCACCAACCGCCTCACGCCCGAGCAACAAGCCGCCCGAAACGCCATGGCCCGTAACAACGTCCATGTGTCATTCGGCCAAGGGCAGCACGGAGGCTGGGGCTTCGGGATGGCGGTGCGCACCTACCGTGGTGACTACGCGTCCATCGGCCAGTTCGGCTGGGACGGCGGAAGCGGCACCGCGACGTACGCTGACCCGGACAAAAAGCTCACCGGAATCCTGCTCACCCAGGTCGGGGCGTCCACTCCGGATTCAACGCGGCTTATCCACGACTTCTGGACCATGGTCTACCAGGCAATCGAAGACTGACACCGAGCCCGCGGTTCGTCGTTCCTTTAAAAAAGGCCGGTGAATTTCACCTTATTGGGGCAGAACCATGACCTGACGCGGAGTTGGTTGGACGGAGTGGAAGCGGGCAGGGGCATGGCCGCAAGTCCTTGGAGGTCTATTCAAAGCTTGCAATCACCGATGCCCAGAAGGGATATAACGAGGTCATCAATAAATAATACCCCATTTAATTACATCTACATTGCGGGTGGTGTCAGCTTCGCTGGTACTACCCCTTTTTAAGTTAAAAAATAAAATTGATAAAAATGCTCGACTTAAGGGTGCGTTATTCCAGGAAGGATTAACTCCTTTATTGTTGAAGTTATTGAATTAACTGGGCAGGTTAGTTCAATATATTTAAAAGTAAAGAATAAAGAAAGTAGTCCATAGGACTACTTCTTTATTTACCAATATTAAACCAACCTGGCATTGCTTGAATAACATTCCATAGTTTTTCTGGAATATTAAGCTGGTCTAGTTTCGTAACATTCAACTCAGAAGCGATCTCGGCTTCACGTCCATTTGCGACCTTTTCAACCCAATCAGGGTTCATAATTAACGAACGCCCAATGGCGACTAACGGCAATCCTAATTCCATAGTTTTAAGAGCATCATCTGGTGTTACTATCGAACCAGCAGCCAACACAGGTACCTTACCGTTTGCTTTTTCAAGAATCAATTCAAGCCGTGTTTTTTCATCTTGACTATCTACTGGTTTTGAAGACACATTATCTAATGAAGCATGTATATAATCTAAATCCTGTTCAACAAGGAAATTAATTAATTCATACGTGTCTTTCATACGTAATCCGTCCTCTTTGGAGGATTCTTCAGGTGAAAATCGGTATCCTAAAATGAATGGTTTTGTAGCATGTTTTTCAATTACGTTTTTAATTTCTTCAATAATCGCCAATGGAAAATGCAAACGATTTTCAAGTGATCCTCCCCATTGGTCCGTCCGCTGGTTGGTAGCTGGTGACCAGAAATTTTGAATTAAAAATCCATGAGCCCCATGAATTTCAACGCCATCAAATCCAGCTTCAATCGCTCTTTTTGTTGTGTCGCCAAAAGCACGTATAATCGACAAGATCTCCTCATGTGAAAGTTCTCTTGTTTCTGAAGTTGAACCTAAATTAGTAACTTCGGGTTGCAATGCACTCGCACTAACTGCATCCAATCCAGGCAGGGCTTTATTACCTGCATGAAAAATCTGAAGTACCGCAGGTGAGCCTCCACTTTTCGCTGCATCAGCTAATTTTCGTAAACTTGGAGTAAATTCATCATTGTATCCAGCAAATTCATTCGTAAAACCTTGCCCATTAGGAGTAACATGAGTACACCCTGTAATGACGAGTCCTACTCCATTCACTCTTTGTTTGTAATACTTTACTTCTTCATCCGAAATGGTAAGATCGTCATTACTTGACCAGGTTGTCATAGGTGCCATAACGATTCTATTCTTAATTGTTATTCCACTTCTGAATGTGAAGGATTCAAATAACCTACTGTATTTTTGATTCATTTCTTTAACCTCTCTATCGAATATTCTTCTAATGTTGAGTTAATCTGACTGAGCCGTTACAACTATCCCTAATAGAAGTTCTACTTTAGTGTAATTGGTTAACGCAAGGGTAAGTCAAGTGTTAATTTTTATATGATTATATAAAGGATTTTTGTTTTTAATTCTCCTTTATGATATATTTTTAGTTACAGTAACTGTAACTAAAGGTGGGATAAGTAATGTTGTATTCAATGAAATATGTAGTGGAGAACTTAAATATATCTGCAAAGACACTTAGATTTTATGAAGAGCAAGGGATACTGCCAAATGTAACTCGTGATGAAAAAGGTCGTAGAGTTTATAGCGAAAAACATATCGATTGGATTTCTTTTATTCGTTGTCTTAGAGAGACAGGAATGCCTCTTTCTAAAATAAAAGAATATAAGGAACTTTATGAAGTAGGAAATCATACCTTCTTGCAAAGAGAAGAAATGTTGATACAGCATAAATTGGAAGTGCAGAAGAAAATTGAAGAAAGTTTAAAACACTTGGAAGAAATAAACTATAAAATAGCCATGTATGAACTTCAGAAAGAAGAGGTTAGGAAAAATCCTAATTATAACTTTAAATGTCATGGTCTGGAAAATAAGATTGTGAATTAATGTACTTACGCTAACGGGGGCTTGAGTTCAGGAAGGGATTGCTGCAGCAATCCTTTTTTGTTGTTGTGCTAAAGGGGCAGTTTTGAAGAAGAAAAACGATTAATGCGTATTTGACTCATATTATGTACTTGAAGCAATAGTCAGGGAATTCCCTAACTATCGTTTTAAGCATAATCGTTCATCTTATTCGTGCTCGTATCTTACCACACCTAACACACTCACCTGAATAATAACTAAATTTATGCATTTTAAAAAAAAAACAGATAATAGCTTTAAGTTTCATGCTTGGTACTCCCTTTTTAATTGATTCAATACTAATTAAGGATAGCTATTAAATGTTATGGAATTATTTCCATTAAATTAAAATCACATAATAAAACGATTAAGAAAGTGTTTCAGTTTTAAGCTATTTTGAAAGTATTCTGGAACAAGGTAATGAACAATACGAACATATTGTGAAGAAATGTACTTAAGCTAACGGAGGCGATTGTTCAATAAGAACAGTCGTTTTTCTTGTTAAGCAGTTAAGCTAACGCTGCAGTTTAGTGTAGTAAGCAGTAACAAAAAAATTTAATCGTAAAGGTACCAAAATGTTATGATTCAGTAAAGTGCCGATATTTGTTGAGGAGGCAAGTAAATCAACAATTATGTAAAAATCCTTAATAAGTAACAAATACCGAAAACGTTTATAAAGGAATTATATTATTATGACAAATTCGATTATGGCAATGACTTTTCCACAGCTTTTTTCAAAGCTAGCGGTAGCACCTATGTATATTATTGTTTTAATATTGTGTATTGGGTACTTAATTTTTACCTGGAAAGACAGGGGTATCTTCGTTTTTATTCATAGGATTTATTCAGTTTTTATAATTGCTATTTATCTTATTTCACTTTATTTTCACTTCTTTTACTAAGTGGTGATTTATTAAATTGTGAAAATTTGCACTTAAACA
>NZ_JASATK010000012.1:0-151660 GCF_038440275.1 Bacillus sp. OTU2372
AATTTTGGTGCACTTCAAGTAAGGCGAGTTTTTCTTATCGATTGGGGGGGATTTTATGAATGAGCGCTATTCACGGCAAGTCCTTTTTTCTGGAATCGGAAAGGGAGGACAAACAAAGATTAGGCAGAAGCATGTCCTCATCATTGGGGCAGGGGCCTTAGGCTCCGGGAGCGCGGAGGTGTTAACTCGGGCTGGAGTCGGAAAAATAACCATCGTTGACAGAGATTATGTGGAAGAGAGCAATCTTCAGCGCCAGCAACTTTATACCGAAGAGGATGTAGCGGAAAAACTGCCAAAAGCGGCTGCAGCGGAGAAACGGCTCCGGGCAATTAACTCAGATGTAGAGATACAGGCAATAATCGGCGACGCTACCCCGGAGCTGCTGGAAGAATTGGTTGCTGGTATTGATTTGATGATGGATGCGACCGATAATTTTGAAACCCGGATGGTTATGAACGATGTTTCCCAGAAATACAATATTCCGTGGATTTATGGTGCCTGCGTCGGCAGCTTTGGGATGAGTTTTTCGATTATCCCCGGGAAAACTCCATGTTTGAATTGTTTACTGCGGACCATCCCGCTTCAGGGAATGACTTGCGATACGGGAGGAATTATATCGCCCACTGTGCAAATGGTCATCGCCCAACAAACCGCTGAGGCTTTGAAGATGCTGGTCGAGGACTGGGAAGCAGTCCGGACTACCTTTGTCAGCTTTGATTTATGGCGGAATCAATACACAAGCCTAAAAATGTCCAAAGCTAAATTTCCCGGCTGCTTGTCGTGCGGCGAGGAGCGGTCCTATCCTTATTTGAACCAAGAAAACATGACCAAGACCTCCGTCCTGTGCGGCCGCGACACCGTGCAGATCCGGCCGTCTAGTTATGGAGATGTTTCCCTCGAGAAGCTTGCGGGACAACTAAATCAGCTAGGTTACCAAGTTAAAGGCAATCCATACTTGATATCGGTTGAAATGGGCGCAGAACGGATGGTTATTTTTCAAGATGGCCGCGCGCTCATCCATGGAACAAAAGATTTGATCCACGCCAAGTCAATCTATCAAAGAATATTAGGTTAAAAGGGAGCCCGGGCCAGGAATGGTTCGGGTTTTAAAGTGGTTTGACAGGGAATTCTACAAAAATAAGGTTGGATTCTACAAAAGTAGGCATAATTCTACGCCAAGAACTAGTGATTCTACAAAACCCCCAACTTATTCTACAAAATATGGTATTTGGTTTCTTAATTGCCCTTAATGGGTGGATATTCCACCTAGAATATGACATGTTTCACGTGAAACATGTCGAATAGCGGATAAGGTCTATTTTTTCGTAAAATAGCCGATAATCATGTAGAATAAATATGAGATTGAACTTAGAGGTGTCGCACATGAATATATCTGTTGAGAAATTACTGGCCAAAATAGAAGAGGAATTAAAATTAGCAAAAACTAGCGCAAAGGAAGAAAACTTGCGGGAAAAGATTTACTCTATTAAAATATTATGCGAACTCATACTAGATGAAAAGCAGATGAGTATGAAGCCTGCTGCAGCAACAGCTCAGCCGGTAATCACACAGCAGGTTTATCGACAGCCATTAATGAATCAACAAGTATTTCAGCAAGGCCCGTCCTTACAGCAGCCTAAAAAGATTGAAATGGATGATGAGGCAAACGGAGATTCACTATTTGATTTTTAAGATGGGGGAATTTTGATATGAAAGCATTTATTATTGTTGGGGCCATTAATGCCTTTTTGGCGGTGGCGCTCGGAGCGTTCGGTGCACATGGTCTAAAGGACAGACTGGATGCCCATTATTTAGAGATTTGGAAAACGGGTGTTACGTATCAAATGTTCCATGCCACCGGAATTCTTATTATTGCGCTGCTTCTCGGCAAAGTGCCAATGAGCTCCCTTTTTAATTGGTCCGGGTGGTTAATGCTCGTGGGGATTATTTTCTTTAGCGGCAGCTTGTATCTTTTAAGCTTAACAAAGGTGGGAGTTTTAGGAGCGATTACACCGATTGGCGGGGTTTGCTTTTTGGCGGCTTGGGTGTTAATGATCGTTGGAGCAGTAAAGAACTTTTAATAGGAAAAACAGGCATTGGGAAAAGTCCCAATGCCTGTTTTATTATCCAGCTTCCCGCGCCTGCTCTATTTATCTTGGCGGGTATGTTCCTAAAGAAGGTCCGGCACCGTATGGATATTCATATTCAATTTCTTCGGAGAAGGTAATATAGTCGACAGCTACCATAGGAATGAGGTATCGTGTGCCGACTTGCGGATCACTTAAGATTACGTGGTCTCGACCGGCTGCTTCAATGATTCCTTTAAACTCTTTGGCATTCCATTGATTGTTTCCTTCAAATGTTGCAAATACACTTACTAATTTTCCTTTGTTCAAGCGGAGAATATTTTCAATGTATGACTGTTCGATTGGCAGCATGCCAGGTGCTGATGCAGCGCCTTGGGGCGGTGCTGTTGGAACACTTCCGGCTCCTGCCGGCGGAAATTGTGGAAAACCTTGTTGACCAGGCATGAAGCCTTGCCCGCCTGCGATTGGCTGTGCACCCTGCTGGCCGGCCGCCCCTGTATAAGGCTGGAATCCTTGTGGATTGTAATATTGGCTCATCTTTTTCCCTCCTATAAAACTCATTCAATAGTATTGTGGATAGACGAATGACCTAACAATTCTATTCATACTCCTTTGAACCCAAAATCGTGACAGTTTTTTTGGCTCTTTTCTCACCTCTTTTTGATGAGACTTTCGGAGCTTAATCTTGAGACTCGCTGTTTAATAAGTATGAGAAAAAAGATTGAATTATGACTGAATGAACTGCTGTTTAAAACAGAAAAAAGTTCTCGAAGCCAAAGCCTCGAGAACTTTAAAAAAAAAATAATTATTGAACCTCGGTAACAGTCTAGCTTCAGCGCCGAATCAAGGCACTGAAGCTTTCTAATTTAAACGTGAAGGAATCTTGGTACGCGTTCTTCCTCTAGCAGATTGCCAACGAAGAAGGCACCAAATTCACCATAACGGGCGCTGACTTCATCAAAACGCATTTCGTATATGAGCTTTTTAAATTGGAGCACTTCTTCTGCGAAGAGGGTAACACCCCATTCGTAATCGTCGAAGCCAACAGAACCGGTGATGATTTGTTTTACTTTGCCAGCATATGTACGTCCGATCATACCGTGGCTGCGCATCAAGCTGCGGCGCTCTTCCATCGGCAGCATGTACCAGTTATCATTGCCTTGACGGCGCTTGTCCATTGGATAGAAGCAGACATGCTTGGCTTTTGGCAATGTTGGGTAAAGGCGTGCAAGGATTTGCGGGTTCTGGTATGGGTCCTCACCTGCTGGCAGATAGTTGCTGAGTTCAACAACGGATACATAGGAATGAGCAGGAATCGTAAACTCTGCTAATTTTGTTTTATTGAATTGGGTTTCGAGTTCGTTTAGTTCCTCCATCGTTGGACGAAGGATCATCATCATAAAATCAGCCTTTTGACCGACGATTGTATATAAAGCATGACTGCCTTCTTTGCGTGCTTGTGTCTCGTTCCAGTTTTCAACAAGACTTAAAAACTCGTGAATGGCGGCCTCGCGCTCATCACTCGGAAGCATTTTCCAAGTTGTCCAATCAACGGTACGGAAATCATGAAGGCAATACCAGCCATCAAGCGTTTGTGCTGCTTCACTCATTATAATCACTCCTAAATAATCATTCTTCTTATTTCCAATCTTAACTATATCATAGTTTGACCAAGTGCCGCCTTAATAAAACCCTAAATGTAGAGAAGTGGATATTTTTATAAAAAAGGGTAAATAGTAAGAGTGAGAGTGTAATTTTTTGAAAACAAAAACTTTTTAATGAAACCGCTACCTGTGACGTACATTGCTTGAAATTTCACCTTGGTAAAGTATGCTAGAAGAGGTAGTTTTTCTAAGGGAGGATATTGTCGTGAGTGATTTATTTGAAGGTTTAAAACAAAAGATTTCTGGCCGTAATTTGCGGATTGTTTTTCCAGAGGGATTAGATGAGCGGATTATTCGTGCAGCCAGCCGTTTGGCTGAAGAAAATTTAATTACACCTATTTTGGTAGGGAACATTGAACAAGTGCAGGCAAAGGCAAACGAGGTTGGCGTTTCTTTGGAGTCTGCAGAAATTTATGACCCTGCTACATATGCAGGAATGGACGAGTTAGTAGCTGCATTCGTTGACCGCCGCAAAGGAAAGGCAACGGAAGAGGATGCCCGCAAAATTTTGCTGGACGAAAATTATTTTGGCACCATGCTTGTGTATTTAAATAAAGCACACGGTCTTGTCAGCGGTGCGGCTCATTCTACGGCCGATACGGTTCGCCCTGCGCTGCAGATTATTAAAACTAAAGCAGGCGTGAAGAAAACGTCCGGTGTGTTCATCATGGTTCGTGAAGATGAGAAATATGTATTTGCTGATTGTGCGATTAATATTGCTCCAGACAGCAATGATTTAGCGGAGATTGCGATTGAGAGTGCAAAAACAGCGGAAATGTTTGATATCGAGCCGCGGATTGCGATGTTAAGCTTTTCTACAAAAGGCTCAGCTAAATCACCGGAAACTGAGCGTGTCGCGGAGGCAGTGGCAGAAGCAAAACGCCGCGATGCATCGCTTGTATTGGACGGAGAATTCCAGTTTGATGCCGCGTTTGTTCCTTCTGTTGCAAAAAGCAAGGCACCTGGTTCTGTGCTGCAAGGGGATGCCAATGTGTTTATTTTCCCAAGCCTTGAAGCAGGAAACATCGGTTATAAAATTGCACAGCGTTTAGGCGGATTTGAAGCGGTAGGTCCGATTTTACAAGGGTTAAATGCACCTGTAAATGATCTATCCCGCGGTTGTAACGAAGAAGATGTGTACAAGCTTGCGTTAATTACGGCTGCACAAGGATTATAATAAAGAATGGGCTGGTCCAAGAAGGGCTGGCTCTTTTTTCTAGGGTCTTAAAGGAGTGAACCTGGCCAGGCTGTTTAAATTCCCTTTTTTTTGATAAAATAAGCCTATTAAACCATTAAGGAGTTACAAAAATGGAAGGTTTACTGCGCCAGTACGAATGGCGGATCATCGACCAGTCGGCGGTTGGGATTCATTTTCAAGCATTACAATCTTTTGGAACGGATGATACATTATGCGCGTCTGTGGGTGCAGGCAAGGCACCGGCAACGGCACGAACGTGGGTGCACCATAATACGGTGGTATTAGGGATACAGGATACGAGATTGCCATTTTTGCAGGAGGGCATTCAATTTTTGACTGCTCAGGGCTATCAGCCGATTGTCCGGAATTCCGGGGGGTTAGCGGTTGTGCTTGATGAGGGGGTCCTCAATATCTCGTTAATTTTTCCAGAGGTTGAAAAAGGGATTGATATCAATCGCGGCTATGATGTCATGTGGCAGCTGATCAAACAGATGTTTGCCGATTTTCCGCAGCCGATTGAGGCCCGGGAAATTGTTGGCTCTTATTGCCCGGGAAGTTATGACCTAAGTATCGGCGGGAAAAAGTTTGCCGGGATCTCGCAGCGGCGTTTAAAACGTGGAGTAGCGGTGCAGATTTATTTGTGCGTCAATGGGAGCGGCTCAAAGCGGGCTGAACTGGTAAGGGGATTTTACCAGCTTGCAAAAAAAGAGATGGAAACGAAATTTGTTTATCCGGAGGTTGTTCCTGCGGTGATGGCCTCGCTGTCGGAATTATTCGGTGTTGAATTGACGATCTCCGATGTGATGCTGCGGTTACTTAAGCAGTTAAAAATGAATAGTGATTATTTGTATGCTGGGCAGCTGAATGAGTTTGAGCTTAGTTTGTTTCCGGGGTACTATCAACGTGTCGTTGACCGAAATGAAAAAATTGCTGAAATGGTGAATTTAAAAGGTTAATCTGGCGTTAAATGGGCAATTTCCTTATAAGAAAAGCGGAAGCGCCTTGGTCAGCCCCGATATAGGGCGACTTGTCGACTGGCCGGCGAATGAGGGCCAGAGACTAGTCGCCCTTAATGCGTACAGAAAGCAATAGCTTTCTGTAGCCAAGCATAAGACGAGCCGTCCGAAAGGTTGCTTTTTAACCTTTTGGACGGAATGGCTGTAGACCATCGAGGGGCTAGGCGCTGGAGCTAGACAATTCTCAAAGTCAAAAACTTATATACATTCTTATCTTTTAAAAAAGCCGTAAATCTTTTCGGTAGATTTACGGCTTTCTATATTAAGTGCTGCTGCGCTTTGCCTCTTCTCCCAATAATTCTCTGGAAAGATGCTTACTCGGCTACTTTTTCGAGGTTGCCGTTACGGTCCATTTTGAATTTAGTAGCGGGTCTTTCCTCTTCTTCAAACAATACAAGTTTACGGGCACGATTCATGATTTTCATCAGCGTCTCGTAATCTTCCTGAATGGTTTCGGTATTCTGCTCCAGCCCTTCGATCTTCGCGGCCATTTCCTCGTTTTGCTTTCTTAACTCAAGCATTTCTCTTTTCAATCTTTCATTCTCACTTTTTAGTGCTTCATTTTGCAGATTGGCATGATGAAAGTTTTGCAAATAAGAGATAACGGCATCAAGTGAAAGTCCTCCAGTTGCTGCAGCGGTTCGATAGCTTGGTACTGCAGGTGCTGCTGGTTTCACATAGGTTTCAGCAGCGATTTCTGTCTGCATATCTGGCATATCTGGCATATCTGACATTTCCGGCATGTCAATGGTTGTTTCCATCGGCATTTCCATATGCAGTGGTGCTAGTGTTTCTATTTCATCTGTAGCAGGAACTGGTGGATTGTAGAGCAGCTTTTTCTTGCCGCCTTGGTCTTTGCCTAACACTCTTTGTCTTTGTTTGCGTTGCTTTTTCGCTAATTGCAATGCTTTTTCATAGCGATGGCGGACGACTGCGTTCCATCTGAAGCCACAGGCTGCCGAGGTGCGGTTAAGTTTATCCCCTACCTCCTCGAAAGCATTTAGCTGGGTGCTGCCTTCTCTTACATGACGAAGAACAGTTTCAGCTAAAAGTAAGTCATTTTCATCTGTCCATGCATCTTGACGAACTTTCATATTTTTCAACTCCCTAAATGAATTTTCCAATTTGTCAGCTCCATTGACTGACGATATTTTAAAGTTCTAGTCTTAGGATGGACAAGTTTTTCAGGGTTTATACCAAAATGAATACAAGGATAGTAGATTTTTTAACTAAAAGATTCAAGAGTGTTTGACAAGAGTTACTAATGATTTCAGCTTGCATTGAAAAAAAAGAACCTGTAAAATGACCTATGGAGTTAGACGGTTTGTAAGATAATTGTATTTAGCAAATTACTAATGGTGTTAATTGGATAAAATAGTGAGTAGATAATAGATTGCCGATAGAAAGGGGTGGATGAAATGTCCAATGAATTTCGCGTTTGCGATGATTGCCAGGCCGTTAATTTAAAGACATTGATCCCTCGTTTGAAAGAAATTGACCCGGATGCGGAAATCAAAATTGGCTGCCAATCCTATTGCGGCCCCGGCCGGAAAAAGACTTTTGCCTTCGTTAACAACCGCCCTGTTGCTGCATTAACAGAAGAGGAATTAATGGAGAAGGTAAATAAAAAGATTAAGTAAAGCTGCGGCTGAAGAATAGATCAAGAATAAGATAATCACCTCCGTCCCACTAGACCAAAGGTGATTTTTTCTTTTTAGTACTAGTGCCTGACACCCTTTATCACCTGTTAATAGTAGAAATAGTGCTTGTCACCATTGGTAATCTCTGTGTATTGTAAATGGTGCCTGACACCTATTGATGTCGAAAAATCCTGCGGAATTTTGTTGGTTTTTGGTATATAATAGGAATAATGATTTCACTGGCCGATTGGCAGTAGGAAAGTAAGCATTTGTTTTGAGGAAGAGGGTATTCCATGCAATATTCGGCTGAAAAGTTAACGGAAGAAAAAGTGTTTAAAGACCCCGTTCATCGCTATGTCCATGTCCGAGACCGAGTGATTTGGGATCTAATCGGAACAAAAGAATTTCAGCGTCTGCGCCGGATTAAGCAGCTCGGAACAACTTTTTTAACCTTTCACGGTGCAGAACACAGCAGATTTAACCATTCTCTCGGAGTTTATGAAATTGTCCGCCGTATGATAGACGATGTCTTTGCCGGCAGACCGGAATGGAACAATGACGAACGCTTGCTTACACTATGTGCGGCGCTTCTCCACGACCTTGGGCATGGCCCATTTTCCCACTCATTTGAAAAAGTATTTGATTTTGACCATGAAGACTTAACCCGTGCAATCATTTTAGGAAATACAGAAGTCAATAAGATTCTTCAAAGGGTTAGCCCTGATTTTCCGACGCAGGTTGCTGAGGTCATAGCCAAAACCTCTGCAAAAAAGCTTGTTGTCAGTATGATTTCCAGTCAGATTGATGCCGACCGGATGGATTACCTGCAGCGGGATGCCTATTTTACCGGTGTCAGCTACGGTCAATTTGATATGGAACGGATTTTACGGGTAATGCGCCCTAGAGAAGAGCAGGTCGTGATTAAAAAAAGCGGCATGCATGCGGTTGAGGACTATATTATGAGCCGCTATCAGATGTACTGGCAGGTATACTTCCATCCTGTCTCTCGATCTGCGGAAGTGATTTTAACGAAAATCCTTCACCGCGCCAAGTATTTATATGAGAATAACTACTCTTTTAAGCTTGAGCCGATCCACTTTACATCTTTGTTCAAAGAGCAAGTGACATTAGAAGACTATTTAAAATTGGATGAGTCTGTGTGTTTTTATTATTTTCAGATCTGGCAGGAAGAGCAGGATCCGATAATAAGCGACCTTTGCCGCCGCTTTGTTAACCGCAATCTATTTAAGTATGCGGAATTTGACCCTGCTAAGGAATATAAAAAACTTGCTGAATTAACCGTTTTATTTGAAAAAGCGGGAATTGATCCTGACTATTATTTGGTGGTTGATTCATCATCGGACTTGCCTTATGACTTCTATCGTCCAGGCGAGGAGGAAGAACGGCTGCCGATTCATTTGTTAATGAAAAATGGGGAATTACGAGAGCTTTCCCGTGAATCAGAAATCGTCGATGCCATTTCCGGAAAGAGGAGAACGGACCATAAACTCTATTACCCGGCTGACTTCCTAGTAGACGATTCCAACCAAAGTGAACTTAAAAAGCAAATGCGTGCCCTATTGGAATAGAAATGGTGCCTGACACCATTAGAGATCTTAGCATAGTAAAAATATGAGAAATGGTGCCTGACACCGATAGAGATCTGTTTAGATGGAGTAGGAGATGACGAATGTTGTTAAAAGATCATGCTAAGCTGATGCAGGCGATTTTGGTTTCTGGTGAGATTACTGGGAGAAAAAAGCTGCAGAAGATGATATATATTGCGAAGAAGGTAGATTTCCCTTTTCAGGAGCGATTCCAGTTTCACTTTTATGGTCCCTATTCAGAGGAATTAACGACCAGAGTAGAAGAACTTTGTAATATGGGATTTTTAAATGAGGTAAAAGAGAAGAAGGGCGGATACTACCAATATCGCTATACGCTGACAGACTCGGGGAAAGAGTTTTTAAGCTTAAATGAAGTGGAGATGCCGTGTTTAGAGGATTGCTTTATTGATATGAACGAGCAAAATGCTAGATTCCTCGAGCTAGTTTCAACCGTTTTGTATTTTGATAATCTCACAAAAGAAGAAGTTGCCGATAAAGTGTTCACTTTAAAGGCAAGTCAGCGCTACACAATAGATGAAATTGATGAGGCCTATCAATACATTGAAACCCTAAAAGGTAAAGTTCAATAAAATTCAAAACCGCCGGGTTTAGGTCATGATGAAGACCGAACCCAGGCGGTTTTTTTGGTGGATAGAAGAAGCAATATTGTGAAAACTTCACATGGTGCCTGTCACCGTTGCTCCTATTTCTAGTAATTTCACGGTGTCTACTTTATTTATCGCTTGCGCGGACGCCGGCTACTGCGTAGTGGTTTTTGCTCATTTCTTCGATGAAGACGGTGATTTTTTCTTTTGGGGCACCTGTTGTTTCGCTGACGGCGTCAGTTACTTTTTCAACCAATGCGCGTTTTTGGTCTTCGCTGCGTCCTTCAAGCATCTTAACTGTTACATATGGCATCTTTCTTTCCTCCTTTTAAATGAACTACTAGTAGTGTTTCACAAACCCATGAAAAGTGCAATATAGTGCGCACTTTTGATTTTCTTTTTACAAGCGGTATCAGTTATACTTAAAGAAATACAGAAGGAATGGTTCAAATGAAACATGGTTTAGCCATTCCTCTTAGCGGTTTATACTAAGGAAGGAGAAATGAAATGGATGGATTCCACTTGGCCTACCCACTGCGGTTAATTCCCTATGTGGCGATTACCTTAATTTTTGCCTTCACGTTTCATGAATTTGCCCATGCATATGTTGCCTATAAATTTGGCGATAATACGGCCAAAAAACAAGGCCGCCTTACCCTAAATCCGTTTAAGCATCTAGATCCGATTGGAACAATCCTTATTTTCCTGGCGGGATTTGGCTGGGCACGTCCGGTACCAGTTAATCGTTTTTATTTTAAAAAGCCGCGTCTTGCCGGCATCCTAGTTTCAGCAGCTGGCCCACTTTCAAATCTTATCCTAGCCTCGCTCGGTTTTATTGTCGGATATGGCTTGATGCGTTTCAATGTAACGTCTTCTGCTCATTTTGATGAATTCCTAATGATTTTTATTAATTTAAACATCGTTTTGTTCATCTTCAATCTGATTCCACTTCCGCCGCTCGATGGCTACAGAATACTAGAGGACCTTGCGCCTCATCATGTTCGTGCGAAAATGACACAATACGAACAGTACGGAATGCTGATTTTTTTAATTCTCGTGATTACCCCGCTCGACCAATTTACCATACAGCCTATTTTTAGTTTCGTCGTCCCAGGGGTAAGGGAAGGATTAAGCAATTTCTTCTATACACTGTTTTTTTAGGAGGGTTATATTTTAATGGAAGAAAATAAGAAAAAACTTGGTTTTAATATTATCAAAAAAAGTGACCCGATGGATGGTCATAAAGGATTTGGAAAAGGGGCATTGAGCCTTGATAATGTATCACCGGTGTTTATTGATATTGAGGCAGGCGAGGCCGAGATTGATATCGGCGCCATGCATGCCCGCAGTGCCGTGGAAAAAGGGATTAAATTTTTGCCAAATAAAGAAGAAGTTCCGAATGGTAAGCCTTATTGGCTGGTTTGGGTAACGATTGACCGCAATGAGGAAGGCCCTTATTATGCAGGTGTGACTGCTTGCTATATGACCGTTGACCGTGAAATCCGCCGTGGCTACAAATCTTTGCCGGAGCATGTCAACCGTATGGATAAATCCCTTAAGCGTCATATTATCGTCGATGTGATGGATGACCCTTCTAAAAAGGTATTGGCAGATTTCTTGCGTGCACACAACGAGGTATTATGGGAGAACTCTACTGAGGAACTAAAGAAGGGACTCCTAGGAGAATAATTTTTTTAGAAAAATATGCAAGTTAAATTCTTGAAGTTTTTTCTAAAAATAAGGTAAGATATAGTCAGTGTGAAAGCACTGTAAAACTAGGACAAGAAAAGCTCCGGAGCAATCCGGAGCTTTTCTATTTTCTCATATAAGTATAGTAAAAACTTGACTTCGAAAAACGTTCAGCCCAGTTAAAAAGTCGCTAACCGGGCCTTCTGCTTTTCTATTCCCAAGGCATTATTTTCTTATACCAAGGTACCTTTTTCTCCTCTGTATTCTTCTTGTTGCCGTGAGGAGCGTTCTTTAAGTGATCAGTGCAATATTCGGTTGGCTCGGTCCCTTTGACGAAATACGTAAATCGGCGGACAGGGCAATCCTTTGTCGCCAGTTTTCCGTTATCCGGATCAACGTACAGCCCGATTACACCCTCTTTTGGTGCTTTAAATGCCTTAACCGGCTTCCCTTTTAGGGCATCCTCCATAAAATTGGCCCAAATTTTCTTGGCGTATGTTTTTTCGGCAACCATTTCAATAGGCTTTCCGACGTCATAGCCTGCCCAGACAGCTGTAACCAGCTGAGGCGAGTAGCCAATCATCCAGCTGTCCGTTTCCGTTGAGCCGGATTTTCCTGCATACGGCCGAGTGATATTTTTGCTAACCGTGCTTCCGGTTACCTTAGCATAGCCGTTTAACTTTGAATCAAAAACCCCCGTTAACATTTGTGTCATGACGTACGCACGAGCTGCATTTAAAACCCGTTCATGATGCTCGTCTTTTTCAAAAATTACATTTCCATTATAGTCTTCCACTTTTGTAATTAGCTCGGGATGAACTTGTTTTCCTCCGTTTGCAAGCATGCTATAAGCATTGGCCATATCAATCATACGGACTCCGGAGGTACCTAAAGCAAGTGACGGCACCTCCGCCATTTTTGTAGACAAACCGAATTTTTTTGCTGTCTCAATTAGGGTATCTTCGCCTAAAAATAAATGTGTTTTGACGGCAAATATATTGTCAGACACGGCAAGAGCCTGGGCAAGCGTGATTTCCCCATTTGCATATTTGTTATTAAAGTTATGTGGTGTGTAATCGGCCTGACCATTATCAAAATGAAACGTTGTATACTCGCTCCGCATCGTTGACGATGGGGTAAAGCCATGCTCAAGGGCAGCATAATACAACAAGGGCTTAATGGTTGAGCCAGGCTGCCTGATTGCTTGAACGGCACGGTTAAATGGACTTTTTTCATAATCCCGGCCGCCAACCATTGCTTTGACATCGCCGGTTTTCGGATCCATTGCGACAAGACCGACTTGAATTTCAGAGGAGCTGGCTACCTTTTCTTTGATTTGCCTTTCAGCTGCTTCCTGCTGCTTTATATTAAGCGTTGTGTAAACCTTTAACCCTCCTAGGGCGATCGTTCGGTCATCTAAATGAAGCTGGTTTTTGAGAGCATTCCGGACGGCATCCTGAAAATAAGGCGCCACTTTAACTTTATGTGTGGTGTGAACGCCTTCTAATCTAAGCGGTGCCCGTGCTGCTGCTTCTGCTTTCTTTTTAGAAATATAGCCGTTTTCAACCATTGTTTTTAAAATAATCGCCTGACGGGTTTTGGCTTTCTCCATGTTGGCGAGCGGTGAGTAGATCCCCGGACCCTTTGGTATTCCCGCGAGCATGCTTGCCTCGGCAAGGGTTAATTGGGAAGCCTTTTTTCCAAAATAATATTGGCTGGCCGCTTCCACCCCATAGGCGCCGTTGCCGTAATAAATGGTATTTAAATAGCCTTCAAGAATGTCCTTCTTGGAATAGTTCATCTCGAGGCGAATGGTATAAAACGCCTCGGTCAGCTTACGCTTCCAGGTTTTATCGTGCTCAAGGAACAGGTTCCGTGCATATTGCTGGGTGATGGTGCTCGCCCCCTGCACTTTGGCAAAGGCTTGAACATCGGCGACAACAGCTCCGGCAATTCGTTTAAAATCAAAGCCGTGATGATGGTAAAAGTTTTTATCCTCGACGGAGACAGTGGCATTGACTAAATCCGGCGAAATATCCTTCATATTGACCCAGTAGCGCTTTTGACCGCTGTTACTTTCACCGATCAAGGTGCCATTGTCAGCGAAAAATAACGTCGATTGCGGGACAGCAAGTGGCGGTGGGCCTAGTATTTTTGCATAGCCAAGAACGCCGGCAAAGAGGATGAGCATACAAATCATGCCTATCAAACTGATGATGATGAATGCCCGCAAATATTTGATTGTCTTTCGAAACCCTTGATCAGTCATGATTTCCATTATGTCCACCACCCCTATTTCCAGCTTTTTTAAAATTAGATAGTAATAGTATTGAAAAAATAGAGTCATTTTAAACATTCATGGAAAAATTCTTTAAATTTTGCTAGACTTTTTCTTATGTTTGTAATTCAATAGTTTGGGTAGCATAAGAAAAAAGCGGAAGCGCCTGTGCTCTTAGTTCATGCGGCCGCTGGACTATATGCGAAATGGAAGGAAGTTGGTCATGTCAATTTGGTTTACAGAAAAGCAAACTGAAAACTTTGGGATCACCATGAAAATCAACAAAACCTTACATACAGAACAAACTGAATTTCAAAAGCTCGATATGATAGAAACTGAAGAGTGGGGCAACATGCTGTTGTTAGACGACATGGTGATGACATCGGTTCGAGACGAATTCGTTTACCATGAAATGGTTGCACACGTACCATTATTCACCCATCCAAACCCAGAGAACGTGCTCGTGGTCGGCGGCGGAGACGGGGGAGTGATCCGCGAAGTCCTAAAGCACCCAAGTGTAAAGAAAGCAACCCTAGTGGATATTGATGGAAAAGTAATCGAGTACTCAAAGAAATTCCTTCCAGAAATTGCCGGCAAGCTTGATGATCCGCGTGTCGATGTACGTGTCGATGACGGATTTATGCACATTGCAAAAAGTGACAATGAGTATGACGTGATTATGGTAGATTCAACCGAACCGGTAGGTCCTGCGGTGAACCTCTTTACAAAAGGATTCTACGCGGGGATTGCGAAGGCGTTAAAGGAAGATGGTATCTTCGTGGCACAGTCGGATAATCCGTGGTTTAAAGCGGATTTAATTCGAAATGTTCAGCGCGATGTAAGAGAGATTTTTGCGATTACCCGTTTGTATGTGGCCAATATTCCAACATACCCAAGTGGTCTATGGGCGTTTACGATCGGTTCAAAGAAATATGATCCGCTTGAGGTTAGAGAGGACCGCTTCCATGATATTGAAACGAAATATTACACAAAAGAACTGCATAAGGCAGCATTTGTGTTACCTAAGTTTGTGGGGGATCTATTAAAGTAAGTGGAATTGTACCCATTCCTTCCTGAAGAGCGGTGTTTTGGTCAGTATAATTATTTATTATGACCAGCGGTTATGTTGAACGGCGTCTGACGGTCACAAAAAATAATAATTGTTCCTATCAGGGTCGATAAAACAAACAAACAGTCACAAAATTCCTTTGTGAACTTGAAATACATAAAAGAGAGGGATAGTAGCATGCGTTTTGATGAGGCCTACTCGGGGAATGTTTTTATTAAAAGTCACCCGAATTTTGAAGAAAGTCAGGTTGTATTATACGGAATGCCAATGGATTGGACGGTGAGCTACCGCCCAGGTTCACGTTTTGGCCCTGCCCGTATTCGTGAAGTGTCCATTGGTCTTGAGGAGTATAGTTTTTACCTTGACCGTGAGCTGGAAGAGGTAAAATATTTTGATGCCGGTGACATTCCACTTCCATTTGGTAATGCACAGCGCAGCCTTGATATAATTGAAGAATTTGTTGATCAGATTCTAGAGGCTGGCAAGTTCCCGCTTGGCATGGGCGGTGAGCACCTTGTATCCTGGCCGGTTATGAAGGCTATGTATAAAAAGTATCCGGATTTAGCGATTATCCATTTTGATGCCCACACGGACCTGCGCGAGGAATACGAAGGAGAACCGTTATCACATTCCACGCCAATTCGGAAAATAGCGGAACATATTGGGCCAAAAAATGTTTATTCTTTTGGAATCCGTTCCGGCATGAAGGAAGAGTTACAGTGGGCGAAAGAAAATGGCATGCATATTTCTAAATTTGAAGTCCTTGAGCCACTAAAGGAAATCCTGCCTACACTGGCAGGCCGTCCGGTTTATGTGACCATCGACATCGATGTCTTAGACCCTGCACACGCGCCAGGAACAGGAACCGTCGATGCAGGCGGAATCACCTCAAAAGAACTGCTGGCATCCATCCATGCAATTGCCCGTTCTGAGGTAAACGTTGTGGGCGGTGACCTAGTAGAGGTTGCACCAATCTATGATCCATCAGAACAAACAGCCAACACCGCCAGCAAACTGATCCGCGAAATGATCCTTGGCTGGGTAAAATAAGTGGTAACAGTGCAAACGGTGCCTGTCACCTTTTATTGTATTTCCACGGTGTTTTGATAGTTTATGGTGCCTGATACCATTGTTTTTGGTGCCTGTCCCTGTGCGGGGCGGGCATTTTTTGATTTGTTGGTTATCTAAGTTTATAATAGGAAAAGTATGCATTTATGTACTTAGGTTAATTATGATGATTAGGATGATGATTTAAAGAGGATGATAAATTCCTTTTTAATAAAGGAAGTGTTAGATTTGTCAAGTTTGTCTAGTACAGAGATTCCAATGAAGATTAATGTGAAAACGACGATTCACCAGCAAGAAGGCTCAGAGACGATTGAGTTGAAGGTGTTTGGCCGCTATTTTGAGAAAGAAGGAGCTTCATTTCTTAAATATGAGGAAGTGCTAGAAGAAGGCACAGTCCGCACCATTGTTAAGGTGGCACCGGACGAAGCACTGATTTTAAGAGGCGGAGCGGTCAAGATGCGTCTGCCATTCAAGTTACATAAAAAACTAAGAGGCAGCTATGAGATGCCGTTTGGGGTATTTGAAACGATGACGATGACAAGAAGACTCAGGGCTTCAAAAGGTCTGATTGATATTCTTTATGATTTCACGATGCAGGGCTCACCTGCTGGCACATACCATATGGAGATAACCTTTCAGGAGGATGAAATATGAATATAGTAGAACAGGTACAAACAAAACTAAAAGAAGAAATCAAAGCGGCAGTGCTGAAGGCAGGCCTAGCTTCAGAAGAACAGATCCCTGATGTCATTCTTGAGATCCCAAAGGAAAAGGCTCACGGTGATTATTCAACCAACATGGCGATGCAGCTTGCACGGGTCGCGAAAAAGGCACCTAGAGTGATTGCCGAGGCATTGGTGGACAATTTTGACCGTACGAAGGCCTCGATTGAAAAAATTGAGCTGGCAGGTCCTGGATTTATCAACTTTTATATGAATAATGCTTATTTAACAGATTTAATTCCGACCGTTCTTCAAGCTGGAGACAACTACGGAGAAACGACGACTGGCAATGGACAAAAAGTTCAGGTTGAGTTTGTTTCAGCGAATCCAACCGGGGACCTGCACCTTGGACATGCCCGCGGTGCGGCCGTTGGTGACTCGCTTAGCAATATCCTGGCGAAGGCTGGCTACGATGTTTCTCGTGAATACTATATTAATGATGCCGGCAACCAGATTAATAATCTAGCGATATCCGTAGAAGCCCGTTATTTCCAAGCGCTTGGCCTCGAGAAAGACATGCCGGAGGACGGCTATCACGGTGCTGATATTATCGGGATTGGTAAAACCTTGGCTGAAGAGTTTGGCGATAAGTATGTAAATGTTCCAGAAGAGGAACGTTTCGAATTTTTCCGTGAGTATGGTTTGAAATATGAAATGGGCAAGCTGCAGAAGGATTTAGAAGATTTCCGTGTCGGCTTTGATGTGTGGTATTCTGAAACTTCCCTTTATAAAAATGGAAAAATTGATAGAGCACTCGAAGCGCTGCGTGAAAGCGGCTATATTTATGAGCAGGATGGAGCAACATGGCTGCGTTCAACTGATTTCGGCGATGATAAAGACCGTGTGCTTATTAAGCAAGACGGCTCTTATACCTATTTAACGCCTGATATTGCTTACCACAAGGACAAACTTGAGCGCGGTTTTGAAAAATTAATCAATATTTGGGGTGCTGACCACCACGGTTATATTCCTCGGATGAAGGCGGCCATCCAGGCCTTAGGATATGACCGCGAGGCCCTAGAGGTCGAAATAATTCAATTAGTTCACCTTTATAAAAATGGTGAAAAAATGAAGATGAGTAAGCGTACCGGTAAAGCGGTAACGATGCGTGATTTGGTCGAAGAGGTTGGCCTCGATGCGACACGTTATTTCTTTGCGATGCGCAGTTCGGATACCCATATGGATTTTGACTTGGATTTGGCTGTGTCCGAATCAAACGAAAATCCAGTATACTATGCTCAATATGCTCATGCACGGATTTCCAGTATCCTTCGTACCGGCGGGGAGCAGGGAATCAGCGTTGATGAGGATGCCGATTTTTCGTTAATTGGCTCTGAAAAGGAAGTTGACCTATTAAAGAAAATTGGCGAGTTCCCGGCTGCTGTCGGTGAGGCCGCACTGAAGCGTGTGCCGCACCGGATCACAAATTATATCTTAGAATTAGCGTCGGCCTTCCACAGTTTTTATAATGCGGACAAGGTGCTTGATAGCGATAATCCAGCCCGTACAAAGGCGCGTCTTGCTTTGGTTAAATCGGTGCAAATTACGCTTAAAAATGCGCTTGCGCTAATTGGCGTTTCGGCTCCAGAGAAAATGTAGATTACAAAAGGCCTCTAGTGTTAGGTAACTATACTAGGGGCTCTTTTTTATGGTAAAAATTATAAATTTATGAGAATGGTGGAAGAGTACGGAGAGATACTAAAGCTGTTTGATGAAAACATAAATGGAGGGATCTTATATGCCACATAGAAGATTGTATCAAGCAGTTCAGCAAGCTCAACAATCACTTCAGCAAATTCATGAAGGACTACAACAATTAACTAACATGGGAATGGGTCAACAAGGGGGCGGCATGCAATTTGGGGGTTTTGCCGGAACAGATGCCCAGCAGGTAAGACAGGATATTTCAAACAATTCCGGTCAAGGATATATGCAATAATCAGTGAGAAGCCCGGCGTAATACTTCCCTAGTTGGGAACATTAGCCGGGTTTTAATTTTTAAAAAGATGAATAGCTTCCAAAAAAATGCAAATATTAAAGATAGAAATTTGAGTAGGGAGTGAACCTAGCAGATGAATGTTGGAAGAGCGAAGGAAATACTAGAATCAGCCGATATGATTAATGTCACCTATGATGGAACCTCAGTCATTATTCAACATGTCGACGAAAATACCAAAATGGCCCGTATTTATACACGACAAGATCCAGAGAATGAAAGAGATGTTCCCGTCCTCAATCTAATTGAAGAGTAAAAAAGAGTCTCCAAAGAAAACGGAGACTCTTTCACTTTATTTCAAGGCTGGCCCCGCTGATTCGCTTAAATCCACGCAATTTGCTTAAATCCTCGACTAATTTTAAGGCTGCCTGATCCTTTGCCTTGGCCTCAATCATAAAATCGATATCCCGGTTGAGTTCACGCAGTAAATTCACAAACGGCATGATGAATTCCGGATCAACAAAATCAGCATGGGAGCGGAACTCCTTCTCATTTTTTGGTGAAGAAATATGGACTTTCGGAACAGCTTCGACAGTTGACCACGTATCAAAAATCTGAGGCAGCAGCTCCTCAAGTGGTACCTCACTAAGATTGGCCATATGATGATGATAATCGAACACCAACGGAATTCCCTCTTTCATACATACAGTTAAGGTTTCTTCAGCTGTGTAAGTTTTATCATCGTTTTCTAAAGTCATCACCTTTTTAATGTGTGGCGGCAAAGTGGTCAGGTTCTCATAAAACCGCGACACTGCGGCCGCCTTATCCCCATAAGCACCGCCAATATGAATATTGATAAGTGCCTGATTCACGATCCCCATCGCTTCAAACATCTGATAATGGTACGTCATATCAATTACGGCATTTTCAGTAATCGTCTTTTTGGGAGAAGTAAACAAGGTAAATTGATTCGGATGAAAACTGACTCGCAAATGATTCCGTTTTACTAAGTCTCCAATTTCCTGCCATTCTTTTAAAAAAGGAGTAGTAAAATCCCAGCGCACCTCTGGATGTGTCGCCAAGGGGACAATCGAGCTTGAGAAACGGTACAATTCAATTTCGTGGGCAAGATTATAGTAAAGCATCCTTAATGTATGCTTAAGATTTAGCTTCGTCACCTCAAGCAATTTTTCTTTGCGCTCTCGGGCAGTAAGCTGTTTGTATCGGGTAAAGGTTAGAGTATGTGCAGGGGAGGCACCCCATAAACTAATCGCATGTGAAACATAGCCGAATCGAATTTTGATCATCAACACTCCCCCTTATAAAAAATGGCTGATAGCTCTTGCCAACGTTTCCTTCACAGACCGCCATAGATCTGGTTTATTAAGGTCCTCTAATGACAGCAGTTTAGAATCAAGGATGTCTTTTTTGATAACCTGCCTCACACGTTCAATAAAGGCTGGATCATAGATATAGCAATTAATTTCTTTATTTAAAAATAAGCTTCGTTTATCGAAATTGGCCGTGCCAATATCACAAATCTTATCGTCAATCAGGATGGTTTTTGCATGATAAAAACCGTTTTGATATTGATAAACCAATGCACCTTCCTTAAGGAGCTTCCTCAAAAAGCGGTAAGATGCCTCTTGGACAAGGATATGATCAGCCGTGTAGGGGACAATGAGCGTAATACTAACGCCGCGCCGCCGTCCTGCAAGTAATTCCTTAAAAATGGATGCGCTTGGAATAAAGTAGGGAGTGCCGATGATAATTGATTTGTCGGCCTTTTTGATTAAATCAATAAAAATTCCTTCTAGCAGTCCGGCCTCGGTTGGGTTAAATTGATGGCGGATACTGCCTTTAGGCAGTTTGGGAAAATAACTCGGTTCGTTTTGCACCTTCTTACTCGAATACTCGTTCCAATCCAGCAAAAACTCACTTTGCAAAAAATTGACGCTTTCGCCGGTTATAATTAACTGATAATCCCGCCATGGACTAAGTTTCGGATCTTCATCGATATATTCTTTGCCAATATTAAAGCCCCCCATAAAGCCCACTTTTCCATCAATAATCGAAATTTTCCGGTGGTTTCGGACTTGTGCTGAATAAAATAGGAAGGGCAGTTTGACTCGATTACTAAACGCTACAAGGACGCCTGCATCCTTTAGTTCTTTAATTTCCTTTTTCTTAATTGTAAAACTGCCAAGACGGTCAATCAGCAAGCGGACCTCAACACCAACCTGCGCCTTTTCTTTTAAAATAGTGAAAAATTCCTGTCCCAAGCTGTCATTCTTCACGATGTAGTACAAAATATGGATATGTTTTTGGGCCTTTTGAAGCTCGGAAAAATACCTGCGGAAAAATTCCTTTCCATGCGCAAAAATGTCTAACTCGCCATGGAGGATGCCGGTCTCGATTTTGCTTGTGATCAAATGATGCTTCCTTCGTCCTAACCTAAAATCTAAGACAAGCCATATAATGATAAGAACAAGCAGTTCGCTCAAAATGAGTACAAATTTCATCGTGAATCTTTCCCCCATTCGGTTTAGTTAGTTTCTCCAAGTGCCGGAATTTCTATAAGTTCCAGTAAACCTTAAAAAAACATTTGACTGAATGCTCATTCATTTTTATAATAGAGATAAGTACAATTCTGAATATTTACTATTTTCAACAAACAATTGTGGAGAATCTAAGAAAGGGGCGTTTTACTTGAATGGTCTTTTATGGATCAATCTCATTGCGTTTCTCACTGTAACCGCTTACGCAGTTAGTCTGTTTGTTTATGTAGTCAAAACGCGGATTGAATTTATTAAGCTGGGGAAGAAAGTCGAGTTTGATAACAATGTTAAAGAAAGACTGCAAAAAATCTGGATTAACGTGTTTGGCCAGAAGAAGCTATTAAAAGATAAAAAAAGTGGTGCCATCCACGTCATGTTCTTTTATGGCTTTATTTTAGTGCAATTCGGAGCGCTTGATTTTATTTGGAAAGGGCTTGTGCCAGGCTCCCATCTGCCGCTTGGGCCATTATATGCTGGTTTCACCTTTTTCCAGGAAATCGTCACCTTAATGATTCTTGTAGCGGTTGTTTGGGCCTTTCATCGCCGTTATGTCGAAAAATTAGTCCGTCTAAAACGCAATTTTAAATCAGGTCTTGTTCTGTTATTCATTGGCGGATTAATGGTGTCTGTTTTACTTGGGAATGGAATGGGTATTATTTGGCATGGAGAAGATCCCTCATGGACAGAACCTGTTGCGTCACTTATCTCGCTAATTTTTTCAGGAATTAATGAAACCGCCTCTATTGTTATTTTCTACATAGCATGGTGGGCGCATTTATTATTCTTGTTAACGTTCCTAGTCTATGTGCCGCAGTCCAAGCATGCACACTTAATTGCCGGTCCGGCCAACGTCTACTTTAACCGTCTTGATAAACCGGGGAAATTGAAAAAAGTTGATTTTGAGGATGAATCACAAGAATCGTTTGGTGTTGGAAAAATTGAAGACTTTACCCAGCATCAAATGATCGATTTTTATGCCTGTGTCGAATGTGGACGCTGTACCAATATGTGTCCCGCCACAGGGACAGGCAAAATGCTGTCCCCAATGGATTTAATCGTCAAAATGCGCGACCACCTTACCTTTCATGGTGCGTCTGTGACCTCTAAGCAGCCATGGGTGCCGACGTTTGCTTTTACGAATACAAAAGGAAACCAGATTGCGCTTGCGGCACAAGGTCAAGGTGCTCAGGAAACGGCTGCTGCCGCTGTTTACAACCCTAGTTTGATTGGTGATGTGATTACCGAAGAGGAGATTTGGGCGTGTACAACCTGCCGCAACTGTGAGGACCAATGTCCAGTTATGAATGAACATGTTGATAAAATTATCGACCTGCGCCGTTACTTAGTTTTGACAGAAGGAAAAATGGATGCAGATGCCCAGCGCGCGATGACAAATATTGAGCGTCAGGGCAACCCATGGGGCTTAAACCGTAAAGAACGCGAAAACTGGCGTGAGGTTCGCGAAGATGTTCATATTCCAACCGTAAAGGAAATGAGCAAGGCAGGTGAAGAATTTGAATACCTATTTTGGGTTGGCTCAATGGGCTCATTTGATAACCGCAGCCAAAAAATTGCATTATCTTTCGCTAAGCTCTTAAACGAAGCTGGCGTAAAATTTGCGATCCTCGGCAATAAGGAAAAGAACTCCGGCGATACACCGCGCCGTTTAGGAAATGAGTTCTTATTCCAAGAGCTTGCGGCCAAAAATATTGAGGAGTTTGAAAAGGCTGAGGTCAAGAAAATTGTCACGATTGATCCGCATGCCTATAATATTTTCAAAAATGAATATCCTGATTTCGGCTTAGAAGCAGAAGTATTCCACCATACAGAAGTCCTTTATCAGCTGGTCCGTGATGGAAGACTTGTTCCGAAGCATGCGGTTAATGAAAAAATTACGTTCCATGATTCCTGTTACCTCGGACGCTACAATGATGTGTACGATCCGCCACGGGAAATTTTAAAATCGATTCCTGGTGTGCAGCTGGTGGAAATGGAACGCAATCGTGAAAAAGGGATGTGCTGCGGTGCAGGCGGAGGTTTGATGTGGATGGAGGAAGAAACCGGCCACCGCATCAATGTCAGCCGGACGGAACAGGCCCTTGCCGTTAATCCGTCCGTGATCAGCTCGGGCTGTCCGTACTGCTTAACGATGCTGTCTGATGGAACAAAGGCTAAAGAAGTGGAAGAAAAGGTAGCTACTTATGATGTGGCTGAGCTACTTGAAAAAGCCGTTTGTGGTGAAGTGAAAGCTGCTTCTTAAAACTGACGCAGGAGTTGAATTTTTACAAATCAAAATTTTAATAATTTTGTGTAAAATATTTCAACTTCTGCTCTTTTTTATGTAAAATAGAGGTATATAATAAAACGCTTTCATTTTTATAAAAAACGTAAGTTGGAATCTGCGGTTCCTTGATTGCGTTATATTTTTCGCTCTTTACCCGAGCGAGCGTTCAGTCGAAGCAGGCCAAGGGGAATTGGCTGTTTAGTACTAATAATTGGAATAAGGGAGAGATTGAAATGGGCAGAACGGTTATTTTAAGCGGTGTTCGAACACCTTTTGGAAAATTAGGGGGGAGTTTAAGCAGCTTTACCGCATCACAGCTTGGCGGTATTGCGGTGAAGGAAGCACTGATTCGTGCAGGTGTGAAGCCGGAAGAGGTGGAGGAAGTGATTCTTGGAACGGTGTTACAAGGCGGACAGGGGCAAATTCCATCCCGGCAGGCAGCTGTTCACGCCGGACTGCCATGGGAAGTCAAGACGGAGACGATTAACAAGGTTTGTGCTTCCGGTATGCGCAGCGTGACGTTAGCCGATCAAATCATTCGCGCTGGCGATGAAGAGGTAATTGTCGCAGGCGGGATGGAATCGATGAGCAACGCTCCTTATATTTTGCCAAAAGCAAGATGGGGCTTTCGAATGGGAGACTCAACTGTAAAGGACTTAATGGTTCATGATGGCTTGACCTGCAGCTTTACAGGTGTGCATATGGGCACTTATGGAAATGGAACCGCTGCTGAAATGGAGATTTCCCGTGAGGCCCAAGATGAGTGGGCACTTCGGAGTCATGTTCGCGCGATTGCTGCGATTGAGAGCGGGAAATTAGCTGAGGAGATAGTGGTTGTTGAGGTGCCGCAGCGTAAAGGGGAGCCGGTTGTGGTTTCGGTTGATGAGGGCCCGCGCAAGGATACTTCTTTAGAGCGGTTGTCCAAATTAGCACCGGTGTTTAATTCTACCGGCACGATTACAGCGGGAAATGCTCCAGGAGTGAATGACGGTGCAGCGGCACTTGTGTTGATGAGTGAGGAGCGGGCTGAGCGAGAAGGACGTCAGGTGGAGGCCGTTATCCTGGGTCATGCAGCGATTGCAGTCGAAGCAAAGGATTTTCCGCAAACACCGGGATTGGTGATTAATGAGTTGTTAAGAAAAACAGGCCGGAGCTTGGAAGAGGTTGATTTGTTTGAAATCAATGAAGCCTTTTCGGCAGTGGCGTTAGCGAGTGCAAAGATTGCCGGGCTTGATCCGGAAAAGGTCAATGTGAACGGCGGTGCGGTCGCGCTGGGCCATCCGATTGGGGCGAGCGGGGCACGGATTATCATTACCTTGATGCACGAATTGAAGCGACGCGGCGGCGGTGTCGGGATTGCAGCGATTTGCTCAGGCGGCGGCCAGGGTGATGCTGTGATGATTGAAGTACCAAAGGCGTAGGGTGGTAAAGTTTGAGGAATGAGGCCTTTATTTGCAGATAAGTTAGTTGAATTTGCGGATAATGGCCTTTTTCTTGCGGATAAGACCGTTTAATTTGCAGAAGGCGGCCTTACTTGCGGATAGCGCACAGCCACCACATTTTTAAAAAAAGGATTCGGAGGGAAAACAATGAACGTTTCAAAAGTTATGGTAATTGGCGCCGGCCAAATGGGATCTGGTATCGCCCAGGTTTGTGCCCAAGCCGGCTACAAAGTGGTATTAAACGACTTAAAACTGGAATTCATAGAACGAGGGTTAGGAATCATCCAAAAAAATCTCACCCGCAACGTCGACAAAGGCCGAATGACGGAAGAACAAAAGCAGGAAATATTAGCAAGACTAACCTCGTCAACCGATCTTAACGACGCCAGCAGCGTTGACCTGGTCATCGAAGCGGCTGTTGAAAATATGGAAATCAAGACAAACATCTTTTCGCAGCTAGACAAAATTGCTCCAGCACATACCATTCTAGCAAGCAACACCTCATCATTGCCTATCACAGAAATCGCTGCTGCCACCAACCGTCCGGAAAAGGTAATCGGCATGCACTTTATGAATCCAGTTCCAGTTATGAAACTAGTCGAAATTATCCGCGGTCTGGCAACAGGCGATGAAGTCTATCAAGTGATTGAAGATATGACCAAGACTTTGGGCAAAGTGCCTGTTGAAGTAAATGACTTCCCTGGCTTTGTCTCGAACCGCATCCTGATGCCGATGATCAACGAAGCCATTTACACTCTTTACGAGGGCGTGGCCACAAAAGAAGCAATTGATGAAGTGATGAAGCTTGGCATGAATCACCCAATGGGGCCGTTAACGCTAGCTGATTTTATTGGCTTAGATACATGTTTATACATTATGGAAACACTCCATGAAGGCTTTGGCGATGATAAATACCGTCCATGCCCACTTTTGCGTAAATATGTGAAAGCCGGCTGGCTCGGTAAGAAATCAGGGCGCGGCTTTTACAGCTATGAATAAGATAATAAACCAGGTGGATTACGCCGCTATTACATAATCGAAGATTCCCCTGGCACAAACGAAATATTCATCCTCAGGAAGGGGAGACATATTATGAATCTATCATTTACAGAAGAGCAAGAAATGATGCGGAAAATGGTTCGTGATTTTGCTCAGAAGGAAATCAAACCCTTTATCGAAAAAATGGAAAAAGGGGAATTTCCTCGTGAAATCCTTCGTAAAATGGGTGAACTTGGCCTGATGGGGATACCAGTTCCCGAAAAATACGGCGGAGCGGAGATGGATTTTACCTCTTACATTATTGCGATTCATGAGCTGTCAAAAGTAAGCGCTACAGTCGGAGTGATCCTGTCTGTGCATACCTCGGTATGTACAAATCCAATATTGTATTTCGGAACAGAGGAACAAAAGCAAAAGTATATACCCAAGCTAGCTTCGGGCGAGTATTTGGGGGCCTTTTGTTTAACCGAGCCAAGCTCTGGGTCGGATGCGGCCAGTTTAAAAACGCGTGCGGTGAAAAAAGGTGACCATTACGTTCTGAATGGCTCCAAGGTGTTTATCACAAACGGGGGCGAGGCCGACGTGTATATTGTGTTCGCTACAACAGACCAGACCCTTGGTACAAAAGGGATTGCCGCCTTTATTGTTGAAAAAAACACCCCTGGTTTTATCGTCGGCAAAGATGAGAAGAAAATGGGGCTGCACGGCTCAAGAACGGTCCAGCTAACCTTTGAGGACTTGCATGTCCTAGCGGAGAACATGCTTGGCCAAGAGGGGGAAGGTTTTAGAATAGCGATGGCAAACTTAGATGTCGGCCGGATTGGCATCGCCACCCAGGCCCTGGGGATTGCGGAAGCAGCAGTTGAAGAAGCCACTGCCTACGCGAAGGAACGCCGTCAATTTGGCAAGCCAATTGCTGCCCAGCAGGGGATTGCTTTTAAGCTGGCTGATATGGCGACAAGTGTGGAGGCGGCAAAACTATTAGTCTATCGGGCGGCTGATTTACGGAGTAAGGGTTTGAAGTGTACGTTGGAGGCATCGATGGCGAAGTTGTTTACGACGCGAACAGCGGTAGAAGTGACAACAGAGGCAATTCAGGTCTTTGGCGGCTACGGTTATACGGAGGACTATCCGGTCGAGCGCTTTTTCCGCGATGCCAAGGTGACGGAGATTTATGAGGGCACGAGTGAGATTCAGCGGATTGTGATTAGTAAACATCTATGATTTGGGTGTGAAATGTTAATATATCTAAAAAATTTTTTAATATAGTCGTTTTATTTGTTAATAAAACCAAAAATTTGTTAATATGTCCGCACTTTTTGTTAATATATCAAAAGTTTTGTTAATAAAGCCAAAGAATCAGCCCCAAATGGGGAGAGGAGGCATTAAAATGCAATTTAAATTGTCTGAAGAGCACGAAATGATTCGTAAAATGGTTCGGGATTTTGCGCGCAACGAGGTGGCACCGACAGCAGCAGAGCGTGATGAAGAAGAGCGCTTCGACCGAGAGATTTTTGACAAAATGGCGGAGCTGGGCTTAACAGGGATTCCCTGGCCAGAAGAGTACGGCGGGATTGGCAGCGATTTTCTTGCCTATTGTATCGCTGTTGAGGAGCTTTCCCGCGTTGATGCATCAACAGGCGTGCTATTATCCGCACACACCTCACTTGCCGGCTGGCCAATCTATAAATTTGGCAGCGAGGAGCAAAAGCAAGCCTATCTCCGTCCCATGGCAGAAGGTACAAAAATCGGTGCTTACGGCCTAACAGAGCCTGGCAGTGGTTCAGATGCCGGCGGAATGAAAACAACGGCCCGCCTAGAGGGCGATCACTACATCTTAAACGGTTCAAAAATTTTCATTACGAATGGCGGCGTGGCCGACATCTATGTGGTCTTTGCCTTAACCGACCCAGTCAACAAGCAAAAAGGAACGACCGCCTTCATTATCGAAAGCGACTTCCCAGGCTTTTCAGTTGGTAAAAAAGAAAAGAAATTGGGGATCCGTTCCTCGCCGACAACAGAAATTATTTTTGAAGATTGTAAGGTTCCTATAAAAAACCGTCTGGGCGAAGAAGGTGATGGCTTTAAAATCGCAATGATGACGCTTGATGGCGGCCGCAATGGCATCGCTGCTCAAGCCGTTGGTATTGCTCAAGGAGCTCTTGATGCAGCCGTCGACTATGCACGTGAACGCCAGCAATTTGGTAAGCCGATTGTCGCCAACCAAGGCATCTCGTTTAAACTGGCCGATATGGCGACCAATATTGAAGCGGCAAGACTATTAACCTATCAAGCGGCCTGGCTCGAGTCGAATGGCTTACCGTACGGGAAAGAGTCGGCGATGTCGAAACTATTTGCCGGCGATACGGCGATGAAGGTGACGACGGAAGCGGTTCAAGTGTTTGGCGGTTATGGCTATACAAAAGACTATCCAGTTGAACGCTTCATGCGCGATGCGAAAATTACGCAGATTTATGAAGGTACACAGGAAATTCAACGTCTCGTGATTTCGAGAATGATAACAAAATAAAGGCGGTAACAGGGGATGAAAAAAAGAGAAGTTCAGGCCTCTGTCAAAGATGAGCGTCTTGTACAAAAAAGGCGCGATCAGATGATTAAAGGGGCGGTAGCACTTTTTAAACAAAAGGGGTTTCACCGGACAACCACGAGGGAAATCGCCAAAGCAGCCGGGTTTAGCATTGGTACACTCTATGAATACATTCGGACAAAAGAGGACGTCCTTTACCTTGTTTGTGACAGCATCTATGATCATGTCAGTGAACGGCTTCAAGAAGATTTGGCTGTAGAAAAAGGGACATTGGAAAGCTTGAAGCTTGGAATCGCCGACTTTTTTCAGGTCATGGATGAAATGCAAGCCGAAGTGCTTGTCATGTATCAGGAAGTGAAGTCACTTTCCAAGGACGCCCTGCCATATGTACTTAAAAAGGAAATGGAAATGGTCGCGATGTTTGAGGAGCTGTTGACCCGATGTGTCGAGAACGGGGAATTGAGATTAACACAAAAACAGATTGAACTCGTCGCCCATAACATTTTCGTTCAGGGGCAGATGTGGGGATTTCGCCGCTGGGCGTTAAGAAAGCTGTTTACGCTTGAGGAGTATATTGCAATGCAAACGGAGGTCTTATTAGCAGGCATCCAAACCGGGGTCTCGGGGGCCGTAACAGTTCCGGAAAATGGTTAATCAAAAGCGAGCGTTAGCGTAGGTTCATTTTTCCAAAAGGGGGAGCACAATGGGGAACTATCAGCCACGGCATCATATCCGCTTTGTGACGGCGTCGAGCCTATTTGACGGTCATGATGCTTCAATTAATATTATGAGACGGATCCTGCAGGCGAGCGGGGCGGAGGTGATTCACCTTGGCCACAATCGTTCGGTCGAGGAGGTTGTCAACGCCGCTATTCAGGAAGATGTCCAGGGGATTGCGATTTCGTCGTATCAAGGCGGGCACGTCGAGTACTTTAAATATATGTATGACTTGTTAAAGGAAAAGGGTGCGCCACATATTCGGATTTATGGCGGCGGGGGCGGCGTCATTATCCCGCGGGAGTTGGATGAACTGCATGCCTACGGGATTGCCCGGCTGTTTTCGCCGGAGGACGGGCGGACGCTTGGGCTGCAGGGGATGATTGACCTGATGATTCAGGAATGCGATTTTTCGACGCTGACTCCTGATGTGGGCGAGCAGATTGCCAAACTGCCGACAGGTGACGTTAATGTTATTGCCAAGCTGATCACCTTAGCAGAGCTTCATGTGGATAAAAGGAACGAGGCTGCGGCTACAGCTGAACAGGTTCTTGAACAGGTGAAGTCACTCGAGAAGGGGATCCCTGTTGTCGGGATCACGGGTACGGGCGGTGCCGGAAAAAGTTCATTAACCGACGAGTTGATTCGCCGTTTTATTAATGAATTTCCTGGGAAGAAGGTGGCGATTCTTTCCGTCGACCCGACCAAACAAAAAACGGGCGGTGCGCTGCTGGGTGACCGAATCCGCATGAACGCAATTTTCTCACCGAATGTGTATATGCGCAGTCTCGCGACACGGTCTTCAAAAAATGAATTATCGCTCGCGATTAAGGATGCGGTCGCGGTCACAAAGGCGGCGGGATTTGATCTTGTGATTGTTGAAACGAGCGGCATCGGGCAGGGAGATGCAGAAATCACTGAGGTCTGTGATGTGTCGATGTATGTGATGACGAGTGAGTTTGGAGCGCCATCACAGCTGGAAAAAATCGATATGCTCGACTTTGCCGACTTGATTGTCATCAATAAATTTGAACGCAAGGGCTCAGAGGATGCGAAGCGCCAGGTGCAGAAGCAGTACCAGCGCAACCATATGCTGTTTGAAAAAGAACTGGACGAAATGCCGGTATACGGCACAATTGCAAGTCAGTTTAATGATCCGGGGACGAATGCCTTGTTCGCGGCACTAGTGGAAGTGATCAACGAAAAATCTGGAACCGATTGGGTGACTTCGTTTAGCAAAGATGCTGTTCCTGAAAAGCAAAATGTGATCATTCCGACGGACCGGCGTTATTATTTACGAGAGATCACTGAGACGGTGCGCGGCTACCACCGCAAGGCCGAAGCTCAGGCCAATATTGCCCGGAAATTATTTCAGCTTGAGGGTGCGATTGCCGCGGTTGAAGACCAGCCTGAAGTTGTCGTTGCTTTAGAGGCAGTTAAGCAGGAAACAGAGTCGCAGTTGACGTCGGAATCCCGGAAAATTCTTGCGTCGTGGGAACAGACTAAGGCAGCTTATTCGGGGGATAAATTTGTTACGCGCATTCGAGATAAAGAGATTATCACGGTATTAAAATCGAAAAGTTTATCAGGCCTCGATATTCCGAAGGTGGTTTTGCCTAAGTATAAAGATTACGGGGAGATTTTGCGCTGGGTGTACCGGGAGAATATCCCAGGATCGTTCCCGTATACGGCTGGGGTGTTTCCCTTTAAGCGTGAAGGTGAGGATCCAAAACGTCAGTTTGCCGGTGAAGGGACACCGGAACGGACGAACCGCCGCTTCCATTATCTATCAAAGGATGATGCTGCGAAGCGGTTAAGTACGGCATTTGATTCGGTGACACTGTACGGGGAAGATCCTGATTACCGTCCCGATATATTTGGAAAGGTCGGCGAGAGCGGGGTCAGTGTTTGTACGTTGGATGATATGAAAAAACTGTATGCCGGCTTTGATTTGTGTCATCCGTCAACATCCGTTTCGATGACAATTAATGGACCGGCACCGATTATTTTAGCAATGTTTATGAATACGGCAATTGATCAGCAGGTCTTGAAGAAGGAAGCAGAGCTTGGCCGCTGCTTGACGGTCGAAGAGTTCGCTGAGGTTCGCGCCTATACACTGCGGACGGTGCGTGGGACGGTGCAGGCGGATATCTTAAAAGAAGATCAGGGACAGAATACGTGTATTTTTTCAACAGAGTTTGCACTGCGGATGATGGGGGATATTCAGCAATATTTCATTGACCATCAAGTCCGCAATTATTATTCTGTGTCGATTAGCGGTTATCATATTGCTGAAGCGGGCGCTAATCCGATTTCGCAGCTGGCGTTTACGCTCTCGAACGGCTTTACGTATGTAGAGTATTATTTGAGCCGCGGCATGAAGATTGATGATTTTGCGCCAAATCTATCGTTCTTTTTCTCGAATGGTTTAGATCCCGAGTACACGGTGATTGGCCGGGTGGCACGAAGGATTTGGGCAACCGTGATGCGGGATAAGTATGGGGCGAATGAGCGCAGTCAAAAGCTGAAGTATCATGTTCAGACCTCAGGGCGGTCGCTCCATGCCCAGGAAATCGACTTTAATGATATCCGGACGACACTGCAGGCGTTAATGGCGCTCCATGATAACTGTAATTCCCTTCATACAAATGCCTATGATGAGGCGATTACAACGCCGACCGAAGAATCGGTGCGACGGGCGATGGCGATTCAGATGATTATTACCAAGGAGCATGGGTTAACCAAGAATGAGAATCCGCTTCAAGGTTCGTTTATTGTCGAAGAGCTGACCGATTTAGTGGAAGAGGCATTGCTTCAAGAGTTTGACCGCTTGAATGACCGCGGCGGGGTGCTAGGTTCGATGGAGACCCAGTATCAGCGCGGAAAGATTCAGGACGAATCGATGTATTATGAAATGAAGAAGCATACCGGGGACCTGCCGATTATTGGCGTCAATACGTATTTGAATCCGAATCCGCCGTCTATGGAAGAGGTGAATAATATGGAAATAGCCCGTGCGTCGAAAGAGGAGAAGGAATTACAGATTCGTAATTTGCGTGCCTTCCAAGAAGCACATTCAAGCGAAACGGCGGCTGCTTTAAATCGTTTGAAGACTGCAGCTGTGAATAATGGTAATATTTTCGCAGAACTAATGGAAACCGTTAAAGCCGCAAGTCTCGGGCAAATCACAAGGGCGTTATATGAGGTTGGCGGACAGTACCGGAGGAATATGTAAAACGAAAAGCTACAGTGCCTTGACCTAGGCGCTGTAGCTAGACAATTTTCAAAGTTTTAACAATGTTAGAGGTAGAAACGGTGAAAGGTACCATGTGAACATGGTGCCTTTTAACTCTTGTCTATTTTTGTGGTAAAATATATTTGCTTAATAATATTAAATTCATCTCTTATCTTATATAATCATACTAGCAATTCAACTTCGAAGTTTTTTACAGGCAGGTGTCCAGATGAAGAGTCGTCACATAATCGTTATTTTAATTATTTTCGCCTGGCCATTACACTATCTTTATGAACTTCAACTAGGTGCGGTATCGTTCCTGCTCTTGGCAATCTTCTTTTTATATATTTCCATTAAAGAGATGAAAAAGTTGAAGCGTGAGAAATCCCAAAAGGGGGATTAATCCACCCCTGCAAAAAATCAACTGAAACTATCGGCTTGCACTAGCATAAACACCAAGAATTTGTTTATAATGAAGAATATGCAAAAATTTAGAAGTGTGGAAAGTGTGTAATCTCCACGCAGGAGCTAGACAGTTATCCAAATTCAACTATTTTTTTCATACATAGAAACCTAACTGTCCTGACCGACTCAAAAGCTATGAGCGTTAAATAGAGAAAGGAAGTGCCAATAGTGAGTTTAGCACAATACTCAAAAGAGGAATTGAAAGAGTTTTCCCTCATGGAAATGGCTTATGAATATTTAAAAAATAGCAAGCAGCCAATCTCCTTTCATGAATTAGTGAACGAGATTAAAGCAGCAGCTGACATATCGGACGAAGAAATTCGTTCTCGCCTGGCACAATTTTATACAGATATTAACATCGACGGCCGTTTTCTTTCATTAGGAGAAAACCGTTGGGGACTTCGCGTTTGGTATCCGGTTGATACAGCTGAAGAAGAGGTAATCACGGCTGTTAAACCGAAGAAGAAAAAGGCGAAGAAGGTTGTTGAGGAAGACGAACTTGAAGATTTCGATGAGATCGATGATGAGGATTATGATGATCTTGACGACTTTGCCGATGATGAAGACGATCTTCTTGACGATGACGATGATGACGACGACTTAGATGATCTTGATGATGTCGATGAATTCGACGACGACGATGATGTCCTTGATGATGATGAGGATGAGGAATTTGAGCTTGATGAAGCCGAAGTCCTTGATGATGATCTAGATGAAGAGGACGAAGAAGAAGAAGAACCTTTTGATGAAGACGAAGATAAAGACTTGTAAGTTTAATTAAAGCAGAGCCGTTTACCTTTTGGTTGGAGTTAGAAAACGGCTTGACTTTTTATTGAAGCAACTGTATTATCTTTTTTGGGCTCCTTTTAAAAGGACGAATCAATATAACTAATATGCGCTCCCCTCGCAAGCAGCGAGTAAGGAGCGCTTTTTATTTTTATGGGAAGCTTTACCGCCGGTTTAAGGCACTTGAAGCTTTTCTAAAAAAACTCCCACACAAGGAGTTTTTTCGTTTTTGGAGCAATAGGGAAATAAAATTTTTAAAAAAATATCCTTAAACAACCTGAATAATGCACAAACTGAAATGGAGGAGGACTATTCTATGACAAAGTATATTTTTGTTACCGGTGGTGTAGTGTCATCACTTGGAAAAGGGATTACCGCTGCTTCGTTAGGGCGTTTATTAAAAAATCGAGGTTTAAATGTAACGATCCAGAAATTTGATCCGTACATTAACGTGGACCCAGGGACCATGAGCCCTTACCAGCATGGTGAAGTTTTCGTAACCGACGATGGTGCGGAAACGGATTTGGACCTTGGCCACTACGAGCGCTTTATCGACATTAATTTAAACAAGTACTCAAACGTAACAACAGGGAAAATCTATTCAACTGTCCTAAGAAAAGAGCGCCGCGGCGATTATTTAGGAGCAACTGTTCAGGTTATTCCACATATTACTAATGAAATCAAAGAGCGCTGCTTCCGTGCTGGCAAAGAAACCAATGCAGATGTCGTGATTACTGAAATTGGCGGAACGGTTGGGGATATAGAATCATTGCCATTCCTAGAGGCGATTCGTCAAATTAAAAGTGATATTGGCAGCAAAAATGTGATGTACATTCACTGTACGCTGATTCCGTACATAAAGGCAGCCGGTGAAATGAAGACGAAGCCGACCCAGCATAGCGTGAAGGAACTGCGCAGTCTTGGTATTCAGCCAAATATTATTGTCGTAAGAACGGAATTCCCTGTTTCTCAGGATATGAAGGATAAACTTGCCTTGTTCTGTGATATTGATGCGAAAGCAGTCATCGAATGCCGCGATGCAGATACCCTTTATTCCATTCCACTTGCCTTGCAAGATCAAAACATGGACCAAATTGTTTGCGATCACTTGGAGTTAGATACGCAGGCAGCGGAAATGACGGAGTGGACAGCACTTGTAGATCGGGTCCTAAACCTTTCTGGTAAAGTTCGTATCGCTCTTGTTGGTAAATATGTTGAACTTCAAGATGCCTACATTTCGGTTGTGGAAGCAATGAAGCATGCCGGTTACGCATTTGATACAGATGTAGAAATTAAGTGGATTAATTCTGAAGATGTTACTCGTGAAAATGTGGCAGAACTTCTTAACGATGTCGATGGCGTCCTTGTGCCAGGTGGATTTGGCGACCGTGGGATTGAAGGGAAAATTGAAGCAACCCGCTATGCTCGTGAGCAGAAAAAGCCATTCCTTGGTATCTGTTTAGGTATGCAGCTGGCAACTATTGAGTATGCCCGCAATGTACTGGGCTATGATGATGCACATTCAGCAGAATTCCTGCCTGAAACGAAACATCCAATTATTGACCTTCTTCCAGAGCAGAAGGATGTCGAGGATTTGGGCGGTACTTTACGTTTAGGTCTTTATCCTTGCCGTCTTGTGGAAGGGACAAAAGCGTTTGAAGCCTATGAGGATGAAGTGGTATATGAGCGCCACCGTCACCGTTATGAGTTTAACAATTTCTATCGTCAAGAAATGGAAGCAGCCGGGTTTATCTTCTCAGGGACAAGTCCTGACGGCCGGTTAGTGGAAATTATTGAGTTGAAAGATCACCCATGGTTCGTGGCGTCACAGTTCCATCCGGAATTTGTGTCAAGACCAACACGTCCACAGCCGTTGTTCCGTGACTTTATTAAAGCTTCTATTCAAAAATAATTTTGTTTTATGGCCAGTTCCTTGATTGCGGACTGGCTTTTATTTTTGTAATAAACCGGAAAAATAGCCAATTTTGCCGGAAAATGAGCCAATGTCTTGTCGAAATCAGCCATTGCAGCTAAAAAATGGCCATACAACTCCAAAGGTCAGCCAATCTCCCAAAAAAATCAGCCAATCAAAAAAATAGGGCACACTAAGGCCCTATTTTACTCTTCATATTCCGCTAAAATCTCATCAATCGTGAACTTTAGGCCGTGATAGACAAACAAAGCGGCCATTCCAGCTGGATAGCCATAGCGGTTGCCAACCTCATCAGGAAGCAGCCCTTTTGTTAGCCGCAAATCAATGTGGACATCCGCAAATTGTGATACATCCTCATCAGAGGGCTCGGTCACAGTTGAAACAGCCACAAAGGGGATCATTTTTTCACGGAGCATATGTGCAAGCTCAAGCGCTGCGCGGTCATTTGAAAAACGAGAAAATAGCAGGACGCGGTCTGCATCAGTGAGGCTGTTTAAATCAGCATCCAGCTGCAACACTTTAGCACTTCGTAACGTCTCTGCGCCTTCTAATGCTTCGAATTCCACAGCCTTCATTTCTTTCGCACCCCAAATATAAATCGAACCGTCACCTGCTGGTGCTTGAGCGAGCAGGCGGGCACCATCCTCAAACGAAAACTCTTCTTTTTCAGCTATTTTTTTAAAAATACCCATTAATTGGGTTGTAAACATTTTTAACATAGTAACCCTCCTTGTACGCTATCTATTATAAGCTTTTTCCGGCGTAACCAAAAACAATTGTAAAATAACAAATAAATGCGAAACTTTAGGCAGGATATTTATTTCCAGAGGTAGAAATATAACAAGTAAAAGAAGTCTAAAAAGTGAGCTAAGGAAGAGGTGGAGTTTATGAAAGAGAAAATTTTAATTGTCGACGATCAATTTGGCATTCGCATCTTGCTAAATGAAGTGTTTCAAAAAGAAGGGTATCAAACATTTCAGGCTGCAAATGGAGTTCAAGCACTTGAGATTGTGACAAATCATCAACCTGATCTTGTCCTCTTGGACATGAAAATTCCGGGTATGGACGGTATTGAAATTTTAAAACGAATGAAAGTTATCGAGCCAGAGATTCGCGTCATCATCATGACCGCCTATGGTGAATTGGATATGATTCAAGAAGCCAAAGACCTTGGCGCTCTAACCCACTTTGCTAAGCCATTCGATATTGACGATATTCGTGCGGCTGTTCGCAAACATATACCGCAAAAAACCAACTAAGAATCGGAAAAGGAAGCCCTAAAACGTAGAATTACCAATGGGTGCGCTTTCATTGTGACAGTTTCAAAAAACATGCTCGAATTATGGCATTTCCTCATTTCTTTTGTTATGATACATATGACTTTAACAGGCTGTATATCATTTTTGATTTATACATAATCGGCAAATCGAAGGGAAAACCTTTTATGGAAGACCCTGTTTAAAATGATATTCAACCTAATATAAGGAGGAAGAGAAATGCCTTTAGTATCAATGAAAGACATGCTTAACAAGGCGAAGGCGGAAGGCTACGCTGTAGGTCAATTCAACTTAAATAACCTGGAGTTTACACAAGCCATCCTTATGGCAGCAGAAGCAGAAAAATCACCAGTTATCCTTGGTGTATCTGAAGGTGCTGCTCGTTATATGTCTGGCTTCAAAACTGTTGTAAAAATGGTTGAAGGCTTAATGGAAGATTTAAACGTAACTGTTCCTGTAGCTATTCACCTTGACCACGGTTCAAGCTTTGAAAAATGTAAAGAAGCCATCGATGCAGGTTTTACATCTGTAATGATTGACGCTTCACACCATCCATTTGAAGAAAACGTTGAAATAACTAAAAAAGTAGTAGATTACGCTCATTCAAAAGGTGTTTCTGTTGAAGCTGAGTTAGGAACAGTTGGCGGACAAGAAGATGACGTTTCTGGAAGCATTATTTATGCTAACGCTGAAGAATGTGTTGAGCTTGTAAAACGCACAGGTATCGATTGCTTAGCTCCTGCTTTAGGTTCTGTACACGGTCCTTACAAAGGTGAACCAAACCTTGGTTTCAAAGAAATGGAAGAAATCGGTAATCTCACTGGTATGCCACTAGTATTACACGGTGGTACTGGAATTCCAACAAAGGACATCCAACGTTCTGTTTCTCTTGGAACAGCAAAAATTAACGTTAACACTGAAAATCAAATCGAGTCTGCAAGAACAGTTCGTGAAGTATTAGCGGCAAAACCTAACGAATACGATCCACGTAAATACTTAGGCCCAGCTCGCGATGCCATCAAAGAAACTGTAATCGGCAAAATGCGTGAATTCGGTTCATCAGGCAGAGCTTAAGTCGTTCTGACTTCCCTGAGCGAAACCATAAAAAAAGAAAACCGTCCTTCCTAAGGGCGGTTTATGTTTGAAAAAAATAATCTGAAAATTTAGTCGAAAGGGGAGAGGGTAATTCGATGAAATTTTTTATTGATACAGCAAACTTAGATGAAATCCGTGAAGTACATGAACTTGGGTTACTTTCAGGCGTTACTACAAATCCATCTCTAGTAGCAAAAGAACAAGGTGTTTCTTTCCATGACCGTATAAGAGAAATTGCGGCACTTGTTCCAGGTTCTGTTAGTGCGGAAGTTATCTCATTAGATGCAGAAGGCATGATCCGCGAAGGAAAAGAATTGGCAGCCCTCGCTCCAAACATCACTGTAAAAGTTCCGATGACACCAGACGGCATCAAAGCTTGTCATGCTTTTTCAAAAGCAGGAATCAAAACGAATGTGACGTTGATTTTTAATGCGAACCAAGCATTATTAGCCGCTAGAGCAGGCGCAACTTATGTATCCCCATTCCTTGGCAGACTAGATGACATCGGACAAAATGGCTTAGAGCTAATCACGCAAGTAGCTGATATCTTTGCAGTTCACGGCTTAGAAACAGAAATTATTGCTGCCTCCATCCGCAATCCAATCCATGTAACAGAAGCTGCGTTAAGAGGCGCACACATTGCAACTATTCCTTACAAAGTATTGATCGGTTTGTTCCATCATCCATTAACAGACAAAGGAATTGAAGGCTTTCTTAAAGACTGGAGCAACCGCAAAAACGCTTGATTTTTCCATTGGAAAACTCCCTCCATTTTTCACAACAAAAACAATCACTCACAGCTGCTGGACAAAGCACAATAATTTTTTTTATTATGAATACATGAAATTAGGATTTTCGTGTAAACTAATGATAGACAAGCTGTCGGAATTTGGCTTTTTGTGTTGGAAAAATATACCTACGGCCTCACTGGGTACCAGTGGTCTTTTTAAATAAAGGATAAGCACGGTTTGAAGGTTCTTAGAGCTCTTCAGAAGTGCTTGTGTTAAAAATAAAAGTCCTGTACTGGCAGCCATTCACACACCTTTGTGGGCTTAGAAGGGAGTCAAGTAATGGAAAAACTTAAAATTGCGGGCGGATATCCGTTAAAAGGAACAGTCCGCATAAGTGGAGCTAAAAACAGTGCCGTTGCCTTAATTCCGGCTACGATTTTAGCAGAATCACCCGTAACAATCGAAGGATTACCGCACATTTCGGATGTGGAAATCTTAAAAGATTTGCTCGAGGAAATCGGCGGGAATGTCTCGATGACTGATGAGGAAATGACGGTTGACCCTTCAACGATGATTTCAATGCCGCTGCCAAACGGAAAAGTAAAAAAACTTCGTGCTTCCTATTATTTAATGGGGGCAATGCTCGGGCGCTTTAAGAAGGCAGTTATTGGCTTGCCTGGCGGCTGCTATCTAGGCCCAAGACCGATTGACCAACATATTAAAGGCTTTGAAGCACTTGGCGCGCAAATTACGAACGAACAAGGCGCAATTTATTTGCGTGCGGATGAACTTCGCGGGGCCCGGATCTACCTGGATGTAGTCAGTGTCGGGGCAACGATTAATATTATGCTGGCGGCTGTACGAGCTAAAGGACGGACCATCATCGAAAACGCGGCAAAAGAGCCGGAAATTATTGATGTAGCTACATTGTTAACGAACATGGGCGCGAAAATAAAAGGAGCCGGTACTGACGTGATTCGAATTGATGGGGTTGAAACCTTGCATGGCTGCCGGCACACTATTATTCCGGATCGGATCGAAGCAGGAACCTATATGATTTTAGGAGCCGCTGCAGGTGAGGGAGTATTGGTGGATAACGTGATTCCGCAGCATCTAGAATCATTGATTGCCAAGCTCCGAGAAATGGGCGTGCGTGTCGAGACTAGCGATGATCAAGTGTATGTGGATGGCTCGGTCAATTTGAAAGCGGTTGATATCAAAACACTTGTTTATCCAGGGTTTCCAACTGATCTTCAGCAGCCAATTACGACTCTATTAACAAAAGCCTCAGGTTCTAGCGTGGTCACCGATACGATTTATGGTGCCCGTTTTAAACATATTGATGAACTAAGAAGAATGAATGCGAATATCAAGGTGGAAGGACGTTCAGCGATTATCAACGGTCCTATACAGCTGCAAGGAGCAAAAGTGAAGGCAAGCGACCTGCGTGCCGGAGCAGCCCTTGTGATTGCCGGTCTGTTAGCCGAAGGGATTACGGAAGTAACCGGTCTTGAACATATTGACCGCGGCTATAGTAATTTAGTTGAAAAACTAAATGGTCTCGGTGCCACTGTATGGCGGGAAGCACTGACAAAAGAAGAGCTCGAACACCTTAAAAACACGTAAAATAGGTTAATGGTGACAGGCACCATTAACACTGTAAGCACAGTGGAAGAGGCTAGATTGACTGCATCTAGTCTCTTCGATTTAGTTGAGAAGGGTATGAAATTATTACCAGTAATGGAATAAATATTTTTTAGTTGATTAATTTTTTGTACAGAGGGTAAAATAGTAATTGTTTTTAATATGCATATATTCTGCAATCCTATTCATTTCTTTCTCTACTTCTATTTTCAATTCCTCTATTATCTAATAATTATCTAACTGGACAATCTCTCGCTAAACACAAGCGGATTTGCTGGAAAAATTTTAAAGAGTGGTGTACAAATGGAATTAACAATTTCAAGTTTAGAGAATATGAAGCTGAAGGAACTTTATGAGCTTGCTCGCGAATATAAAGTAACCTACTACAGCAAATTAACGAAAAAAGAACTAATTTTTGCGATCTTAAAATCTCGCGCCGAACAACAGGGCTTTTTCTTCATGGAAGGCGTACTCGAGATCATTCAATCAGAGGGCTTTGGATTTTTACGGCCAATCAACTATTCGCCTAGCTCAGAGGATATTTACATTTCCGCTTCGCAAATCCGCCGTTTTGATCTTCGTAACGGTGACAAGGTGTCCGGTAAGGTTCGACCTCCAAAAGAAAACGAACGCTATTATGGCTTGCTCCATGTGGAAGCGGTCAACGGGGAAGACCCAGAATCAGCAAAAGAGCGTGTTTATTTCCCAGCTTTAACTCCGCTGTATCCAGATAGACAAATGAAGCTGGAAACAACGCCAAAACATCTGTCGACAAGGATTATGGATGTAGTGGCGCCGGTTGGTTTTGGACAGCGTGGTCTAATTGTGGCACCGCCAAAGGCCGGAAAAACAATGCTGATAAAGGAAATTGCTAACAGCATTACAACCAACCATCCTGATGTCGAGTTAATCGTGCTGTTAATTGATGAACGTCCGGAAGAGGTAACCGATATTGAGCGTTCTGTCGCTGGTGATGTCGTCAGTTCGACGTTTGATGAGGTGCCTGAGAACCATATTAAAGTGGCTGAGCTCGTGCTTGACCGTGCGATGCGTTTAGTGGAGCATAAGCGCGATGTTGTGATTCTGATGGATAGTATTACCCGTTTGGCTCGTGCCTATAACCTGGTCATCCCGCCAAGCGGACGTACGCTTTCCGGTGGTATTGACCCGGCAGCGTTCCACCGACCGAAGCGTTTCTTCGGGGCGGCACGTAATATTGAAGAGGGCGGCAGCTTGACGATTCTTGCTACGGCACTTGTCGATACCGGTTCACGGATGGATGATGTCATTTATGAAGAATTCAAAGGAACTGGTAATATGGAACTGCATCTTGACCGAGGGCTGGCGGAGCGCCGTATTTTCCCTGCGCTTGATATTCGCCGCTCTGGTACGCGTAAGGAAGAGCTGCTTATTCCGAAGGATCATTTGGATAAATTATGGGCGATTCGCAAATCGATGTCTGATTCACCAGATTTTGCCGAGCGCTTCTTGAAAAAATTACGCCAGACGAAGTCGAATGAAGAATTTTTCGCTCAATTAAGCGAGGAGTTAAAGAGCCGCCGTTCGTAGTGGATTGTGCTTAGGACAAGCCGTGTAAAGGGCCTGAGATAGGTTACTTTTTCAAAAATAAACCAACAAATCCCAACTTGCAAAATTGGGTTACCCTTGTTATAATGGGTGCAGTGTCTTTTATGTAATTGGTGCTTGTTCGAAAAGATAAGCATTTATATAACTCTGTTTCGAATGATTCAGGGCGGAAGGAGCTGAAAAGAAATGAAAGCAGGAATTCATCCTAATTATAAAATGGTAAAGGTGACTTGTGCATGCGGTAATACGTTTGAAACTGGTTCAGTTAAAAATGAAATCCGTGTTGAAACTTGTTCTGAATGTCATCCATTCTATACTGGTCGTCAAAAATTCGCTGAAGCAGGCGGACGTGTTGATCGTTTCAACAAAAAATACGGCCTTAAGTCACAACAACAACAATAATTACTCGGGGAACAGGCAAGAGGACCTATGGCTTGCCTGTTTTTTATTGAAAAAAATTAGAGTATTCACATAGATATGCAGGAAAAATACTTAAATATAGTTGAGAGTTCAGCTAAAAATATACCATATAGTCGTAACAGGGTTCGTTATAGGAAGGAGACACCGTTTATGTATTTAATGAAACAAAGCGGATGGGTTGAGGTTATCTGTGGCAGTATGTTTTCCGGAAAATCAGAGGAATTGATTCGTCGGGTCAGGCGGGCTCAGTTTGCAAAGCAAAATATAGCTGTGTTTAAGCCGAAAATTGATAATCGCTACAGTGAGCAGTCTGTAGTTTCCCATAATGGTACTTCTTTTCATGCGAAGCCTATTTCCCATTCCATTGAGATTCTGCATCATGTAGAGGCAGATATTGATATTATTGCAATAGATGAAGTTCAGTTTTTTGATGAGGGGATTGTCCGGGTAGTTCAGCAGTTAGCTGACAGCGGCCACCGAGTGATTTGTGCTGGCCTTGATATGGATTTCCGCGGCGAGCCGTTTGGCCAGATGCCGGCGTTAATGGCTGTAGCAGAGTCGGTAACAAAGCTTCAGGCTGTTTGTACGGTGTGCGGTTCACCATCCAGCCGAACACAGCGTTTGATCGACGGCCGTCCAGCATCCTACCATGACCCAGTTATATTAGTCGGTGCTGCTGAAGCATACGAGCCGCGCTGCCGTCACCACCACGAAGTCCCAAAAACATCACCGGTACCAGCACGCTAATGGGTGCCTGTCACCGATAACGTGGTTAGCAATGATGTGAAAAAATAATAATTGGTGCCTGTCACCGTTAACACTGTCTGAGGGTTGATTTCTCAGGCAGTTTTTTTGTGGCTGGATTTAGGTGGGATATCGGTGTTTGGCTGGTTGGCGGTATTAACTCGGGTTTGAGCGGAATACTGGCTGAATTCGGCGGAATTAAGATTAAAATCGGCGGAATTATAGGTAGATTCGGCGGAAATACCTATAAAATTCACGGTATTATGTTCAAAACAGGGGCGGAATCTCCTTTATACCTCCTAATGAACTTAGCCTTGGAAAGATTTCTCTCGCTCAAATCCATCAGGGCCGGGCATGATAATATTGGGAGGTGTAAGAATGCTGAAAAAGTGGATGTCTCTCGTAAGTGTCATGTGTATGTTTCTATTAAGCGGCTGTCAGGGAGCTTACCTTGGTTCGGATGATAATGCCAATAACCTTCGCAAAAAGAATTCTGACCAAATGAACATCCGTGGTAATAATAATGTAGATTCCACAGCTGATCGCGGTAAAAACAAACAGCACATGGTAGAAGACGATATCACCAATCAAAACCCGAACTTCCTTGATCTAAAACGGACAGGCAGCGGTGGTGAAGCAGGTGCGACCAATCACGGCAACGATATCAACAAAGCAAAACAAGTGATTGCGGGTACAAATGAATTTAGAACAGACTCTATATGGCTTAACGGTGACCGCATGTGGGTAACTGTTTATAAAAAAGGGATGCTTTCTGATAAAGCTAGAAACGATGCGGAGGCGCGCCTTCATAGGAGGCTGGTTAAAGCGCTCCCGCGTTATAATATCGAAGTACGCGTCCAAGAAGACCGCAGGTAACATGCTCTGATTTAGGGCATGTTTTTTTTATGAAAAAAAGGGCTTGGCCTCAATAAAAAATTTCTCCCTCAATTTGGTTTTGACGGGGGTTTTCACCTATACTATAATTAGAATGTTATGGACTAAAACTCGAGGTGAATTAACTGTGTTTGATCGTCTTCAATCTGTGGAAGATCGCTATGAAAAGTTGAACGAACTTTTAAGCGATCCAGAAATTATTAATGATTCAAAAAAACTTCGCGAATACTCAAAAGAACAATCTGATATACAAGAAACCGTACAAACCTACCGCCAATATAAAGAGGCTCGTGAACAGCTCCAAGATGCAAAGGCAATGCTTGATGAGAAGCTTGATGCCGAAATGCGTGAAATGGTGAAGGAAGAAGTCAATGAGCTTGAGGCCCAAATTGAGGAGCTTGAGGCTAAAATGAAAATCCTTCTTGTTCCAAAGGATCCGAACGATGACAAAAACGTTATCTTTGAAATCCGTGGTGCGGCCGGTGGGGATGAGGCGGCATTGTTTGCAGGTACCCTTTACCGGATGTACAGCCGGTATGCAGAAGCTCAAGGTTGGAAGACGGACCTTATTGATGCCAGCCCAACAGGACTTGGCGGCTATAAGGAAATCAGTTTTATGATTAATGGTCAAGGTGCTTACTCCAAATTGAAGTTTGAGAGTGGTGCCCACCGTGTACAGCGTGTTCCGGAAACTGAATCTGGCGGCCGGATTCACACTTCAACAGCAACGGTTGTTTGTTTGCCGGAAGCTGAGGAATTTGAATATGAAATTCATGAAAAAGATATCCGATTCGATACGTTTGCTTCAAGCGGCGCCGGCGGACAATCCGTTAACACGACGATGTCAGCCGTTCGTTTGACACACCTTCCAACTGGAATTATGGTTTCAATCCAGGATGAAAAATCCCAGCATAAGAACCGGGATAAAGCGATGAAAGTATTACGTGCCCGTGTTTATGATAAATTCCAGCAAGAAGCACAGGCTGAATATGACCAGGTTCGTAAATCGGCGGTTGGAACCGGTGACCGTTCTGAACGAATTCGCACGTACAACTTCCCGCAAAATCGGGTAACCGATCACCGTATTGGCTTAACACTTCAAAAATTGGATCAAATTGTTGAGGGTAAGCTTGATGAAATCATTGATGCGTTGATTATGGATGAACAGGCAAAAAGACTAGAAGAGGCATCTAATGAGTAAAAAAGTATTTGAGGCCCTAAAATGGGCTTCTTCTTTTTTAGTTGAGGCGGGGCGTGATGAGAACGCCGGCGAACTATTACTCCGGCATTTTACGGGTATGTCCCGGGCGCAGTTGTTTGCCAATATGCGAGAGGATTTAGAGCTAAGCGTCTGGGAAGCGTTTGAGAAGGCAGTGCAGGAGCATGTTAAAGAAGGTGTTCCGGTCCAATACCTAATTGGATCAGAAGAATTCTACGGCCGGACTTTCATCGTTAACGACGAAGTCCTCATCCCACGGCCGGAAACAGAAGAACTCGTCTATGGAACACTCCAGCGCATGAAGGATATCTTCAACAGCCACCAAGAAATCCGCTTAGCCGATATCGGTACAGGCAGCGGCGCCATCGCCATCACGTTGAAACTGGAATACCAGCTGGCGGCAATGCAAAAGGTGAAAAAGGTGACAGGCACCAATAATAATACGGAGACGTTACAAACGGTGACAGGCACCATTAAGGTGACGGCCACTGATATTGCGGAGGGATCGCTTGCGGTGGCACGGGAGAATGCTGCCCGGCTTGGGGCGGATGTCCGGTTTATACAGGGGGATTTGCTCCAGCCGTTTATGGAGAATGGTGAGAAACTGGATGTAGTGATATCAAATCCGCCTTATATTCCACGCGCAGACATCGAAACAATGTCTGAGGTTGTAACAGAGCATGAGCCGCATCGGGCCTTGTTTGCTGGTGATGATGGCTTGGATTTTTACCGCCGTTTTATGGCGGAGCTGCCAAAGGTCCTCGCTCCAACCGCTCTTGTCTGTTTTGAAATCGGCATGGGACAGGGGGAAGCTGTAGCAGAGCTGTTGCGAACAACTTTTCCAAAGGTTAGTGTCGAAATAGTTAATGATATTAATGGCAGGGATCGGATGGTTTTTGCCGAAATAAAAGGATGTTAAACTCAATTTGGGTTTAACATCCTTTTTTAATTTAGACTAAGTAAAAGAACTCTGTTGATTGGAGCGGAAGGCGGCGTAGACTCCTGCGGGAGTACGTGGCAGGGGAGACCCCGCAGACGCTTAAGCGCCGAGGAGGCTCCCCGGCACGCGCCCGCGAACCGATTGCCGCCTGGAGTGGAAATCAACAGACAATTTTGATGCACAACTTACATTTTGAGGACTTTTTCAGTGCTCTCCCCATTTTAATAGAGTTTTTCAAATTTACTAGTTTAAGATTCTTATTTTTTGTCCAAAATGAAACTATCGAAGGGCAAAGGGGATGTGCTAGAGATGAGAGGTAAACTAATAGTTTGGGGATACTTAGTCATTTTATCATTGGGAACAATGTTGAATTTATATATGCCAAAGACTGAAGCAGCAACAAAGGATTCGATCGTCATACCAGGGGAAGCCATTCGCCTCAGGATTTTGGCAAACAGTGACTTTGAAGAGGATCAAGCCATCAAACGCAAGGTGCGCGATGCCGTTAATGCGCAAATCACAGTTTGGGTGCAAGATTTGACCTCCATGAACGAAGCAAAGAAGGTCATCAATGGCAAGCTTCCGGAAATTCAGGAAATTGCAGAAAAAGTAGTCCATGAACAAGGATCCAATCAGTCTGTAAAGGTCGAGTTTGGAAAAGTTAGCTTTCCAACTAAATTATATGGCCAGTACTTATATCCAGCCGGGGAATACCAAGCGATCTTGATTACGTTAGGCAAAGGTGAGGGGGCGAACTGGTGGTGTGTATTATACCCGCCGTTATGCTTCCTTGATTTTTCAAATGGTGTTGCCGTAAGCGATGGCTTTGAGGAAAAGCATGTGGCAAAAGCTGAAACCATTAGTAAAAAGAAACAGGAGGATGTTAAAACAGATGAGGCTGTCGTCACATCTGCCCCTATAGCAGTGGAAGATGAACAGTCTGAAACAGTAGAAGAAGTGGAACAACCTGTGAAAGAAGTAACTCAAATTCAGAAGAAAGTGGAAGAGGAAGTCCAAGAGTCAAAGAAACCGGTAGAAGAAGTCCAAGTAGAAAAAACAATGGTAGATGAAGTCCAAGTAGAAAAGAAGCCTGAAGTAGAATTACAAGACGAGAAAAAACAAACAGAGGAAGTACAGATTACAAAGAAGCATGTAAAAGAAGTAAAAAAGGCCAAGAAGGCAGCGAAGAAAGAGGAACCTATTTATACAGCTAGGGACGAAGAACCAGTAAAGGTAAAGTTCTTCGTAGTGGAAATGTGGGAGAAAATGTTTAACTAAACCAGTCCAGCGCCGGACTGGTTTTTTTGTAAGCTGATAGGTGGGCGCCTTACGCTTTTCTAATAAAAATTACGCATCCAGCAGTTCTATTATCTCTAGTTTTTCATAGTAATAGAGTAGAATCTTTTAAACGAGGTGGATAGGATGCAGTCATTAATTCGCAGAGCTAATCAAGAAGATTTGGAAAATATACGAGAGTTCCTGACAAGAGCAAACCTAGGAACCGATGGACTAACCGCAGAAACGATTGACTATTTCCTCCTATTAGAAAATGAGGACGGCACAATCCGCGGTTCACTTGGTATGGAGGCATTCAATGAACACGGCATGCTGCGTTCACTGGTGGTTTCACCTGGACAAGCCGATAAAGAAATCTTTATCCTTTTTGACCAAATGGTCCAATTAGCAAAAGAAAAAGGGATGAAAAGCTTGTTTTTGGCAACAAATAAAAGTGTGGCCTTGCCATTTTTTGAATTAATGGGCTTTCAAAAAATCCAACGAGAAACAATACCCACAGAATTTTATACATCTGAGCATATTCGACACGTTTTAAATGTGGATAACTCATTATTTTTAAAATTTTCTATCTAGTTGTGGATTAATCCACAAAGTTATCCACTTTTTCAAAGAAGTTATACACAATTTGTGGATAAAACTTGTATTTATACCCACCTTCTTTTATACTTTCAAACGTACAAGGTGAACAAATAGGAGTTTTTCCGTGTAAATTCGCCAAAATTCGATAAAAGTCTCGTCATCAATAAAGGTGGATAACTATGAACACAAATGTTTGGAAAGTGGATAAATATGTGGATAATCTTGAAAATAATCCACAGGTTGTGGATGCAGCTAATTTTTTAAGAAAAAATGAAGTTGTCGCCCTGCCAACAGAGACTGTTTACGGCCTTGGCGGTAATGCCGAAAATGATAAAGCAGTCGCTAAAATTTTCGCAGCGAAAGGACGGCCTGGAGATAATCCGTTAATAATTCACATCGCCGATCGCAGCCAGCTTAGTAGATTTGTAACCGAAGTCCCTGAAACGGCGGCAAAATTAATCGATGCCTTTTGGCCCGGACCGCTGACGATTATTTTTAAAAAGAAGGAAGGCGTTTTGTCTGAAAAGGCAACTGCTAATCTCGACACAGTGGCGGTTAGGATGCCGGATCATCCGGTCGCGCTGGCGCTGTTGAAATCTTGTGGATTGCCGATCGCTGCCCCTAGTGCCAACAGTTCTGGAAAGCCGAGCCCGACTAAGGCTGAACATGTACTAGATGATTTAAATGGAAAAATTGCTGGTGTGTTGGACGGCGGGGTAACAGGCGTGGGTGTTGAATCAACTGTTATCGATTGTACCGCTGGGATCCCCGTGATCTTAAGACCAGGCGGCGTAACAAAAGAGCAGCTCGAGGCAGTGGTCGGCGAAGTTGAAGAGGATGCGGCCTTAAAGGATCAGTCCGCACGTCCAAAGGCACCTGGCATGAAATATCAGCATTACGCGCCAAATGCCCCGCTTTATATGGTGGCAGGCCCGAAGGAATTTTTGCAAAAATTAGCAACAGAGAAGCAAGCGGAAGGGCTCCGGGTTGGTGTGTTGACGACGGAGGAAAATCGCGGCTTTTATGAGGCTGAACTGGTTCTATCATGTGGCAGAAGGACCGAACTTGATACTGTTGCGGCCGCTCTCTATGATACGTTACGAAGCTTCAACCAGGGGCAAGTGGATATTATTTTTAGCGAAATTTTCCCGAATGAAGGCGTGGGACATGCCATCATGAACCGTCTTGAAAAGGCAGCGGGCCATAGGCTTATCACCGAATAACACCGAACCTCCGCGCGAGGAGCTTCGGTGTTTTTTACGTTTAGAAAATAATAAAATTCTCGCTTGTGGATAACTGCTAATAAAAGGACTGTCGACGTCCAGCTCCAGCGCCTAGCCCCTCGATGGTTTACAGCCACTCAGGGAATGAAGACAAAGAACGCCTTCTTTCCCTGAGCGTCTTATACTTGGCTACAGAAAGCTATTGCTTTCTGTACGCATTAAGGGCGACTAATCTCTGTCCTTGCTTTCGCTGTCCAGTCTACAAGTCGCCCTATATCGGGGCTGTTCAAAGTGCTTACGGTTTTGGTCCTGCCTTGGAAACCTTTTGCCAATCTCACTTCTAATTCCGATTGGACGTGCATAGGCTAGGATAGTTAGTCCAAGGAGGCGTAGATGAATGTCAGAAATGGTTGGCCAACTTTTAACACTAATAATAATGGCATTTGCACTTGGAATGGATGCCTTCTCGGTTGGTCTTGGCATGGGAATGTACAAACTGCGGCTGAGGAAGATTTTTAATATTGGCCTGACGATTGGCTTATTCCATGTATGGATGCCACTCTTAGGTCTCGTAGCAGGAAAATTTCTCTCAGAAAAATTCGGCGTCTTTGCAACGATAATCGGGGGCTTGCTCCTTATTGTTCTCGGTGTGCAAATGATTTGGTCGACCATGAAAAAAGAAGAAGCGAAGGTAATCACACCAGTAGGCTTCGGCTTACTGTTATTTGCATTAAGTGTGAGTCTTGATAGTTTTTCAGTTGGTTTGACCTTAGGGATCTATGGAGCCAAAACAATTATGGTTCTATTGTGCTTTGGAATCGCGGCAACCGTACAAACATGGGCAGGCCTTTTGCTCGGAAGAAAGGTTCAAGGCTGGCTTGGGACCTATAGCGAGGCTTTAGGAGGAACCATTCTACTTGGGTTTGGTTTAAAGCTGCTTGCACAAATTTGGTAATAGAAACTATGAATCATTTAAAACTTTTTTCTAAATATGCTAGACTAGAGATGATGGGGAAACGGTCCCTAGTTAAAGCCGGCCGCTACTTAGGTTTATTTTAAAAAAACTGGTTCATTTAACCATTTCTAGGGTAAAATTCTAAGGAAAGGGGGCGACTCAGGTTGCGTCATATCTTGTTTGTTTGTACAGGAAATACATGCAGGAGTCCGATGGCAGAAGCGATTTTAAAAAATAAAAAACTTGCTGATGTTGAGGTAAAGTCGGCTGGGATTTATGCGGCAAACGGCAGTGAGGCGTCCACCCATGCGAAACAAGTGCTGGATGACAATCAAGTCCCGCATAATCATCGCTCACAAATGCTAACAGCGGAGGCCGCCCAGTGGGCCGATCTCATCTTAACGATGACGAGTTCTCACAAATTCGCGATTCAGCAGCAGCTTCCTCAGGCAGTGATGAAGGTGTTTACCTTGAAGGAGTATATCGGCGAAACCGGCAATCAGGATGTTGTTGATCCATACGGCGGCAGTCTTGCGATGTACGAGGAGACATATCGCGAATTAGAGAAATTAATTGATAAGGCGATTGAAAAATTTAAATCACAGTGAATGGCGAATGGCGTAAAGCTTTTTTGAAAAAACTAAATAAGAATAAACAAGGTAGAGCTCTCTTATGAAAAAGAGGGCTATTGTTTTTGGATTTAAAAACCTAAGATGATGAAGGTTTCTGCTTTAAATTTTTGGGTCGGTGTGTCAAAATGAATACAGATTATCCTTGGACAGGCAGTATGCTGATGAAAGCAAAGCTTGTTTGTTGGGGAGGACACAACCATTCGTTTTTTGAATTTTATGATAAGAGGAACAGGAGGATTTATATGAAAGTGGCATTAGCGTCAGATCATGGCGGTGTCAATATACGTAAGGAAATCGCCAATTTATTGGATGAATTAAAGATTGAATACGTAGATTTTGGCTGTGATTGTGAAACATCAGTGGATTTTCCGGATTATGCATTGCCTGTAGCTGAAAAGGTAGCAAGCGGTGAGTTTGATCGGGGTATTTTGATTTGTGGTACGGGGATTGGGATGAGCATTGCAGCCAATAAGGTAAAAGGCATCCGCTGTGCCCTTGTACATGATACCTTTAGTGCCCGCGCAACGCGTGCACATAATGATTCCAATATGCTCGCGATGGGCGAACGCGTCATTGGGCCAGGACTGGCACGTGATATTGCTGAGATTTGGCTGACTGGAGAATTTGAAGGCGGCCGTCATGCGAACCGAATTGGAAAAATAACCGAGTATGAGAAAACGCACCTCTAAGCAAGGCTGAAAGAAGGGTATGTTTTATGATTCGTGATTGGGAAATAGAGCTTGAAGCAATTTTAGTGGACTTTCAAGAACAGGCTGCACTAAAGCCGGGACAGCTGCTGGTTGTTGGCTGTAGCACCAGTGAAGTCATCGGTGAACGAATTGGTACTTCAGGGACAGTCGAAGTGGCTGAAATGATCTACAGGCAGCTGAAAAATCTTCAGAATAATACGGGAATTCAACTTGCCTTTCAATGCTGTGAGCATTTAAACCGGGCATTGGTCATGGAGCGTTCAGCTGCGGCCGAGCGGGGGTATGAAGAAGTTTCCGTTGTTCCCGTCCGTACGGCAGGCGGTGCGATGGCAACCTATGCTTTTGGCCAAATAGAAGACCCGATTGTCGTGGAATTCATTAAGGCGGAGGCCGGGATTGATATTGGCCAAACACTAATCGGCATGCATCTAAAACACGTCGCCGTTCCTGTCCGAGTCAAGCAAAAAAGCTTCGGACATGCCCTCGTCACCCTGGCTAAAGCCCGTCCAAAACTAATCGGCGGCGCCCGAGCCGTCTATGAAAAAAATACCGAGAATTCCAGCTGCTCGTAGTGCTAATGGTGACAGGCACTGAAAGCGCTATTGTTCGGTTATTGATGGTGGAAGTCACCTTTTCTCCTATTTTTATAGAGTTTAGGGTGGCAAATTCCGAAAGATATGTTAGAATGAAGAAGGAATTTTCGAATTTTGAATTTTAATGGTTTAATATAAAAGGGGGATTTAGGATGAAGCATTTGTCTCAAGCGGATGATCAGGTTTTTCAAGCGATTCAACAGGAATTAGGACGTCAGCGTTCAAAAATTGAATTAATTGCCTCAGAAAACTTTGTAAGTGAAGCGGTTATGGAAGCACAAGGCTCTGTATTAACGAATAAGTATGCAGAAGGTTATCCAGGACGCCGTTATTATGGCGGCTGTGAATATGTCGATGTAGTCGAAGATCTTGCCCGCGATCGTGCGAAGCAAATTTTCGGCGCGGAATACGTAAACGTTCAGCCACATTCAGGTGCACAAGCCAACATGGCGGTTTACTTCACCATCCTCGAGCAGGGCGATACTGTTCTTGGTATGAACCTATCTCACGGAGGCCACTTAACACACGGCAGCCCCGTAAACTTTAGTGGTGTACAATATAACTTCGTTGAATATGGTGTGGACGAAACCACTCACCGCATCAATTATGACGATGTGCGCGAAAAAGCTTTAGCTCACAAACCTAAGCTAATCGTTGCCGGCGCTAGTGCGTACCCACGTGCAATTGACTTTGCGAAGTTCCGTGAGATTGCCGATGAAGTCGGTGCTTATCTAATGGTCGATATGGCTCATATTGCTGGATTAGTTGCAGCTGGTTTGCATCAAAACCCAGTCCCATACGCAGACTTCGTTACAACTACGACCCACAAAACACTAAGAGGCCCTCGCGGCGGGATGATTTTTTGCAAAGAGGAATTTGGCAAGAAAATTGATAAATCCATCTTCCCTGGAATCCAAGGCGGCCCACTTATGCATGTAATCGCAGCAAAAGCTGTTGCCTTCGGTGAAGCACTGCAGGACAGCTTTAAAGAATATGCTGCAAATATTATCGCAAATGCGAGCCGTCTAGCTGAAAGTCTGCAAAAAGAAGGCTTGAAGCTCGTATCTGGCGGTACGGATAATCATTTGCTGTTGGTCGATGTGACAAGCCTTGGCTTAACAGGTAAGATCGCGGAACATGTTTTGGATGAAGTCGGCATTACCGTTAATAAAAACACGATTCCATATGATCAAAATAGCCCATTTGTAACGAGCGGAATCCGTATCGGTACGGCAGCGGTTACTAGCCGTGGCTTTGGTTTAGAGGATATGGACGAAATCGCATCTATCATCGCCTTCACATTGAAAAATCATGAAGACGAAGCTAAGCTAGACGAGGCACGTGGACGCGTTGAAGCATTAACAAACAAATTCACCCTATATCCAGAGTATTAATAGATTTTTTCGAAATGGTCCTCCATCTTACAGATGGAGGACCATTTTTTTCTGCTCAAAATAAATCCCGGATAAATTGCCCGCCAAAAACTTAAAACAAGCCTTTATTGACCGCGATTCGGGGAGGCTTTCATAGAGGGAATATTCACTCTACTATTTGTCCCTCAAAGCATATGGACAAGAGTTGCTCTATGGGTTTTTTTTCTGTAAAATGAGGCGATGATTAATTTTAGATAAAGGGGCGATTATTGTGGCAAAGGTATACGTCTTCGACCACCCGCTAATTCAGCATAAACTTACGTACATACGTGATAAAAATACAGGAACAAAGGAGTTCCGTGAACTTGTTGACGAAGTCGCAACTCTGATGGCATTCGAAATCACAAGAGATATGTCACTTGAGGACATCGATATTGAGACACCAGTCTGCCCGACGAAATCAAAGGTTCTTTCTGGTAAAAAAATCGGTATCGTGCCAATCCTCCGTGCTGGAATTGGAATGGTCGATGGGATCTTAAAATTAATCCCGGCTGCCAAGGTAGGCCATGTCGGCTTATACCGCGACCCAGAAACATTAATGCCGGTTGAATACTATATAAAGCTTCCAAGTGACGTAGAAGAGCGTGATTTTATCGTAGTTGATCCAATGCTGGCAACAGGCGGATCAGCTATAGAAGCGATCAACTCTTTGAAAAAGCGCGGGGCAAAGCATATCAAATTTATGTGTTTAATCGCTGCACCTGAAGGCGTTGAGGCCGTAAAGGCAGCTCATTCGGATGTGGATATTTATATCGCCGCATTAGATGAGAAATTAAATGACCATGGCTATATCGTCCCAGGTCTAGGCGATGCCGGTGACCGTTTATTTGGTACGAAATAAAAAAGTCGAGCAGAGATGCTCGGCTTTTTTTATGGGTGTTGTTTTGATATAAACAGTGAAAAAACGAACAACGCAATACTTTCTCCATCCCGATTGCATACTTTCACCTTTGAAAGAAAACGCTAGAGGAAAAAGGGGAATCAATGAATGAAATGGCTTATATCAATCCTTCTAACCTTACAAACCACCTCAACCGTACTCATCCACCCGCCCATACCAAAATCGACACAAGTAGCGATTGTTGTACTAAAACAACCGCAATCTGAGCAAGAAATCAAGCAAATTATCACCCCCTATAAAGACGTAAAACTAAGGAGGATTTTTCGGGAAGCACTCGATGGTTTTTCGATTGAGGGCAGCCCTGAGGCCATCTTGAGGCTAAGTCAACAACAGCGCATTCTCGCTGTATCGCCTGTCGCTAAATACCAGGCGGAATCAGAAGAGGGCGTTAAAATCATTGGCGGGGAAGAAGTGCGCCGAATCTTTGACCATCACAACCAACGCCTTACTGGCAAAGGGATCACTGTCGGAGTCATTGATACCGGGGTCGACTATACTCACCCTGATTTAAAAAGCAATTATGCTGGCGGCCACGACCTTGTCGACAATGACAGAGACCCGATGGAAACCCTCGCCGTCGGCAAAGCGACCATCCATGGCACCCATGTCGCCGGAATCATTGCGGCAAATGGAAAAATAAAAGGCGTTGCCCCGGAGGCCAAAATTGTCGCATACCGCGCGCTCGGGCCTGGCGGGGGCGGAACGACGGAGCAGGTACTCGCCGCGATTGAACAAGCGATCAAAGACAAAGTGGATGTTGTTAACCTTTCCCTAGGAAATGACATTAACGGACCTGATCTGCCGATTTCCCTCGCTTTAAACCGTGCTGTTGATAAGGGTATTGTCGCTGTGGCAGCTTCTGGGAATTCTGGTCCGGATGTATGGACAGTCGGTTCCCCTGGCACGGCCTCAAAGGCGATATCTGTGGGGGCATCGACGCCGACAATGGAAATCCCTTCGTTAATAATAGAAGGAAGTCGGAAAAAAATGCGTGTCCAGCCATTGGAAGGTTCAGCAAACTGGGGACTTGACCGCTCGCTCGAATTAGCCGACGGCGGCTTAGGTCGTAAAGAGGACCTCTACAATGTTCAGGGGAAAATGGTGCTAATTAAACGCGGGACGATAACGTTTACCGAAAAAGCCAAGAACGCCTATGAAGCGGGGGTAAAAGCGGTATTGATTTATAATAACTTGAGCGGCAGCTTCATGGGCAACCTCGATGCTCCGATGGACATCCCTGTCGGAGCACTCGCTCAGGGTGACGGAGTGATTTTACAAAAAAGATTAGAAGAACATAGTGTTGCGGCAAGGGTTCTAATAAGCGAAGAGCGCGACCGGCTCGCAGACTTCAGCTCCCGAGGGCCTGTGACGGGGACATGGGAAATAAAGCCTGATATTGTCGCGCCGGGGGTGGCTATCAACTCGACGATTCCAGGGGGCTACTTATCGCTGCAGGGCACCAGTATGGCCGCACCGCATGTGGCGGGGGCTTGTGCGTTAATTAAGCAGGCGCACCCGGAGTGGACGCCGGCGCAGATTAAGGCAGCGTTGATGAATACGGCCAAACCAATCGGACCAAACAATACCGCCTTATACCGCACGTATGAGCAGGGGGCTGGCCGCATTCAGGTAGATGACGCCATTCAGACCACGTCGCTCGTATCCCCAAGCAGCCTGCGCTTTGGGAAATATACCGAGGAGAACAATAGCCATAAGGCCATATTGAAAATAGAAAATACGGGTGAGAAAACGCAGCGCTATTCTTTTAAAATTCCGCACCAAGTCGAAGGTGTCAGCTGGCGGTTTCCGTTATATTTTACGCTCGGACCGAGGGAGTCTAAAGAAATTACCATCGAATTACAAATAGACCCGCAAGTTTTTAAACGGAAGATCCATGATGGTTTTCTCCAGCTCGAGGCAGGTTCGGAGTTGATTCAAATCCCTTATCTGTATGTACTTGAGGAGCCGGGATATCCGAGGGTGATGGGCTTTGATTTTGTGTATGGCGACAGGCCTGGAGAATACCGCTATGAGGTGTACCTGCCAGGTGGGGCTGAGGAGTTTGGCATTGCCTTGTTTAACCCGGAGGATTACCGGTTTGTCGGCTTCTTAGATACGGAAACAAATGTGAAAAAGGGGCAGCTTCGTAAGATCATCCCGAAAGAGCAGCTGCCGGCGTCAGGTACTTATCTAGTAAAGGTTTTTGCGAAAAAGGCAGGTAAAGAGGATTTTATCGAGAGGATGATCATGATCGAAAAGAAGGATGAATAGATCCAAGGCTGGGGTGATAGCGCACTCCAGCCTTTTATTATCTAAAAAATGACCAAAGAGAGCACTTAAACAGGTGTTAAAAAATAATAATTTATGAGAATTAGATTAAAATTCAATTAAAAGTTCACAAAATAGACACAAATTAGCCTAAAATTATTCAAATTTTACAATACAATTAAAGTGTTAACAAAGGTGTCAAAGATTCAGAAATTATTAATAGTAGATTGTGGTATAATTCACGTAAATTCATTGACATTGACAAGTGGCTATTGTATGCTAACAAAGGGTGTCAATGATAGGGTTTTCATGTCAATTTATCTATATAAAGATAGTTTCTATGGAATGTATTTGTCACTTGCCCTTTGACATTCTCTCCAGTGTGAGGATGTGATCATATGCGTCAAAATAACCGCAACCCATTCCAAGCAATGGCGTTAATGTCCGCGATTGTCTCCCAGTTAGTTGGCTCCATTCTCATAGGTATTTTTGCCGGCAGATGGCTGGATCGGCACTGGAGTACCGAACCAATTTTCTTAATAATCGGATTGCTTTTGGGACTGGCAGCGGGAACTTATTCTATGCTTCTTTCAATTCGCCATTTCTATTCAGGAGATAAATAATAATGCCAGATTTCAGAGTCATGTACAACAGGCAAAAGAAATGGATATTCTACTTGCTGGCCATATATGTTCTTGGCTGGGGCTTCACGACGTACCATACGATCTTTTTAGGATTGGTTTTAGGGACATGCTTTGGTTTTCTTAACCTTTTACTCCTGGTAAGGAAGACTGAGAAGTTTGATAAACAAGTATCAGAGGGGAAAAAGCCCCGGTCTCTAGGCTCCTTATCAAGGATGGCGACAGCGGGTATTGGAGCAGCAATCGCCTTGAAGTACCCGGAATATTTTAATGTTTTTTCTTATGTGATAGGACTAATGACATCCTATATTGTCATTATGATAGATTATTTTTACAATGCAATGCATCAACATAAATGAAGGGGAAGTGAGGTGAGTACATATGGAACATAAAGCTCCTGAGTTTGAATTCTTGGGTCTATGGTTTAATGGCGCCAATATCCTGATGATCACTGTAGCAAGTGTCATTGTTTTTCTAATTGCCGTTCTTTCTACCCGTAAACTGGCTATGAAACCAACAGGGATGCAGAACTTCTTTGAATGGGTGATGGACTTTGTAAAAGGGATCATCAATAGCACAATGGATTGGAAGGATGGGGGAAGATTTCATATCCTTGGAATCACACTCATCATGTATATCTTTGTATCCAATATGTTAGGTTTGCCGTTTTCAATTGTGATTGATGGAACACTTTGGTGGAAATCACCAACAGCTGACCCAATCATCACGTTAACTCTCGCTGTTATGATCTTGGGTTTAACCCATTTTTATGGTGTGAAGTTAAAAGGTGTCAAGGGATATGGAGAAACCTTCTTCAGCCCAATGAAATTCTTATTTCCGTTAAAGATTATTGAGGAATTCGCGAACACATTAACACTTGGTCTGCGTCTTTACGGTAACATCTTCGCAGGTGAATTGCTATTATCACTATTGGCAGGCGGATTAGCCCACCAAGGAATTGCGGGTACCATTGCCGCAATACCGTTAACATTAGTTTGGCAAGGTTTCTCTGTGTTTGTCGGCTCTATCCAAGCTTACATTTTTACCATGTTAACAATGGTTTACATGTCTCACAAAGTGAGTCATGACCATTAAAATAATCGTTCATACTCATGAACAAAAACAAAAAAATATTATGTTTTCATACATTTAAGGAGGAAAAACAGAAATGACAGGTTCAATTGGTATTTTAGCAGCAGCGATCGCAATTGGTTTATCAGCAATTGGTGCAGGTATTGGTAACGGTCTTATCGTAGGACGTACAGTAGAGGGTGTAGCACGTCAGCCTGAATTACGTGGTACGCTTCAAACTACAATGTTCATCGGGGTTGCGTTAGTTGAAGCCCTACCTATTATCGGGGTAGTTATTGCGTTCATGGTATTAAACCGATAGAATTGGAAAATTCCAGGTGGCGAAGATAACCGAATCCTTCGCCATTCATTTATGTTTATTCGATTCCGTTGATTGTTCTCAAAACGTGTTTAGCAACTCTTGAAAGGAGTGAACCCAGGGTGTTAACTAGCAGTTTTGTACTGGCCACTGCCGCTGAAGCCGGCGAACATAGCGGCCACATTAATACTGGAGATATCTTCTTCCAGCTAATCGTATTTATCATTTTGTTAGCATTGCTTAAAAAATTCGCGTGGGGTCCGTTAATGGGCATTATGAAACAACGTGAAGAGCATATCGCTAATGAAATTACTGCGGCTGAAAACGGCCGTCTAGAATCGCAAAAACTTATTGAAGAGCAGCGTAATCTTTTAAAAGAAGCACGTAGTGACGCGCAAAATTTAATTGAAAATGCAAAGAAGCAAGGCGATCTTCAGCGTGAAGAAATCATCACGACGGCTCGGGCTGAAGCAGAGCGCATTAAAGAAGCTGCCAAGCTTGAAATTGAGCAGCAAAAGGAAAAAGCTGTTGCTGCCATTCGCGAACAGGTTGCTTCCTTGTCTGTGTTAATTGCTTCTAAAGTGATTGAAAAGGAATTAACAGCACAAGACCAAGATGCACTAATTAACGAATATATTAAAGAGGCAGGAGAAGGACGATGAGCAACACTATGGTAGCAAAACGCTACGCGTCCGCTCTTTTTCAAATTGCTAATGAACAGCAGATTATAGGTCAAGTAGAAGAGGACCTTCGTGTAGTTAAGGAAGTCTTGGAATACAATCCTGATTTAAAAGCTGTTCTTAAATCTTCAAAGCTTACGATTGATAAGAAAAAAGAGATTGTGAAAAATGCTTTTGCATCAGTGAATATGTATGTCCTTAATACGGTGCTGCTCTTAATTGATCGTCATCGCGAGGACCAAATTGTCGAAGTAACCGACCAGTTTCTTGAATTGGCAAATGAAGCAATGGGAATCGCAGAAGCGGAAGTGTACAGCGCACGTGAATTAACGGATGCTGAACGCGAGGCATTATCTGCGACATTCGCTGCGAAAATTGGCAAAAAATCACTAAGAATTGAAAATATCGTCGATTCCAATCTGCTTGGCGGAATTCGTCTTCGCATTGGAAATCGAATTTATGACGGCAGCTTGCGCGGCAAGTTAGATCGTTTAGAACGTAAATTGTTAAGCTAATAATAAAAGCGGAAGCGCCTTGATCAGGGGCGACAGGCATAAGACGAGCCTTCTTGACGGATTGGCTTATGACCCCGAGCCCCTAGGCGCTGGAGCTAGACAATTCTAAAAGTTGAATGTTTCAAATCAAATAGCAATGTATCATAGATAGGGGTGAAACTCATGAGCATCAAAGCTGAAGAAATCAGTGCCCTGATTAAATCACAAATTGAAAACTATCAGGCAGAAATTCAAGTGAGTGATGTTGGTACAGTTATCTCAATCGGTGACGGTATCGCTCGTGTTCATGGCCTCGACAATGTCATGGCAGGAGAACTTGTTGAATTTGCAAACGGCGTTATGGGTATGGCACAAAACCTAGAAGAAAATAACGTCGGTATTATCATCCTTGGACCTTACACAGATATTCGTGAGGGTGACGAGGTTCGCCGTACAGGCCGCATCATGGAGGTTCCAGTTGGGGAAGCGCTAATCGGACGTGTTGTAAATCCATTAGGACAACCAGTTGATGGCATGGGGCCAATCAATACAACGAAAACTCGCCCAATTGAAGCGGTAGCTCCTGGCGTTATGGCTCGTAAATCCGTTCATGAGCCGCTTCAAACAGGTATTAAAGCGATTGACGCGCTTGTTCCAATCGGACGCGGTCAACGTGAATTAATTATCGGTGACCGTCAAACAGGTAAAACATCTGTTGCGATCGACACCATCTTAAACCAAAAAGGCCAAAACATGATCTGTATCTATGTTGCCATCGGTCAAAAGGAATCAACAGTACGTAACGCAGTTGAAACCCTTCGTAAATATGGCGCATTGGATTACTCAATCGTTGTAACAGCTTCTGCATCACAGCCAGCACCACTTTTATATTTAGCTCCATACGCAGGTGTTGCGATGGGTGAAGAATTCATGTATGACGGCAAGCACGTATTAATCGTATACGATGATCTTTCTAAGCAGGCTGCTGCATACCGTGAGCTTTCCTTGTTACTACGTCGTCCTCCAGGCCGTGAAGCATATCCAGGGGACGTATTCTATCTGCACAGCCGCCTGCTCGAGCGTGCTGCGAAAATTAACGACACTCTTGGCGCTGGTTCGATCACAGCATTGCCATTTATTGAAACACAAGCGGGTGACGTTTCTGCTTATATTCCAACAAACGTTATTTCCATCACCGATGGACAAATTTTCTTACAATCTGACCTCTTCTTCTCCGGTGTTCGTCCGGCGATCAACGCAGGTCTTTCTGTATCACGTGTTGGTGGATCGGCGCAAATCAAAGCGATGAAGAAGGTTGCGGGTACACTGCGTCTTGACCTTGCTTCATACCGTGAATTAGAAGCATTTGCTCAGTTCGGTTCTGACCTTGATAAAGCAACACAAGCGAAGCTTAACCGTGGTGCTCGTACGGTTGAAGTTCTTAAGCAAGATCTTCACAAGCCGCTTACTGTTGAAAAGCAAGTTGCAATCCTTTATGCATTAACACGCGGTTTCCTTGATGATATTCCATTACAGGATGTTCGCCGCTTTGAATCTGAATTCCATAACTGGTTAGACCACAACCGCAAAGAATTGTTAGACCATATTACCAAAACGAAGGATCTTCCTTCTGATGAGGATATGGCTTCTGCAATCAACGACTTCAAAAAGACGTTTGCAGTTTCCGAATAATAGGGTCTGACATATTGAAAGGTTTGGGCGTGCGGTCGGCCGCATTGCCTAAACCGACATTCTTTGAATGAGGGTGGTGAGAACCTATGGCTTCATTACGTGATATAAAACAGCGTATTACTTCAACCAAAAAGACGAGTCAAATCACCAAAGCGATGGAGATGACTTCGGCTGCTAAATGGAACCGTGGAGTTATGAATGCGAAAGCATTTGTACCTTATATGGAGAAAATGCAAGAAGTAACAGCGTCGATTGCAATTGGCTCTAAAGGGGTTAATCACCCAATGCTAAAAGCACGTCCTGTTAAGAAAACCGGTTATATTGTGATCACATCTGACAGGGGTCTTGCTGGTGCGTTCAACAGTAACGTCATCCGCCGTGTGAATCAGACTATCCAAAGCCGTCATAAATCGAACGATGAGTTCGCCATCATTACGATTGGCCGTGTTGCCCGTGATTTTTTCACAAAGCGCGGGATGAACGTAGCGCTGGAAATCGTCGGGGTATCCGATCAGCCGAACTTTAGCGACATTAAAGACTTAACCAGTTCAACTGTCGGGATGTTTGAGGACGGAACCTTTGATGAATTATATGTTTATTACAACCATTATATAAGTGCAATTTCTCAAGAGGTAACCGAGAAGAAGCTGCTACCATTAACGGATTTAACCACTTCTAGCAAGCTCACCTCCTATGAATTTGAGCCATCTGCGGAAGAAATTTTGGAAGTTCTCCTGCCTCAATATGCGGAAAGCTTAATATACGGCGCACTTCTTGACAGTAAAGCAAGTGAGCACGCCGCACGGATGACCGCAATGAGAAACGCAACGGATAATGCGAAAGAATTAATCAATTCCTATACATTAAGCTACAACCGTGCCCGTCAGGCAGCGATTACCCAAGAAATAACGGAAATCGTTGGCGGTGCGGCGGCACTTGAATAAGAAAAGCGGAAGCGCCTTGACCAGGGGCGACAAGTATAAGACGAGCCGGCGGGAAGGTTGTTCTTTAACCTTCTCGACGGATTGGCTTATAACCTCGAGCCCCTAGGCGCTGGAGCTGGATAGTAATCAAAGTTTATTTTTAAAAAAGAACCCTTGCTAGGGTCCGAGATAGAAGTAGTCTTGGGAATGAATCGTTCATTTCCGGCTCTATTTTAAGAAAGAGTAAGTTAGGAGGGAACATGATGAACAAAGGACGCGTTCTTCAGATTATGGGTCCGGTTGTTGACGTTAAGTTCGAAAGCGGTCAACTTCCTGAACTCCATAACGCATTAAAAATTGTAAACACAGCGTCAGAAGTTGGGATCAACTTAACCCTTGAAGTAGCCCTGCATTTAGGTGATGATACAGTTCGTACGATTGCGATGTCTTCCACTGACGGTTTAACTCGTAATGCGGAAGTTGAAGATACTGGTAAGCCAATCTCTGTACCGGTTGGGGATGTAACACTTGGCCGTGTATTTAACGTTTTGGGTGAGGCAATTGACCTTGCGGAAGAAATTCCTGCAAGTGCACGCCGTGATTCGATTCACCGCGAAGCACCAACTTTTGAAAATCTTTCAACTGAGGTTGAAATCTTAGAGACTGGTATTAAGGTAGTAGACCTTCTTGCGCCATATATTAAGGGTGGTAAGATTGGACTATTTGGTGGTGCCGGTGTAGGTAAAACCGTATTAATCCAGGAATTGATCAATAATATCGCTCAAGAGCACGGTGGTATTTCTGTATTCGCCGGCGTAGGTGAGCGTACTCGTGAAGGAAACGACCTTTACCACGAGATGACAGATTCAGGCGTTATCAAGAAAACCGCGATGGTATTCGGACAAATGAACGAGCCGCCAGGAGCACGTATGCGTGTTGCCTTGACTGGTTTGACAATGGCTGAATATTTCCGTGATGAGCAAGGACAGGACGTTCTTTTCTTCATGGATAACATCTTCCGTTTCACACAAGCAGGTTCTGAGGTTTCCGCGCTACTTGGCCGTATGCCATCTGCGGTAGGTTACCAGCCGACACTTGCAACTGAAATGGGTAAATTACAAGAGCGTATTACATCTACTAACGTAGGTTCTGTTACATCAATCCAAGCGATTTACGTACCAGCCGATGACTATACTGACCCGGCTCCGGCTACTACTTTCGCCCACTTGGATGCAACAACAAACCTTGAGCGTAAGCTTTCTGAGATGGGTATTTACCCAGCGGTGGATCCTCTTGCATCAACTTCTCGTGCATTGTCACCTGAAATTGTTGGTGAAGAGCACTACAATGTAGCACGTCAAGTTCAATCAACATTACAACGTTATCGTGAACTACAGGATATCATTGCGATCCTAGGTATGGATGAACTTTCTGATGATGATAAATTAGTCGTACACCGTGCACGTCGTGTACAATTCTTCTTATCTCAAAACTTCCACGTTGCAGAACAGTTCACTGGCCAGCCAGGTTCTTATGTTCCTGTTAAAGAAACAGTTAAAGGTTTCAAGGAGATCCTTGAAGGTAAGTATGATCATCTTCCAGAAGATGCGTTCCGTTTGGTTGGGCGTATTGAAGAAGTGGTTGAGGCCGGAAAACGCATGGGTGTAGAAGCTTAAAGTTTGCCAGGAGGGTAAAAAATGAAGACGGTAAAAGTCAGTATTGTTACTCCCGATGGCCCGGTGTATGATTCTGAAGTAGAGATGGTTAGTACCAAAGCTAAGAGTGGTGAGCTGGGAATTTTGCCTGGTCACATTCCGTTGGTTGCTCCGCTTGAGATTAGTGCAGTTCGGTTGAAAAAGGGTGGAAAGACGGAATATGTCGCGGTTAGCGGTGGATTCTTAGAGGTCCGTCCTGATCAGGTGACTATTTTGGCGCAATCAGCTGAATTAGCCTCTGATATTGACGTGGAACGTGCTTTAAGAGCGAAGGAGCGTGCCGAACAGCGTATGCATGAGCAGCGTGCTGAGCACACTGATTTCAAACGTGCTGAGCTTGCCTTGCAGCGTGCCATCAATCGCCTCGCCGTATCGGAAAAAAGATTATAATAGTTATGAAAACCCCTCTGGTCGAGACCAAGAGGGGTTTTTTTATTTTCTAGAATGGATGGGTCAAGGGATATAATTATTCATTATATAATTTTTTGACTATTAGAAAAGCGGTTATTATGATATTTTATACTAATAAAGAAATATTGTACGATACTAATTTCGGGTGTCGAAACATGCCGCAGGGAATAGTTAGCATTTTGTAACAAATTATTTGAAAGTTTTAGCTATTTCGATATTGACGATAAACGTTATAACATGTAATAATATATTATAATACAACAGGTGATAAACGCTGACAGATTAGGTCGAAGGAGGATGAACAAAAAGAGTAAACATATTGGTTTAGTTCTTTATGAAAGCGGTTTAAAAAACTTTTGCCATGAGAGTGAATTTACTGGGGGGAATGTATGTGAAACGTTGGTTTAGTGTAGCTGTCATTATTTTAATGGTTATGTCATTAATTATCGGTTGTTCCTCAAAAAGCACTACTTCAAAATCAAAAGATGGAAAGACTACGATCACATTTTTTTACCGTTGGCCAAATGAGCCGTACAAGTCCTATTTTAAAAGTGTTATTGCCGAGTTTGAAAAGCAAAATCCTAACATTAAAGTCGAAGAGGTAACCGCATTAAACGATGATTATAAGCAAAAGGCAAATGTTCTTTTAGGAAGCCAGAATCCACCTGATGTATTCTTTAGCTGGGCTGGAGAATATGGACAAAAGTTTATTAGAGATGGTGTGGCGTTAGATCTGACAAAATACTATCAAGATGACACTGATTGGTCTAACCAATTAATCAGTTCACAAGTAGACTTCTTTAAAAAGGATGACAAAGTCTATGGAGTACCGCTTTTTACAGACAGCAAGCTATTCTTCTATAACAAAGATTTATTTGATAAGTTGGGATTGAAAGCACCAACTACTTGGGATGAGTTCATGAACGTATTGGCAACGATTAAAAAGAATGGAACAACGCCAATCATCCTGGGAAATAAATCACCTTGGGCTGCTGCTCATTATGTAACCGCTCTAAACCAGCGTTTAGTTCCTAAGGAAGTGCTGGACAAAGATCTTAGCTATCAGGGGGCCAAGTTTACCGACCCTGGATATGTAGAGGCATTAAAGAAATTAAATGAATTAAGACCATATTTTAATGACGACCCAAATGCAGTCGCACACGATGAAGCAAGAGGCCTCTTCCTTGGCGGGAAGGCAGCAATCACATTCCTAGAAACACAGGAAATTACGTATATGAAAGATGCAACGTTTAAATGGGATACATTTAAGGTACCAACGATTGATGGGGCAAAAGGGGATCAGGGCGGTTTAATCGGCGCACCTGAAGGCTTTATGGTTCACAGCAAATCTACTCATCCAAAAGAAGCGATGGCGTTCTTGAAGTTTATGACGTCTAAAGCAAATGGCGAAAAGTTAATTAAAGATACTGGATTAGCTAGTACAGTTGCTGACGCAGTCAATGAAAATACCGCAACGAAAGAAGAAGTCAAAGCAATGGATTTAATTAAGGAACAGAAAAATATGTTGATCTGGACTGATAGTGCGTTAGACAGCCGAATCTTCAAACCATACGGTGATGGAGTACAAACGATGCTTGGAGGCGGAATGAAGCCTGCAGATGTTATGAAGAGTGTTCAAGAAGCAGCAAAACAAGTGTATAACAAGTAACAGTATCTACAAATCTATCAAAGGTGCCGGTTAAGAGGGACAACAACTCCCTTTTAACCGGCAAAATGCTAAATGATTTTGTTGTTTGGGGGGGTTAAGATGCGCAGAACACGAATGGTCCCAATTCTTTACATGGCACCGGCCTTAATTATGCTGGCTTTATTTGTATACTACCCATTAGTTCGAAATGTCGTAAATGGCTTTTATGAATGGAACCCATTTACATCAGATAGAAGCTTTGTTTTCCTAGATAATTATCTACGACTCTTTAAAGATCCTGTTTTTTACACAGTGATAAAAAACAATATGTTATACGCGGTGATCTCTGTGATTATGCAGGTTGGTCTTGGGTTAGTGATTGCAGCGGTACTGGAAGATAAGATTTTCAGGAGATTTTCTACCTTCTTCCGGACAACCTTTTTCATCCCGGTTCTCATCTCAATGACGGTCATCGGAATCTTGTTTAGTTTTATTTACAATCCAGAAGTAGGGCTGCTAAACAGTTTCTTACGACTGATCGGACTAGGGGATTTGGCAGAGGGCTGGCTGGGCAACCCCAAAACAGCGATTTATGCAGTCATTTTTGTCTCTCAATGGCAAAGTATTGGATATGCGGTCATGTTGTATGTGTTAGCAGTGCAGAAGGTTCCAGGAGAATTATATGAAGCGGCTACCATCGATGGGGCCGGGAAGATTCGTACATTCTTCAGCATTACTGTTCCACAAGTAAAAGAAATGACATTTGTTCTATTAATCTATACAGTGACTGGCTCGTTCTTAGTTTTTAGTGAAGTATATGTATTAACGAGTGGTGGTCCAGGGAACTCATCACAGGTTTTTAGTACATATCTCTATCAAAAAGCGTTTATTGATAATGAACCAGGCTTCGCTTCAGCGATCGCAAACGTGATTCTTGGTATCACACTTATCTTTTATTTTGTACAGAATAAATTCTTAAAAACAGGGGAGGAGTAGAAATGAAGCTGGTGGAATCACAGGGAGATTCAGTAAGACAAGATGGAAAGCTTGGAAAAATTGTCAATGTAAACTTGAAGTCTACTAAAAGCAAATCTGGCTTTTCAATTGTTGTCGGATTGATCTTTCTCTTTTTACTCCTTTACTTTGCGGCCATTGCCTATCCATTGTTTTGGATGGTCATCAACTCCTTTAAAACGACCGCTGCCATTTTTAACGACAGCTGGGGACTTCCAAAAGAGTGGCTCTTTTCAAATTATACAACAGCTTGGGAACAAGGGGTTTCCAGCTACTTTATGAACAGTTTGATTATCACGGGCGGGACCTGTTTGTTGACGGTGTTAGTAAGTGCCTTGTGTGCATATGGATTAACTCGTTTTCAAATCAAAGGCGGCAAGTTCCTGCTCTTGTTTGTTTCAGCGGGTCTGATGTTTTCCCCGCAAAGCAGTTTAATTCCGCTCTATGAGCTGGTTCAAAAGCTGGGAATCTTTGATACTTACTGGGCATTGATTTTAACGTTTACGGCCTACCGCATTCCTTTAACCGTGTTGTTAATCCGCTCTTTTTTCCTATCGATCCCGAAAGAGTTAGAGGAATCTGCTTACCTTGATGGTGCTAACAGCTTTAAGGTATTTACAAAAATATTCCTGCCAATGAGCAGACCGATTCTGTTCACGGGTGTAATTTTAACCGCTTATTATGCTTGGAATGAGTTTTTATTTTCGATTCTCTTTATTCAAACAGAAGACGTTAAACCGATTACCTCTGGACTCTTAGTGTTTAAAGGTGCCTTGAGTACGAATTGGGGCGTATTGATGGCTGGTTTGGTTATTTCCGCCATTCCGCTGATTGCCATCTTCCTCATGATGCAAAAATACTTTGTCCGCGGCTTAGCCGAGGGAAGTGTGAAGGGATAATTTTTATAAAAATAATAATGGGGAGTGGACGCAATGTTGAATTTTAGCAGAGAAAAGTATTTAAAGGTGACAGGTGGAGCCATCGGGCTGAGAGAAGAAATTGAAAGAGTAGTAGATAAAATCTATGAAAAAGGGTTTAAAAACCTTTTTTTAATCGGATCCGGCGGGGCAGTGGCAACCTTCTATCCATTCGAATATATGGTGAACTCAACATCTACGATTCCAGCCTATGCGGAAATCGCCGCAGAATTTGTTCTACAAAATCATAAACAGTTAAGTGAAGAGTCACTAGTTATTCTATCTTCTCTATCAGGAACGACAGAGGAGACGGTTGCCGCAGCAAAATACTGTAAAGAAAGAGGAGCGACGACTATTGGCATAACTGGTGAGTACAATAAGCCGCTTGCTGACATTGTAGACTTCCCCTTAGTCAACTTTGCAGAGAATGATTTTGCCAGTGATTCCAATCAATTGGTGCTCTTCCACCTTATTTTTAGACTGATGCATAAAAATGGCGATTTCCCTGAATATGAAAGATTTGCCGCACAGCTTGAAATACTTCCAGAAAGGTTAATAGAGGCAAAAGAAAAATTCGAGTCTAAAGCAGAAGCGTTTGCCATTGTTTATAAGGATGAGCCATACCATATGGTGGTTGGTTCAGGAACCACATGGGGCCGTGCCTACTCTTATGCGATGTGTGTATTGGAAGAAATGCAATGGATTAAAACAAAATCCATCCATGCGGCGGAGTTCTTCCATGGCACATTAGAGTTGGTTGAAGAAGATACAAGCATGATTCTATTAAAAGGGGAAGATGAAACTCGTCCACTAATGAATCGTGTTGAGCGGTTTGCTGAACAGTATACGAAGAAATTGACTGTGCTTGATACAACAGACTATGCACTAGAGGGAATCAGTTTGGAATTTAGAAAGTATTTATCACCAATTGTTACGTCTACTCTTCTGCAAAGACTTAGCGTTCACCTTGAGGATAAACGGAATCACTCGTTAGAGATTCGAAGATATTACCGGACAGTAGCATATTAAAAGGCGTAAGGGAAAGATGATATCTTTCCCTTATTCACTAATGGGAGGGACAATTTATGAGATTAATAGCGGTTGGAGATAATGTAGTTGATTATTATGAGGATCGGGAAGAAATGTTCCCCGGCGGGAATGCCGTCAATGTAGCTGTTTTTTGGAAGCGTTATGGTGTAGAGGAAGTTTCATATATTGGGATTGTCGGGAATGACGAAGAGGGCGAGCATATTGTCAACTCGTTAGCACAGGAACAAATTGATGTTTCCCGGGTAAGGAAAGTGTTCGGACCCTCGGGAGAAGCTGTTGTTACGTTGGATGAGCAGGGCGACCGTAAGTTTGTCGGCTCGAATAAAGGTGGTGTTCAGAAAGAACTGAAATTGAACTTTACTGAATCTGAACTGGCGTTTATCAGCACTTTCTCGCTGCTGCATACAAGCGTATTCAGCCATTTAGAAAAAGAATTGCCATTATTGCAGCAGTATATTGATATCTCATTTGATTTTTCAACGAAATACGATGAGGACTATTTAGAGCTTGTTTGCCCCTATATAAAATTTGCAATTTTCTCTGGCGGCGACTTAACAAACGTTGAGTGTGAAGCATTAATCGCGCGTGTTCACCAGCTTGGGACACCGAATATTATTGTGACCAGAGGTTCGGAAGGATCTTTATTCTCCGATTCAAAACAGTTATTTAAGCAAGGAATCGTAGAGACAGAGGTAGTCGATACACTGGGTGCAGGTGACACCTTTGTAGCGATCTTTTTAAAAGAATATGTCTTGTCTGGGATCGCCGAGGAGGCGATGGAAAAGGGTGCGGCGGCAGCGTCTGAAACATGCCAGCGCTTTGGTGCCTTCGGCCACGGGAAAAAGCGTGCGAAACGGATTACGATTGGCTAAGGCAAGGGGAACCTGTTCTTTGTAGAACAGGTTCTTCTATTACGCTTATAAAAAAAACTCCCTAAGTCTTTAAGGCTTAGGGAGCGATTTCATTTTAGTATTCTACTTTCCACATATATCTTCTTTTTGAAAGCGGGTGATTACGAGCATCAGCTAATTGTTCTGCATAGCGGCGGAGAACGTAATTTAGGACAAGTGGCGCGATATAACCTTTTAACTCTTCGTCAATGCCCTCTAAATCAAGCTCTTTTGCATCTAACACGACAAGTTTTTTACCGTATTTTTTTGAAAAATCTAATGCTCTTTCATCTAGTGGACGTGTTTCATCTAAGCCAAGTAGAATAATAAATGGTACTTCTTCATCAATGATTTCAAATGGACCATGGAAGTATTCACCTGCGTGAATGGCGTTGGAGTGAATCCACTGCATTTCTAAAAGGATGCAAGTAGTGTAGGAATAGGCTATTCCATAGTTGGCTCCGCTTGCCATTGTATAGATCACTTTTTCATCTTTGTATGATTGACCAAATTGTTGGGCACGATCTGCAAATTGCTTGCCAGCCTTTTCAAAAGCGGTCTGGGCATTGAATAAGCTATTAACCATTTTGTCAAATTTATCGTTTCCTTCTAGGACGTTTAATACACCCATCGTTAGTTGATATAGCAAGCCTAAGTTGGTATTGAAGGCAACGGATTCAGCGCCCCATTCGTATTTAACAACGAATTCACTTTCCTGTGCCAGCGGGGAGGTTGGTTCGTTTGTGAAACCAACTGTTAATGCTCCTTTTTGACGGGCAAATTCAGCAGCCTTTACGGTTTCAGGAGTGGTACCTGACATCGAGCACAAGATGACAAGAGAATTTTCGCCAAGTTTTCTAGGGTTGCGATGAATGAATTCATTGGAGCTGTATACATCAGAAGGAATGTTTTTTGCTTCTCGGTCCATGATATATTTGTTCGGATACATGATAGCAGAGGAACCGCCGCATGCAACAAAGTATACATGGTTAATTGTGCGCCCTTTCAAAGCATCTAACACATTTTTTACCTGTGGATCTACAACTACTTGTGAGTTTACCATTCATTTTTCCTCCTTAGGACTGTTTGGTCTAACATATAATAATACATTATATAATGTTATAGTATTATACATGATACAAATTGTCAATCTCTTTTGAAAATTAAATTTTATATTTTAATAGACACTAATATCAAATTGACTCATAACATATTATAATGTTATATTAACTTTGAATATCTTAGTAAAATTAGATAGTTTTTGTTTTTTTTTAAAACAGGGTGAAGTGAAGGGGATGGGAAATGTCAAAGATCACGAATAGGCCCAGGCGACTGTTTAGCAAAAACGCAGGTCTTTGCACATCCTATCAATATGTGCAGAACTCGGATGAGTCGATGGAACGGACGTTGGACGTGCTTTCAGAAGTGTTAGCCGATTAAAACAAATTGATAGCTGGAAATTATTTATATATACTTGAAAGTAACAATAGAAAAAACAGCAGGTGGAACTAGTGATTAAAGGGAGGGGGCTTTCCTCCCTATATTGTTTGCTAATAAGAAAATTAGGCAGGTGATTGATGTGTTAAAACAGGATGACCAGATTCCTTTATATATTCAATTAAAGGAATCACTTCTCAGCTCCATCTTGAATGGGGAATTAAAGTATGGAGATAAAATCCCAACGGAAGCAGAATTAAGTGAAGAATATAAAATCAGCAGAATTACCGTAAGAAAGGCGATTCTTGAGCTGGTTGAAGATGGGTTCCTGGTAAAGCGTCAGGGCAAAGGGACGTTTGTTAACAAAAGGAAGATTGAGCGAAAGATTGTTCACTTTTTAAGCTTTAGTGATGCCTGTAAGGCGAATGGCCTGACAGCGAGCAGTAAAGTGATTAAAAAGGAAATTGTTCAGCCAACGGCAAGAGATAAAGAGCTGTTGCAGCTTGAAGAGGGGGATGCCCTGTTATTTATTCAACGGGTCCGCTATGCTGGCGATTCTCCGATTATGATTGAAAACAATTATTACTCTTATAAAAGGTTCCATATCTTACTGAATGAGGACTTAGAGGGTTCCGTCTATAAAGTAATTGAAGAAAAGCTGAATATTAAGCCTCGTGGTTCCTGGGAGACGACATTGGAGATTGTCCGGGCATCAGAAGATGAAGTGCAATTACTCAATACTTCAAGCGGAGAGCCTCTATTTTATATGGAAACGACCGTTTATGATGAAAACGACGAGCCTGTCCATCGCGGGAAACAGTATATTTTAGGTGATAGCTATAAATTCATCTTCCAGCAATAGTTTTAAAAAGAAATTCGGAATTTGACATGGGGAAGTTGAGCGCGATGAGAAAAACGTTCAAAGATTGTTTATACATTTTGCTGGGTTCGTTTATTTTTTCGATTGGTATTAACTATTTTACAATCCCAAATCTGTTGTCAGAAGGCGGGATTATCGGCTTAACGATCATTTTTCACTATTTGTTCCACTGGTCGCCTGGGATTGTGAATTTTGTCCTTAATACGGTGCTTGTTTTGGTAGGAATGAAGTTTTTGGAGAAAAGAGCTATTATTTATACGTTATTTTCCATTTTTTCATGTTCTTTGTTTTTATTTATTACCGAGGAAACGGGAAAACGGTTAACGAATGACACGTTATTAGCGGCCATCTTTGCCGGTTTATTGGTGGGAGGCGGCTTAGGGATTATTTTTCGTGCCGGGGGAACCTCGGGCGGGACAACGATCTTAGCGAGGCTTGCCAACCAGTTTCTTGGCTGGAGTATGGGGAAGGGTATTTTGGCGATTGATATTATCGTAGTGGCCGGCTCGGTGTTTATCATTGGGCTCGGGAAAGCGATGTATACGTTGATTGCTGTTTACTTAGGCGCTAAGGCGATTGATTTTATCGTGGAAGGGCTAGAAGAAAAGGTCGCTGTCCTGATTATTTCTAATTCATCTGAATTGGTATTGGATGCGATTACGAATAAGTTATCACGAGGGATTACGGTCTTAGAGGGACGCGGCGGTTATACCGGTGATAATAAGGATGTGCTTTATATCGTGATAAATAGGCAGGAAATTGTTCAGCTGAAGAATTTGATTTATGCAGTGGATGAGCATGCCTATGTGACCGTTCATCTTGTTCAGGAGATGATTGGAAAGGGGTATAAGGTCGGTAATACTAAGATGGCGAAAGGTATATAGGTTGTCAGGGGGAGTGTTTTATGGAAACGCTCTCTCTTTTTGAAAAAGAGGGATGGAGGACAGGACCAGGTCGGAGCCCTCTTTTTGTCATTATGAGCTTTGATATGGACAGAATCTATGAAGGAATGCATATTCTTGTTCTCATGGACCGGTCATGGGGACGGATACCGGGTGGGAGCTCCCCTTTTTGTCTTCATGAAGCCGTCATGAGGACAAATACTAGGTTGAAACTCTCTTCTTTGTCTCCATGAGTGCTCTTATTAGGGTTAAAGGAAGATATTTGTTCGGCCAGTCTTGCGACTGGCTTTTAAAGTTATTTGTGCGCTGGTGATAAAGTCTCAGTTTTCTTGTAGGTGGTATGATGAGGACAATTTTGCATATGATGATAGGGGATATGCTTATATTTAGTTGGGCTCAAGGATGAGTGTAGAAGATGTTCTAGTAATATAACAGTTTGTGTCATTTTTTGATAAAAAAGAGTGATTTTTGTTTATTTTTTAAAAATAGTAAGAAAAGTGAACATTTGATGACAAATCTCACAGACAAAAGAGCGGAAATTACTGTTAAATAGTGGTTGTTGTCGATAATTTTAGTAGGGTTACTGGGGTTCTTGAGAACCCTGTTTTAGGCACGTCATCTTCCGCTGACGCTCCAGATCACGTGCATCGAAAGCGAGCACTTTTGATTAGTCTAGCTGGTTCGCTCTTGCGTCATCTCTGATGTTTTTCGGGGGAGCTTCTCGAGCGAGATCACGCAAACGCTCAAGGGGGAGGCACCTGTGTCTTAAGACAAGTTTAGTGTGAAAATTGTATTTCTATCCCATGTGAAGAAAGCACATTACGCTTCCGCTGTCGCTCCAGCTTGCGAAATTTCCCATTTTTAGCCTCTTTTGAGAGCGTGCTCTCACGAGGCTAAAAATGGGAAATTGTCGCGGCGATAGAAATACAATTTTTTATAAAGTTGGTTTGTCGACACGGGTTTGTAACAGTGCTATAATGAATTCGGTTACATATTTAATTAGTATGAAAATTTACAACATTGGAGGGGATAGACATGGAACTTAATGTATATCAGAATAATTATCTGATAGTTTTTGTGTTCCTATGTCTTGGTGTGCTGCTGCCTGTGGTGGCGTTATATTTTGGGAAACTTCTGCGTCCGAATAATCCGAGCGATGAGAAGAATACCACATATGAAAGCGGTATTGAGCCATTTCACGATTCGCGTGTGCAGTTCAATGTCCGCTATTATATTTTTGCCCTGATGTTTGTTATTTTTGATGTAGAAACAGTGTTTTTATATCCATGGGCGGTTGCTTATGATAATCTGGGGATTTTTGCGCTCGTCGAGATGTTAATTTTTGTGGCGATGCTTTTACTTGGCCTAGTGTATGCTTGGAAGAAGAAGGTGTTACGATGGATTTAAGACTAGAAGATTTCACACCGGATGAAATAAGAGAGTTAGAACGAAATGTATTTTTTGCCACGCTGGAGCAAATTAAGGCATGGGCACGGAGTAATTCTTTGTGGCCGATGACATTTGGTCTGGCTTGTTGTGCGATTGAGATGATGGGCACAGGGGGAGCGAACTATGACCTTGACCGGTTTGGGACGATTTTCCGTACGTCACCTCGGCAATCCGATTGTATGATTGTTTCTGGTACGGTGACGAAAAAAATGGCACCGATCTTACGCCGTTTATATGACCAAATGCCGGAGCCTAAATGGGTGATAGCAATGGGTTCATGTGCGACTGCCGGCGGACCGTATGTAAAATCGTATTCCGTTGTTAAAGGAGTCGATCAGATTGTTCCGGTGGATGTCTATATCCCAGGATGCCCGCCTAACCCTGCTGCTTTAATATACGGAATCAATAAGTTAAAGGATAAAATTCGTTACGAAGCGAAGACAGGGAAGAAGGTGATCTAACCGATGAGCGGGGAGAAGGATCTTGAACAATTAAAGAAAGAGGCGGCCGCAAAGGCAAAGGCTGAAGCTTTAGCAAGACGTAAGGCGAAAGAGGCTGGCGGATCAGCACCACCACCGGCACCGGAAGAGGCAACAGCACCGGCCGCAGCTGCGAGTGCGGGCAACGCCGATGAACTCGCAAAGAAGAAGGCAGCCGCAGCGGCGAAAGCAAAGGCTGCAGCGTTAGCGAAAAAGAAACGCGAAGGAATCATGGAAGAAGAGGCGCCAGCTGAGGAAACACCAACACAGGCCGCGGAACCTGCTTCAGCAAATGACGCTGATGAACTCGCGAAGAAAAAGGCAGCCGCAGCGGCGAAGGCAAAAGCGGCAGCGTTAGCGAAAAAGAAACGCGAAGGAATCACGGAAGAAGAGCCTCCTGCTGAGGAAACACCAACGCAGGCCGCGGAACCTGCTTCGGTAAATGACGCCGAGACCCTAGCCAAGAAGAAGGCGGCCGCAGTGGCAAAGGCGAAAGCTGCGGCAGCAGCGAAACGCAAAGCGATGGAACTTACGGGCGGTACAGCACCAGCTGAAGAAGCCTCATCCGAACAAGCAGATGATAACGACGACCTGGCGAAGAAAAAGGCGGCCGCAGTGGCAAAGGCAAAAGCGGCAGCAGCAGCGGCAGCAAAAGCAAAGGCCAAAGCAAGCGGAACCGATGCAGATGCAGGCGGCGATGACGAAAAGGCAAAAGCCATCGCAGCCGCAAAAGCGAAGGCAAAAGCAGCAGCAGCAGCCAAAGCCAAAGCAGCAGCGGGCGGGAAGACAGGTGCCGCAGCTGAACCGGCAGCTGAAGTGAAGCCATCTGTCAATCAGCCATACTTAGATAAGTATGTAAAAGTGATTGCAGAACACATAGGTCCGGATGTTTTAGAAGATTCTTATATTAATAAACTATCCAAAGATGTTCCGACACTTGTGGCGAAGCATGATACATATTTCAAAGTAGCTCAATTTTTAAAATATAATGAGCTGCTCGGGTTTGATTATCTGTCAGAGCTGCATGGAACAGATTTTGAAACACATATGGAAGTCTATGTTCACTTATACTCATACAAAAACCGGCAATCGGTGGCGTTGAAAGTAAAGATTGACCGAGATGAACCAACAATCGAATCCTTGCAGCCACTATGGGCCGGCGCGGACTGGCCTGAATGTGAAGCATACGATTTACTAGGAATTAAATTTAAAGGACACCCCGATTTACATCGGATCCTGCTTGGAGAAGATTGGGTTGGCCATCCACTGCGTAAAGATTATGAACAGTATGATGTGGAGGTGTAGCGGGTGATCAGAACAGAAGAAATGTTACTAAACGTCGGTCCCCAGCATCCAAGTACGCACGGAGTTTTCCGCTTGGTTGTTAAAATTGATGGGGAAATCATAACCGAAGCAAAACCTGTCATCGGTTATTTACACCGTGGGACGGAAAAATTAGCCGAGAATCTGCAATATACACAGATTATCCCTTATACAGACCGGATGGACTACCTATCGGCAATGACCAATAATTACGTCATCTGTCATGCGGTTGAAACGATGATGGGCATCCAGATTCCTGACCGCGCTGAATACCTGCGCGTACTGGCGATGGAGCTAGGGCGGGTTGCGAGTCACCTTGTGGCCTGGGGAACTTATGTCCTTGACCTTGGTGCGACGAGTCCATTTATTTACGCCTTCCGGGATCGTGAAATGATTATTAATATGCTAAACGAGTTATCAGGTGCCCGCTTGACCTTCAACTATATGCGTGTCGGCGGTGTGAAGTGGGATGCTCCTGAGGGCTGGATTGAAACTGTGAGGGATTTTGTTCCGTATATGCGCGAGCAGTTGAAAGGTTACCACGACCTTGTTTCCGGAAATGAAATCTTCTTGGACAGGGTAAAAGGTGTTGGTAAATATACGAAGGAAGAAGCGCTTCAATACTCACTCAGCGGACCAAATCTTCGCAGTACAGGTGTGAAGTGGGATCTTCGTAAAGATGAGCCATATTCGATTTATGATCGCTTTGACTTTGATGTACCGACCTCTGAGGACGGTGATTGTCTAGCTCGATACCACTTACGGCTTGCTGAGATCACTGAATCGTTAAAAATCATTGAGCAGGCTGTCGAGCAATTCCCTGCTGAAGGTGACATTATGGCTAAAGTTCCAAAAATCATTAAAGTGCCAAAAGGTGAGGGGTTTGTCCGAATTGAATCACCGCGCGGCGAGATTGGCTGTTATATTTACAGTGACGGGAAAAAAGAACCGTACCGCTTAAAGTTTAGAAGACCATCATTCTATAATCTACAAATTCTGCCGAAATTACTAGTAGGCGAAAATATTGCAAACTTGATTGCCATTTTAGGGGCAGTGGATATTGTCCTTGGGGAGGTCGACGGCTAGTGATTCAAGATTTGCTCCAATCAAGTCCTGGCTTAGTTAACTTTGGAATATTCTTTTTACTTGGTGTTGTCTTGCTTTTAGTCGTTTTAGGTTTCGTAACTTACGGAATATTAGCCGAACGGAAAGTAATGGGATATATGCAATTGCGGCACGGCCCGAATCAACTTGGCGGCCGCTGGGGTTTATTGCAGACTGTCGCGGACGTATTAAAGCTATTATTAAAAGAAGATGTTATTCCGAAAGCAGCAGACCGGCCATTATTTATTTTGGCACCGATCATTGCATTCGCGCCGTCATTCATGGTGCTTGCAACCTTACCATTTACCGATAAGTTTCAGTTTGCGGATATTGGTGTCGGCTTACTTTATTACATTGCTATTTCAGGCTTAACTGTTTTTGGGATGCTGTTGGGCGGCTGGGCATCAAATAATAAGTATGCACTCTTAGGCGGGATGCGTGCGGCGGCACAGATGATTTCCTATGAAATCCCGCTGGTCATGTCCGTGTTAGGGGTTATCCTGTTGGCAGGAAGTTTAAATTTAAATGATATCGTGGAACAGCAGAAGCATGGCTGGTTTATCCTATTGCAGCCAATTGGCTTTATCGTGTTCTTTATCGCTTCAATTGCGGAATTAAACAGGACACCGTTTGACTTGCCAGAGTCGGAGAACGAACTCGTTGCCGGTTATTTCGTTGAATATGCTGGATTTCGCTGGGCGTTTTTTATGCTTTCAGAGTATGTATATGTTTTTGGGATGTCGACGCTGATTACGGTCGTCTTTTTAGGAGGCTGGCTGGCGCCATTTGCGTTCCTTAGCTTTATCCCTGGAGCAGTATGGTTTGCACTTAAATTCTGTTTAATAGTCTTTATCTATTTCTGGATTCGGAGTACGCTGCCGCGTTTCCGCGTCGACAGATTGATGGAATTCGGCTGGAAAGTCCTATTGCCAATCGCCTTAGGGAATATATTCCTAACCGCTCTCATCAAATCATTATTCTTTTAATTACATTTGGTGCCTGACACCAAAACTCGCATCAACACTGTGATAGCGGTGGAAATGGTGCCTGACACCAAAAACAATATTTAAACTGTCTAAAGGGGTGAAAAACGTGCTTGGAGTATTTAAAGGCTTGAAATATACCCTTAAACAATTATCGCGCGAGAAGGTTACGTACGATTATCCGAATGAGCCGCTTCCGCTGCCGGACCGCTTTCGCGGCATCCAAAAGTTTTATCCGGAAAAGTGTATTGTCTGCAATCAATGCATGAATATTTGCCCGACAGAATGTATTAATTTAACGGGTAAGAAGCATCCGGACCCAACGAAAAAGGGGAAGATCATCGACACATACGATATTAACTTCGAAATCTGTATCTTATGTGACCTGTGCACAGAGGTTTGCCCGACGGAAGCAATCGTCATGACGAATAACTTCGAGCTCGCCGCATACAGCCGCGACATGTTATTTAAAAATCTGGAATGGCTGGATGAAAACGACGAAAACGTACGGCAGGTGAATAAACCATGACATTCTCAGGCGAATTCCTCGCATTTATGGGACTCGCACTCGTTGCCATTATCGGCGGCGTGCTGCTGTTAAACTTGAATAAGGTAATCCATATGGTTGTCGCTCTTATTTTCACATTCGTGGCGATCGCGGGGATTTATGTACTGCTTTCTGCAGAGTTTATCGCGGCAGTGCAAATCTTAATCTATTCAGGGGCCATCACGATCATTATGCTTTTCGGCATTATGTTAACGAGGCATAACGATGAGAGCGAACCCAAAACAGGAAGATTACGAAAGTTCCTCTTGTTCCTTGGAGTGGTCGGCTTTGCCTTTGCGGTTTACATTGGCATCTACAATTTCAATATTGAGCAGGTTCCGACTAAGCTCCATGAAAATAACACATTACAAATTGGGCAGGCGCTCTACTCAAAGTATATTATTCCATTTGAGTTAACTTCTGTGTTACTATTGGTTGCACTCGTCGGCTCGATTATCTTAGCAAAAAATGATAAGAAGAAGGAGGCGGATAAGGAATGAGTTCAGTTCCCGCTTCAGCCTTCCTGGCACTGGCACTAATCCTATTTTGCATTGGCTTATACGGTGCATTGACAAAGAAAAATACTGTTATCATCTTGATTTCAATTGAACTAATGCTGAATGCCGTTAATATAAATCTGGTCACCTTCAGCAAATATGGCATGACACCGTCGATTACAGGTCAAATCTTCGCCTTGTTTGCCATCAGTGTGGCAGCAGCGGAGGCAGCTGTAGGTCTGGCGATTCTTATTGCCCTTTATCGCAACAAAAAAACCGTCGACATCGACGAAATGGATACAATGAAAAACTAACAGGACTCAGGAAAACCTCGGGTAGTAACAAGCCCTTGAGGTTATTCGACCAAACTTCGGGCAGTGACAAGCACACCCGTCCATCGGTCGAATCGACAAAATTCGGATGGTCACTCATCACCATCCAAGGGGTTGATAATATTGGAAAATGCATGGCTTATCCCGCTTTTCCCGCTATTATCGTTTTTGATCCTTCTTCTATTCGGTAAGCGGCTGAAGGAGGCGAGCGCATATGTGGGGATTCTCTTCACGCTCGCATCGCTGATATATTCCATTTTGGTCTTATTCGAGCGCTTTTTGGAGCCAACCTTCGGGACAAAATTTGAATGGCTCACGATAGGGGATCTGCATCTTACAGCGGGCTTCGAAGTCAATCAATTAAATGCATTAATGCTGGTAATCGTGTCGCTCGTTAGTTTCTTGGTACATACGTACTCTAAAGGGTACATGCATGGCGACGAGCGGTTCCATGTATTTTATGCTTATTTAGGATTATTTACCTTTGCGATGCTGGGGCTGGTTATTTCACCAAACCTGCTGCAAACTTATATTTTCTGGGAACTAGTTGGTGTGGGTTCCTTCTTATTGATTGGTTTTTATTTTTACAAGGAAGAAGCGAAAGCGGCCGCCAAAAAGGCGTTCATCATGACCCGTATCGGCGATGTCGGCCTATTTATCGGGATGATCCTCCTTTTCTGGGAAACCAAAAGCTTTGAATATAGCGTCATTTTCCATTCAGTTGAAACCGGCGCTATCCCAACATCGATGATTACCCTGGTAGCGATACTGATTTTTATCGGAGCAGTCGGAAAATCCGGTCAGTTCCCGCTTCACACCTGGCTTCCAGATGCGATGGAAGGTCCGACACCTGTCTCGGCTTTAATCCACGCTGCTACAATGGTTGCAGCTGGTGTTTATTTAGTCGCAGCACTATTTCCGCTGTTCTCAGCCAGCAAAACAGCACTGCTCACCATTGCAGTCATCGGAGCGTTTACCGCCATTTTTGCGGCAAGCATTGGTTTAGTGCAAACCGATATTAAACGGGTTCTCGCCTACTCAACTGTCTCACAGCTTGGCTACATGATGTTAGCCCTAGGCTCAGCCGGCTATGTGGCAGGTGTATTCCACTTAATGACACATGCTTTCTTTAAGGCCTTGCTATTCTTAGCAGCCGGTTCGGTCATTCATGCGGTCCACACGCAAAACATTGAGGAAATGGGCGGGCTTTGGAAAAAATTAAAACTGACCGGGCCGTTATTCTTAATCGGAACACTCGCGATCAGCGGGGTACCATTACTATCCGGTTTCTTTTCAAAAGACGAAATTCTGGCAGCGGCATGGGAAGGCGGGCATCCAATCCTATTCTTGCTGGCACTCATTGCGGCCTTTATGACAGCATTTTATATGTTCCGCTTGTTCTTCCTGGTTTTTACCGGGGAAGCGCGCGGCAACCAACAACATGTTCACGAATCGCCATCCAATATGACCTTGCCGATGGTAATCCTTGGAGTACTCGCAGTCATTGCTGGTTACGTGAACACACCATGGTTCGGCACGTTCCTTGGCGACTGGCTTGTTGACGGCAATGAAACGCTTGCCCACCATGCCGAGACGCAAGGTCCTGTATGGATTATGATTGCCGCAACGCTTGTATCATTAGCGGGAATTTATCTTGCCTACTTGATGTACTATAAGCGTTCACTTGCCCGTAACTGGTTAAGCGGCACAGGGGACACCTTGCACAGTATTTTATTTAATAAGTATTATGTTGACGAGTTCTATCAATACACCGTTGTCGCAGCTTCTAAAGCACTCAGCTACTTCTTGCGGTTCATTGATGTCTTCCTCGTTGAAGGGCTTGTCAAAGGCGTGGTTGGGATTGTCCAAGGACTTGGCCGTGCAGGCTCCAAGCTGCAATCCGGACAGGTACAGACCTATGGGGCTGTTGCCTTTATCGGTCTCGCACTGCTCGCCGTCATTTTTGCATTAACAGGGGGGTACTTACGATGAATTTATCAGCTGTTCTTTCAATCCTAGTATTCTCCCCGATACTCGGTATCATCGTCTTGGCCATGATGCCAAAATCAGTTGAAAAACCAATCAAAATCGTTGGCTTTCTAGCCACCTTGCCGGCACTATTCTTGGCGCTTGCTTGTTATCTTCATTTTCAGTGGGGCAAGAACCTTGCAGACTTTAATGTGGCAAAAGAGTGGATTCATTTCCGCGGTATGAATACCGAAGAGCCCTACTTTGCAGTCAACTATGAGCTTGGCCTAAGCGGCTTTCAGCTTTTACTAGTCGTGTTAACCGCCATAGTGGCAACATTATCAGCGATTGCCGCCGCGCGGTTTGTTAAAAAAGAATGGAAAGGCTATTTTATGCTGTTCCTTCTTTTAGAAATCGGAATGCTCGGTGTGTTTACTGCTGAAAACCTAATTTTATTTTTCATATTCTTCGAGGTTACACTCATTCCAACGTTCTTCTTAATTGGAAAATGGGGTTATTTTGAAAAAGAAAAAGCTGCATATAGTTTCTTAATCTACAACGGGTTAGGCTCGGCCGTTCTCCTTATCGTGATTATGATTCTGTTTGCAAAAACAGGTACTACCAACATTAAGCTGCTGACACAAATGATGGCAGATCCAAGCGCACCGCTTTCCGGTGACCTGAAAATGGGCCTTTTCATCGGTTTATTAATTGCCTTTGGTGTGAAGTTACCAATTTTTCCATTGCACAGCTGGATGCTAAAGGTGCACGTCCAGGCACCACCAGCGGTTGTTATGATTCACTCTGGGATTCTATTAAAAATTGGTGCATATGGACTGATCCGTTTTGGATTGGGGATTTTTCCAAAGCAGTTTGATACCCTTGCGACGCTGATTGCCGTCCTTGGCGTTATCAACCTACTATATGGGGCGTTCCTGGCATTCATTCAAACAGACTTTAAAATGGTTTTGGCCTATTCGTCGATTTCTCACATGGGGATCGTGCTCATTGGCCTTGCGGCGATGAACACAGCCGGAGTGCAAGGAGCAATTTTCCAAGTGGTCTCGCACGGACTAATTTCGGCGTTATTGTTCTTCATCGTCGGCGTCCTGTATGAGCGTACCGATACGTCGCTTCTCGAGAACCTGGGCGGAATGGCGAAGGGGATGCCGCTCGCAGCTGGCTTTCTGCTTGCTGGCGGTATGGCCTCACTGGGCCTTCCTGGCATGTCCGGGTTTGTTAGTGAATTTATGGCCTTCCTAGGGCTTTTCAAGGAACTTCCGTGGCTTGCCGCCGTGGGAACCATCGGCATTATCATGACCGCAGCCTACGTACTGCGCGCTGTCTTGGGCATCACCTACGGCAAACACAATCGCGAATTTACGGGTGTGATCGACCTAAAAGGCGTCGAATTCATACCGGTTGTGGTACTAATGGTTTTAATCGTATTAATTGGAGTTTATCCAAGTGTTCTAAGTTCTCCGCTGCAAACAACACTGGAAACCATCATGTTAGGGTTAGGAGGGTGATGAAGGATGGATTTAACGACATTGAAATCATTTAACTGGAGTGTCATGACACCAGAGTTCATCATCCTCGGTGTGGCCGCAGCGCTTACCTTAATCGATTTATTTACACCAAAAAAACAAGACCACCGCTTCCTTGGCTGGATTGGAATCTTGGGCATATTGGCCGCTATTGTATCGGTTGTATCGCTGCTCAATACGGATGCGACATCGATTTTAGACGACAGCTTCACATTGGATGCTTTTGGTAAAGCCTTTAAGTTAATCCTGCTTGTCGGTGCGGGGCTCGTCATGTTCCTTGCTGTCAGTTATGAAGCAAAGGAAGGCATGGAAAACTACCGCGGCGAGTTTTATTACTTATTCTTAACGGCCTTGCTCGGTGCGATGGTGATGACCTCAAGCGGGGATTTAATCACGTTATTTATTGGGTTGGAATTGTTAACTGTATCTTCTTATATCTTAGCGGGCATCCGCAAACACAACTTACAATCAAATGAGTCGGCGATGAAGTATGTCATCAATGGTGGTATTTCCACAGCCATCACCTTGTTTGGGATGAGCTATGTGTATGGGTTAACAGGATCAACTAACTTGTTCCAAATTGCACAGACACTGTCTGCGGTAACAGATGCGCAGCATGCTTACCTTCTCGGTCTTTCATTTTTAATCATTTTTGTAGGTTTATCATTTAAATTAGCCGCCGCGCCGTTCCATATGTGGGCACCGGACGTTTATCAAGGTGCGCCGACACCAGTTACGGCTTTCTTGAGTGTAGTTTCTAAATCTGCTGGCTTTGTAATCGTTATTCGTCTGCTGATTGCTGTCTTCTACAATGCGGCACCAACAGGGGCAAACGGTGAAGGCATCCTCTTTAAAATGCAGGATTATCTTGCAGTGATTGCCGCCGTCACTATGATTGTCGGAAACGTCGTCGCTTTAAGGCAGTCAGATATTAAGCGATTGTTCGCCTATTCCAGTATCGCCCACGCTGGGTATATACTGGTCGCGTTAACAACCTTGAGCTCGAACATGCTTTTTTCAATCTGGTTCTACCTTTTGGCATATATGTTAATGAACCTTGGTGCGTTTGCTGTGATTCAGGTAATTACTGAGCAGTCTGGTTCAACAAAAATTGCCGACTTCGCCGGTCTTTACCGCCGTTCACCAGCTCTTGCTGTTATTATGGGAATTCTCTTAGTTTCCTTAGCAGGTTTCCCGGGTACAGCAGGTTTCATTGGCAAATTAAATATCTTTGTCGGGGCCTTCTATGGCACTCCGCACTATGTACTGGCATCGATCATGATTGCGACAACCGTCGTATCGTATTTCTACTATTTCGGCGTCATGACGCAGATGTTCTTCCGCCCGGCTGCGGACGAGCGCAAACTGAACATTCCTTTCGGTATTGTGGTTGTCCTGCTAGTCGCAGTCGTTGGGTCGGTTCTATTCGGAGTGGCACCAAATATTGCGCTCGACTTCTTGAATAATCTGCAGTAATTTTTAAAAAAGGAACTCAAAGTTTGGACTTTGAACTTAGGCTTGTCCAGGGAATAGAGTATTTCCCCGGGAAATAATATAACAATCCGGTCGGATGCTTTGGGGAAGGCGGCCGACTGGTGAACATGGTCAAATAAAAGGGGTAACATAGAAAAGAAGAGGCCGGGGGGCCTCTTCTTTATTTTGCCTCTATAAATATCACTCCGATAATTTTTCTTTTACTTCCCCGTATCCTTCCTTCACTTTACCCTTCACTTTATCAAACTTTCCTTCCGCTTCGGTCGAGCGGTCATCGGTCGTTTTACCCCATTGTTCTTTTGCCTCGCCTTTGACTTGATCATAACGTCCTTTTAATTCATCTTTATTCACGTTGTTTTCCTCCTTTTATTTTAAAAATCTAGTAATGTCTATCTTAGTTGTTAGCATCCTCTTTAATTTCCTTTTCCACATTATTCTTAATATCTTCTAAATTGTTCTTTGCTTCCGTTATGTTCTCTTTAGCAGAATTCTTGTTGCTAGTATCTACCGCGTCTTTCTGTTGCCCATCACTAATGCCATTGTCTTGGTCGACGCCATCACCGCATCCGGCCAAACCGCCAAAAGTCAGTAACGCCGCTAAACCACCAGCTAACAATGTTTTGCTCTTCATCGTTTCTCCTCCTTTTGTTATTCGGTTGCAGAGTATATTCCCATGGAAAATGGTTGTGAAACCTATTTTTGCAAATGTTTGAAACGAATTAGACGGGGTATATCATCTAGCAAACAAAACGAATTATGAAAAGGAGCGATGTTTATGAATGTAAAAGATATGTTAACAGGGTGGTACATATATACAGATCAGATTCCCCGTTTGCTATTAGCCCTTCTCGTCTTATTAATAGGCTGGCTAATCGCAAAAGGAATTGGAAAAGCTGTGACATCATTATTAAAGAAAGCAAGTTTTGATGATAAGCTGTTTTCTAACCTCGGTACTAGTAAGAAGTATTCATCTGAAACGATTATTGGGAAAATCGTTTACTATACGTTATTAGTGGTCGTCTTTATCATCTTTTTCAACATGTTGAACTTAAGCCTAATCGCCCAACCATTGGTTTATATGATGTCAACGATGACAGGCGCTATTCCCAATATAATAAAAGCGGCTCTTATTCTATTATTTGCCTGGGTGGTTGCCAACCTGCTGCGTCTACTTTTCAAAAAAGGAGCATCGCTGCTTCAGTTGGAATCACGATTGGTTAAATGGAAAATGGCCGAAAATCAGGTTGAAGCCCATTATAGTGTGGAAAGAATCGCACAAGGTGTTTTCTATTTTGTTCTATTGCTATTTTTACCAGGAGTATTAGGGGCATTACAGATTGAGGGGATTTCAGGACCATTCACACATGCACTTACTTCTATGCTAGCGTTTATTCCGAAGTTATTTGCGGCCGCATTGATTGTATTGATCGGCTGGTTGATTGCCAAACTGGTTCGCGATATACTCACAAACTTCTTAAAAAGCCTAGGGGCGGACCATATCGGGCAGCGATACGGCATCATCAAAGATAAGGAAGATACCAATCTATCAAGCATCATTGGGAATATTGTGTTTATCTTTATCTTAATTCCAACCATCATTACGGCATTGGAAAAGCTAGATTTGAAGGGAATCTCTGAACCCGCTATAGCGATGTTAAATCACATCTTGACGTTAATTCCTAATATGGTGGTTGCTATCATTCTGATGTTAGTTGGTATTTGGCTTGGAAAATGGATTGAAAAAATGGTTGTCCAAATGCTATGGCGTTTGAGATTTGACAGCATCTTTCATCAAATAGGGATTGGTTCATTAACACCGGAAAAACCGAAGTTTACTTTATCACAAATTGTTGGTCTGCTTGTTAAAATTGTCATTGTGTTGTTATTCGCAGTCGAAGCCTTACAAATTGTTCATTTAGACTTCTTAGTAACGCTGGCAACAGGAGTAATTGCTTATCTGCCAATGCTGTTAGCTGCTATTTTAATCTTAGGTGTAGGGTTATATGTTGGCCATTTATTGGAGCGTATTTTACAAAATGTCATTAAAAATAACTATTCACGCACCTTGGCCGCCATCGCTAAATATACGATTTTTGCGATCACAGTATTTATGGCATTAGACCAGCTTGGTGTGGCACACTCCATTGTGAATGCAGCCTTCATTCTCGTCTTAGGCGGGTTGGCACTCGCATTTGGCCTGGCGTTTGGTCTTGGCGGAAAATCGTTCGCCGCTAAATATTTAGAAAAACTAGATGACAAGCTGGACAAGAATAATCATTTATAGACCATGGCAATCCGGAATCCAGCGGGATTTCGGATTGTTATTTTGGGGATAAGAAAGTATAAAAGCTTTTGACTTTAAGAATTGTCTAGCTCCAGCGCCTAGCCCCTCGATGGTCTACAGCCAATCCGGCCAAAAGGTTAAAAAGCAACCTTTCGGCCGGCTCGTCTTATGCTTTCTGTACGCATTAAGGGCGACTAGTCTTTGACCCTGCTTTCGCCGGCCAGTCGATAAGTCGCCCTATATCGGGGCTGACCAAGGCGCTTGCGCTTTTCTTATAAGGAGGTGCTCCATCTTTGCTGTGGTTAAACGTATTGATCATTGTCTTGTTGATTGTCTTAACTGGTTTCTTCGTGGCGATTGAATTCGCGATTGTCAAGGTGAGAACATCACGGATTGAACAATTGATGACAGAAGGGGAAAGCCGTGCGGCCGCCGCACAGAGGGTCGTCACTCACCTCGATGAGTACCTATCGGCTTGCCAGCTCGGCATCACAGTGACAGCGCTAGGACTAGGGTGGCTCGGCGAACCGACAGTGGAGAAGCTGTTTCATCCTGTTCTGGCAGTTTTTCATTTAAACGAGGCTGTTACCCATTTCTTATCATTTACCCTGGCATTTGTTATCGTTACCTTTATTCATGTTGTCGCCGGGGAACTCGCGCCGAAAACCTTCGCCATTCAAAAAGCAGAGCAGATTACCTTATGGTTCGCCAAACCAATCATTTGGTTTTATAAGCTCATGTTTCCGTTTATCTGGCTATTAAATCATTCCGCCCGTCTGCTGGTCGGTATGTTTGGACTAAAGCCAGCCTCTGAACATGAAATGGCCCATTCGGAAGAAGAACTGCGAATCCTCTTGTCGGAAAGCTATAAAAGCGGGGAGATTAATCGGAATGAATGGCGCTACGTGAACAATATTTTTGAATTTGATGAGCGGTTGGCTAAAGAGATCATGGTACCTCGCACAGAAATGTGCTGCATATCGCTAGGCGATACAATCGAAGAGATTGCTCAAAAGCTTCGAAGTGAAAAATTCACTCGTTATCCGGTGGTTGAGAGGGATAAGGATCATGTTCTTGGTATGCTAAACGTGAAGATGTTGTTAACCCATAGGTTTATGAATAAAAGCCCTCAAGAAGAATGGAAACTCGAATCCCATATTCAGCCGGTGATTACCGCGATTGAAACGATCCCAATTCATAATTTATTGCTGATGATGCAAAAGGAAAGGACCCACATGGCGATTTTACTTGATGAATATGGCGGTACATCCGGATTGGTAACGGTCGAGGATATTATTGAAGAGATCGTCGGTGAGGTAAGAGATGAATTTGATGAAGATGAAGTTCCAGCGATTCGGACCGTCATACCGCGAACCCACTATATCATTGATGCTAAAGTTGCTATTCAGAGAGTGAATGAGTTACTCGGAATCGATTTAAGCGCGGATGGCATCGAGACGCTCGGCGGCTGGTTTTTAACAGAAAGGTCGACGCGGATAGACGATGAAGCGGTAGTAGTGGCAGATGGATATGAATTTAGGGTCAGTGAAGCGGAGGGATATCATATCAAATATGTAGAAGTAAAAAAAGCCTCTGATTAGAGGCTTTTTGTCATTGCCTAGATGAATACTTTCAATAGTTCAACTGTTTTCACTTTTCTGTGAAAAAGTATGTATTAATTCGATTGAATAAAATTTTTATACTTGATACATAAGTTGAAAACGCTTTATAGATTGAAAGACTAGGAGGAATATAATTGAATACATCTTGGCTTGAATTAGAAGGTAAAGTAGCAATTGTAACAGGCGGTGCATCTGGCATCGGATTAAGTATTGCCGATGAACTAAGAAAAAATGGGGCAAAAGTGGTTGTCTCTGACTTAAATGTGGAAGAAGGTCCACAGGCCGATGGAACTTATTTTATAAAATGTGATGTGACCAGAAAAGAAAGCGTTGACCTAATGGTGTCTAAGACAGTGGAGTTATTTGGATCTGTAGATATTCTCGTAAATAATGCAGGAATCAACCTCCCTAGACTATTAGTAGATGTAAAAGGGGTAAGGCCAGAATATGAGTTAAGTGAAAAGGATTTCGACTTTATGGTAGCGGTTAATCAAAAGGGCCCTTTCCTTTGTTCACAGGCTGCAGCTAAGGAAATGGTCAAACAAAACAAAGGAGTTATCGTAAATATTGCTTCAGAGGCTGGTCAAGAAGGGTCTGCTGGTCAAAGTTGTTATTCCGCTACAAAAGGAGCTGTTATTTCCTTCACTCGTGCGTGGGCAAAAGAATTAGGTAAATATAATATCCGAGTGGCAGCAGTGGCACCTGGAATCATGGAAACAACGGGGTTGAGGACAGATGCCTATAATGAAGCATTAGCTTATACACGTGGTGTTACAGTCGACGGGTTAGCAACCGATTATAGCAAGTCTATTCCTTTGGCTAGGGAAGGGAAATTATATGAAGTAGGTGAACTGGTTTCTTACCTTTCTTCAGACCGCTCAAGTTATATTACCGGTACTACAATCAATATCTCAGGTGGTAAATCCCGCGGCTAATATAAGGCAAGATGAAGTGACGAACTTTTTCTTGAATTTCAATATTGGAAAGTAACACCCTAACCGTATAAACTGTCCATAACATTGTTTTTCGGATATAATCTTGGCATTGGTTTTTAGAAGGAGGTGGTGAAGAAAATGTCTGATTTAATGATGGATGAACGAGTTGTTCAAATTATTGAGATTGTAAGGAAGAAAACATACTGCTCTTTGGAGTATCTCGCAGAAGCAATGGGGGTAAGTACTAGAACTGTCCGTAATTATAGTAAACAATTAAACAGCGACTTGGAAGGCATCGCATCATTTGTGAACGAAAAGGGAAAAGGCTACCATTTAATCATTGAGAATGAGCAGTTATTTGAGAACTTGTTGAAAAAAATCCATTCAGAGAAAAATCAGCAGGATTCACCACAAAGCCGGATTGCTTTTATCATTGACCAACTAGTAAACAGTGACGAAATTAATACACTCGATGAATTGGCTTATCGTATGAACATTGGCAGGACAACTCTCATAAATGAGTTAAAGAAAGCCGCTGTAGCATTAGAAGCCTATCATCTCTCGATTCTTGGTAAACAAAACAGCGGCATGTTTTTAAGTGGGGATGAACTTAACCTGCGTTTCTTTATCCTGGATAACCTTTATGATTATTTATATAGCGGTTATCCTCTGGATGAAGATATAAAAGATGAGGTTATCCGGATTGCGAATCAGTTTGATTTGGAATCAACCACGCAAAATCGGCTAATCCGTTTTGTTATCATTATGCTGGACCGTTTGTTAAAGGACCATCCACTTCCAAAGATAAATGAGAAACACCATAAACTAATTGATACAAAAGACTATCAGCTTGCGTTAGAAATAGCTGACGCGATTGAAAGGCATTTACCTATAAAGATTCCGCAGCCGGAAATCTTGTTCATTACGTTACCGATTGCAGGACGGAGAACACCGACGAACAATCGAACAATGGCCGATGTAACCGTTACGGAAGATGTGAAAAATCTTTTGGAGAAGATTATGGAAGCAGTGGGTTTTGAAAAGGGGATCTTTCTTGAAAATAAAGAGTTCTTTGAAGATCTGCAATACCATTTAACCTTTATGTTAAATCGTTTGATGTTTGGTATGAGGATTACCAACCCGCTCCTTATTGACGTAAAGGAGAAATACCCGGTTGCTTACAAAATGGCAGAAATGGCTGGAAAAGTGATTGAGGAAGAGTATGGTCTAAAGGTTTCGGAGGATGAACTTGGCTACATTGCCTTCTATTTTGGCGTATTTATCGCCCAAAATGAAGTGAAGGTGAAACGCTTGCGGCAGGTTGCCGTTATTTGTGGAACCGGCCGGGGCACAGCTAAATTGGTTGCCATTCAACTGCAGCGAGTTTTGAATCAAAACACGCAGATTGACTTGTTTTCGGAATCAGAGATAACGAAAGAACAGTTAGCCGATTATGATATGGTTTTTTCAACCGTCCAGCTTACATTTGAAACGGATGCTCCATTAATATCAATCAATGAAATTTTTGATGAAAAAAGCATTTCACAGCAAATTGAAAGAGTAACCTATTTACAGAAATTCAAGTTAAAAGACACAGGAAACAATCATTCCATCATCAAGATGTTAACCAATGAAGATAAATTTTTTGTTTTAGACAGCCAGAAGGGTTACCGAGAGAATGTAAATTTGATGATTGAAGATTTAGTTATGAGAGGCTATCTCGATGAGGGGTTTAAAGAGCGGCTTAAGGTTCGGGCAGAAAAAGGATCGATGGTATTTGATCGGTACATAGCCTTGCCCCATACCGTAAACCATAATTCTAATAAAATCGAGCTTGCGTTGGGTGTATTTCCTGAGATGGTAATGGCTGATGGAAAGGAAATCAAATTGGTCTTCTTGTTAGGAATACCCGAACAGACTGATTATGATGCTAGTCTTTTAGTGAAAATTTACGATGAAATAATGCGGATTGCGGGTAATCAACAGCTTGTTAACCAATTATCTGAGGCTACTAACTATGAAGAACTATCACAATATCTCGAAAAAGCAAGCAGGACCTCCTGAATTATTTTGTAAGGACGTGAAACAATGCAAATTTTTATCATCATGATTTTTATGGCGGGTGCATTTATTTTTCAAATGGTATTAGGGTATCTCCAAATAAAGCATTTTTCGAAAGCGTATGCAGAGTTGAGAAGAATCGGAAAAGTGGCCATCGGTAAGAAGCCTGGAAAGATTCGCTCCGGAACCATTGTCATGTTTGCTGTTACGAATAGCGGTAAAATCCTGAAGGCGAAGAAGATTCAGGGAGTTACGGTCATGGCGAAGGTGAAGGATTTGCACGGCTTTGAAGATAAAAATATTAGAACACTAGAAGAAAAAGATCTGACTCAATGCAATAAATTGCTAAAATTGGCCATTCTCGACGCGGTTCAAAATTATAAGGTGATTATGAGCGGGGGAGAAATTCCTGAAAAAAATAGTCTCTTTAAAAGAATGATGCTGCAAGCAGAACGTGTGGCTGCTGTAAAAAAATAAGAAGAGGTGATTGTTAATGGATTATATCGTTGTATTTGCCGAAGGCTTTATGAAATTATTTCAAACGGGTGCAGACACGTTTATTTCATGGATGAAGGGAATCGTACCAGTTGTTTTGTTATTAATGGTGGCGATGAATACGTTGATTCAGTTGATTGGAGAAAAACGGATTAACAAGCTTGCGATGGCTTCAAGCAAGAACCCACTATTAAGATATTTAGTTCTTCCGTTTATTGGTTCATTCATGTTAGGTAATCCAATGGCATTATCATTAGGCCGGTTTTTACCGGAAAAATATAAACCAAGCTATTATGCTTCAGGTTCTTATTTCTGTCATACAAGTAATGGATTATTTCCACATATCAACCCAGGTGAATTATTTATTTTCCTCGGGATCGCCGCTGGGATTGAAAAGCTCGGATTTAGTACTGCAGAATTGGCTGTCCGATACTTGCTAGTCGGATTAGTGATGAACTTCTTTGCGGGCTGGATTACCGACTTTACTACAAAATTGGTTGAAAAACAACAAGGTATTAAATTGAAAACAGAAGTGAAGTTACATCACTAGGATGTAGGGAGGGTTCAAGATGACTGAGTATCGTTCAATTAAAATTGTAAAAGGAAGCGGTGGTTTTGGGGGGCCGTTGATGATTACTCCAACTGCAGCTAAAAATAAAATCGTATATATAACAGGCGGAGGCGCTAAGCCAGCTATTGTAGATAAGATTGTGGAACTAACTGGCACTGAGGCGGTAAATGGCTTCCAAACATCGGTTCCGGATGATCAGATTGCACTGGCGATTATTGATTGCGGGGGTACCTTACGCTGTGGAATCTATCCGCAAAAAGGTATTCCAACTGTTAATATTATGCCAACGGGTAAAAGTGGTCCATTAGCTAAATTTATTACGGAAGATATTTATGTTTCTGCAGTTGATGTTGATCAGATCCAACTAGTTGATGGGGCTGAAGTACAAGTAGCTGCTGCCGCAGAAAAATTACCTGAGCCGGAAAAAGAATATAAATATAGTACTGATAAAAAAATCTCCCAAACGTTGGCAGCTAAAAAGAATAAAAGCATCGTAACTAAATTTGGACTTGGTGCAGGTAAGGTAATTAACACTTTCTATCAAGCAGGTCGTGATGCAGTCCAAACCATGATCAATACGATTATTCCGTTTATGGCCTTTGTATCCTTACTAATTGGAATCATCCAAGGGTCTGGAATTGGTAATTTATTTGCGAAGTTGATGTCACCGCTCGCAGGTAATATCTGGGGACTAGTTTTAATAGGCTTTATCTGTTCTTTACCATTTCTATCCCCATTACTTGGCCCAGGTGCTGTTATCGGCCAAGTTATTGGTACACTGATTGGAGTTGAAATTGGGAAGGGTAATATCTCACCAAACCTAGCGCTGCCAGCATTATTTGCAATCAATACCCAAAGTGCATGTGATTTCATTCCTGTCGGTTTAGGGCTTGCTGAAGCTGAGTCTGAAACAGTCGAAGTGGGGGTACCTTCTGTTCTCTACTCGCGTTTCTTAATTGGGGTGCCAAGGGTGCTTGTTGCTTGGCTGGCCAGCTTTGGATTGTACGAATAAGACATGGAAATTATGTAGATTATTCCTATGGATTAGTTACGGAAGAAAATAGCTTTTTATTTATACTAACTTAGAAAAAAGTATGGGAGGTATGCGGCCCGGCAACGCTAGTTGTCAATGCCATGAGAATATGAAAACAATTTATGAGAATCAAGTAAGAAGTATCGGTGCAATGGCGAATTCGTTTTTAGAGGAAAAAATGCTAATCTTATTTGGCGATGCAGCTCCGCAGGATTTAAAAGATTTTTGCTATAATATCGAAGTTGTGAATGTGGAAGAGGATATCCAACCTGGGCAAACCCTTTATATCAACAATGAAAAGTTTAAAATTACCTCCGTAGGAGATGTGGTTCAACGAAACCTTACCACATTAGGACATATTACATTAAGGTTCGATGGCTCAGCAACACCGGAATTACCGGGGACTCTATATTTAGAAGATAAAGAGGTTCCATCTATAGAAGTGGGTTCTGAACTAAAGATTGTAAGTGAATAGCCTAGAGGCTAACAGTCTATAATTAAACCAATTACTAGTCCAAGGCTTAATCTGTTATAGATTAAGCCTTTGGCTTTATGGAGGTATAGGTAAATGAAATTGTATATTGATTCATTTTTTTCTAATCATAGTATATTATCTGTTGGAAGTTCGCGGTTCTTTTGTTTTTCTTTCATAATGGATATATCCTCGTGAAGGACCTTTAAGACAACCTCTTTTACACCATATACCAAAAGCTGATCACCCTCGTGCAGCTTCGTATCATACAAATGTTTACGGATTTTGATATCACCGCGCTGAATAAACAAGACGACCAGCTCCAACTCTTCATGCTCTTTGACAGCTTCATTAATGGTGTGATTGACCAGAGTAGAGTCCTCATAAATATGAAGATTGAGCAGGACATCTTCATTATTTTTCAAAAAAACATCCCGCACCGGTAAATCCGCCAGTTCAATGTTCTGCTTCATTTCGCGATTAAAAAACTTAGCAAGCCGCCGCCGGACTCTTTCCGTTTTTAACACCACAAAAACTGCGATTACAGCTCCCGCACCGATAAAGATTTCCTTTGCGCGCAGACCCTCTGATAGAAATTGGCTTATCGATGAAATAATCACGGCAAGGGAAAAGGCGCCGAACAAAATAAGAAAGGTAGCCAGCTTACGGCGAATCGGATGACCCAAAATCAGCTCAGATTCCCAAGTTGTGAACCCGGTCCCTGTCATCATCGAAATCACCTGAAACCGCGAAACCTCTACCTTCAGCCCGGTTAACCGGAACAAAATCACAAATATTTCAATCACAGCAATAATAATCACAATGTAGATGAACAAAAAAAGTAGATTCAATGCTATCACCTCATAAGAAAAGCGCAAGGCGCTTAGACTTCGGCGACAAGCACAAGACGAGCCGGCCGAAAGGTTGTTCTTTAACCTTTTGGACGGATTGGCTTGTGACCTCGAGCCGATGGCGCCTGGAGCTGGACAATTCTCGAAGTCAAAAACTTTTATACTTTCTTATCTCATAAAAATAGTTGGGGCATTAAAAGCCCCAACCTACTGCTGTTATTGCATTTTCTCATTATAAAACTGAACCGAGTACATCGCACCTTCATCGACCATCTTGTTATCTTCTATATCATGTGGATGCGGATGACCGCCTTTTTGAATCGGAAGCTGTTCGCTTTTTTGATAGACCGTTGGCAGAATCTTGCGTTTCCAATCTTTTAATAACGTTCCTGCCTTAATCCGATTGGGCTTATTACTCAGCCACACTGCGGAAGCGCCAACCCCAACAGCTAATAGTGAGCTCATACTTAAGACACGTTTCATTTAAATTACCTCCTTAAGATTTGAACAACCTACCCTAGTTTATTTAATACCCCTTTCATTTAAAATGAAACGTTTAAATTCGCAGATAAGCGGGGATAAGGCTAAAGAGGAGGGATTCTTTTGGAAAAATATATTGGCAGCAACCAGTGGAAGTGGGTAGAGTGGAGCAGCGACAAGATGAAGCTCATCCAGTCATCCAACAACGAAGAGGACCCTGTTATGACCGCTTGGCTGAATCAGGTAGGACAAGATAAAACCAATAGTTTGCGGGTAACCAGCTTAGAGAATGGCGAAAAGGTTATCAACGGTTCCCTCATTTATAAACAGAGCTACACAGATGAAAAGGATTATAAAATTTTTCATTTCTTTTTAACATGTGATCAATTGATCACGGTTGATTTGGAAATCATCTCCATTCATCCGGACATGTTGAATCGTCAATTAGCGCGGACAAATAATGCCGTTGAAGGCTTTTTACTTTTTCTCGGAGAACTGATGAATGAAATGCTTGTGGAGATTGATCAGTTTGAGGAGACACTCAAGACACTGATATGGAGTGTTCGAAAAAGAAATGAAATTGGGATCCTTGAACTTGTCTATAAACGCCGGCATCAATTGTTGATTTGCAAAAACCTGTTAATTCCGATCAACGAGGTAAAAATGGCCATAGACGAAGTCAATTTCCCCGATATTAAGGACGGAGATTTTTTCTCGTGCACATGCAAACGGATTGAGCGGGCGATGGTGCTGCTTAATGAGTATGAACATGAAATCGACTCACTCATCAATTTAGAAGAGGTCATCTCCTCCCATCGCGGAAATGAAATCATGAAAACCTTAACAGTGTTGACAACGATTTTTACCCCGATAATGGCTTTCGGGGCATTATGGGGCATGAACTTTAAGCATATGCCGGAGCTCGAATGGCGGTATGGCTATATTTTCTCGATTGCTTTAATCATCATTTCAACGGCCCTCTTATATTATTTTATAAAAAATAAAGGCTGGACAGGCGACCTGTTGAAGGGGAAAAAAAAAGGATCGTTTTTTAAATAGGCTGTGTTATAGGTTATTATGGATTTTTAGCATGTTGATTGGAGCGGAAGGCGCGCAGACTCCTGCGGGAGTACACCCCACAGGCGCATAGCGCCGAGGAGGCTCCCCGGACCGCCCGCGAACCGCTTGCGCCTGGAGCGGAAATCAACACTCAAATTTAATACAGCCTTTAAATAAGGGGTTTGAGCATAAAGGTTAAGTGGTACAACATTAACATGGCTAGCAAAAAGCTAACCAGAATGAAGAGTCTAGCTTAGGAAAGAAAGAGGGTGGTTGAAATATGTGGTTGCTTGTTCGGTAAAACCTGTTGAATGACAAGGGATGAAAAACAGCAGTCTTGGGATATAAAAAGGAGGAAATAAACATGGCGAAGAATTATGCAGAACCTCAGAATATGGAAGAAGCAGGTATGAAAACCGAGGACGCTCTTTATAAAAACGAGCAGACAACAAGGAACAACGAGTGTGATATAAAGCAAAAGTATGGGCATAGAGACGATGAGCTTCCGTTAATGGATGGGCAGAGTTCTCAACAAGGAAAACAACAACGGCAGGAACAGTTTACGCAAAATGGACAATCGGGCGAGACTAAAACTTGGCAAAATGATGACCGCTATCAGAACGGACAAGAGGGTAATGGGCAAGGGTCCCAAAGTGGACAGCGGGACCGCGGGGAACCGAGTCAGCAGCTCTCCGGTTATAACATTGCCAAGAGTGACGGCCGAGACCTTCAACAAGAAGGCAATGAAGAACTACGAAAAAAGAATGGAGATTCCCATCCTGAAAAGCAGGTGGATGAATTTTATCAGCGATATGGTCAGGAAGACCCGCTTGATAAACAAATTTAATCAATGGAATCGATATTTAACATAAATAGGGGGCTTGCACTAAAACATGGGTGCAGGCCCCTTTTGACATGATGATAAGGCGAAAAAAATAGCGGCCGTACTGAATGGCCGCTATTTATTGAAGTGGATCGGGAGTTTTGTTATCTTCTTTCTCAAGCTCGGAGCCTGTTTTGGCTTTCTTCATTTCCTTGCCAAGCCTTTTTACATCATCAAAGTCCTGTGTCATCGAGCCATTTTTATTGGCCGCAACCTTCAATTTTGTCTTTAGTTTCTTCATTTCATCCATTTCACTCTCTCCTTTATATTTTAGTAGCTTTTATATACCCATTTAATAGAGTTTGAAACATTTGCTATAATAAAAAGGGGAGCAGGGGGACGGTTCTCACGCTTCCGAAGCATGAGAACCGTCCCCCTGCTCCCAATCACCAAAAAATTTTTTAAAAAATAGGTTTAGAGTTTTTAAAACTTGGTTATATACACTATAAATATCTCAGAGGTGATGATGGAGTGAATCTAAATATAGATGTACATCAGAATAACGAGGAAGTATCCGTGATGCTGGCAGGCGAAATTGATGCTTTTACAGCACCAAACCTTAAAGAGGAATTATTACCGCTCGCCGAAGGGGAAAATACAACCATGATTATCAATCTCAAGGACGTATCTTATTTAGACAGTACCGGTCTTGGTGTGTTTGTCGGCATATTTAAAAAATTGAAGGAAAATGGCGGGGAATTAAGGCTGATTGAGTTATCCGATCGACTGAAAAGGCTCTTTGAGATTACAGGCCTGGGGAATATAATGAATATTTCTGCAAAATAAGAGGGTGGGGGACGATGAAACAAGTGATGGATTATATTGAAATGAAAATTCCTGCAAAACCAGACTATGTTGGTGTGATTCGATTGACATTATCCGGAATTACTAGCCGCATGGGTTATACATACGAGGAAATTGAGGACATTAAAATTGCTGTAAGTGAAGCCTGTACCAACGCGGTCCAACATGCGTACGGAGACGAGGAAGGCGGAGAAGTGACCTTAGGCTTCGGCATCTATGAGGACAAGCTAGAAATCATGGTGGCCGACAGCGGGGTGAGCTTTAATTTTATCAAGACCAGAAACGAGCTGGGCCCTTACACGGAGTCAAGTACGGTGGAACAACTTTCAGAGGGAGGGTTAGGTCTGTTTCTGATTGAAACACTCATGGACGAAGTCCGTGTTTTGAATCATTCAGGTGTAACGGTCTTCATGGCGAAGTATCTAAGTGGGGAGCGTGAGAATAATGGGACAGCAGCCACAACCCATGAGGCGAACTAAGGAAGAAATCGACGCCCTGATACTGGAATTTCAACAAAATGAAAACCCCCTAGCCCAAACGATTTTAGTAGAACATTATACGGCCTTAGTCGGGAGCCTTGCGAGGAAATATTCAAAGGGACGAGATTTTCATGAAGATATCATGCAAGTCGGAATGATTGGCTTATTGGCCGCGATTCGAAGGTATGATCAAGGTGCCGGAAGGGCGTTTGAATCTTTTTTAATCCCAACTGTAATCGGAGAAATAAAGCGGTTTTTACGTGATAAAACATGGAGCGTCCATGTGCCGAGACGCGTCAAAGAAGTTTGGCCCAAGCTAAAAACAGTAGTGGACGAGCTCACCAATCAATACCAGCGGTCTCCTAAGATCCATGAAATTGCCGAATACATGGAACTATCTGAAGAGGAAGTTTTGGAGGCAATGGAAATGGGGAAAAGCTATCAAGCCGCATCCGTCGACTTGCCGATAGAAACGGGTTCGGAGGGGAATGTGGTAACGGCCTTAGATATACTCGGTTCTCCTGATGATGGTTTTGAAAAAGTAGATCGGAAATTGCTGCTAGAAAGCGCCCTGCATGTTTTATCAGACCGGGAAAAAGAAATTATCCATTGCACATTTGTGGAAAATAAAAGTCAAAAAGAAACTGGAGAGCAATTGGGAATCTCGCAAATGCATGTTTCCCGCCTGCAGAAAAAGGCCATTGAAAAGCTGCGCAAGGAACTTGCAACAATGCCCATCGAGGGATAAACATTGTTTGATAGTATTAAAGGTGCCTGACACCCATTCTGGGTCAGGCACCTTTTTCAAAAGGGGAATGTTTATGAACATTGTTATTGTGGATGATAATATAACTAATTTGATGATTATTGAGAAAATCCTACAGAAAGCAGGCTATGATCAATTAGTTTTGTTATCTTCTGCCCGGGAATTATATGATTATCTGAAGTTAGAAGCGTCTAGTTCTGTGGAAATCCCAGTGGATTTAATCTTAATGGACCTGATGATGCCTGAGATTGATGGTCTAGAAGCCTGCCGGACGATTCTTGCCAATGAGCGGTACGAAGACTTGCCGATTATTATTGTCACCGCTATGGGGGATTCTTATAAGATGGCTGAGGCCATGGATGCCGGTGCACTTGACTATGTGATGAAACCGATTAATAAGGTTGAGCTGCTGGCGCGGATTCGGTCTGTTTTGCGGTTAAAGTATGAAAAGGACTTACGTAAGGAACGGGATAGGCGGATTCAGCATGAGTTAGACCTGGCCAAACAGGTCCAGCTCAGCATGCTGAGTGATCCGATTGTACAGGGGGATGTGACGATTTCAGCTGTCTACAAGCCTTCCTTTGAACTTGCTGGGGACCTCTATGCCTGGTATCAAATTAGCCCGGGGCGTTATGGGGTAATTTTGCTAGATATGATGGGACATGGGATTTCGTCTTCGCTTGTTTGTATGTACATCTATTCGACGTTAAAGGATGCGATTACAGGTTTAGGCGACCCTGAGGCGGTGATGATGGAACTCAATCGCAGGATGAATCAGCTCCATATGCCTGATAGACTAGAAAACTACTATTTTACGGCGATTTATTTTGTGCTGGATACAGCCGAGCAGACGATTGAGTACGTGAATGCCGGCCATCCGGCTGGGATTGCGATTGTAGATGATGAAGTGAAGTTGATGGCGAATGGCTGCTGTCCACTTGGCTTTTTTGAGGATATTGATGTGACCAAGGGAGTGATTCCTTATAAAAAGGGAGCACGAATTTTGCTGTTTACAGATGGTCTGTCGGAAGGGCTTGAGGAGGAATATGAGGATGCCATTTCAAAACTTGTCAGCAGTTTGCAAGAGCTGGGGATGGATGATCCGAAGGAGTTATTTGAACGGCTGCAGCTGAGTTCGGAGATGCTGCAGGATGCGAAGGATGATATGTGTTTGGTGATAGTCTCGACAAACAGGGTGTGAGCGGGTAAGAAGGATTCGAATAGGATGATAGTGCCCGTGGGCAGGAGAAAATAAGCCGGACGGGCATCATGAGAGGATGATAGTGCCCGTGAGTGGGAGAAAATGATCCGGACGGGCATGATGAGAGGATGATAGTGCCCGTGAGCGGAAGAAAATAAGCCGGACGGGCATAATGAGAGGATGATGGTGCCCGCGAGCGGGAGAAAATAAGCCGGACGGGCACTATGAGAGATTCATAGCGCCTTTTAAATGATAAAAATAGCCACCTGGTCCTGGGCAACACATAAAAACAAAGGGTGCCAGCATGCAATCACCTGGCACCCTATTTATTCTTACTCTGCTAAATAAGCCTTCAACATCCAGCCATGCTTCTCCAACGAAGTCCGAATCGCAATAAACATATCCGCCGTCGGCTGATCATCATTGTCCTCGGCTGCCGTAATCCCTTCAGTAAGCTCCTTGCAGACATTATCAAAATCATCAGCAAGCGTCTGAACCATTTCCTGAGCAGATTCATCCCCACTAGCTTCCTTAATCGAAGAAAGCTCTAACTGCTCCTTAAGAGTCGCAGTTGGTAACGCGCCAAGTGACAGCATTCTTTCCGCAATCGTATCCAGATGCAGCCCTGCTTCCGTATACAACTCTTGAAACTTAACATGCAGGGTGAAAAAGTTTTCCCCCTTCACGTACCAGTGATAATGATGCAGCTTCATATAAAGAACGGAGAAGTTAGCAACTTGCTTGTTGAGTACCTCTGTTAATTGAACCTTTTCTTTTGTTTTCGCCATTTTATCAAACCTCCAAATTTGTCATGATAACTATTGATTACCCGTTAATAAATGAGTTAAAACCATAAAAAATTTTTAAAAAAGGAGGTTTCAAAACACTAGAAAGAGGGTAATAGAATTAGGATAAATGGACTGGAAATAAAACTATTACTATAGTATCAAAATGGTTTAAAACGGGTGAAACCTAAAATTTTACAGGTTAGAATAAGAATATATTGATTAGGGGGGCGGTTACTATTAAGGGCTTTAACTTCAACATCCATGCAAAAATTATTATCGGATACCTAACGATCTTACTTTGCTTGGTTCTGTCACTATTAACCGTAATTAATAGAATGACAGATTTGCAGGATGAGATAGACTTTGTTGCCGAACACGATATAGAAATACACGACCTGGCCAATCAGATTCAAAAAAATGTGCTGGATATGGAAACCGGCATGAGGGGTTACGTCATAACGGGAGATGAGCAGTATCTGGAACCGTATGAACAAGGGAGCCGAAGCTGGCAGGATAATTACAATAAACTACATGCCCTGTTGTCAGATAACGGAAGCCAACAGCGAAATTTGGAAGAGATGAAACCGTTAATACTAAACTGGATTACAAATTCCGGCGAATATACGATCAATGCCAAAAAGAACAATAAAACCAAATTATTAAGACAGCATTTCGCTCAAAACAAAGGAAAAAAAATCACGGACCAACTGCGTACACAGTTTGATTCTTTTCTTGCCGCAGAAAAAAAATTGACAACGGAACGAATCAATCAGCTCAATGAACATACGAACAATCTAAAGTTAATTTTATACGTACTCATTATTTTAGTAACAGCCTTTACGATTGCCATCGCTGTGATCTTATCGAACTCGATTGTTAAAACCATAAAACAGGTAATAACAACGATAAAAGGAATAACAGACTCAAATTCCAATGTCGATCTGACGGCACGGATAAAAGTGAACACACGCGACGAGTCGCGGGAACTGGCTGAGGCGATGAACGACTTGCTCAGTAGTCTCGAAAAGCACAACTGGGTACAAAAAAGTCTGGCGGACATTTCCACTTTATATCAAGGCATTACCGATACCAATGAACTGACCCGATTGTTTATTTGCAAACTTGCGCCATTGCTTCAAGCAACATATGGGGTCGTCTATCTTCGCCGTGAACAAGGCGGCGAGATAGACTTTGTAAAAGTAGCCGGTTATGCCATCACGGATGACGACATTGTCAAGACGCGCTTTCGTCTAGGTGAAGGGATCATTGGTCAGGCAGCCCTTGATAAAAGAATTTTTCTCATTGATCAAATACCGGATAATCATTTTAAAATAACAACTGGATTAGGTACTTCGAACCCGAGTAATCTATTAATTGCTCCCATCCTATTTGAAAATCGAGTAGAGGCAGTAGTTGAGTTTGCAGCGCTTCAGCCGTTCGATTCACAACATCTGACCCTGCTGGATTTACTTCAGGACAAATTTGGCTCATCGATCTCAAGTGTAGCAGGACGTATGGAAGTGGAAAGGCTCCTAGCGGAATCGCAGGTCCTTACCGAAGAATTACAAGCACAATCCGAAGAACTGCAGGCACAATCGGAAGAATTACAAATGCAGCAAGAACAATTGCGGCTTTCGAATGAATATTTGGAAGAACAGAAGGAATATGCGGAGCAGCGGGCGATGGAACTCAAAAAAGCAAAGGACGAGCTAGAGGATTATTCGTTGAAATTGCAGATGAGTTCACAATATAAAACTGATTTCCTTGCGAACATGTCACATGAGCTCCGGACACCATTAAACAGTATTCTTATTTTGTCGCAAATGCTAATGGAGAATAATGGAGATATGGACGCAGAGGAAGTGGCCGAATACGCGCGGGTCGTCAACACTTCCGGAGCAGATTTGCTGCGTCTGATTGATGATATCCTTGATTTATCCAAAATCGAAGCTGGAAAAATTGAAATTTTAACAGATGAAGTCAATGTTACCGAGATTCCACAGACAATGCGGAATATGTTCAACCCAATAGCAGCGAAAAAGAATTTACAGTTTGACATTATAATGGATTCAAATGTACCACCGGTGATCTCGACGGATGGACAACGATTACAGCAAATATTAAAGAACCTTTTATCAAATGCGTTTAAATTTACGGAGCAGGGAGGCGTTACGCTTCAAATTGAGCTCGCTCTTCCGGAAAAAGCACAACGGGTACTCGATAAACAAACGAGGGACCCTGTCCTTGCGATTTCCGTGACCGATACAGGAATCGGTATTCCACAGGATAAACAGCAAATTATCTTTGATGCTTTCCAGCAGGTGGACGGAACGACAAACCGGCAATATGGCGGCACGGGTCTTGGCTTATCGATTTGCCGTGAATTCACCCGTCTGCTTGGCGGGGCAATCGAACTTCAGAGCGAACCTCAGAAAGGAAGCACGTTTACGCTTTATATTCCGAGCAGATTGGATGGGGAGGACTCCTTGCCTCTTGATGCCCAACTGGCGCTGGAGGAAGCCGCCGCTGCTGGTGAAGTAATCGAGGAGCCGGCATGGATGAGCGAGGAGCCGTATGATGGCCAAGCCGAAGAGGAATACTCTGATAAGCAATTGTTTAGAGGGAAAAAAGTCCTTCTAGTTGAAGATGATGGCCGCAATGTATTCGCTCTAGTTTCGGCTTTAGAGCGGAAGGGTGTGACCGTAAACGTTGCAGAAAACGGTAAGCAGGCATTAGATATGCTGCAAAACCGGTCCGATTATGACCTTGTTTTTATGGATATCATGATGCCGGTTATGGGTGGTTATGAGGCAATGAAGATCATTCGTGAGGATCTTGGAATGCACAATCTGCCGATCATTGCGTTGACGGCCAAGGCGATGAAGGGTGAACGTGATAAGTGTATGGAAGCCGGTGCTTCTGATTATATTATGAAGCCATTGAATATCGATCAGCTATTCTCGTTGATGCGGGTATGGCTGACAGAGCAGGTGAACCAGGAGTGAACAACGACACGACGATGGAATTTTTGACAGAAAAAGAAGAACTCGCCAACGAATTGCAGGAAGTTGAAATCAACGTGCTGCTTGAAGGACTTTATCAAATGTATGGGTACGATTTTAGAGGGTACGTACGGGCTTCCTTAAGAAGAAGGATTCTAAACCGCATGAAAGCGGAGCGGTTACCAACGATTACTGCCCTCTTGGAAAAAGTTCTGCACGAAAAAGGTTATTTGGAGCGCTTATTAAATGATTTGTCAATCCGGATGACAGAAATGTACCGTGACCCTAGCTTCTTTGCTGTTTTCCGCAGCCAAGTCGTGCCGATTTTGAAGGACCTTCCAGAAATCCGCATCTGGCATGCTGGCTGTGCCACAGGTGAGGAGGTTTACTCGATGGCAATTCTGATGATGGAAGAGGGATTGGCGAAAAAAACGAAAATCTATGCCACTGATATGAATGAAAAAGCATTGTATGCCGCTAAAGAGGGGGCATTTCCTCTAAAGAAAATGCAGCAGTATACAAAAAACTACCTGAAAGCAGGTGGGAAGAAGGCTTTCTCGGAGTACTATACGACCGACCACCAGTATGCTTATTTCAACCCAAGCCTCGAGGAGAACTTGTTTTTCGCGCAGCATAACCTGGTCACGGACGGCTCGTTTAATGAATTTCACGTGATTTTATGCCGAAATGTGATGATATATTTTGATAACGAGCTGCAGCAGCAGGTTCATCACTTAATTCATAGCAGCTTGGCTGAGGGAGGATTCGTTGGCTTCGGCAGTAAAGAGTCGATTCTATTTGTGCCAAAAAGTCTGAAATACGAGGAATTTAATTCACAAGAGAAGATTTACCGAAAGCTATAAATGCCTGCCCCGTCCATGGGGCAGGCGTTTTTGTTTCATAAGCCTCAGAAAAGGGTATTCCATAGGAAAAAAGGGTGACCGCGGTCATGAAAATCAAACGCTTTGAATGGCTTTTTGCAGCCATGATGATAGCCTTTGGCTATTTAGTCCTTTTTATGGATGTTCCTTTTTGGTGGAAGGTACTGTGCTTGACACTTTATGCTGTCATCATTTTTTACACAGTCATAGCTTTGTGGCTAGAAAATCGCCCCGCCCAAACGACACTCTTATGGACTTACATATTACTATTTCTGCCGATCCTAGGCTATATCTTTTATGTGTACTCTGGGCAATTGCTAGTCAAAGGGGAGCTGTTTAAAAGTAAGCGGCTGAGTGACCGAGAGTTGCTAGAAGTCCTAGGGAAAAAACAAAAAAAGCTCGACTTATCCAACCTGAATGACCACCAGCGTAGTTTTGCCAGCTATTTGGAGAAGGTAACCTTGACCGACCAAAACCAGAACACGAAAACCAAGATCCTGCGAAACGGGGCTGATACCTTTCAGGAGATTAAACGGCGGTTAATAGAAGCACAGGACTTTATTCATCTTGAATATTATATTTTCCGCTATGACCGCCTTGGCCAGGAACTAATCGATATTTTAAAGGCGAAAGTAGAGGAGGGCGTCGAGGTGAGGCTGTTGTATGACGCAGTCGGCAGTTTCTTCCTCTCAAAACCGATTGTTAAGAAAATGGAGGAGGCTGGCATCAACGTTCAGCCTTTTTTACCGCTAAATAGAGGCTGGTATAATCAGAAGTTTAACTTCCGCAACCACCGCAAAATCATTGTCATTGATGGACAAGTAGGTTTTGTCGGTGGACTAAACGTTGGTGTCGAATACCTTGGTGAAGACGATGATTTCGGCTTTTGGTGTGACAGTCATGTCGTGCTTGAAGGGGAGGCTGTTCAAACTCTTCATGCAGTGTTTTTGCTAGATTGGAAGTACGCCTGCGGTGAAGTCCTTTTTGAACAAGAGCGCTATCTACGGCCGATACCGGTGGCCGGTGATGGATTAGTGCACGTCGTCGCAACAGGTCCGGAAACACGGGATATGAGCGACCATTACTATTCGATGATCAGCTGCGCCACAAAATCGATCTGGATAGCCACCCCGTACTTCATACCCAACCAGGCCATCCAAACCGCACTCAGAATCGCCGCACAAAACAACATCCAGGTGCGCTTAATGGTGCCTGACACCAATGATGGTTTCCTGACTCAATATGCGACGCAATCGTATTTCCCGGAACTTTTGCGGGCTGGCATTGAGATTTATTCCTACCAAAAGGGCTTTCTACATAAAAAGGTGATTATCGTTGATGGCGATTTGGCCTCGATTGGTACAGCTAATGTGGATATGCGGAGCTTTCATTTGAATTTTGAGGTGAATTTATTTTTAACGGGAACGGACTCGATTAATGATCTTGTCGCCCATTACGAAGAGGACTTGAAGGAATGCCATCGGATCCGTCCAGTAGAGTTTTATAAAAGAGGCTTGGAGGTTAAATGGAAGGAATCATTTGCCAGGTTGTTTTCTGGGGTATTGTAGGGGTATTCGCTGTGGCGAGTACCTTTTTTTTAGGAGTATGATTCATTCAAAATAAAAAGACCGCCGGTTAGGCAGTCTTCACTAATTCCTTTGGTTATGCAGTTTTTCTCATCCCTTTTAGGATAAGGCTTAAGACAAACACGAGGACAATCGCACCGATTAGGGCTGGGAGGATATAGAATCCGCCAATCACTGGCCCCCATCCGCCTAATATCAATGATCCAAGCCATGCCCCTACAAATCCTGCAATAATATTACCGATAATTCCTCCTGGTACGTCACGTCCAAGAATAAGTCCAGCTAACCAGCCGATGATTCCTCCAATAATTAATGACCAAATAAATCCCATGAAAATGTCTCCTTTCTATTTTTCATTGAGTTATGCTAATTAAATACCCGCGAGTTTCGACAATTAAACTTAAAAACTAAACTTATTTTGATTTTCCTTGATGTGCTTCTTGTAGCGGTGCTGGGAATCCTGCAGTGCGTTGTCTAAGAAATGATGACAAAGCTTTAATTCAAACGTTCGCTTTTTAAAGCCTTCTTCATCCCGTTCGTCAAGGCATTGATCAATTTCCCGCTTCAACAGACTGATTTTTGAAATGATTTCAGCTCGGCGTCTTTGATCTTCCTTCCATTTTTGTGAATTTTCCCATTGGTAATCACTTAGTTTGGTTAACCTCCGTCCACACTTGCATAATGTTTCACCTACATTTAGAACCTTAAAATCTTCGTTCCCGCAATTTCTACAAATCAATTTCTTCATATATGCACCTCCACTAATAATAGGTGATTTCTATATACCCACATTGAAAGGGTTCCTAAACTTAGTAGATTTTTAGAAAAATAGGTTTCAATTTAGTTAGAACGGTTATATACGTAACATAAGTTGAAAAAAGGAGGAAACGATATGGAAACAGTTAGAATCGTTGAAAATGGTGTACAAGCAAAGAAGGAAATTGAACAGTTGATCATGCAAGGCTATACAAAAGAAGAAATTTACCTTTTGGCACATGATCGAAACCGCTCAGAGGATTTAACTGATTCACTGGATATTAATGATATTAGTGTTCAGGAACAAGGCGTCCTCGATTCTATCGCAAATGTATTCCGGACGCGGGGAGATGAACTCCGCTCCAAATTAGAGTCACTTGGGTTAACAAGTAATGAAGCAGAACGATATGAAGAAGAATTGGATCATGGCAAGGTCATCGTCGTAGCATCAAAATCAGCATAATATAGAAGAAATCGATAGGAAGCAAAGGTTTCCTATCGGTTTTATAAAAAATAATGAGGTGAGGAAGATGAAATTTTCGAAGCAAAGTTTAGATACATTATTAGGTGTCCACCGAATAGTAAGACATAAAAGAAGTAAGAAACGCAGTTTGGAGGAGTATTTTGAGAATCCGATCATTCACAAGGAGATTCAGGGGGACAGAGTATTTGTTCCATTAAATATAGACCGGGTGTGGAATGAAATATAATTTCGAATTGCCTGTTTAAACAATAGTCTTCTAATGAGGATTACGGTTTAGGCGGGCAATCGTTTGTTTGTAAACCCTTTCCATATTCTGAAAATTACTAAAATTTCCAATCGGTGAATCTTTTCTGGTTTTCACTCGTCTATATGATAGAATATTCATTGGATCTAAAAAAGGAGGACCGTTCGATGGATGATTTTGGGCAAATAGCGCTTGTTAGTATCCTGTCACATATCGTCTTTATTGCGATCGCTTGGTATGCACTGCAGGTAATTCGCTTAGAGAAGCTGTTGAAGCCGAACCATGTGTTCCAGGCGCGATTACTATACATATTATTAGCTATTTTTATCGGTTCATCTGTTAGTAACTTTTTCCTTGATTACCTCCAATGGTCAAAACAGCTGCCCTTGATTTTGCAATAATAGACGCGAGGAAATCATACGGGAGTAAGTAAAATTGGAAGCACGAGAACCGTCCCTTTGCTTCCTTCGACAAAATTGGAAAAAATTTAGGTCTTCTTGCATGTTCCCAATTGGTGAAATTTTGAGTACAATCGAGTTTATGTGGAAAGCTAAGTATGTCCCAAAAAAGTTCATCTTTGTCAAAAAGTGACGACATTTCGAAAGTATTGCTCTCTGGCTGCCTGGCAACAATGGTAGTAAGGGGGAGTAGAGAAATGAAAAGACATTCAATGAACTTTTTATATATGATTACGATTGTATGTTTCATCCTTGTTGCGATGGGAAACCGAACAACTGAAGCCATGGGCGGGCAGAAAGCTGGAAAAGGATTTTTCTCACTTGAAGAGATAGGCCATGTTGGCTCTAATCTTTTAAAAGCGGAGAAGGGTAACGGCAGCGACTCGTCGATTCTTCCAAAAGGCGCCGATGATTTAGCTAAAATTGGCTCTGTTTTGCAAGCCGAACATATTTTGCTCGATGATTGGTCTTTTTATGCACGTGAACATGTGACGGGCATGAAAAGTGTTGAGGAAGTGCAGGAATATGCAAAAAAGCTTCAGCAGAAGTTTCCGGATTGGAAATGGTCTGTAACGAACACCAGCCAGAAGTGGCAGGTGACAGCAGTATCTCCAACATCAAAACACCACCAAGAAACGCTTCAATTGATGTCTTCCCACACAAAACAAACTGTAGATGCGTATATAGTATATAGTGTTCGTGGAAACGAGTGGAACAAGACGACAGAGGGCTTTTTCACTACCAAAACGTTCCGGAATAGGCTTTCTGACATATTTCGAGGCAAACCTACAGTTTTCTCTTGTATGAAAGGCGTTTTCAGTGATAAGATTGATACGGCTTTGGCAAAGAAAGCTGACAGGATCATGTCAGGTTTTAATGCGAGAGAGATCGAAGCGTTAAAAGAGGAGAATTTCATGTCTGTTTCGGCATCATCGCCAATTTTTACAGGCTCCATAGATCACAAATTGCATAACATGAATATACAAATTGGCTTACGCTCCGAAGGATTGGGCAGCAAAACTACCATAGTAGTTGGAACCCCAATCATTACGATTGAATATTAATATAGAGAAAATGGACGCGGAGGGGAATACTCTTGGAAAAGATCATCGTCCGCGGCGGACAAAGGCTATATGGAACGGTTAAAGTTGAAGGTGCAAAAAATGCCGTTTTGCCTGTTCTCGCTGCAACATTATTAGCAAGTGATGGAAAAAGTGTGATACGTGATGTACCTACACTCTCCGATGTATACACAATTAATGAAGTGCTACGTAACTTAAACGCTGAAGTGGCTTTTGACAATAATACAGTTGTTGTTGATGCATCTAGAGTGTTAAAAGAAGAGGCGCCGTTTGAATACGTACGAAAAATGCGTGCGTCGGTCCTTGTTATGGGATCGCTATTGGCTCGAAATGGCCGGGCTCGTGTAGCATTGCCTGGCGGCTGTGCGATTGGATCCCGTCCGATTGACCAGCATCTTAAAGGCTTTGAAGCCATGGGTGCAAAGGTTAAGGTAGGGAATGGCTTTATTGAAGCGGAGGTTGACGGCCGCTTAAAAGGTGCAAAGATTTATTTAGATTTCCCAAGTGTAGGTGCAACAGAAAATATCATGATGGCAGCATCTCTTGCACAGGGTACGACCATTATTGAGAATGTTGCGAAAGAACCTGAGATTGTCGATTTAGCTAATTTCTTGAATAAAATGGGCGCTCGCGTAAAGGGTGCTGGCACTGGTACTTTACGTATTGAGGGCGTGGATGTATTATTCGGCGCCGATCATGCCATTATTCCTGACCGGATTGAAGCGGGTACGTTTATGGTAGCTGCGGCAATTACGGGCGGAGATGTATTGGTTAGAGGTGCTGTGCCTGAACACTTATCTTCTTTGATTGCGAAAATGGAAGAGATGGGCGTTGAGATTCATGAGGAAGCGGATGGCGTTCGTGTCATCGGTCCTGATCGTTTGAAGGCAGTCGATATTAAAACGATGCCGCACCCAGGTTTCCCAACTGATATGCAGTCACAAATGATGGCGTTATTGCTTCGTGCTGAAGGTACTTCTATGATTACTGAAACGGTATTTGAAAACCGTTTTATGCACGTAGAAGAATTCCGCCGCATGAATGCCGATATCAAGATTGAAGGCCGTTCTGTTATTTTAAATGGTCCTTCTAATTTGCAGGGTGCAGAAGTGTCTGCGACTGACCTTCGTGCAGCGGCAGCGTTGATTCTGACTGGTTTAGTATCTGAGGGTGTGACACGCGTGACTGAGTTGAAACACTTAGACCGCGGTTATGTAGACTTCCACGGCAAGTTAGCTGGGTTAGGCGCAGATATCGAACGTGTCAAAGAAGCAGATGAAACATTTGTCGAAGTAAAGAAATATGTTTCTGATATGAATGCTTAAATCTTAATAAAATAGAGTGAAATTTAAGTGAAAGAATCCCTTAGTAGGCAGTCGTCTGATATCCGACGGCTGCGTTACTAAGGGATTCTTTTATTTTACGTCTGGTAATAAGGGAGTGACAGGCACCGTTTAGTAGTTTTCTACATTGGATAAGCTGCTATCGATGCTGTCACCATTTTTATGTTTTCCATTATGTGTAGAGTAGGAACGGTGCCTGTCACCATTTTCAACATGTTTCGCTGAAAAATCTGTAATAAATGCTTGTCCGCTTCCATATGTATGAATGGAGATGTATTCCGGCAGGTTGTGCTGGCTGCAAATTTTACAAACTGGAGGCACGATCATGAATAAAATCAAACCACTCATCGTACTAGCATCGCTCCTCATTGCCTTAACCATCATTATCCCCTGTGTTGTTGTATTACCTTTCTCAGGTGCGCATCAGACGAGCGGAAAGCTAGGAGAAGACCTAACGAAGGCCTCGGCCAAAGAAACGAATACAGCCCCAGGTGTGGACTCGCAGACGGGCATAACCGTATCCGTTTTTCGGTCAGCCAAGGGGGTAACTGAAAAAGTACCTTTTGAAGATTATCTTGTTGGGGTTGTGGCGGCCGAAATGCCTGCAGATTTTAAGGAAGAGGCACTCAAGGCACAGGCGCTGGCGGCACGGACATATATCGTAAACAGATTGGTAAATAAGGATACGATGGGCGTGCCAAAGGGGGCGCAGGTTACGGATACGCAAATCCACCAGGTTTATATGAATGATGCTGAAATGAGGCGAGATTGGGGCCAGGATTATGCTTGGAAAAAGAAAAAGGTCCTCGAAGCAGTTCGCTCGACGGACGGCCAGATTTTAACCTATGCTGGAAAACCGATAGATGCACTCTTCTTTTCAACCGGAAATGGTTATACCGAAGACTCGGAGGATTACTGGGCAGGCAGTATTCCTTATTTGCGGAGTGTCGCGAGTCCATGGGATAAAGAGTCACCGAAGTTTTCCAATCAAAAGGTGATAACGGTGAGAGCGTTTGAAGCGAAGCTCGGTGTGAAAATTGGCTCAAGTTCGACGATCGGAAAAATTGTCGCCCGTACCACTGGAAAAAGGGTTGCGAAAGTAAACTTTAATGGCAAGGTGTTAACGGGTAAGGATATTCGTGAAAAATTGGATCTGAAGTCGTCCGATTTTTCTTGGCAGCGGAAGGGTAATAATATTGTGATTACGACGAAGGGCTTCGGGCATGGTGTTGGCATGAGTCAATACGGTGCGAACGGTATGGCCGAGGATGGGTCGGATTATAAGGAGATCGTGAAGCATTATTATAAAGGGGTAGAGATTGCCTCTGCAGAGAGTATGTTATCTACTTTAACTGCGCAAAAATAATGTGATCTGAGCCAGGTAGTGAGCCTGGCTTTTTGGTGTTTAGTGGTTGTCGGGAGGTGGTGGGGGGGAATTGGTAAAGGGTGTCCGGTACAAATGAAAATTGGCAGGTATTTTTTTAAAATGGCAGGTATTTTGTTCAAAGTGGCAGATAAAGGATTCTTTCTTTTAAAATGGTAACTTCCACAGAGGAAGAGAAGGTACCCCACGGAGTACCTTTTTGGGGAGTGTCTGATAAATTGAAAAAAGTGTCTGGTAAAAATGAAAATTGGCAGGTATTTTTTGGAAAAGGCAGGTATTTGGTTCAAAGTGGCAGGTAAAAAGGCCTTTCTTTTAAAAGTGGAAACTTCGACAGGAGAAGAGAAGGTACCCCACGGAGTACTTTTTTGGGGAGTGTCCGGTAAATTGTAAAAAGAGTCCGGTAAAAATAAGAATTGGGCGGTATTTTTGAAAAAAGGCAGGTATTTGGTTCAAAGTGGTAGGTAAAGAATCCTCTCTTTTAAAAACGGAAACTTCGACAGGAGAAGAGAAGGTACCCCACGGAGTACTTTTTTGGGGAGTGTCCGGTAAATTGTAAAAAGAGTCCGGTAAGAATAAGAATTGGCCGGTATTTTTGAAAAAAGGCAGGTATTTGGTTCAAAGTGGTAGGTAAAGAATCCTCTCTTTTAAAAACGGAAACTTCGATCCCAATAATCCACCATCTTCAAAATAATTCATAAAATCGACAAATAATTCGTGCAGGAAATCGGGTAAAAGTAAAGAAGTTTTATAAAAAAGAAAGGAATGATGTATTTGTTTGCGAAAGAACTCACACTTCCAGTACTTATTCAAAAAATCCAAGCACTTGACACTCGGATTACCCCCAACCACCCCATTCGACCCACACTAATAAATGAATACAAAAGTCGACTAGCGGGATACAAGGGTGAAAAATCACTAGATTTCTATCTGAGCATGCTACCCGAGGAAAAATATCTTATTTTCCACCACCTCCGACTTCCGTTAGGCATATACTATTTTCAGATTGATATCCTCCTACTAACCACCACCTTTGGCCTCATCCTTGAAGTCAAAAATAGAATCGGTGAATATCACTTTAAAAAATACCTCAATCAGACCACAATTCAAACACCCGGTAAAGAAGAGCGCATTCCAAATCCCGTACTGCAAGCAAAACTTCAGGCCCTAAAGCTTAGCAAATGGCTCAAGAAGCACCATTTTGGTGAATACCCAATCTATTACCAATTTGTTAACAGCAACGAAAAAGCACTTATTAGAGTCGAGCAGGGGAACGAGCAGATTCTCCGGTTTATCTGTAACAGCGAGGGACTCGTCGAAAAAATCAACCAAACCGCAAATATGAATCAAAAGGAAAAGCTGAATCAAAAAGAACTCCGCAAACTTAAGCGCCTCCTATTAGCGAGCCATACTCCTGAGAATACCGACATCCTCGACCATTTCCACCTATCCCAAGATGAAATCCTTACCGGCGTCCACTGTCCTAAGTGCGGGTGCCTAGCCATGAGCTACAAATACGGTACGTGGGTATGCCCTCATTGTAAAAATAAATCCAAAACCGCTCACATCCAAGCAATTAATCACTACTTTCTCTTATGTAAGCCGACCATAAGCAATCAAGAGCTTCGCCATTTTTTTCAAATAGACTCCCCAAAGACCGCACACCGAATTCTGCGCCAGCTGGGATTAGCCTATACCGGATCCTACAAAGACAGAAAATATTTCTAAAATTACGTTATTATGTGAATATATATAAAAAAGGGGGAGAGATTTTAAAAAAAATACTAACGATAATAATTACTTTAATCGTGTTAATGGTACTTACCCTTGGAATCACTCACTATACGAATACCAAATTCATTGATTATGCCTTTGTAGTGGGCTTTGCGGCAAGGGTTGTTATCTGGTTCTTCACCTCCAAGGGGGGCGTAACCACCAGAATCGTTGATGGAAGCATCCAGAGCTCAACTGGGGTTAAAACGCATGGAGAAAAGTTTGAGTTTTCACCCAGCCTAGTATTCATCACCTCTTTGGCCTATACAATCCTATCATTCGCCAGCATGCTATTTTACTACCGCTCCTATTTATAACGTCAAAAAAGAGCTTGGGGATCCAAGCTCTTTTTTTCAAAACATATGCAAACACCCCAGCCCCATAAACTACCCCTGAAAAATTTTTACAAAAAGAATGCATAAAAACATCCTCACTGTCGAAAAATAAGTTTTAAAAATTTTTTTATCGCCGTGTATATAATTCTACTTATCTGTTCAGAATGATTGCTGAGGTGATGAAAATGAGAGAGGAAGAAAACAAGCGATCTTCTCAAAGTTCCAGTGTAAAGCGCTTTTTCAAAAAGCGTTGGGTATTTCCAGCCATTTATATCGCAAGTGCAGCAATCATTTTAACCGGGGTTCTATGGTATCAATCATCAAGCAGCAACACAAATAAGTATGATTACAAGGCCACTGACCTTTCCGGTAAAAAGAACGACGCTCCAGCAGTTGAAGTCAACAAAGCAATTGAAAACTTCAAAATGCCAGTAGCAAACGCCGATGATGCTGTCGTAAAAACCAAATTCTATGATTTCCAAGGCAAAGCAGCAGACCAGGAATCGGCATTAGTATTCTACAATAATACGTATGTACCGAATACTGGTATCGACATCACAACGAAAAAAGGCGAAAGCTTTGATGTGACCGCATCACTTAGCGGAACCGTTACACGTGTCGAAGAAGATGCAACCCTAGGTAATGTCATTGAAATCGATCATGACAATGGAATTGTTACACAATACCAATCTGTTAAAGACATAAAAGTGAAGGTTGGCGACCAAGTAAAACAAGATCAAGTTATTGCCAAGGCTGGACAAAGCTTGTTCAATGAAAAAGCTGGAACCCATGTACATTTTGAAATCCGTAAAGACGGTGTAGCAGTAAATCCAACAAACTACTTCGAAAAATCGTTGAGCACACTGCAAGAAGACACCCTTACGAATGATAGTAAAGAATCATCAAAAACTCCGGACGTAAAGCAAGACCAACAAAAAATTGAAGATCCGGCTACAAATGATTCAAGCAACTCTACAGATAACAGCAACTCATAATAGCTTTGCAAAGGGGAAGGGGAATAAATACTTTCCTCTTTTTTTTGTGTGCAGGTTAGCGCGGGGACGGTACTCATGCTTCGGAAGCATGAGTACCGTCCCCGCGCTCCCTTTTTGAGCAAAAAAAATCCGGCACCAAGGCCGGATTATCAAAGGGGGTTTGAATAAGTGTGAATAAACATAGTATAGCGCCTAGATATGAACAAACTATTAATAAACGATTAATATTTTCTTAAATGTGACATTCGATGTAAATGGGGCTTGGACACATTTTTTACATTAAAACCGTTTCCTTGTGCATATATGTTAAAATGGTAATAAAAGGAGGGATTTGGTTTTGAAAAAAATGATAGGGATCCTGCTCCTGCTCATCATTACAGCTCTTGCAGGCTGCAGTAAGGAACCCACCCCAGAACAACGATTCTCCGATTACATAGCCTTATGGAACCAGCAAAAGTTTACGAAAATGTATGATTATCTTTCTAGTGATGTAAAAAAGAATATCACCAAGGAACAGTTTGCAAGTCGTTATCAAAAACTCTACGCTGACCTTCAGATTAACAACCTCAAGATTGACTTCAAAAAGCCGAAAGAGAGTCAGGGCGACAAGGAACAAGCCCAATATTCTTTTACCACCAGCATGGATAGTATCGCTGGACCGATAAAATATACACAGCAAGCTAGATTGCAAGAAGAAAAAAGAGACGCTAACAAGAACTGGTATGTAGAATGGAATACCGAGTTTATTTTTAAAGGATTGAAGGAAGGCGACACGATTGGCGTAAGCACGACGGCGCCGAAACGAGGTGAGATCCTTGACCGTAACGGCTCGGGTCTGGCGGTGAATGGCCAGGTGTACGAGGTCGGAGTGGTCGCAGGAAAAGCGGATGATCCTGTCATTGCGCAGTTGGCGCCTTTGTTAAAAATGACACCAGAGCAGATTAAGAAGGCGCTCGGGTCAAGCTGGGTGAAACCGGGGCAGTTTGTGCCTTTGAAGAAGGTGTCGATGAACGATAAAGAACGGATCACGCAGTTGGTGGCGTTGGAGCCGGTGCAGACACGCAAGGTAGATGCGCGCGTTTATCCTTACGGGCAGTCCGCGGCACAGCTTGTCGGCTATGTCGGGGCGATTACAGCCGATGAGCTTGAGAAGCTCAAAGATAAGGGCTACACAAGCAGCGATGTGATTGGAAAGCGCGGCCTTGAACAGGTGCTGGATGAGCAACTGAAGGGGACGAGCGGCGTGAAGATTGTCATCAAGAAGAAGGCCGCCGGGGCAGCGAATGTGGTGCTGGCCGAGAAGCCGGTGGTTGACGGCAAGGATGTCAAGCTGACGATTGATGCTGAGATGCAGAAATCGGTGTTTACCGAGATGGGCGGCGAGGCGGGGGCTTCGGCAGCGATGAACCCGTTGACTGGTGAGACACTCGCGCTTGTCAGCAGCCCGTCGTTTGACCCGAATCAGGCGGTGCTCGGTTTTTCTGCGGAAGAATGGAAGACGCTTCAGGATGATCCGAAGAAGCCGTTGACGACTCGATTTAAACAGGCATATGCACCGGGATCGGTGATGAAACCTTTGACGGCCGCGGTCGGTTTGGCGAATGGTACGCTTGTGCCAGGTGAAGCGGTGCCGATTATCGGTAAGCAATGGCAAAAGGATAAATCCTGGGGCAACTACTTTGTGACGAGGGTTCATGCCGGAACGGATCCTGTGAACCTGGAAAAGGCGCTTGTGTATTCAGATAATATTTATTTTGCGCAGGCAGCATTGAAAATCGGGAAAGACAAGTTTGTCGAGGGATTGAAGAAGTTTGGCTTTGAAGAGGAGCTCGGGTATCCGTATCCTCTTGAGAAGTCGATGACCGGTTCGATGGGAAATGATATCGCGCTTGCTGACTCAGGCTACGGCCAGGGTCAGGTGCAGATGAGTATCGTTCATTTGATGGCCTCCTATACGCCTTTTGTGAATAGCGGCAATATGATTAAACCGATTTTGCTGGCGGATGAGCAGCAGGGGCAGGTTTGGAAGGAAGCGGTGGTTTCGGCTGATAATGTCGGAGTGATAGGAGCGGATTTGCGCAAGGTTGTAAGCGATGCAGCCGGAACGGCGCATGCTGCTGAGATTTCTGGGTATCCGCTCTCAGGCAAGACGGGGACGGCGGAGATCAAGCTGAAGCAAGGTGAAACGGGCACGGAAAATGGCTGGTTTATTGCTTATAATTCGGATAATCCGAGCTTGATGGTGGCAATGATGGTCGAGAATGTCCAAGGCCGGGGCGGATCGCAGGTGCCGGTGAAGAAAGTGAAGAGTTTGTTTGAGAAATGGAAATAAGATGGGAGCACAAGTGAGGTTTTTATGTCACTTGTGCTTTTTTATTGGATAAAAAGGGGGGATTTTAGGAGCAGGGGAATTAGGGCTTACCTGCCGGTCTTGTGAACTTACCTGCTATTTTAAAAATACCAGCCGATTCCGTTTTTGTACAAAGGATCCTGCATCAAGGTATACAGTCTGTAGTTAGTCGGGGTGGTCGTACTAAACACTCTAAGCTCTGTATCGTCCGTTGTTGGAAGGAGAACCTCTTCACGCCAGTCTCCAAGGATATCAGCTTGCAGCGTTGGCGTCGCCTTTGTACCGTTATTACTGTGAACACCTGCAAAAGATTTTAAAGGATACACCTTACCTGTGTTCTCGTTATATTTCGTAATAGATGTATCATCTTGTAATTCCTGGAACAGGTTGCCATCCCAATAAAGGGCAAAGTTAGTCGATAGTCCGCTTGGCTTTTTGTCTGCTTCGACATCGCCTTGGACATGGTGTAAATCCCACCGCCAGTTGCAAACGTCGAGCCAGTAGCTCCCCAATACTCATAACCGGGGCTTGTGGTGTTGTTTGCCGCCACACCACGGCCTGCATCAACAGAGCATAGTAGGACATCAAGGTTTCCCCTGTTGCCCCGTCATGGAGCTCCTCAGAGGCAACAGCCGGAATTTCATGAACTTCAAAGACACTAAGTCCTTCGCGGTCAGGATCAAATGCCCCAATATGTGAAGCGTCACCATGAGAGCCTTGTTCGCGCCCCATATTACCGTCCGTAGCATAGAGATTGCTGCCGCCTGATCAAGCGTCAACGAGCCAGTAAAAATTTCATCAAAGCCATCGTTATCCACATCACCAGTGGCTAAATTGTGGAAACCTAAGCTGCCGCCGCGGCCTTCTTTAGCAGAGTCAAAAGTCCACTCCTGAGAATGTTTTCTAAGACAATTGAAAATTTTCCCCTTTTCTTCGTTAGATTGTGATTACCAATTGGATGCAAACGATTTTAAAAAATAAAACCCTAGTAAAACATCCATAACGTTATGAATGTTAGCACCAGGCTGATCAGCCCGTTGTGATACATTTTTGCAGTAAAAAAACCTTGGGGCTCAAGGCTTTTACGAGATTTGGACTTTTTTTCTGTGATGTTACTTTTTTGAAATGTAGTTCTTTGGATTCTGCCGCGAGGAATATTCTGGGAAATTCCTCCTAAGTTTGATAGGGCCTGTTGGAAGAGCAGATCATCTCTATTCCTCAGGGTGAAATTGATATTTTTTTAAATCAATGACGCCATTCAGGCCAATTTCAACACCTTCACTTTCGAGGGAGAACAGCTGCTCATGGTAAGATTCGTCGTCTGATAGGGCGATCTTGCCTTGGCTGTTGATAACACGGTGCCAAGGAAGCTTATATTTCCTGCTCATGGAGTGAAGGACACGAACAACCTGGCGGGCGGCACGTGGGCTTCCGGCAAGCGCGGCGATTTGGCCATACGTCATGACCTTGCCCTCCGGGATGCTGCGAATAATTTGTATGACATTTTCCGTAAATGGGGTCATGAAGTGAGTTCCTTTCCAATTAATTATTAAGTGAGCATAATTTATGATAGGACCATTATATAATATTTTGAACAGGCAAGTAGAGTCTTCCCGGGGCTGGACGAGCGGGGGAATTTAAATTTTTCCAAGCCATTTTTCGCAAAAATCGATAAACAAATTGCATTAAAATAATATTTTTCAAAAAAATCCTTCGACAAAATTCTTCACAAGTTATTAGGCCATTCTAATTTTGAATAGGGGGGAACCCTTGGGAGACGTGGGTTTCCGGCGAATGTCGAAAAAATTGAAAATGTCCTATTTTCAAAAGGTTTCCTGACCCGCCTTGTCCCGATTGTCTATTTTGTGCATAAACCCTTATCCAAGCTAATAAAATGGTTACAAACCTTTACAAAGAGAGTGTTTGAGGTGAGGAGTCGTTTGAAGATAGCGGGTATTCAGCCGGGGACATGATTATTCATTGTATTGACAGAAGGTAACCACTTTCTGCCGTGTGGAACAAATATGCAACCAGTGTCCGCCTAGCGTGGATAATGTCTTTTTGTGGTGCCTGTCACCATTAATACTACACACGGAAGTAGAATTCGTCGAAGTGATAAGCGGGTCTCATTTCACACTTCTCACATCCAATTTAGGGAGGGCGAGAGTGTGCACGATTACATCAAAGAGAGAACTATCAAGATTGGAAAGTATATCGTGGAGACGAGGAAAACGGTTCGCGTCATTGCGAAGGAGTTTGGCGTATCCAAAAGTACGGTCCATAAGGATTTGACAGAAAGACTTCCTGAGATTAATCCAGATTTGGCAAATGAGGTAAAGGAAATACTTGATTACCATAAATCAATTCGTCACCTCAGGGGTGGAGAGGCGACAAAAATGAAATATCAGAAAGAAGAAAAGGAAGGTGAGGCTGTAAAGTAAGTTTAAGCCACTTTCCAAAGGAACCTCATTTAACTGGACCTTCCATTGAAGCCTAAAAAAGGTGAAACAAGCAATCTGATCCCAGATTGCTCTTTTCATGCAAACAGTTCGATTTTTTTATCCGGAACTCCTAAGCTTCAACAAAATCCTCCAAAAAGACATTATAATTACATTAAATTGTTATGGAAAACTTAAGGAATATGGTACAATTGTCAATTAGGGAAAGTATCTGGATTTTTGTTTCCAAGGAGGAAAGAAAAGAGAATGTTTGCAAGGGATATTGGGATTGACTTAGGAACGGCCAACGTGCTAATTCACGTAAAAGGCCGTGGAATTGTACTGAATGAACCTTCCGTCGTGGCGATTGATAAAAATACAAATAGGGTTTTAGCTGTAGGTGAAGAAGCACGCCGCATGGTCGGCCGTACACCTGGAAACATCGTGGCGATCCGACCGCTTAAAGATGGCGTAATCGCTGACTTTGATGTGACAGAAGCGATGCTAAAGCACTTTATAAATAAATTGAACGTAAAAGGCTTTTTATCGAAGCCTCGCATCCTAATTTGCTGTCCAACGAACATCACTAGCGTTGAGCAAAAGGCGATCAGGGAAGCTGCTGAAAAAAGCGGCGGTAAAAAGATTTACTTGGAAGAAGAGCCAAAGGTGGCGGCAATTGGTGCCGGAATGGACATCTTCCAGCCAAGCGGTAACATGGTAGTAGATATCGGGGGAGGAACAACAGATGTAGCCGTACTTTCAATGGGCGATATCGTGACTTCCTCCTCCATCAAAATGGCCGGCGATAAGTTCGACATGGAGATCCTCAACCATATCAAGCGCGAGTATAAGCTATTGATCGGGGAGCGCACGGCTGAAAATATTAAAATTAACATCGGTACCGTTTTCCCAGGTTCCCGCAAAGAGGAAATGGAAATTCGCGGCCGTGACATGGTGAGCGGACTGCCTCGTACCATTACCGTTTATTCTGAAGAAATCGAAGGCGCATTGCGTGAATCAGTGGCTGTTATCGTTCAAGCAGCAAAAAGTGTACTTGAGCGTACCCCGCCAGAACTTTCTGCCGATATTATTGACCGCGGTGTGATTCTAACCGGAGGCGGTGCATTACTGCACGGCATCGACATGCTCCTTGCTGAAGAACTTAAGGTACCGGTATTGGTTGCTGAAAACCCAATGGATTGCGTAGCAATCGGCACAGGCATCATGCTTGATAACATTGACCGCATTCCAAACCGCAAACTAGGATAAACATCAACCCAACAAAAGTCTAATGAACCAGGCTGGACAAGCCTCACGTCATTGGGCTTTTTTATTTTGGGGCATGGGGGACGGTTCTTCCGCTTCCAAAGAAGCATGGGAACCGTCCCCCTGCTCCTTCCCTGCTCCTTCCAGAAAAAAAATAATGAGTATTTCGGAATAATTTTTTATAATAGAGATATTAAACCGGTTATAATATGTATTAACTCGCCAAATTCGTGGAAAGCGCGGAATTTGGTTAAAGGGGAATTAATGAATGACAGGAAATAATGGACAAGTCAGAACGAGAGAAGAACATAAAAAGGCAAAACAAGAGGTACTGCAATCTACCAAAGTGGTGGAAAAGACAGATTCCGCACCAGCGCCTCAAGCCAATAAACGGGTTCGGATTCGTTTGATTCCGATCTGGCTTCGTCTTGTTCTTTTAGTAGTTAGTGTATTTATCTGTGTGACAGCGGGAGCAGCGGTTGGATATGGTATGCTTGGCGGCGGAGATGTGGGAGATGTATTTAAAGGATCAACATGGACACATATAATGGATTTAGTCGATAAGAAATAATCAGGAAGGGAGCAATTGCCCTTCCTATTTCTATATAGTAGAATGGAATCAGTTACTAGGAGGAGGTACTAAATATGTTGGATATCGAACAAATCAAAGAAATCATCCCGCACCGCTACCCATTTTTACTTGTCGACCGTATCTTGGAAGTGGAAGAGGGCAAGAGAGCGATCGGTATAAAGAATGTGTCTGCTAATGAAGAGTTTTTTAACGGTCACTTCCCAGATTATCCTGTTATGCCTGGCGTACTCATCGTTGAGGCACTTGCACAGGTCGGGGCTGTCGCGATGTTAAAAAAAGAAGAGAACCGCGGCCGCTTAGCTTTTTTTGCAGGAATTGACAATTGCCGTTTTAAAAAACAAGTTAAACCTGGTGATCAGCTTCGCCTGGAAGTGGAAATGACTCGTTTGCGCGGACCTATTGGCAGGGGTAAAGCCGTTGCGACGGTTGACGGTGAAATTGCTTGTGAAGCAGAAATCACCTTTGCACTTGGAGACAAAAAGGAATAGTTTACAACAGCGGCTGGGGAATCTCAGTCGTTTTTTTGGATAAAAGTAATCAATTGGAGGGTACCCTAAGAAGGCAAATCAGTTTGCGAAAGGGGACCTTACTTTGAAGAAAAAGCTTTTTCAATTACTCATTGGTTCTATCTTGTCAGGGGTAGTTTTAGTCGGATGTAACAACAATGATGATGATAAAAATGCGCCAATCACCGATAACAAAGTTAGGAATAATATCCAAAATCCTGCGGATAACAACCTAAGGGATGACAACAACGATAATTTGATCGACAATAATAATATCGATGACGATGACGTTAACGACAATGATCGTTTTAGAAATACAAATGACACAAACACCGACACCGACAAAGACCCTGTGAAAGACATCAACACAAAGCAGGAAGAAATCATTGAAGATGACCTTGATCGGAATGATCGAGACAACCGAGATCGTTAAAAAAAAGGGACAGGCGTGCTGCCTGTCCTTTTCCTCAAGAAAATCCGTTGACCATTAATGCCGCAGCTAAAGCAATCAGGACAATAATCACAACATAGACAAGAATCGCGAGTATCGTAATGATCCATCCTGCTACCTTACGGCCTGTTTTGATAAAATAAATCCCAAGCGCAATCGGGCCAAAGATAAACCCTAAAATGGCCCACAACCAGCGGCTCTTGTTATGCTTAGGTGCATCAATAAATAAAAAAATGGCAAATGCTAAACTAATAAGAAAGCCAATTAAACTCTCCAAAAAAACTCCCCCTTTGTCATTTAAGTATCCCCTAAAAATACCCAAAAAGGCAACAAAAAAATTGACAAATAAAAAAACCAGCCAGGGCTGGTTTCTAAGGATTCTTCACTTTGATTTTTGGTTTACTTTGCATTTTTTCCTTGAATTCTTTAAGTAGTTCCGGTCCTTTGAGCCCCTTTTCAATCAGGCTGTCGAGCAATAGCTCAGAATAATCACTCTTATTCCGGCGCAACTGGCCTTGAAACAGGACACTTATATGTTTTTCGAATTTAATCAGCGAGCAAATCTTGGTTTGAAAATAGGCAGGGGCGTTCTCTTTCTTGGTGATAACCGCTTCAATGATGATATCACGGTCCTCCTCGGAGATTTTTTTAAAATAATCATAGAGGGACAGGTCTGTATAAGCTTCAAGCAGCCAGGTGGAGTGTTCGTCTTCTTTGTTCAAAATTAAGCCATCCACTAATGGGATTTCCACTGAATTTCCATCATCCACTACATCCAATGAGTATAATTTAAAAGATTTCATCGCTACCTCCTATATCATTTTTCCTAATTATAACATATGTCGTTAGAAAGCAAATGTCGAAAAGTTTTTGTCGAAACTTGGTTAATCTAGGTTAACAGGGAAAAACGAGTAGATGAATGACGAAAACAGGGAGGATAAATTGAAATTCATGACAAAAACAGTCCTGATAATTGCCTTATCGTCATTTTACACCAGTGTAACAAAAGCGCTATGATAAAGCCATCAAATGGTGAAGGAGTGAAAGCATGATCAACCAAGTCACACTTGTCGGCCGGTTAACCCGAGATCCAGAATTAAGAAAGACGACAGAAGGAACGGCTGTGACGCAAATTACGCTTGCTGTGAATCGCCCGTTTCGCAATCATAATGGTGAGTTTGAGACGGACTTTGTTCAGTGTACAATTTGGCGGAAGGCGGCAGAAAACACATGCCAATACTGTCGAAAAGGAGCGGTGGTAGGAATTACCGGCAGACTGCAATCGCGCAATTACGATAATAAGGAGGGCAAAAGGGTATATGTCACGGAAGTAGTGGCGGAAACCATCCGTTTCCTAAGTGCCAAGCCGCACGATGTGGTACCGGAACCAAAAAAGGAGGAGACAGCCGTTGGGATTTCATGAGGATGACCTTAACAATCTGGAGCAGCTGCTTGAGAGTTTAATTAAAATGGTTGGTAAGGCCAATAAAAATGTGGACAGCCTGCAAGTCCGGGTCCGTCAGTTAGAATGTCTGATTCGGGAGCAGCAGCATATCATCAAGGAACGAGACCCCCTAGTAATCTACCCAAGGCATCATCACCATTCTCCTGGAAAATTTCCATTACATCTATGACCTGCTATTGAATTTCACCCTTTGGGGCTCGTGTAACAGCGAGTTTAAAAAATATATTCATTTTCCCTTAGTATAAAAAATCAAACATTTCCCCGATGTATCCCCGTCATTCCGGCATCTTATATGATGCCGATTTTTTTATAATTTTTCTGAATAATAAAGGTATAGAATTCAGCGGACAGGGCAAACTAGTTGAAAAACCCCCCTGTTTTTTAAAAAAGAAGCCGCTGAATTCGTATCAGCGGCTTTTTTGATGTCACATTTTGTCTTTATGCTTCTTATTTACTCTTATAAACGTAATAAAGGCGTCGGAATAGAAACTTTTGCGTTTAGGGTGCATGAGGTGGAGCTCGACAAGCGCCTTTTTTAAATCAGGCTCATCCTGCAAAAGCTGAAGAATCATGCCAACATCCGGATCCTCGAGTTTTTCCTTTAATACAAATCCAGGTGAGGTGCCTCTACATTTGGCAGAAGCTGATTGAGTTCATCTACTAGATACTCTTTTTCTACCTTATAGATCTCCGCAAATTGTATGACAGTTTGGTAGTTGGGAATCGCTTTTCCTGTTTCGTAACGACTAATCGTTGACCGGTGCATTTTCATCATGTCCGCCAGTGTTTCTTGCGACCAGTTTTGCTTATCACGCAGTTCTCTTAATTTTTCTGATAGAGCCATCTCTTTCACCGCCGTAAAAACCATTCTTGTTTTTAACTTAACGGTTTAATAGTTTGAAAAACTGTAATGTGAACGTTGTGTGAAAATCATGCACAAATGGGGAAATAGGATGCTTTTCGAAAGGGGGACTAAAGGAATAAAGGATATTATTGTCGAATAATAAAATCTGGTGTAACTAATTGTCATTAATGGGGGTTTTGTGTTTGGAGAATAATAGCAAATTGATGTTTATTGGGGAAATTATTAATAGCCAAGAAATACGGATTACGAAAAAACCGAGCATTTACGATGCATTCTTATTATCAGAAAAGACATTCTCAACCTTCCCATCATCCATGAACGATTCCTATCAATCGGTCCCACTAGAGGAACAAGCCAATATTTCAATCCATATTAAATCTTACCATATCATACTCTCCTACGAGCACAATTCCTTGCGAATAGCAGAAAGCAGCAAAATTCTTACGGAAGAAGAAGTTGTACAAGTATTCAGCAATTTTATTATGAAGAAAGGGGACAGGATTACCTATTTAGGGACCTCACCCTATCGTAAAACACGGCCGCGAAAAAAGAAAAAAGAGCGCATCCTTGTCGTAGAAAAGCCGGTGCCTGTCACCGTAAATGGTATTTTCACTGTATTAAACTGTAATTAACTATATTAAAATATGGAGTTTGGTCATATATCCACGCTGCCCAAAAGTTGACACTGTTATGCCACAGATTAGACACTTTTTATAGAAATAAGACAAATTGTGATACACTTTTATTCTTTCTGTAACATGAATGTTACATTAGTCTGGTATAAATATAGTAACTAAGGAGGGAGAAGCGTATGCCAACGACAAAAAAGCGTATAATTCTCGTGTTACTTACAACTATGTTATGTGTATCAGGTTCAATGGTTACATATGCACAAACAAACACTGAAGCGCTACATAACGCCGAAGCCCAGCTGGAGCAGAAGCAACAAGTAGTAGAACAAAAAGTACAAGAACAACAAACGGTTAATAAAGAAATAGAAAATATTCAAGCAGAATTAACAACCCTTGCCGATGAAATTGCTAAGAACAGAGAGGCAATGGCAAAGACACAGGAAAAGATCGATGCAACCAATAAGTTGATCGAAGAGAAAAAAGAAGAAATTGTTGTGATTGAGGATAAAATGCTTGCTCGGGAAGATGTTATGAAAAAGCGGGCAGTAGCAATGCAGCAAAACAGCAATGTCAATTTAATGATTAACATATTCTTTGAATCTAACAGTATCTCAGATTTTATCCAGCGTGCTAGTGCAGCATCAGAATTAATTGATGCAGACAAAGATATTTTGACAGCGCAGCAAGAGGATCTAAAACAAATCGAAGAAGATAAAGCAGAAATTGACCGTCAAGAGAAGGTTTTAGAAGAAGATCAGAAAGCGCTTGCAGACCAACAGGCCCAGCTTGATGAAAATATTCAAAAAAGACAACAATCTTTAACCGTTATGCAACAGAAATTCGCGCAAATTTCCCAGCAGGTAGCAGTAGCTCAGCAGGAAAAAGCGGGAATTGAGTCACAAATGAAGAACCTTCAAGCAGCGATCCAACAAGAGCAGGCAGAGGCAAAAGCACGTGCGGCCGCAGCAAAAGCGAGCGCAGCAACAGCTAGACCAGTGGCTGCTCCAGTAAAAAATAGCGGAGCTTCAAAAAGTACTGCGCAAACTACTGCGCAAGGTAAAGAAATATATGTAACGGCAACTGCGTATACTGCCGATTGTGCGGGCTGCTCAGGACGTACAGCTACGGGTCTTAATGTTAAGGCGAATCCAAATATGAAAGTAATTGCGGTGGACCCAAGAATTATTCCTCTTGGAAGCAGAGTTTGGGTGGAAGGCTATGGCCAAGCGATTGCTGGTGACACAGGCGGCGCCATTAAGGGCCACAGAATCGATATTTTAATGCCAACAAAAGCACAAGCTTTGGCTTTTGGAAGAAAAACCGTAAAAGTCATCGTCTTAAATTAGTTTGTGAAAAAGCTAGGTTCCTAGAAACTAGATTACTAGCTGAAGCTTAATAATTGATTAATAATACAATACCCGGAGACCTAACAAATAAAACTGTTAGGTCTCTTTTTTATTACTGATGAGGTTATTTAGTTCAGAATGTTTAGATTGTCAAAAAAGGAGAAATGGTGCCTGTCACCATTATTGGTGTTCGCATTGTATTTATGTTAATATTCACTGAGTTTCATATGAATTAGTTTTGCTCACTGTCGCTTTCCTTAGGAAGCGTGGTTTGGTTACCTTTATTGATGATTTTCGAGACAATCGTGCCGTTATCACCAATATTTATATTGCTGCCAATGATGGTAGAGTTGGCTGTATGGCTATTTTGATAGGTGGGCCCATAATTAATGTTGGCATTATTAGAAAGATTGTCCACGATAAAATTAGTGACATTAATGAAGAATTTCATATTTTTTCACCGTCCTAATTCATCTTATTGCCTGTTCACCACAATGATTGTCCAAATACCTAAAAGAATGGTAAGTCCTATCTAATTTTTGAAAAAAACTTAAGTAAGAACTAATTGGTTGTGATTGCCCCGACAAAATGGACCTATGGATCATATGCCAATAGAAATAAAAAAATTAAAGACCTGCGGCTTCAGCAGGTCTTTTCACTATCTATCAGCCATGCATACCAAAGATAAGCTGACAGTATATAATTCCTCCCTAATACATAGCCGCCCAGGTTTTCGGGCCGACAATTCCATCCGCTACTAAACCATGGCTCTTTTGATAAGCCTTTACGGCTGCTTCGGTTTTTGGACCGAAAATACCATCTGGCGCTACCCCTACTCTTTTTTGAATCAGTTTTGTATTCGCGGCATCGTTTGAGCCTCGTTTAATCAGGTGACCTGGATAAGGGCGGTTTGCCGCCGCAGTCCCGCCTGCTTCAAGTTTGGCCCTCGTTTTTGGACCAACAATCCCATCGACAGCAAGCCCATGATCTGTTTGAAACGACCTTACCGCAGCCTCTGTTTCTTTTCCGAAATCACTATCCGCCCCATATTTCGGGAGCCTTTCTCCAGCTTTGATCAGATACTGTTGCAGTTTTTTTACATCAGGACCTTTATCTCCTAATTTTAACAAATTGGGACTTGATTTTGTTGAGGATGATGGTTTTGATGTTGATGTTATTGAGGGTACTTCTGTATGTGCAGCGGCAACAAGGGTAGGATGAAGGGTATCATAATTGATTGCCCGGCTAACAAACTCGTCTCTATCGATCGATGTTCCAGGGCAAGTCTTACTAGCATGCTCGCGGTGGAACATAATTTTAGCCCCACAGGCGGTCACAAGATAATGCTGCAATTTTAACATTGAATTCAGCTGGGCGCCTTCTAATATATCATGGCCGATATCAAAGTTGCCTAACATCTCGGTCATAAATGCCCCTTCATTGTAGCCGGCGATACCTGCCGGTGTTTCATTAAAAGGCCTGCCAGTGACAAATAAACCATCTGGCATGAGTGTGAGATGTTGTCCGATATCGTCCCAACCACGCGTGTTAACATGGTAATTCCTCATAGATTGTTGTAATTGGAGATGGTTCTTGCCGTTAAAATCATTGTGACTAGGTTCCCAAGTATGATGTACCTGAGTATATTTGTACTTTCTGCCCTTTAACCTTTGAATAACTTGGTCAACCGTGAGAATCTCAAATGCCATTCGTTTTCCACACTCCTTCAATCAACATATGTTAAACTATGCAATTTTGGGTGGGCGGTGCATGGCTACACGGCGTTCACGGGAGGATGCTAGGTCAATTGGGCAAAAAAAATCCAGCTGACGAGCAGCTGGATCCAAAAAATATATAATTAAAAGGGGGTCATTTATGAAAAAGAGGTAAAATCAATTTCATAGGTTTATCTTACACCCCGTAGATGAACAAACTATGAACAAATCATGAAGCTTATTTAAAAAATATTCGAGGGTTGTGTGAATGGATAAGTTGAAAGTAATGTTGATAATTATTTTATATATTCAGCTGATAAAAATGGAGGAATGATAAATGACGATAAACTTACAATCCGTTCAAGCCACCATGCTCATCCCGCTTTGGGGGCGCGCGACAGCAAGTGAGAAGAATCCGGAAATCTTGTACGACAAAGAAGCGATCGAAATCATTGCCGGCTGCGAATTCGATTTTACCGAAATTGCTAGGACGTTTGGGGAATACGGCGGCATCAGCTATATTGTCCGTGCTCGAAAAATAGACGATATGATTCGGGCGTTTATTGAAAAGCATCCTCGGGCCACCATTGTTAACATCGGGGCGGGGCTGGATACGACTTTTTTAAGGGTGGATAATGGTACGATTAACTGGTATAACCTTGATTTAGCCGATGCGATTGCATTCCGGCAAACACTAATCGCTGACACACCAAGGAATACCTGCATCGCCAAATCTTTTTTCGATGTGTCCTGGTTTGACGATGTGATTTTTAATAAGGAGGATAGCATCCTTTTTATCTCTGCCGGAGTATTCTATTACTTTCAGGAAAGTCAGCTCAAAGAAATGTTTCAGCACATGGCATCACGCTTTCCGGGCGGTGAGTTGTTCTTTGATGCCGAATCGAAATTTGCCGTAAACATCTCCAACCGCATAGTTGAAAAAACAGGAAACAAGGGTGCCAAAATGTATTTTTATGTCAACAATCCCAGAATACTTGAAAGCTGGTCGCCGAACATCAAGTTAATATCAACCGAATCATACTTTAAGGGCATTCCGGTCAGCAAGCAGTGGGAAAGCGGGACGCGCTTAATGGTGCGGCTTGTCGATTTAATCAAGATGTTAAAGTTTGTGCATTTGCGATTTAACCAATAGAAATTACCTAAGTCACTAGTATGGGTGGCTTTTTTTATATTTTAACTTGGGCATTGATTCTTACTGTTGAACGGCTTGAGTGCCATCTATGATTTTTTAAAGCTATAACAACTTTATCAAAGCGGACCGGCTGCACTCAGCTGGTTTTTCTTTTTGGTCATAGAAAAAAAGTTCTTGCATTAAGAATGTAATAGAGGTTACTATTGTGGTAGTAACCAATTGGCGAATCTGTGAAAGGGAGGTTGGATTAGTTGAATTTTAGAGTTTATATTTTAGCTATTGTGTCTTTTGTAGTAGGGATGGCGGAATTAATTGTCGGCGGAATTTTAGACATTGTTTCGAGCGGGCTAGGCGTTTCTGTTAGTAAAGCCGGTGAACTAATCACCATCTATTCACTTGTTTTTGCGATTGCGTCTCCTGTCCTGTTAACGTTGACCGCTAAGGTGGAAAGGAAACGATTAGCGCTTATCACATTAAGCCTGTTTTTTGTGGGGAATCTTGTGGCTTTTTTTAGTCCCAATTTTCTTGTGCTTTTCCTATCAAGGATAATCTCAGCCGCATGTGGATCATTATTAGTTGTCCTCTGTGTAACGATTGGTTCGAATATTGTAAAAGAAGAGTTTCGTGCACGAGCGATTGGGATTATTTTTATGGGGATTAGCGGTTCCTTAGTATTAGGGGTACCGGCGGGGCTTATTGTAGGGAATCACTTCGGCTGGCGTTCACCATTCCTGTTCATTGCGATCCTTACACTTATTTCGATGATTGGGGTTTATTTCTTTCTTGGAAAAATTGAACCCAAACCGGTTATCTCGCTTGGCAAGCAATTAAACACCTTAAAAAATTCAAAGATTTTGTTTGCTCAATTAACATCTGTTTTGTTTTTAACGGGTCATTTAACGCTGTATGCTTATTTGACGCCATTTCTAAAATCTACCTTACATTTAGATGCTGCATGGGTTAGCTTTTTTTATTTTATCTTTGGTATTTCTGCTGTCTTTGGCGGAGGCCTTGGCGGCTATATGGCAGACAAGTGGGGCTCAAAGAAAAGTATTTTGACCATTGTGGTGATCTTTTGTCTTGTTATGTTTACCCTGCCAAAAGTAACTTTTTCTATCATTCTGTTTGTGATTGTGATGATGGTGTGGAGTATGTTAAGCTGGGCGATTACACCAGCGCAACAAAACTATTTAATTGAGACCTCACCGGAAACATCTGATATTCAACAAAGTTTAAATAATTCAGCTTTACATGTTGGAATTGCTCTAGGATCCATTATTGGCGGTATGGTGATTAATCATTATTCCGTTCTATATAATGCCTCGATTGGCGGGATTTTTGTCTTCTTCGCCTTACTATGTGCCATTTTTTCAATTACACGGGGAAATGTGAGAAATAGAGAGGCTCAACAATTTTAAAGGAGGTGAACATGATTACAGGGTCTACCATCTCTGTAATCATGAGCAAATGAGTGTTCATATTAATGCAAAACAAGGTGAAATTGCCGAAAATATTCTATTACCTGGAGATCCTTTGCGTGCGAAGTATATCGCTGAGACCTTTTTAGAAGAGGTCCATTGCTACAATGAGGTTCGGGGTATGCTTGGATTTACAGGAACGTATAAGGGGAAAAGAGTTTCCGTTCAGGGAACAGGAATGGGGATCCCTTCTATTTCGATTTATGTAAATGAATTAATCCGCGATTATGGTGTAAAGAACTTAATTCGGGTCGGTTCTTGTGGTGCCATTCAAAAGGATATCCATGTACGTGATGTCATTCTTGCCATGACTTCAACTACGGATTCAAATATTAACCGCCTAACTTTTCCGGGGATTGATTATGCACCATGTGCTGATTTTAACTTGTTAAACAAAGCGTTTGAAAATGGTATTCAAATGGGAATGGATATTAAGGCAGGCAATGTGTTATCGGCTGACATGTTTTACCGTGACAGCATGGAGATCGTGAAGAAGTTGGGAGACTATGGGGTATTAGCTGTAGAGATGGAAACAACAGCTTTGTACACCTTAGCGGCCAAGTATGGAGCTTCGGCCCTATCAATTCTCACTGTCAGCGATCATATTTTTACTGGGGAAGATACCACAGCTGAAGAGCGGCAAACCACCTTTAATGATATGGTCGTTATTGCTCTTGAAACGCTAACTAAATAAAAGGCAGGGGAACTCCCCTGTGCCTTTCTTATAAGATAAGAGAGTATAAAATTTGCTCTGAAAATTGTCCAGCTCCAGCGCCTAGCCCCTCGAGGTCATAAGCCAATCCGTCCAAAAGGTTAAAGAGCAACCTTTCGGCCGGCTCGTCTTATGCTTGTCGGGGCTGACCAAGGCGCTTGCGCTTTTCTTAATACCGAAGCCTTAACAGAAGATGTTTAAATTCTTCATCATTCATTAACTGATCTTCATATTTTTTGGTGACTTTAGTTAACACGACATCATGGTAGAAAAACTCGACGAAAAACTTCACAAACGGCTTTGATTTTGTGAGCATGGCTTGCCATGCATTGTTTTCGACACCGGCAAACAAAATTGTCTCCTCATCAATAATAATGAGGCGGTTTTTCTCTAATCTGCGGTGTTCTTCATTTGGCGACAGGATATGCAGGGAGGAAAGGAGTGATTCTTGAACATCACCCACAACAAGTGCCTCGACTTTTACGCCTGATTGTTCTTTTTCAATTAGAATTGGCAAAAACGCTTGGAAGTCTTCTTTCCAAACCGAAATTTGAATCGAATGCTTCGCATCTTGGAGAAGCTGTTTACATTGGAGTTGAATGGAAGAATCAACCTTTAAACTCCAGACGCGATCATCAGACCTGTTGTTTTGATGGGTATTGTTTTTCAATTGACTTATATTTTCTTCAAATTCCTTGGTTAATTTTTCGATAACTAGATTTAAAGGCAGAGCGGTATAAAGTTTTTTCTTTTCGGAAACAGAGTCTAATACGAGACCTTTTTCAACCATCCGCGTCAGCACTTCATAAATCTTTGCCTTGGGAACACCAGAATATTTAACAATGAGTGTGGCATCCAACGGTTCACTCGAAGACACGAGAACTTCATACACCTGGCTTTCATATTGAGAAAATCCAAACTTTCTAAGCATCATTCTGACCTCTTTTAAAAAAATTGGAAACACTAAATTTATCATATGGGATAAAACAAGCGTTGTAAAATATTTCTTATGACTAAAATGTGATATCTTCCTTTACAAGATTGGTTACTACTGATATAGTAATCATCGTTGTTAAAAATTTTTTACTAAATTGTAAGCGAATTCAAAAAATTAGAAAGACAGCATGGAGGAACTTAACTATGAAGTACATCATTGCCATTATTGGATTATTAGTCGTTTTTGGACTAGCTTTTCTCGCCAGCAATAATCGGAAACAGATTAAATGGAAGCCGATCTTCCTTATGATCGTGATTCAAGTCATTTTGTCTGCTTTATTATTAAATACAACATTTGGTTTAGTTTTAATTAAAGGGTTTGCTGAGGTGTTTAGTAAATTATTAGAGTATGCAGGCAACGGGGTATCGTTTGTGTTTGGCGGGCTTGCAAATAAAGGAGAAGCGCCGTTCTTTCTAACGGTCCTGCTTCCGATTGTGTTCATTTCCGTCTTAATTGGCATTTTTCAGTATTTAAAAATCCTTCCCTTCATTATGAAAGCGATTGGTTTAGCTTTAAGCAAGGTGAACGGCATGGGGAAATTGGAATCATATAACGCAGTGGCCTCAGCAATCGTTGGTCAATCTGAAGTGTTTATCACGGTGAAGAAACAGCTGGGTCTGCTTCCTGCGAATCGTTTATATACGTTGTGTGCCTCCGCAATGTCTACCGTCTCAATGTCCATCGTCGGAGCCTATATGACCATGATTGAACCGAAATATGTGGTCACCGCACTGGTCATTAATTTATTTGGCGGATTTATTATAACCTCGATCATTAACCCCTATTTGGTGAATCCAAGTGAGGATATACTGGTGATCCAAGAGGTAGAAAAACAAAGCTTCTTTGAAATGCTAGGGGAATATATTATCGATGGGTTTAAAGTAGCAGTCATTGTTGGGGCGATGTTAATCGGTTTTGTGGCGTTAATTGCTGGAATTAATAACATATTTGATCTGATTTTTGGGATTTCATTCCAAGAAATTTTAGGATATGTTTTTTCGCCGCTTGCCTTTATCATGGGTGTCCCATTTTCAGAAACTGTCCGGGCTGGAGGAATTATGGCAACGAAGCTTGTCACGAATGAGTTTGTAGCCATGATGGATTTAACCAAAATACAATCTAGCTTTAGTCCACGGACATTAGGGATTATTTCAGTATTCCTCGTCTCGTTTGCAAACTTCTCTTCCATCGGAATTGTTGCCGGAGCAGTAAAAAGCCTAAACGAAAAGCAGGGTAATACAGTTGCGCGATTTGGCTTAAAGTTATTGTATGGAGCAACTTTAGTGAGTGTTTTATCATCCGTGATTGTAAGTGTAGTTTTATAACTATAGTAAAAAAGAAGACCTCTTGGTATTTAAGAGGTCTTCTTCTTATTAGTTCGCTTCCTAACCAACTGCATGAAGCAGAAAATTGGTAAAGAACAACAGTGAAATGATGACGCTTGAAAGTGAAATCTGTTTTAATTTATTAGAAAAAACTTTTACAAGCGGATAAGCGATAAATCCGAAAGCAATTCCATCAACAATACTATAGGTTAATGGAATCATGATGATCACCAGAAAGGCCGGAAATGCTTCAGTAAAATCAGAGAAATCGATATTTACTACATTTTTCATCATCAATCCCCCGATAATAATAAGAATCGGAGTGATCGCGGTTTCTGGCACTAGTTTGATAAACGGCATGAAAAATAGAGATAACAGAAGAAGTGAACCTGTTACAACAGAGGTTAACCCAGTTCTACCGCCCGTGGTAATACCCGCCGCTGTTTCAACCGTCGAAACAGCAGGACTTGTGCCTAACAATCCACAAACAATCGTGGAAATCGAGATTGCCTTTAAAGATTTCCCGCTCTTTTCGGGTGCCTGAAGCATCCCATTCACTTGTGAATGCACCAACCCGATATTTTCAAAGACAAGCACTAACACCAGTGAGAAGACAGCGGACCAAAATGGAAGGAAAGCCCACTTTCCAAAATGGCTGCTTAGGAACACATCCTTATAGCTCTCAAAGGAAATGAAGCTAGTATCCATCCCTTTAAAATCAACCAGTCCAAAAAAATACGAAACAATCGTCCCCAGGATGATGGTGATTAAAAAATTCCCCGGTATTTTCTTTAAGAACAGAAATAACGCAATGATGAGATTAATAATCGAAGCCAACACAATAGGCGAAGATAACTCACCAAGGGAAACAAAATTAGTCGAGCTCCCGACAACAATCCCGCTTTTTTGAAGACCAATAAAGGCAATAAATAGGCCAATACCAACTGAAATTGATTCTTTTAATGAATCTGGAATCGCTCTTGTTAGGATGCTGTGTAATTTTGTAAAGGCAACGATAACAAAAAGTATGCCAGAAAGGACAACAGCCCCTAAAGCCTCCTTATAATCAAGCCCTAACGAACCCACAATCGTAAACGTAAATAAGGCATTAATCCCCATCCCCGGAACGATAATCAATGGTGCATTGGCGATAAAGGCAACCAGTAAACATCCGATAAACGATGATAATACAGTTGCAATAATTCCAGCTTCTAAAGGGATTCCAGCATCTTCAAGAATCTTTCCGTTGACGGCAAGAATATAGACGATCGAAAAGAATGAGGTTAACCCTGCTATAACCTCCTTTCTAATATTGGTTTCATGCTGCTTAAGTTTAAATACCCCTTTCATTGTTATTATCACACTTTCGCGATTTCCCTCTCCCACCCGCATTAAGTTCATTTATTTAACTTATGCCGGGGGTTATTATATCAAAAATGTAAGATGACATAAACAAAAAAAAATATCCAGCTGACGATCAGCTGGACCAAACAATATATAATTAAAAGGGGGTCATCTATGAAAAAGAGGTAAAATCAATTTCATAGGTTTATCTTACACCCCATAGATGAACAAATTATTAACAAATCATGAAGCTTATTTAAAAATTACTCGAAGTTATCAAAGTCACTAGTACAGGTGACTTTTTTTCTATATACTAATTGCATATGTTAATTTTACCCAATTCAATAAAAGGGGGACTTAAAAAGGTGAAATCCGTTAAGGTGTTTCAATATGATGCGTTTAGCAAGGAACCGAATAAAGGGAATCCGGCAGGGGTCGTTTTGAATGGGGATGATCTGACGGAGGAGGAAATGCAAGAGGTTGCGTTAAAAGTAGGGTTCAATGAGACCGCTTTTCCAGTTAAATCAGACATCGCCGACCTTAGAATCCGCTTTTTTACACCAGGTCACGAAATGAACTTGTGCGGACATGGAACCATGGCGATGGTTTATGCTCTAAAAACGAGTGGGCAGTTAGGCGACAAGACCGATATGACCATTGAAACAAAAGCAGGGATTTTACCTATCAAGATCAATGAACAATCGTTTATAACGATGAAGCAGGCTGCACCACAGTTTAAAGAGTTTAATGGCTCTAGGGAAGATTTAGCTAGTGCGATAGGGCTAACGGAAGAGGAGATAGATTCAGAGCTGCCTGTTCTCTATGGCAGTACGGGGATTTGGACACTATTAGTACCAATAAGAAAACTAGCATCCTTTGAAAATATGAAACCGAATAATGAGTTGTTCCCGACTATTTTAAAAGAAATGCCGCGCGCCTCTATTCATCCTATCTGTTTGGAAACCTATCATTCGGAAGCCGATATGCATGGCCGCCACTTTTCATCCCCATATTCTGGGACTATCGAAGATCCTGTAACGGGAACGGCTTCAGGGGTTATGGGAGCTTATTATGCGAAATACATAAAGACGGATTTTGTAGATTCATTGAATCTAGTGGTAGAGCAGGGGCAGGAAATGGGGAAAGATGGGCGGGTTACCGTTCATGTCGTTAGGGCGGAGAATAGTTATGATATTAAGATTACTGGGAATGCTGTGTTTGTTAGGGAGTTTGAAGTGATTTTGTAGCCTTGTGTCTGGGTGTATTTTCCCTGTTTTGTAGAATAACTACCTGATTTCGTAGAAAACCACCTGAGATTTGTAGAATTTATACCTATTAATTGTTTTGTTGGAATTTTATTTCCAACTTTTGTAGAATTCATGCGAAGTATTGTAGAATTACTAAAAATTTCGTTTAATTATTGCTCTAATTTGTAGAATACAGCATGTTATTTGTAGAATTCTCATCTATTCATCCATCTAGAACGAAATTTATGTTTTGATTAACAAGGGAGGCTCCCCGGCACGCGCGGAAAGCGCACTTCTTACGCTGTAATCAACAGCCAAATATAACAGAGCCTTAGAGAAATATAATCAAAGTGGAAAAATATGCTGAATTTGAGTTCAATGGTAGATTTCGTCGGCAATCCTTTCCAAACCATTGCAACAGTGTAACGAAATATATAATTAATTACATTATTTTAAATAGATTTAAGAGTTTGTTAAATTGTGAAGAAACTTCCCGCTCGGAAAAATAAATTTGTTATGGTAAGACCGTACATAAAACTAGTATTCCTTGGGGAAGTTGCAAATGGTAGTAGATTGGTTAAGACAAAACAAGATTGCTTCTAGTATATTAACAGTTCTTCGTTTATATCTTGGATATAGTTGGCTCGCAGCTGGTTGGGGCAAGATAATAAACGGGGATTTTGATGCTTCGGGGTTCCTGAAAGGAGCTATCGCAAATCCAGTGAAAGGGCCGGACGGAGCAGTTGTCTTTGGTTGGTATATTGATTTCTTAAAACAGGTTGCGTTACCTAACGTTCATGTCTTTAATACAGTTATCCCCGTTGGTGAATTTTTAGTTGGTTTAGGCCTAATCCTAGGCTGCTTAACCACTGCAGCCATGTTTTTTGGACTAATGCTGAATTTCTCTTATTTGTTTGCTGGAGCCATTTCTACTAACCCAGTGGATATCTTGTTAGGCGGTATCATCCTTTTTGCAGGCTTCAATGCTGGAAAAATTGGTCTTGATCGCTGGGTGATTCCATTCATTCGCCAAGCAATACCGAAAAGCAAAAAGAGTATGACACTCATAGAGTTAGATCACAAGGAAACATTTAAAATAAATGGCTAGCACCCAAAAAGGCAGAAGGATGTTCCTTCTGCCTTGATGCTACCCTAATATTCTTAATGATTCTTGGACAAAGGCCGGTATATCATCCGGCTGCCGGCTAGTGACCAGTTGATTCTGGCACACGACAACCTCTTTGTCATGCAAATTAGCGCCAGCATTCTTTAAATCCACGTGAATGGACTTGTACCCGGTAACATCACGCCCCTCAAGCGTTTCCGCTGTGATGAGCAGTTGAGGTCCATGGCAAATGGCTAATACAGGTTTTTTAGCATCCATGAAGGCTTTGGTGAATTGGACAAAACGCTCGTCTGCACGGAGGATATCCGGTGAAAATCCACCAGGAATGAATAGGGCATCAAAGTCCTCTGGAGAGACGTCATCAATACTTTTATCGATGACTACTTCACTATTTCCCTGTTTTCCTTTCACGGTTTTACCTTTCTCCATTTCGATTGCCGTGATCTCGTGCCCATTTTCCTTAAAGGCCTGGACCGGCTCGCTGTACTCGGAATCCTCGAAATGATCTGTTACTACCACAGCAATTTTTTTGCTCATAGCAATCCACTCCTTTTCTAAGACTCCATATTAAATTACCCTTTGTCAGGGTGGATGAAACCTGTTCAACGGAAGAGTGGAGGCCAAGCGATTTGCAGATATTAACAAAATCTAGCGGATATTAACAAAAAAGTGAGACATATTTACAAAAATTTAAATATATTAACAAAAAATCAGCAGATATTAACAAAAAATCGATTATATTAACAAATCCCACCCACATCCATAAAAATAGAGGCTGTCCAAATTGGACAGCCCCATTGCTCTTACATAAAAAATTTGATTCCAATTAAGATTGCTTCCGCTGCCACTACCGCCAATAATAGGTTCATTTTAAGCGAGCTTCTTTTCTCCAGCTTTGCAAGGTCTTGTTTGCTCGTCATCTGGTTGGAAAGGGCTTGGAGTGTCTCTTGATTGTGGCTGCTCACCGACTCTATTTGTTCTCGCAATTGTTCTATTTCCGCCTTGTGAAGCTCGAGTTCCGCTAGCTGTTTTTGGGCGAGGCACTCGAGTTGATACACGACTTTGTTAATTAGCGCCTCTTCACGCACCACCAGAATGCTATTGATGGACTCGGAATGTTTGTGGAACATTTCTTTGTACGATTGCTGCAGCTGCTGCAAACGGTTATCCATTGCCAACAGTGCCGTGACATGGGTAGCTAATTTTTCTTGTGTTTTTGCTAAGTCATCCTTTGTGAGAGTGAAGAACGACTCGTTTTGCTCCAAAAATTTCCGATTGTTTTCGGCTGAAACCGTTAGCTCGCGCGTGAACTCAGCAATTTCGTTAGAAACGGTATCCACTGTTGTTACGGCTTTTTCCAACAGTTCCTTGTTTCTGCCTTCTAATGAGTGCATTTTTTCTTTAAAATCACCGTAAAAAATGTCTTCGTTCAGCTTCTTTAATTCATTAACCGCATGTTCATATTCACTTTTTGTAGGGAGATTTGTTTGTACCATTTATTCATCGCCTCCACTGATTAAAGGTTTAATAATCTTCTCACCGTCTTGCCGCAAAAGCTGTAAATAGTGTGCCGCAAGAAAGCGGCCTTCCGCGTCTCCATATAGGAAATCCTGCTGCAATTCTTCCTTATACTCCAGCCAATGCTTGATCAAATAGCCCTGCAACTGTGACGCATGCTTCTGGAATTGATTCCACACTTGGCAAGCCTTTTGATAGCGGGCTTTAAGCTGCGCTTCTTCCTTTTGATATGTAACCAGATGGTTTTCAAGAGTGTTAATTTTTTGTCTGTACTCAAGCTTTGATGCCTCTGCCTCTTTGACAGCCTGTTCTCTTTGCGCTCTTACTTCATATAAAATCGATGTTAACAAGCGATTATAATTTTGATACATCTCCGTAACCCAATCATGTGCTTGGGAGCGGGTTTTGAACAGGGCCTTTTCATAGGTGTTCTTAAACCAGAAGGAGTCGATTTTTTGCTCGATCGCTGGAATCGGAGGGACGAAGGGAAGATCTAAAGGAGTTGCTAGCTCTATTTTAAAAAAATGAGCTTCCTGTTTAAGTATAAGGATGGAAGTCCCTAAGTCTCTTTCTACCGCTATCTGCAATCTAGACACATCTTCGTTGATAATACTCGCTTTTCGATCCTGGGGAGTATACTCAATGGTATCATCCACCAATACCCGAATATGCTCGGTTTCCGTATTTTTAAGCTCAATCTGTTTGAGGAATCGGTCATAGTCATCAATTTCAATTGCAAATCCGTCCTCTTGTATTCGGACTTCTTCTTTTTTATGGTCAATGATGGATGATTGTTTTGTGATTAACAGCTCGTACGGTTCAATTTGTTTTTCATAGTTTTTAAGCTTCATTTTCATTTCTTCGTCCGCTTCTTGATAAAATTTGTTGAGGCGGTCGAAGCAAGGCTCATTTGGGTTTTCAAGATCCGTTTGCAGAATATGCAAAAGATCTTCGATTGAGTCGGAAAGTCCTTCATTCTTATATGGATCGAAATGGTTGAGGAATTCCTCTTTCGCCTTAAAGGCCCATTCAAAACGTTTTTTATGGAAATCAATCAATGTAGAATTCATTTTTAGAATCCAACTCCTGCATTTCTACTTATGAAAACAGATTACCAGATTATTCTACCATTTTTATGGAGAAACAGATGGGTTTTTCTCAGAAAATTAAATCTTTGTTAATGCGAATGTCATAAATACGAAGGTTAATGAGGGGAGTAGGGGGGGATTTGGCCAAAGGGCTTATGAAAAAAAGGGGAGAGAATGTTCTCCCCCCTTTATGGTTAAGCCTTAATCATCATCTCGTTGTTCAGCCCGGGCTTTTCCGCCTTTTTCCCCGATTTCCTGATAAAATTCTTTATCGTGATTTTTTGAGGTGGCTTCTCCGCCCTTGCGTCCGATTTCTTGATAAAATTCTTTGTCATGGTTTTCTGAAGTGGCTTCTCCACCCTTACGACCGATTTCTTGGTAAAATTCCTTGTCATGTGTGCGAGAAGTCTCTTCTCCGCCTTTGCGGCCTGCTTCTTCCACTGTCATATTGCCTCTGTTTTCTTTTTCTTTGTTTGCCATAATAAAATCCCTCCTAGTGTTATTTGGAATTGCTATTTGACTTACACTCTTTATGTACCCGGGCTTCCCGGCTCTAAACCTTTTTTTAAAAACAAAAAGAAAAAGGGCTGATCTGGGGAAACAGATTCAGCCCTCATCCTTCAAAAGATAAGAATGTCTAAGTTTGGACTTCGAGAATTGTCCAGCTCCAGGCGCCATCGGCTCGAGGTCACAAGTTTATCCAGTTGCGGCTCCTTGGGACTCGAAGTCTAAGCCATCCCCTGAAGAAGGCAAAAAACGCCTTCTTACAGGGTGCGTCTTAGCCTAGAGTCCCAGAACAGTCGCCTCCACATTTAGATCAATCCGTCCAAAAGGTTAAAGCACAACCTTTCGGACGGCTCGTCTTGTGCTTGTCGCCGAAGTCTAAGCGCCTTGTGCTTTTCTTAGTTATTGCATGGAAATCCAGACACTCTTCACTTCTGTATAGTTATTAAGTGCATAGGAGCCCATTTCACGCCCGATGCCTGATTGTTTATATCCACCAAACGGGGAAGCGGCATCAAAGGCATTGTAGCAGTTGACCCAAACAGTACCGGCACGGAGTTTACTAGAAATATAGTGCGCCTTCGCCACGTCGCGAGTCCATACACCTGCTGCCAGTCCATATTCGCTATTGTTTGCACGATTAATTAATTCGTCCAAATCGTCATAGGCAATAGCTGAAATAACCGGTCCAAAGATTTCTTCCTTGGCAATCGTCATTTCGTCGCGGACATTGGCAAAGATAGTAGGGGAGACAAAGTAGCCTTGCTCCTGAGGCTTGATGCCGCCAGTTACAAGCTGTGCACCTTCATTAAGTCCTCTTTCAATATAGCCGAGCACTCGTTTTTGCTGCTCATCGGATACAAGCGGTCCGATTTCTGTATCCGCATGAATTCCAGCACCTTGTTTGATCTTGTCCGCATGGGCAGCCATATCAGCTACCACATTATCAAACTGCTTTTTCTGAATAAACACGCGGGAACCGGCACAGCAAACCTGTCCTTGATTGAACATAACACCGTTAAGTGCACCAGGAATGGCCTTGGTTAGGTCAGCATCTGGAAGGATGATGTTAGGCGACTTTCCACCAAGCTCAAGAGTGACCCGTTTCAATGTTTTAGAGGCATTGGCCATAATCTGTTTTCCAACTTCAGTGGAGCCGGTAAAAGCAATTTTATCAACTAAAGGATGGTCGACAAGCGGCTGGCCTGCGGTTTCCCCAAAACCAGGGACGATATTGACAACCCCTGCTGGGAAGCCAGCTTCTTGGATTAATTCTGCTAAATATAGAGCAGATAATGGTGTTTGTTCTGCTGGTTTGAGAACCACTGTACAGCCAGTGGCAAGGGCAGCTCCCAGTTTCCACATGGCCATGAGAAGAGGGAAGTTCCACGGGATTATTTGGCCGACAACCCCGACTGCTTCATGACGTGTAAAGTTGAAGTATGGACCGCTGACAGGAATTGTTTGTCCAACGATTTTCGTCGACCAACCGGCATAATAGCGCATGTGCTCAATCGCCAGAGGGATATCGGCGTTGCTAGTTTCACGAATTGGTTTACCATTGTCTAGAGTCTCGAGTTGTGCTAGTTCCTCAGCGTTCTCTTCCATTAAATCAGCAAGCTTGTACATCAGGCGACTCCGATTCGCCGCACTCATTTTGGACCATGGACCCTCATCGAATGCCTTACGGGCAGCTTTTACAGCCAAATCGATATCTTCTGCGCCGGCTTCATAAACACAGGCTAATACTTCTCCAGTTGCTGGATTATATGAATCGAAGGTTTTCTGAGATTTACTTTCAACAAATTCACCATTGATAAATAGTTTCTTCTTTCCACTTAAAAACTTCTCTACCTTTTCTTTTAGAACTGCGGTTATTTGACTCATAAAATCCCTCCATAAAAGTAGTTGTCTATGTATTTACTCATGGTGACGCTCACATGAAAAATCGTAACACTGTGATTATAGTAGATTCAATGATTTGTTTTACAAAAATTCTGACAACAACTGACGTAAACCAATAATTTTCCTGTTTCTCCTAACAATATTCATGAAAACTAGATGAATATATACAAAACTTCACTAAACCTGACAAACTTATCAATCAAATGATAAAAAGTGACAGCACCTAGTCTGTCACCTTTCTGGGTAATGTGATGGTCATCTCAGTACCTTGTCCAAGTTCACTATGAACCGTCATCACACCTTCATGCAGCTCGATAATTTTTTTCACAATCGAAAGGCCGAGGCTGCTGTCACCGGAGGCACGATTACGGGATTTATCGCCTTTGTAAAATCGCTCAAATAGATGGATTTGACTTAATCCAAAAAGCTCTATTGACTACCCAGATGACTGATTTTGGGGGATGACGGTAGTCAATAAGCTCTATTGACTACCCAGATAAAAGATTTTTGGGGATAACGGTCGTCAATAAGTTCTACTCTGATAAATCATTTTTTGTCGTAAATCAATATTCTATTAGTTAATCATCTTCTAGTGGATTTCTAAGTGTAATTTATAGTATTGCATACGAAATAGTACGGCATTCGGACAATCTCCTGAGTGATCGTCCAAATGGCCGTATTTATTGTGGAGTCTCTCTCAATATCGGCATGGTACAGCAGCGAAAGGCACCGCCAGATTTAATAATCTCTGAAATATCCACTTCAATCACTTGGTAGCCGCGGTCCCTGAGGTTCTTATTTACCTCCTTATTGATGGGCAGACTTAACACGCGCTTGTTTCCAATTGAAAGCACATTAGTTCCTAAAGTTGCTTGTTCTTCTTCTGATACCTTAATTAAATTGTACCTAGAAGAAAGAATCTTTAGTTTGTCCTCATCAATTTCACCTGGAAAAATTAAGGCTTCATCTTCTGAGAGAATATTAAAAACACAGTCTAAATGGAGATATGTATCAGTAAACGGGACGGTAATGACTTCAAAAGTGGGTAACAAACTTTGTAAATGTTCAATGGCCTTTTTATTAGTACGGTTACTGACGCCGATATAAACGGTGTTGCGGTCAATTAAAACATCGCCGCCTTCAATTTTGTCTTCCAATAGGTTGGTATACGTGATTAGTTCCTTTTCAAGCAAATCAATTAACGGCTGCTCTTCACCTTGACGGACATCATGTGCCATATGGGCCACAAACACCTGATTTCCCAGTGTAAAGCCAATATCACGAGTGAATACTTGTTCAGGATATTTCTCTGAAGGAGTAAGTAACAGCACTTCAACACCGTTTTCCTCTAAGACTTTCACGAGCTGTTGATGCTGTTTTTTAGCAAGTTCTGTATCAATGTTTTCTTTTAAAAATTGTTTTTGAGTTTCATTAATGGGTTCGCGGATGGTCATATAGGTTGCTGAGCATAACACCACTTTTTTTAAGGTGTCATACTCACTAAAACAAGAACTCTTATGCATTTTGTCCTCCTCAATAGCGAAATTACATTATAATATTCCCTGACAGTGGGTGGAGTAAACAGATAAACAAGAGAGGGTATCTTAGACTGGAAATCAATTGATTGGCAGCTTAAGCTTAATAATGATGGAAATGCTCAGGTGGCGAATAAAAATAAGGGGTTAAAAATATGACTCAAAATAAGACATTACATATTTTAAATGGACAAGCTATGTTTAATTATTACGAGGAAACAAATTTTCTTGGACAGGAATGCATGGTCCCTTTTAATGAGGCGATGTGTTATGGAGGTACCTGTAACGATCTATTTTCATCAGAGTTCATCGATATACGGGCAAAAGTTCATCATGTAACGGCAGATCAATATGTTGAACACACGCTAAAGCCGTTGCAGCCTTTTTTTGATAAAGAATTCTCTCATATAGAATTATGGTTTGATGCTGATATGTTTTGCCAAATCAACCTTATTACCATTCTAGCTTGGTTAGATCAAGCAGATTATAAAGATGCTATCGATATTCATATAGTCGCGGATAAGTTTAAACCTGTGAGTCATTTTACCGTAAAGGCAGAGGGATTTTATTCTATTTACAAGCAGGTATTGATTGATAAGACAATGCCTGAGAACATTCTTCCAGCGCCTATAAAGAAGGGAATAGAGCTATATTTGAGTTATCTGAATAAAGATAGTGATCTTATGCAATATATCCAAACGCACCGAGATGTTCCCGAAAATGAACTTGTGACATCACTAATAAACAAATTCACAGATTATGGGTTAGGAGATACACAATACTTTGAAATAATAAGAAATCAGCGTCAAACACTATAAGGATGTATTAATTCAGAATTTTTAAATTGTCAAAATGGTTTATTTCAATTAAGATAAATACTGGAAATAGTAAAATATGTAAGTGAGGTATTTATCGTGAAAAAGTTTTTCAAGGTAGGAATTCCGTTTGCGCTTTTTTTAGGTTTTACATTAGGCTCTGCAGGGGAGTCAGAAGCAGCAACTAAGATTGTGACTTTCAAAAATTGTACAGAATTGAACAAGGTTTATAAAGGTGGAGTTGCTCGTTCAGCTTCCGTAAAAAACAAAGGTGGAAAGACTTATTACAAACCTTTTGTTTCACAAGCTCTTTACGATGCAAATAAAAAGAGCGACAGAGATAAAGATTTAATTGCATGTGAACGATAAAAAAAGGAAGATTCTAAAATGAATAGAATCTTCCTTTTTTACTTCTTTGCTGTTGGAAATGGTGCCTGTCACCGTTACTCATCTCATCACAGTATTAATCTTGCCCTCGCCGGCACCCCAGTCCACGGTATTATCCTAAATAGACAAGGTCCTTCAGTTCATCAGTTGAAAGCTCAGTAAGCCAGTTTTCACTAGTGATGATTTGGTCATTTAGAAATTGTTTTTTCTCCAGCATAGCATCTATTTTCTCTTCAAGCGTCCCGGTACAAATCAACTTATGGACATGGACAAACTTGGATTGGCCAATCCGGTAAGCCCGGTCTGTAGCCTGATTCTCGACGGCCGGATTCCACCAGCGATCATAATGGATAACATGATTCGCAGCTGTTAGGTTCAACCCTGTTCCGCCGGCCTTCAATGACAACAGAAACACAGGGAACTCCTGATTTTGAAACCGCTCAATCATGCTATCACGCTGTGTCTTCGGTACACTTCCGTTCAAGAACGGCACCTCGATGCCAAACTTCTTCTTCAACGTACTGCGGATCATTTCGCCCATTTCAATATATTGAGTAAAAATCAAACAACTCTCGCCTTGATCTAAAACAGCATCAACCAGTTCAACCAGCTTCTCCATCTTATTCGAGCGGTCCACCAGCTCGCGGCCAATTGCCTGTTCCTTTAAATAGAGAGCAGGGTGATTACATAGCTGCTTCAAACGAGTCAGCATTTGAAGAATTAAACCTTTACGCTCAAAGCCCGATAACTTTTCAATCTCCGCAAAGGTATCGTGGATTAGCTGCTCGTACAACGATGCCTGTTCAGCCGTAAGCGGGCAGTACTCCTTTTGCTCAAGCTTATCTGGCAGATTAAGAGCAACCTCTTCATCCTTTTTCGTCCGGCGCAGCAAGAATGGACGAATCAACGACTGAAGCTGCTGAACCTTTTCTTTCTTTTCATCCTTTTCAATCGGAATAACAAACTTCTTCTGGAACTGCCCTAAGCTGCCAAGATAGCCGTGGTTAGTGAAATCAAAGATGGACCATAGCTCTGAGAGGCGATTTTCCATCGGCGTTCCTGTCAAGGCAATATGGTGACGGCCGCGCAGCCTGCGTACCGCCTTTGATTGTTTTGTTTGGGCATTCTTAATGTTTTGCGCTTCATCAATGGCAATCGAACTCCATATTACTGATTCGAACTCTTCTGAATCAAGATGGCTTAATCCATAAGAAGTCAAGACAACATCAGCGTCTTGGACTTTTTCCGTAAAGGCCTCTTCCTTCAGACGGTTTGAACCATAATGAAGATACACCTTCATCTCCGGAGCAAACCGTTCCAACTCCTTCTGCCAGTTTCCAAGCACCGACGTCGGACAGATAATCAGCGCCGACTTCACCGGCACCTTCACCTTTGCTGCAGTGTCCGCTTCACCAGCCGTTTTTTTCCTCTTAGTAGTGCTAACGGTGTCAGGCACCATTTCTAAGGTATCCTCGTTCTTTATCTTTAAAAGGTAGGAGATGAGCTGGACGGTTTTACCGAGACCCATGTCGTCGGCAAGCACGGCACCGAATCCGAATTGCCGCAGGAACCAAAGCCAGCTCATACCAAGTTGCTGGTAAGGGCGGAGCTCACCATTCAACCCTTCCGGAACAGTCTCGAGTGGGATCTCATGTACCTCCGACAGCATCTTGACCATCTGCTTCCATTGCCGGTTTAACTCAATTTGAATCTTCGCAAACGCCTTTGGATTCTCCAATTCCTCTTCCGTTTCTGTCGAATCAACGAGTTCCTGCTCCAGCAAATCGCGGACATGCAAGCCCTCTTTTTCGGCACGCTTCATCAAATCCTGAATTTGTCGAATAAACTGCGGGTCAAGCTTCACCCAGCGCCCCCGGATAAACACTAGCCGGCGCTTTTCCTCGACTAGCTTACCAAACTCATCTTCAGACAAATCCACACCGTTCATGGAAAAACGCCAGTTGAAATCAAGCATCGCCTGCAGCCCTACAAACGACGGCCGATGGCTGGATGACCCCTTCAAGGATGCTTTCACCTTCAAGTTAGCGTTCTTCATCGCCTGCCACCAGGAAGGAAGGAGGATCTCGACATTAAGCGCGACCAAGGTTTCACTAGCATCGGTTAAAAACATCCATGCCTCTTCCTCGGTAAGGTGGGTCTTGAAAAAGCCATCCTCTTCAAGCCATGGAATTAAACGGGCCCAGCGGGTTCGCTCTTGATCCACTTTTTCTAGGTATGGATGCCACTTGGCAGGAATCTTTCTGACACCTTCAACATCATAGATATCATCAGGATTTTTCTTTCCACGTAAAAACACACCTAGGACCCAAGCACCCTCGCCATCAACCGGTTCCTCTAGCCGCAATCCTATTGTAAACGGCGTATCGCTTTCCTTGATTCCGACCCACTCCAGCCAGCTTTCTTCATCAAAATAACGAGCCAGTTCCACACCGGAAATATTCTGCTTTCTCAGTAAATCCAACTTTGGACCAAACAGCTCTCTCATAGCAGCATTTCGTGTTAAATAAGCATCAAGAGCTCCATTATATAAATCAGAAATATAGTCTTTGGTTGTGCCAAGACTGTGATCCTCGCTAACTAAGACTTGATTCTCATCCTCGATGGATTGCTCCCAAAAAGAAGAGTCAAATTCATCCTTAACCCGTTCTGGCAGCTTCCAACGGAAATCGCCATGTTCCCATACTGAAAAATCCGGGAGCCAATCCTTCTCTATAATACCTTCATAAAGTGTAAGGGCGGAAGCAAGACAGATCTCAGATTGCTCATTCCAGTCCCAATCAATAAAGCGATTGAAGGATTCTTTGGCAAACAAAGAGACGAGCTGCCAGCCGCTCACGATGATCCCTTCGACGTCGTTCACCGTTTCGGTCTCAAGAAGGGTACCAAAAAAACTTTCTTCATGGCTGCTAAAAACGAGGTTTTTCCATCCGAACGGGTTCATATAAGAGCCCTTTTCGTTTTGGGCCGTCAACAGAAAGCGGCCATCCTCTAATTTAGTTGTCAGTAATTTGATAAACCTGGTTTTAAGCATAAATAATGTACCCCTTTAACTGGAACCCTTAGTTATATTAAATGTCCATGCTTAATGCGTGGACCATAAAAAAATGGTCTATTAAAAAATTCACCTGTAAAAAAATCCATATTCCTTTATTATAACCAAAAACTTGCGGTTAGAGGAGTAAGGAACATGAAGTGTTGATTTTTATTGATTGCTTGTTGTGAAAAAGGGGTATTGTCAAAACCAGTAGGTAAGTTCGAGAGGCATAAAAATGGTGGTCTATATAAGGATTTCGACTATACCACAAAACGAGCTATAGAAAGATATCTTTTTGTGAAAGCTGTCGGTTGGTTGTATAGGGCCATGCATCTCCTTTTATAAACGCGAGGGGCACTAGGTTCGTTTAATAGACTTATTTGTAGGGATAATAAATACAGAAGTTTTGAAAGAGGAATTTTAATTTAAAAAGAGAAATATAGTAAAAATCGAGTAAAAAGGGGGGAAAGATTTGGATAAAATCGCTGTTATTTCAGATATACATGGAAATATTCCTGCACTGCAATCCGTCCTAAAAGATATCCAAACTAGAAAAATTGAACAAATCATCTGTTTAGGTGACTTAGTTGGTAAAGGCCCCGATTCAAGTGAGGCAGTTGACATAATCAAGAATGTTTGTGCTGTAACGGTTAAAGGCAACTGGGATGATTTTATTACCAAACCAACTGAGTCGGAAACAATCAAATGGCATCAAAATCAATTAAATGTTCAACAGAATCAATTTTTAGAAAAGCTTCCTTTTTCAGTAGAGTTCATGATGAGTGGGAGATTAGTTAGACTTTTTCATGCTTCTCCAAGAAGCTATTATGACCGAATTCAGCCATGGGACACCATCGACCGCCGTTTGAGCATGTTTGAAAATACCAATCAAACGGAAAATATACTCGGCAACAGGGAGCCAGATCTTGTTTGCTATGGGGATATACACAATGCATACATTCAAAATATAAAAGGAAAAACTTTATGTAATGTAGGAAGTGTAGGAAATCCCCTGGATATACCTCAAGCATCCTATGCGATTCTAGAAGGAATTTATGGAGTTGAAGAAGTAGGCAATTTTTCGATTCAATTTGTTCGAGTCCCTTATAATATTGACCTCGCTATTAATCTTGCAAAAGAAAAAAGGATGCCCGAACTTGAACCATATATAAAAGAACTAACAACAGCTCAATACAGAGGAGCCCATAAATGATCAAAGAAAAGCCTTCTATTAAAGGAACGGGTTCCTTTACCTATAGCAAACATTAAATAATGTAAATTAAAATGAGTACCAAATTGTTTTATATAAATTTGATACTCATTTTTAATTGGTATAGAGTGATTTACACGGAATTTCCACTAGGGAACACAAAAGTGAGGAGTTCTACTAATGGAAAAATTCATTACTTTTTTTAATGCATCACTAGTAGCTATGGACCAAAAAACTAAATGCTTTTAACAACTTCAAATTTTTTTGCAAAAAGAAGTTGACGTACACGCAGATTATTTGTTATATTATTATTTGTCGCTGCTGACAGTGAAAAATAACTTTTAAAAAAAGTTGTTGACTTTGCTGATTGCGGATGATATATTATAAAAGTCGCTTTTAGCGATATGAAAAATTGTTCTTTGAAAACTAAACAAACA
>NZ_JASATK010000013.1:0-141626 GCF_038440275.1 Bacillus sp. OTU2372
TTGTTGACGTTTTTGTTTGTTTAGTTTTCAAAGAACAATCCGTCGCCCCGAAGCGACTTAATTAATATACCACCTATATCAAATTGAGTCAACACTATTTTTAAATATCTTAGAAGATAATATAATTTTATTTACTTTTAGTCATAATAAAAGGAGCACATGTGAGTGCTCCTCTTTATCCATATTACTCTTCACCTTCAGGAAGGCTATCATCTTGACCTTCATCGAGGATTGTTTCATTGCTATCATCTGAACTATTTTCAACTGTTTGCTCATCGTCTTCTTCTTTTTCAACCTTTGCAACGGTTGCGACAAACTCGTTTTCACTTTCCTTCAGACTAATCAATTTAACACCTTGTGTATTTCGACCCATCTGCGAAATGCCTGCAACATCAGTTCGGATCAACACACCGCCGGTGGTAATCAGCATGAGATCTTCTTCACCAGTTACAGCCCTCATAGATACCAGATTACCGTTTTTATCTGTTACATGGCAGGTCTTGATTCCCTTACCACCACGGCCTTGAATGCGGTATTCAGAAGCAGGTGTACGTTTTCCATAACCGTTTTTGGTTACAATAAGTACGTCATTATCTTCCTCTATTACTTCCATTCCCACAACTTCGTCATCGGAATCAAGGGTGATTCCTTTAACACCTGTTGCAGTACGGCCCATCGACCGAACATCTGTCTCAGGGAAATGAATTAGCATACCCTTTTTAGTCCCAATAATAATATGTTTGGTTCCATCAGTCATACGAACAGAGATTAATTCATCCCCTTCGCGCAGACTTAAGGCGATTAAACCATTGTTGCGGATATGAGCGAAGGAGGACAGTGGAGAACGTTTTGAGATTCCTTCTCTTGTTGTGAAGAACAAGAACCAATCGTCCACAAATTCCTCAACAGGGATAATTGCATTAATCCATTCACCTTTTTCGATACCAAGCAGATTTATAATTGGAATCCCTTTAGCTGTCCTGCTATACTCTGGTATCTCATAGCCCTTAGAACGATATACCTTACCTTTATTGGTAAAGAATAGGATCGTATCATGGGAAGAGGTAGTAATTAAATGTTCAACAAAATCATCTTCATTTGTCCCCATTCCTTGTATACCGCGGCCGCCTCGTCTCTGTGCGCGATAAGTAGACACTGGGAGACGTTTAATATAGCCATTATGGGTTAACGAAATAACAACATTTTCCCGAGGGATTAAATCCTCATCTTCGATATTCTCGATGCCGCCCATAACAATTTCTGTCCGGCGTTTATCATTAAAACGTTCTTTAATTTCAAGTAATTCTTCACGGATAATGTCAAGAATCTTCTCTTCATCAGCTAAAATTGCTTTTAGTTCAGCAATAAGCTTCATCAAATTTTGAAATTCTTCCTCAATTTTTTCTCTTTCTAATCCTGTTAACCGCTGCAAACGCATATCAAGGATGGCCTGAGCTTGTTTTTCAGAAAGATTAAACTGTGTCATTAAGCCTTCACGGGCAATATCAGTTGTACGGGAGTTTCGGATCAAGGTAATGACAGCATCTAAATTATCTAGTGCAATTCTTAATCCTTCTAAAATATGTGCCCGGGCCTCTGCCTTGTTTAATTCAAACAACGTTCTCCGGCGAATGACCACTTTTTGGTGCTCTAAATAATAGACTAAACATTGCTTTAGGCTTAACACCTTTGGCTGCCCATCGACTAGTGCCAATGTGTTTATACCAAAACTGGTTTGCAGAGCTGTTTGTTTATATAAGTTATTTAAAAGAACATTGGAATTCGCATCTTTACGGACCTCGATGACAATCCGCATTCCCCGGCGGTCAGATTCATCTCTGAGGTCGGTGATGCCTTCAATCTTTTTATCACGGGCTAACTCAGCGATTTTTTCAATTAGTTTCGCTTTATTTACTTGATATGGAATCTCATTAACGATAATTACTTCTTTGCCGTTGGATTTCTGTTCAATCTCAACTTTAGCACGGATGATGATCGAACCGCGGCCTGTTTCATATGCTTTTCTAATCCCACTCCGGCCAATAATGATGCCGCCTGTTGGGAAATCTGGACCTGGGATAATTTCCATCAATTCTTGTATAGTGATTTCTGGGTCGCGGCTTACCGCCAAAACACCATCAATGACTTCACCTAATTGGTGCGGCGGAATATTTGTTGCCATACCCACCGCAATCCCGGTTGTCCCATTTACTAAAAGGTTAGGGAATCGCGCCGGCAGAACAACTGGCTCTTTTTCCTCACCATCATAGTTATCTTGATAATCAATAGTATCTTTGTTTAAATCTCTTAATAATTCCATGGAGATTTTAGACATTCTTGATTCTGTATAACGCATCGCAGCTGCTGAGTCACCATCGACAGACCCAAAGTTTCCATGTCCATCAACAAGCATATAACGATAGTTAAAATCCTGAGCCATCCGGACCATAGTTTCATAAACAGCAGAATCACCATGTGGATGATACTTACCGATAACATCCCCGACGATACGGGCAGACTTTTTATATGGTTTGTCTGCATGGATGCCAAGGTCATGCATGGCATATAAAATACGGCGATGAACTGGTTTTAACCCATCTCGAACATCTGGAAGGGCACGAGAAACAATAACACTCATCGCATAGTCAAGAAAGGATGATTTCATTTCCTGACTAATATTAATTTCGCTTACTTTTGAATTGGGTGTTTCAGTCATATTACCTACCTCCCTCCGCCTTTTATATATCTAAATTCTTTACGTATTGAGCGTTTTCTTCAATGAAGTTACGACGCGGTTCTACCTTCTCACCCATTAACATATCAAAGGTTTCGTCTGCTTCGATTGCATCTTCAAGACTTACTTGGAGCATACTCCTATTAGCTGGATCCATGGTTGTATCCCATAATTGTTCCGGATTCATCTCACCCAAACCTTTATACCGTTGGATATTGGGTCTTGGTGCAGCTGGCAGCTCTGCAAATATCCGTTCAAGTTCTTTGTCATTATAAGCGTACTCAATTCGTTTACCTTGCTGTACCTTATAAAGTGGTGGCTGAGCAATATAGACATAACCAGCCTCTAGAATTTTTCTCATAAAACGGTAAAAGAATGTTAAAAGAAGGGTACGTATATGGGCTCCATCAACGTCAGCATCTGTCATAATGACCACTTTATGATAACGTGCTTTGGAGATATCAAAATCTTCTCCGATTCCCGTTCCAATCGCTGTAATCATCGCTCTCACTTCATTGTTTGAAAGAATTCTATCTAACCGTGCTTTTTCCACATTAAGAATTTTCCCTCGAAGCGGTAAAATCGCTTGGAAGTGACGATCACGTCCTTGTTTTGCTGATCCTCCAGCGGAATCACCCTCAACGATGTACAATTCACTCTCAGATGGATCCTTTGAAGAACAATCCGCTAATTTCCCCGGCAAACTGGAAACCTCTAACGCACTTTTGCGGCGAGTTAATTCTCTGGCCTTCTTGGCAGCCAGCCTCGCCCTTGATGCCATCAAACCTTTATCAACGATTTTTCTTGCAACCGTCGGATTTTCTAATAAAAATTTATCAAAGGTACTTGCAAACACAGTATCAGTAATCGCTCTAACTTCTGAATTTCCAAGCTTTGTTTTTGTTTGTCCTTCAAATTGAGGATCAGGGTGTTTGATTGAAACAATCGCTGTGATCCCTTCACGAACATCCTCACCTGAAAGGTTTGGGTCATTTTCCTTGAATATGTTATTTTTCCTAGCATAATCATTGATCACTCTTGTTAAAGCTGTTTTAAAACCTGATTCATGTGTACCACCTTCATAGGTGTGAATATTATTAGCAAAGGAGTAAATATTCTCTGTATAACCCTCGTTATATTGGAGCGCGACTTCAACACTTATGCCGTCTTTTTCTCCTTCCATGTAAATCGGTTCGTCATGGACAACTTCTTTTGTGCGATTTAAATGCTCAACATATGATTTGATACCACCTTCATAGTGGTACTCATTCCGTTTATTTTCAACCCGTTTATCTTCAATCGTGATTTTAATCCCGCGGTTAAGAAATGCAAGTTCACGCAATCGAGTCGCAAGAATGTCATATTCATAGACCAATGTCTCAGTGAAAATTTCCCCATCTGGTTTAAAATGAGTAATCGTACCAGTTTTGTCAGTAGTTCCGATTACGTTTAGTTCAGAGGCTACGGCACCACGTTCAAATTTAATCTCATAAATTTTACCGTCACGATGGACATTGACTTCAAGTTCAGTAGATAGGGCATTAACAACAGATGCACCTACACCATGTAATCCTCCGGAAACCTTATATCCTCCACCGCCAAATTTTCCACCGGCGTGAAGGACAGTCATGATAACTTCGACTGCTGGTCTGCCCATCTTTTCTTGAATATCAACTGGTATTCCACGGCCATTATCCTTTACCGTGATACTATTATCTTCTTCAATGATAACATTGATTTCATCACAATAACCTGCCAAGGCCTCATCAATACTATTATCAACAATTTCCCAAACAAGATGATGTAGACCTTTTCCGCTTGTTGAACCAATATACATACCAGGTCTTTTCCGTACTGCTTCAAGTCCCTCTAGGACCTGAATTTGATCCGCGCCGTATGCTCCCTCTACTGCTTTTTGTTCCAAAGTCATACTTGTTCACCTGCACCTTCTAACAAAAATATCTCTAAATAAACTAAAGCATAAAAATTTATATTAAAATTCATGTATACTCATTTGATTTGAACGTTTCTTTAATGTTCCTGAAGCAATGGGGGATAAATAAACCTTGTCATATGTAATAATGACTGATTTATAGGGGTTTTTAGACAAGTTAATGACTCGTTCACTTTGCTGTTTTAAAAATTCTTTCACCAATGGTGATTGATTAGCACTTTCTTTATCTAATATTGAGATAACATCCTTTGCCCTAATATTTAAGTCTTCCCCGATGTGAATATACATTGGCCCACCTCAATTAACCTTCTTTATGGTGCCTGCCTGCACAATATAGGTTGAAGCATCTTTTAATGTCTGATGATCAATTCCTTCCACACTTGTTGTTGTTACAAATGTCTGAACTCTCCCTTGAATGGTATTGAGTAAATGGGATTGCCTGTAATCATCTAATTCGGATAAAACATCATCAAGCAAAAGAATCGGATACTCCCCAATCTCATTATGAATCAATTCAATTTCAGCAAGTTTAACAGAGAGGGCCGTTGTTCGTTGCTGCCCTTGGGAACCAAAGGTTTGAACATCCCTTCCATTAACGAAAAACAATAAGTCATCACGATGGGGACCAAACAGGGTCGTACCTCGCTCCATTTCCCTTGTTCTTACCTTAGAGAATTTTTCCTGAAAGCTTTCTATCATTTTCGACAAATCTTGGCCTTCTAATACCTCTACTGAAGGTTTATACATAATTTCAAGTGTTTCTAAGCCTCTTGAAATTCCTTGATGTATAGGTTTCGCCCAATTTTCGAGTAATCTCAGGAATTCAAATCTCTTTTTAACCACTTTCACAGCCATGTCAATAAATTGCTCGGTTAAGACCTCGAGCATAGTTGGATCGTTTTGCTTTTTGATTTGCATCATTTTTAAATAATGGTTGCGTTGTTGAAGTATTTTTTGATATTGACTCATATCATGTAGATAGATTGGCGATACCTGGCCAATTTCCATATCAATAAACCGTCTCCGTACTTGAGGGCTGCCTTTAACAATATTTAAATCCTCCGGTGCAAACATGACCACATTCATGTTTCCAACATATTGACTTAATTTTTGCTGTTCAATATGATTACACTTGGCTTTTTTTCCCTTTTTAGAAATAACCAGCTCGAGGGGCAGTGAGCTGTGTTGTTTTTGAACCCTTCCCTCTATTTTAGCATACTCCTGATCCCAGCGAATAAGTTCTTTATCGTTCGATGTCCGGTGAGACTTGGCCATTGCTAACACATAAATGGATTCCATCACATTTGTTTTCCCTTGAGCATTTTCACCCAAAATAACATTTACTTTATTTTCAAACTCTACGAATAATTCATCATAGTTCCGATAATTTTTAAGTGCTAATTTCTCTATAAACATGGTAACAACATCCTTTAGCTACTCGCTAATCACAAATTCTCCAAAGCCGGCTATCTGGACTTTGTCACCAACTCGAAGCTTTCTTCCTCGTCTTTGGTCTTGCTCACCATTGATAAATATTTCATGCTCACTCAAAAACCATTTGGCCATACCGCCTGTCTGGATTACATCAGACAGCTTTAAAAATTGTCCTAATGTAATATATTCGGTATCCAATTTAATTTTTTCAGGCATTTCTTCATCCTCATTTCTAAGGGCTATTTTCGCATTTATTGTTTTTTGTCGTATAAGTTTATCTACCCGTATAACTAAATGCATCGTGGATCTTTTCGTCAGAACATTTGCGAAAATTGCAAGAAACTTTGTGAATGTCCCTTTTTAAGGTCCAGGGCAACAAAAGTTTACGAAAAGAGCCTTTCTAAAAATGGTCCCAATACTTTATTTTACTAAAAAAATGAGTCGGACACAAAGGAAACTCTAAAAAAATAATAGCAAACGATTATGACTGCAGTGAAAAAACGCAGGTAAGGACAATTCTCGAAGTCAAAAACTTTTATATTTTCCAATCTCATAAAGATAGCCACCAAAAAGATGGTGGCATATTGGTTGTAAGCTTCGTTGATTAGTATGTCCTTACAGGTAAAATAAGCTGCAAAATAGTTTCGTCATGAAGCGGACGAATAACAAATGGACGCATCGCACCAGTAAAGCTTACTTTAATATCCGTTCCTTCAAATGCCTTTAGGGCATCCATCATATACTTTGCACTAAAGGAAATTTTCAACTCTTCTCCATCAATGGACTGGCTTTGAATTTCCTCTACTACTTTCCCGATTTCCGGTGTATTCGAGGATATTTCAATGGTTCCTTCATCAAACGTGGACAACTTAACCACATTATTTCTTCCTTCGCGTGCCAAGAGAGAAGCACGATCAATAGCCTGTAGGAATTCTTTTGTATTGACGGTTACCTCGGTTTTACTTTCATTCGGAATTAATCTAGAAGTATCAGGATAGTTACCTTCTAATAATCTTGAGAAAAATAATAAATGCTTTGCTTTAAATAAAATTTGATTTTCCGTAATAACAATATCAATTAATTCATGGGAGTCATCAATAATTTTACTTAATTCATTTAAACTTTTACCAGGAATGACCACATTATAGTTTTCATGATTTTCTGTTTCAATTTTAGCTTTTCTTAATGCAAGACGATGGCTGTCTGTTGCAATACAGGTTAATTCCTCATTTTCAATCTTCCAGTTTACACCTGTCAAGATGGGGCGTGTTTCTGAGGTGGACACTGCAAAATGGGTTTGACGGATCATCGCTTTTAATAAATCGGTCGCAATATGAAATTTGTTATTCTCTTCAATTTGCGGAAGATGTGGATATTCTTCTGCATCAAGACCGTTTAGGTTAAATTCTGACTTACCAGAGCGAATCACGGTTTGTAACGAGCCTAAGACTTCGATTTCAACTGTATCGGTAGGAAGCTTTTTAACGATTTCACTAAAAAATTTAGCTTGGAGGACAATCGCACCAGTTTGTCTGATTTCAACAATTTCATCTCCAGCAACCTCTTTTGGAATAAACGATTCAATTGATATGTCTGAATCACTTCCGGTTAGAGTAACTCCTTCAGCTGTTGCTGCAATTTTAATCCCCGTTAAGATTGGTATCGTCGTTCTGGATGTGACAGCCTTCATTACATCTTGAACACTTTGAACTAATCGGTCCCGCTGGATGATAAATTTCATCGCATTTAATCCTCCGTTTTATGCATATTTTTATTGCTGTAACATATAATAATATTTTTTAAAAAATTAGTAGAAGTACTAGTAGGGCTTGTTAGTATGTGGATAACTCTAATTATCAATAGAAACACAGCCTATCCACATGTGGACAGACTGTGTATAGATTCTAAGAAGTTATTCACAGTTTGAACAAAAAAATTTATCTATATTTTTAAAAGTTCATGAAGTTCCTTCATTTGTTTTTGCAATGTTGAATCTGTTTGAAGGAGCTTCGAAATTTTTTCATGTGCATGAATGACGGTTGTATGGTCACGGCCGCCGAACTCTTCTCCTATTTTTGGCAAGGAGTAATCGGTTAATTCACGTGATAAATACATCGCAATTTGCCGAGGGAATGCTACAGACTTTGTCCGCTTTTTTGCTTTAAAATCCTCTAATTTAATACTAAAATGCTCCCCAACAATCTTTTGAATTTCATGGATGGTTATGACCTTAGGCTTAGAGCTTGGGATAATATCTTTTAATGCTTCTGCAGCAAGATCGGCATTTATATCTTTATTGATTAAAGAAGAGTAGGCCACCACACGAATGAGCGCACCTTCAAGTTCTCGAATATTCGAATCAATTTGATTAGCAATATAAAGCATGACTTCATTAGGAATATCTAAACCTTCTGCCTTTGCCTTTTTCCTGAGAATGGCTATTCTCGTCTCCAAATCAGGAGGAGTAATATCGGTGATCAGCCCCCATTCAAATCGTGAACGCAGGCGGTCCTCAAGCGTTGGAATTTCCCTTGGCGGGCGGTCACTTGAGATAATAATTTGTTTACTTTCCTCATGCAGGGCATTAAAGGTATGGAAAAATTCTTCCTGGGTTGATTCTTTTCCGGCTAAAAACTGAATATCATCAATAAGTAAGATATCAACATTTCGATATTTATTGCGGAAACTCTCTGCTTTATTGTCACGAATCGAGTTAATGAATTCATTCGTGAACTTTTCAGATGATAGATAAACTACCTTTGCAGCTGGATTATGATCTAAAACATAATGGCCTATGGCGTGCATTAAGTGTGTTTTTCCTAATCCCACACCCCCATAGATAAATAAGGGATTATAAGCTTTTGCTGGTGCCTCTGCTACCGCAAGGGAGGCTGCGTGGGCAAAGCGGTTGCCTGAGCCAATAACAAAAGTATCAAAGGTATACTTCTGATTTAAGATGCCCTGCGGGAATTCGGCATGGTCATCATCCTTTTTCACTTTTTTAGGCGGCAGCTGGACGTCATTTTCTGCATCATTTTGGTTTTGCGGAATGATAAATTTTACAGATAACTCTTCACCAGTTATTTCATAAAGAATTCCTGAGATTAACTGGGAGTATCGCTCCTCAAGCCAGTCGCGCGCAAATTCATTTGGAGCGGTAATCACCAGAAGATTACCTTGAAGGGAATGGGCCTTTGTAGACTTAAGCCAAGTATCAAAGCTAGGCTTGCTTATCTTCTTCTCGATATTTCCCAGCGCTGCATTCCAAAGATCCGCAATATTTTCCAACTAGTATCCCTCCTTCTTAGTTTTTATAAAAACCATTTATCTTAACTGACACTCTCTCTATTACTGTCTAACTCCCAAATAACATTTTTCAATCGGCTGATGCCTCAGAAAAATAGATTGTACCGGCAGTACAATCTATTAATTTATAAATATACAAAATAGTGATTGTGGAAAAACTTATAATAAGGAAATAAAGTGGAGTTTCGACAATATCCACCGCTTGTGGACAAGTTTTTACAGAATGCTTGGATAAACTATCCACATGTTATCCACAATTTGTGGATAACCTATTATCTGTGATGAAGTTATTCAGAGTGAAAACACAAATATAATAACAAATAATTGCCTTAGGTGCAATGCTTTTTCGTAGTTTATCCACAAGTGTCACAATCTGTGCGCAAAAATTGTCCACAGCCTGAAGGTTTGTGTAAAACCTGTCAATATCGTGTGTGGATAATAAAAATAATGTCGAAAAATTATCCACAGCACAGAAAAGCGGAAGCGCTGGACAATTTTTAAAGTAGTATGTAGTATGTGGAAGTGTTCAAATCTCTATTAAAAGATCGACAACTTATCGATATAATTTCTAGTATGGATAGAACTCATACCGAAAAATATTGGAAATTAGCAATAATCTTTAGAGGATTGTTGACAATTGCAAGTAGACGTCTTTATAATAAGTAAGACTGTCAATTAAGTTTTAACTTGATAGCTATTCCTCAGGGAGGTGTCATATATGAAAAGAACGTATCAACCAAATAAACGTAAACATAGTAAAGTTCACGGATTCCGCAGTCGTATGAGCTCAGCAAACGGACGTAAGGTTCTTGCTCGCCGTCGTCAAAAAGGAAGAAAAGTATTATCAGCTTAGGCCACTGAACGTCTCAGTGGTCTTTTTTTCAATTATAGTGGAAGCGCTGTAAACTATGCTTGACCATTAATTTGAAAAGCGGAAGCGCCTTGAACAGGGGCTTAGACCTAAGAGCCCCTAGGCGCTGTTGCTAGACAATTCTCAGAGTATTAAAATAAGATAAAGGAGTTTTTTTTATGAAAAAAGAATTCCGAATAAAGAAGAATAACGACTTTCAGGCTGCATTTAAGAAGGGCCGATCGTTTGCGAACCGGCAATTTGTAGTCTATTCGTTAGAAAAAGAGGAACAAGACTTTTTTCGCATCGGCTTGTCAGTAAGTAAAAAGATTGGAAATGCTGTTACCAGAAATAGAATTAAACGCTATGTGAGACAAGCTGTCTTTGAACTTCAGGAGCAACTAGCGATGGGGAACGACTACGTGATTATTGCCAGAAAACCTGTTGCTGATATGGACTTTTTTGAAGTCAAGAAAAGTCTTACCCACGTGTTGAAGGTTGGTAAAGTATTGAAGAAAAACTAAATTACTAAGAAAAAAGTTAAAATAAACCAGAAGAGTGAAGACATTCTCTTAAAAAAAATGCTAAAATAAAACCTGAAGTGCTAAGTTTTCAAAAAAATACCTTGATTAGTAATAAGAAGAAGTGATTACATATCAAATAATAGTTACTACATAGAGGTAAGGAGGAAATTTTGGTTGAAAAAACGAATATTACTTTCGTTCGGCGTTCTATCTGTATTCTTATTTTTAACTGGCTGCAGTGAAATTAAAAAGCCAATTACATCAGAAAGTACAGGTTTTTGGAATGAATATATTGTCTATCCCTTGTCATGGTTAATAAAAGAAGGTGCACATTTGCTGGGGGGAAGCTATGGTTTATCGCTAATTGTGGTAACCCTTGTCATTCGTCTAGCGATCCTGCCGCTTATGATCAAGCAAACGAGAAGCTCTAAGGCGATGCAGGCTTTGCAGCCGGAGATGAAAGCACTTCGTGAAAAGTATAGCTCTAAAGACCAAAAGACACAGCAAAAGCTTCAGCAGGAAACAATGGCACTTTTTCAAAAGCATGGTGTGAATCCAATGGCCGGATGTTTCCCGTTAATCGTGCAAATGCCGATTTTAATTGGTTTCTATCATGCAATCTCTAGGACAAGAGAAATTGCCTCAGACAGTTTCCTTTGGTTTGATCTCGGAGAAAAGGATCCTTATTATATCTTGCCAATTATTGCAGGAATTACGACCTTTATCCAGCAAAAAATGATGATGGCAGGACAAGAGCAAAATCCACAAATGGCCATGATGCTCTGGATGATGCCAATTATGATTGTTTTCTTTGCATTTAGTTTCCCTGCAGCTCTTTCGTTGTATTGGGTTGTCGGAAATATATTTATGATTGTACAAACCTACTTTATCAAAGGACCGGACCTAAAGGCGCAGGCCGCCGGTAATGCGGGAGGAGCAAAAAAGTGAAACAGGTAACTGCTACAGGACAAACTGTCGAAGAAGCAGTAGGATCAGCTTTAGCTCAATTAAATATCACCAAAGACCGCGCAGATGTGGATATAATCGATGAAGGCAAAAAAGGATTCTTCGGTATTTTCGGATCAAGGCCAGCTGTTGTTAAAGTGACCGTGATTTTTGATCCGATCGAAGAGGCAAAGAAATTTTTAACACAAGTTAGCGAACAAATGGGTGCACCGGCGGAAATTGAAATTAAGCGGGACGGTAAACAAGTGACCTTTGTGATGACGGGTGAAAAAATTGCTCTTTTAATTGGAAAAAGAGGTCAAACGCTAAATTCACTTCAATATTTGACACAGCTGGTCATTAACCGCTTTTCAAATCAATATTTAACGGTGATTTTGGACGCCGAAGATTACCGGAATCGACGAAGTGAAACACTCATTCAGCTAGCACACCGGCTTGCCAGCAAAGCAATAAAGACGGGAAAAGATGTGGCTTTGGAGCCAATGCCGTCGTATGAGCGAAAAGTCATTCATTCTGCTTTATCTGAAAACAGACGCGTTAAAACACTTTCAGACGGAAATGAACCTCATCGATTTATCGTTATTACTCCAGTGAAGAGATAAGAAATAAAAATTATCGAAGACATTCTACCTTGTAGAGTGTCTTTTTTTGTGCTGGTTTTTAGAATTGTTAGCTGTTGATAACTTTTTATTGTTTCATCAAAAGAAATGTGCTGATTTCATCTTATTGTTATTCACATGTTGATAAGTTAAAATAATAAAAGGACAATTGGAGATTGTGGATAAGTGGTTAGATGAAGTTTGTTTGCTTTTTTAACAGAAACTGATGTGGTATTCTATTTTTTTGGATATAAAACTGGAACAACCAATACAATAGATTGAATTTTTAAATGTGAGGTGAAGTAAATGGAATTTAATACAATTGCGGCGATTTCAACTCCGATGGGAGAGGGTGCGATTGCCATTGTACGCTTGAGTGGTGATGATGCAGTTCGAATAGCGGACAAGCTGTTTAAAGGAATTGGTGGGAAAAAGCTAATCAACGTTCCCAGTCACACGATTCACTACGGGCACTTGCTCGATCCGAAAAGTGGTGAAGTGATCGAAGAGGTTATGATTTCGGTTATGAAGGGGCCAAAAACGTTCACCAAAGAGGATGTAGTCGAGATTAATTGCCATGGAGGAATTGTTTCTGTCAATCGCGTGCTCCAGCAGGTGTTAAAGTATGGAGCAAGATTGGCTGAGCCGGGAGAGTTTACGAAACGTGCCTTTTTAAATGGACGGATTGACTTATCCCAGGCAGAGGCCGTAATGGATTTAATTCGGGCAAAAACAGATCGGGCAATGAATGTAGCCCTTGGCCAAATGGAAGGACGACTCTCAAAATTAATTCGAACATTACGCCAGGAAATATTAGAAGTCTTAGCCCATGTGGAAGTAAATATCGATTATCCAGAATATGATGATGTCGAGGAGATGACTCATAAGCTGCTTTTAGAAAAGGCTCATTTTGTGCGAGAAGAAATCCAAAAACTATTGCAAACCTCCGAGCAAGGAAAAATATTACGGGAAGGGTTGTCGACGGTTATTGTTGGCCGGCCGAATGTTGGAAAATCTTCTTTGTTAAATAGCCTTGTTCATGAAAATAAAGCAATTGTTACCGATATCCCAGGAACGACTCGGGATGTCATTGAAGAATACGTAAATGTTCGTGGTGTCCCACTTCGATTATTAGATACAGCGGGAATTCGGGAAACTGAAGATATTGTTGAACGAATTGGTGTCGAACGTTCCCGTCAAGTTTTAAAAGAAGCTGATCTGATTTTACTTGTGTTGAATTATTCAGACCAACTCACCGAGGAAGATGTGAATCTGTTTGAAGTGGTCAAAGGAATGGATGTTATTGTTATTGTGAACAAAACAGACCTGCCGCAGCAAATTGATATGGAACAGGTTCGTGAGCTTGCTAAAGAGCATAAATTGGTGACCACCTCTTTATTGGAAGACCTCGGTGTCGATGCTCTTGAGGAAGCCATTTCTTCTTTATTTTTCTCAGGGTCTATAGAAGCAGGAGATATGACATATGTTTCAAACACCCGTCATATTGCAGTATTGAATCAAAGTCTTCAAACGATAGAGGATGCAATTGAGGGTGCTGAAATGGGTGTTCCCATTGATATCGTTCAAATTGATATGACTCGGACATGGGAGCTGCTGGGTGAAATTATCGGTGATAGTGTTCATGAAAGCCTGATTGACCAGCTGTTCTCACAATTTTGCTTAGGAAAGTAGAAATCCAGATAGGCATTCGTTTTACTATCGCCTGTTCTGGACAGGATAATTAAAAATGCATTAGTTTTCATTCTATGGTAAGAATGGAGCTAGGAGAAGCAACGTTTCCGTTATGGTACGGAAAAGGAGGAAACACATGCAATACGAAGCAGGAAAATTTGACGTTATTGTCGTTGGTGCTGGGCATGCCGGATGTGAATCAGGGCTGGCTGCAGCAAGACTTGGCGCCAATACATTAATGATTACAATCAACTTAGATATGGTGGCGTTTATGCCATGTAATCCGTCTGTAGGCGGACCGGCAAAGGGAATTGTGGTCCGTGAAATTGACGCTCTCGGCGGGGAAATGGGTAAAAATATTGATAAAACCTATATCCAAATGAGGATGTTAAACACTGGTAAAGGCCCTGCAGTTCGTGCTTTAAGGGCGCAGGCGGATAAATTTGCTTATCAACATGAAATGAAAAAAACACTTGAAGAAGAACCTAATTTAACCCTGCTCCAAGGTATGGTTGAACAATTAATCGTTGAAGATGGGATTGTTCAGGGGGTTATCACAAAAACAGGTGCAATCTACCGCTCCAAAACGGTGGTTATTACCACAGGAACCTATTTACGCGGAGAAATTATCTTAGGTGAATTAAAATATTCAAGCGGTCCCAATAACCAGCAGCCGTCTATTAGGTTATCTGAGCACTTGGAGGAGCTTGGATTTGAATTAGTCCGCTTTAAAACTGGAACTCCGCCAAGGGTAAATAGCAATACCATCGATTATAGCAAGACGGAAATACAACCTGGTGACGAGGTTCCAAGAGCCTTTTCCTATGAAACGACTAAATATATTACCGATCAGCTGCCATGCTGGTTAACTTATACAAATGATCAAACACATCAAATTATTGATAACAATCTGCATCGTTCGCCAATGTTTTCCGGCATGATTAAAGGAACAGGCCCAAGGTACTGTCCATCTATCGAAGATAAAGTGGTTCGTTTTAATGATAAGCCGCGTCATCAAATCTTCCTTGAACCAGAAGGAAGACATACACAAGAGGTCTATGTGCAGGGTATGTCAACGAGCCTTCCTGAAGATGTGCAGATGCAGATACTTAAAACCGTTCCTGGGCTGGAAAATGCTCAAATGATGAGGGCTGGGTATGCCATTGAGTATGATGCCATTGTTCCAACACAGTTATGGCCAACATTAGAAACAAAGGTTGTCAAAAATCTATACACAGCCGGCCAAATTAATGGAACGAGCGGTTATGAAGAAGCCGCGGGTCAGGGTATTATTGCTGGTATAAATGCAGGGTTAAATGCTTTAGGCAAAGAGCAATTAATTTTAAGTCGATCAGATGCTTATATTGGGGTATTAATTGATGATCTAATCACAAAAGGAACCAATGAACCTTATCGTTTATTGACCTCACGTGCAGAATATCGCCTGTTACTGCGTCACGATAATGCTGACCTGCGTTTGACAGAGATTGGACATAAGATTGGCCTAATCCGTGATAAACGGTATGAAGCATTTTTAGTTAAGAAAAAAGCGATTGAGGCAGAAAGGGAACGTCTACAGTCGATTATTTTAAAACCATCTGCTGAAGTCCAAGAGTTGATTCGCAGCATTGGCGGCAGTGAGCTTAAAGACGGAATCCGCGCTTCCGACTTGTTAAAGCGGCCAGAGATGACGTATGAGTTATTAGAAAAATTAACTAGCAGCGAACTACCTTTGGATGATGACATCAAAGAACAAGTAGAAATTCAAATTAAATACGAGGGCTATATTGATAAATCATTACAGCAAGTTGAACGGCTTAAGAAAATGGAGAACAAACGAATTCCTGAAAATATCGATTACGATGCGATTAACGGACTGGCGACAGAAGCAAAACAAAAGCTTAAGAAAATTAAACCTGTTTCCATTGCTCAGGCATCCCGTATTTCCGGTGTTAATCCAGCAGATATTTCCATCCTGCTTGTGTACCTCGAACAAGGCCGAATTGCCAAGGTTTCAAACGAATAATGAGAAAAGCGGAAGCGTCTTGCCCAGAGGCGACAGGCGTAAGACGAGCCGGCGAGAAGGCTGTTCTTTAGCCTTCTTGGCGGATTGGCTTATGACCCCGAGCCTCTAGACGCTGCAGCTGGACAATTTTCAAGGACTAATAACTTTATAACGTTAAAAGAGTGGAGTTGCTCTAATATAATTGGGCTCTTCTGCCACAATGCTGAATAGTTAGTGAGGAAGATTTGTTTATGAATATTGAACAATTTACAGCGAACCTTCAGGAGAAGGGGATCTCCCTTTCTGAAAAACAGCTTGACCAGTTTGAAGCCTATTTTACAACCTTGGTTGAGTGGAACGAAAAAATGAACCTTACCGCCATCACTGAAAAGACGGATGTATATTTAAAGCATTTTTATGACTCAATCACAGCTTCCTTCTATTTTGATTTTTCAAGGCCCTTTCATTTATGTGATGTTGGTGCCGGTGCTGGGTTTCCAAGCATTCCGTTAAAAATTGTTTATCCACATATTGAAGTGACGATTGTAGACTCGTTAAACAAGCGGATATCCTTCTTAAACCATCTTGCAGATGTTTTAAATTTAGAAAATATTCATTTTGTTCATGACCGCGCGGAAACTTTTGGGGTGAATCCTGCTTACCGGGAAACCTTTGATGTCGTGACGGCACGAGCGGTGGCCAGAATGTCTGTATTAAGTGAGTTTTGTTTACCTTTAGCAAAAGTAGGCGGACATTTTCTTGCAATGAAAGCTTTACATGCTAAGGATGAATTAGACTCCGCGCAAAAGGCAATTTCGACTCTCGGCGGCAAGGTTGAAAAGGTCCATACGTTTACGCTGCCAATGGAAGAAAGTGAACGAACCATATTGATTATTAAAAAAGAAAAACAGACGCCAAAGAAGTATCCGCGCAAACCGGGTACACCGGGCAAGTCGCCAATTGAATAACCCCAGCTGCTGCAGGTTTTGGCTGGTTTACGTTTAATAGCACATAACAATTTTTACAAAAATAGTATCCCAGGCAGGAAGAAATTATTTGCATATAGAATAAGTAATAGGGAGTTTCTTAAAGGTGGTGTTGGGGATGAAGAGTTCATTTACACGCTTTTTTGGCCTCGGCGAAAAGGGAGAGCAAGAGGTTGAGCAGGAGCTGAATATAGAACGAAGCGAAGAGATCAAGAAAATACCGATTAACCAAATTATTCCGAACCGATTCCAGCCACGGACGGTATTTGATGAAGAGAAAATTGAAGAATTGTCTCGTACGATTCATATACATGGTATTATCCAGCCGATTGTCGTCCGAGAATTTGCTGACAATAAATATGAAATTATAGCCGGAGAGCGCCGTTGGCGGGCGATGAAAAAGCTTGGCTGGACAGAAGCCCCGGCAATTGTAAAAAACCTTTCGGATACGGAAACAGCATCTGTAGCCCTCATTGAAAATTTACAACGTGAGGAATTATCCCCGATTGAGGAAGCGATTGCGTATGGTAAACTGCTTGAATTGCACAACTTAACGCAGGAAGCATTAGCACAGCGCCTTGGAAAAGGGCAGTCCACCGTCGCTAATAAGCTGCGTCTTCTTAAATTGCCTCAGCCTGTTCAGGATGCCTTGTTAAGCAAGGTCATTACTGAGCGCCATGCACGTGCCCTCATTCCGCTTAAGGATCCGGAAAAACAAGTGGCCTTATTAGCAGAAGTGATGGAGAGAAATCTAAATGTAAAGCAAACGGAGGAACGTGTTGTCCGCCTGCTTGAACAAAAAAATCAACAGCCAAAGCCGAAGCGTAAGGCTTTTAGTAAAGATATGAGAATTGCCGTTAATACCATCAGGCAATCACTTTCAATGGTATCGGACAGTGGGATTAATTTAGACTCCGAAGAAGAAGAGTTTGATGAATTTTACCAATTTACCATTCGCATTCCAAAGAAAAAGTAAATCAATAGATGACAGAAGAACCAGACAGAGTGATGTTTGGTTCTTCTTTTTTATTAATTCTGTGTTGAATTTGACTATTGATTTCTGCTCCAGGCGCGAGCGGTTCACGGGATTGGAAAAAAATAAGCAGAATTTCCTAATGGAATTTTTTTAGGAAAAAAAGCAACTACTATTAAAATCATGGTAAAATAAAGGAATGGAAATTTTACTTTCCTTTCCGTTATTGAGATAATTATTACATTTGATAGAACGCTAGATTACTATTTTTAAATTTTAGGGTAGGTGACAACGTGGGGAAAATCCTTTCAATTGCAAACCAAAAAGGTGGAGTCGGGAAAACGACAACCTCTGTCAACCTAGGTGCCTGCTTAGCATACATAGGGAAACGGGTCTTACTAGTAGATATTGATCCGCAGGGAAATGCAACAAGCGGAGTTGGTATTGAAAAGGCTGAAGTGGAACAGTGTATATATGATGTTTTAGTAGATGATGTGGATGCAAAGGATGTCATTAAAGCAACCTCTGTTGAAAATTTGTATGCGATTCCGGCTACCATTCAGCTGGCAGGAGCCGAAATTGAATTGGTCCCAACTATTTCAAGAGAAGTTCGTTTAAAACGTGCTCTTGGGGAAGTGAAGGAACAGTTTGATTATATTATTATCGATTGTCCGCCGTCATTAGGGCTATTAACATTAAATGCATTAACCGCATCGGATGCGGTATTAATCCCGGTTCAATGTGAGTACTATGCATTAGAAGGACTTAGCCAATTATTAAATACGGTCAGACTCGTCCAAAAACATTTAAATCAAGATTTGAAAATTGAGGGCGTTCTATTAACTATGCTCGATGCAAGGACAAATCTTGGGCTTCAAGTCATTGAAGAAGTGAAAAAATATTTCCAAGATAAAGTCTATAAAACCATTATTCCAAGAAATGTACGTCTAAGTGAAGCGCCAAGTCATGGGGAGCCAATCATTACTTATGATGCAAAATCCCGTGGAGCTGAAGTTTATTTAGATTTAGCGAAGGAAGTGGTCACAAATGGCTAAAGGTTTAGGAAAAGGGCTGAATGCTTTTTTTAATGAAGTAAGTAAAGAAGAAACAGTCCAGGAAATTAAGCTTAAGGAACTTCGTCCAAACCCATATCAGCCACGGAAAACCTTCCAGCAAGAAACAATTGATGAATTAAGAGATTCTATTATTGAGCATGGAATTCTGCAGCCGATTGTGGTCCGCAAAAGTATTAGAGGCTATGAAATTGTCGTAGGTGAACGCCGCTTCCGCGCTGCCAAGGAAGCAAAGCTCGAAACAATCCCTGCTGTTGTCCGTGAGCTGACGGAGCAGCAAATGATGGAATTAGCCGTCCTTGAAAACCTGCAAAGAGAAGATTTAAATCCAATTGAAGAGGGACAAGCTTATCAAACCTTAATTGAAAAGTTAAAGCTGACACAGGAGGAAGTAGCCAAGCGCTTAGGCAAAAGCCGGCCTCATGTAGCGAATCATATCCGCCTGCTCTCCCTCCCTCCAAAAATTCAGGAACTTATTTCAAGCGGGAGTATTTCAATGGGGCACGGCCGTGCATTACTAGGACTCAGACAAAAAGCAAAGCTTCCTGTTCTAGTAGAAAAGGTAGTCAATGAAGGGCTAAATGTCCGTCAATTAGAAAAACTAATCCAGCAAATAAACGAAAATGTTTCACGTGAAACAAAAAAGCCAGAAAAGAAAAAGGATGTATTTGTACAGCAGCATGAGCATTCTCTTCGTGAACGGTTTGGAACAACCGTAAATATCGTCCAAAAGAAAAATAAAGGGAAAATTGAAATTGAATTTTTCTCACAAGCTGATTTAGAGCGGATATTAGAAATGCTTGATCAGGAGGACTCTAATATATAAGTAGACTCGCCACTCGGCGGGTTTTTCTTTGTTAAAAAATCTTCCAATTCATTCATGAACATGATAGGTTATAACTATTATTATTTCGAGAGGCGAAGAAGGAGAAAGCGCATGTTTTTATTAGGAACACTTGTTAACGGTTTGTTAATTATTATTGGGACTCTTCTCGGTAAATGGTTAAATCGGATACCAGAGGGCATGAAAACGACGGTCATGTATGCGATCGGACTATCGGTTATGGTTTTAGGATTACAAATGGGCTTGAAGAGTGAAAATTTCCTGATCGTTATTATTAGCTTGGTAGTAGGTGCAGTTGCAGGTGAGCTATTAAAATTAGAGGATAAATTAAATGATTTAGGCGGTTGGCTTGAGCGCAGGGTTGGATCTAATGGGAAAGGAAGCATTTCTGAGGGCTTTGTTACGGCAACCTTAATCTTTGTGATTGGGGCAATGGCTATTATAGGTGCACTTGATAGCGGTATTCGCGGCGACCATGATGTATTGTACACAAAATCAATCATTGATGGTTTTACAGCTTTAATCTTAACGACTACGCTTGGAATTGGCGTTATTTTTTCAGCAGTCCCTGTTGTTCTCTATGAGGGATTGATTGCCTTATTTGCTACGCAAATAAATCAATTTGTTCCAAAGGAATTAATGGATCAATTTATTACGGAAATGACCGCAACGGGCGGTGTAATGATTTTTGCTATCGGCTTAAATTTAACTGGCATAGTAAAGATTAAGGTGGCCAATCTCCTTCCAGGTATCGTGGTGACAGGGATTATTGTCACAATCCTCTATAACTATCATCATATTTTATAATAAGAAAAGCGCAAGGCACTTAGACTTCGTCAGGGAGTGGCTTAGACTTGCGTCCCAAGGAGCCGCAACTGGATAAGCTTGTGACCTCGAGCCGATGGCGCCTGGAGCTGGACAATTCTCGAAGTCAAAAACTTTTATACTTTCTTATCTCATGAAAAGAGCAATCGACTTGATTGCTCTTTTAATTTGTTTTTTCCTCTTCTGTCCAATTTAATTCAGCCCAGTTTTGCTTTGGGTAATGCTCGCTTGCTTGAACTATTCCAGACGCAATGGTTTTGGCCATTCTCATTACAAGATTTAACCTCGTATTTTGTAAAACAAAGAACTCCATAAAACCGCTGACGTTGACGATGCCGGTGATATGAATATCTCCTACAGCGGGCAGTTCCTTGTTTACCCCTGCTCCTGGTTTGACAGGTCCGTTTCCAACTTGGATTACACCGACACTTTTTATCCGCCCTAAGCAGGCATCAATCCCGATTATGTATGGATTGGCATGAGTGGTGTTTATTTCTCTCAGCTTATCAGCAAGATTCACAGCATGGATAGGCTCATCTAAAGTTCCATAGACGTAAAATGATTGGAGATCTTTCTCCTCAAGGATGCTCCCAACTAGCGGCCCTAATGAGTCCCCTGTGGAGCGGTCCGTCCCAATACATACAAATACAATTGGACGTCTAGTTACACTAGGGATGTTCAGGAGTAATTCACGAGCAAGCTGTTCAGCCGCGTTAGAATCATCATGAATGATACTTACCTTGCTCCTCCTGTCAAAAAAGCTAGTCTTCAAATTCATTCCGTCCACTCCCTGGCACGTATTTATCCTATTCTTTAAACGGTGCATGCTTTGGCTGCTTCTACTTTTTATTCAGTATACGGAAAATTTTGAAAATCTATACATCGTGGTGGTAAAAAATGAAAATTCATAATGCTATTATCTAAATCGAATTATTGTTAAAATAAAATGGGTAAAAAGGGTTTAGGAAGGTGACTCATGAGTATTACACAAAGAGGAATACAAAAGCTTATCGATAAATATCAAAATGAAGATACATGGTTGAATATAGGCGAAGGCTTGCTTAAAATAATTGTAATCATGTTGATTGCTAATATACTAATCCGAATTGGCAAATTGGCAATTCATAATATTTTTAAAATTAGAAACCTCTCCCCATTGAACACATCAGAACGCAGGGAAGCTACACTATCTAAGCTGCTTGATAATATTCTGACATACGTCGTTTATTTTATTGCCTTTATGATGATCCTCTCGGTGCTGGGAATCGATGTGAAGGCGTTAATTGCCGGTGCTGGAGTAGTTGGCTTAGCTGTTGGATTTGGTGCACAGAGTTTGGTGAAGGATGTGATCTCCGGCTTTTTCATTATTTTTGAAGATCAATTTTCTGTTGGCGACCATGTTCGAATCGGACAGTTTGAAGGCAATGTCCAAGCGATTGGATTAAGAACGACAAAATTAAAAAGCTGGACCGGAGAAGTTCATATTTTACCTAATGGAAACATTATGGAAGTAACAAACTTTTCAATTAATAACAGTTTAGCGATAATAGATGTAGGAATCGCTTATGAAGAGGATCTAGATAAGGCTGAAATGGTTATTAGGGAACTACTTCAAAAAATGCCGGAAAGATATGAAGAATTAGTTAGGGAACCTGATTTTCTAGGTATTCAAAACTTTAGTCCTTCTGAAGTGACATTGAGAATTGTTGCAGAAACACTGCCAATGCAGCATGCAGCTGTAGCAAGGAAAATGCGTAAAGATATTAAACTCTCTTTAGATGAGCATGGAATTGAAATCCCATATCCACGAATGGTTATGTATTCGAAGGATAATGGTAACATAAAAGAACCAAGTGTATAAGGGGGATAAACAGATGGAGGAAAAAGAATTTGCCCTGAACGACGTTGTTGAAATGAAGAAACAACATCCATGCGGAACCAATCGCTGGAAGATTATTCGGATGGGAATGGATGTCCGGATTAAATGTGAGGGTTGCGGTCATAGTGTTTTGATCCCAAGAAGAGAATTTTCAAGGAAAATGAAAAAGATTTTAGTCAAGCATGAAGGGTAATTTTTCATGCTTCTTTTTTTATTCAGCTCTATTTTGGTAGTTAATAAATGAGAAATGGTAAGACGGGGGTGGAATTGATGGCAGAATTACGTAAAGCTGCGTGTCCATTAAATTGTTGGGATAGCTGCGGCTTTCATGTAACGATCGACGATAGCAAAGTTGTCAAAGTGGAGGGTGACGAGACACATCCGATCACTAGAGGTAAAATTTGCGGGCGCGGCCGGATGCTGGAAAAGAGAACCAATTCTGAGCAGCGTCTATTATACCCGTTAAAAAAGATAAACGGGGAATTTGTACAAATTTCTTGGGATCAGGCACTTGATGAAATAGCAGTGAAGTTACGCAAAATAAAACAAACGTTTGGGACAACTGCTGTACTGCATAGCCATGACTATGCCAATAATGGAATCTTAAAAAATCTAGACCAGCGCTTTTTTAATTGTTATGGCGGGGTAACGCAAGTTTATGGATCTCTCTGCTGGGGAGCAGGAATTGAAGCCCAAAAGTGGGATTTTGGCAATGCCTTCAGCCATGAACCCGATGATATAGTTAATAGCAAAAACATAATTATTTGGGGACGAAATGTTGCCAGAACCAATATGCATTTATATGAAAGATTGCTAGAGGCAAAGAAACAAGGGATTAAGGTTTTTGTGATTGACCCGCTCTATAATGCCACTGCCAAGCAAGCAGATCAATTTATAACCGTAAAACCGGGGATGGATGGATTATTGGCAGCAGGAATGATGAAGGAAATTCTCCGGCTTGGCTTAGAGGACCGGGATTTTATTGAGCAATTCACACATGGATTCGCAGACTTAGTGAGCCTGCTTGATAGTATTACCTTAGAAAAGATCAGTGAAATGACGGAAGTTTCATCTAAGGTTATCACCCAATTAGCTCTTGTGTATAGTGACAGACCAACCGCCACTTATATGGGCTTAGGAATGCAGCGGTATGAAAATGGCGGAAATACCATTCGTTTGATTGATGCTCTTGCAGCTATTAGTGGAAACATTGGCATTCCAGGAGGGGGAGCCAATTATGCCAATCTCCAGGTTGGTCAAAGTTTCGCCTTTAATGAGTTAACCCTCCCTCATCGTAAACAAGACAGCCGCCAATTTTCTATTATGAAACAGGCGGAAGAGACCTTAAAGGCTTCTGGCCCGGCTATCGAAATGATTGTGGTGACATGTGGAAATCCACTCACTCAGGTCCCGGATAGCGGTGTAGTTGAAAAGGCGTTCTCTTCCGTGCCAACTGTTGTGGTGTTAGAGCAATTTATGACGGATACGGCTTTATTAGCTGATTACGTTTTGCCGACGACAACAGCTTTTGAAGAAGAAGACTTTTATTATTCTTCTATGTATCATCATTATGTAAATTATGGTCCAAAACTTGTTTCAGCACCTGGTGAAGCGAAATCTGATTTGTGGATTTGGACACAGCTGGCAGCAAGACTTGGATTCGGTGCGGATTTTGCCTATACGCGAGATGAATGGTTAAGGATGACCCTAAAGCCGCTGGAAGATTCGGGCATCACTCTTGAAAAATTAAAAGAGCAGCACACGATGGAACTGCCAGTTGAAAAGGTGCCATGGCATAATCGGAAATTCCAAACCCCAACAGGAAAATTTGAATTCACTTCACTTTTGGGTCAGTCAAAGGGCAAGAACGGATTGTTAGCGTTAGCCGTTCCTGATGAATCAAAATGGAACAATCCTTTGCTTGCTGAAACCTATCCTTATCAACTGCTGACCATCCATCCATTGCGTTCGAACCATTCGCAGAATTATCATCTTTTAGGTGACAGCCTCAAGCTTAAAGTAGAGATTGCTCCTAATATTGCAGAAGATCAGGGACTTTTAAACGGTGATTATGTAAGGGTGTGGAATGACCGCGGTGAAGTGAGGGGATATATTTCAATATTGGTGAAGGCACATCCTAACACGATTAATATTGATGAAGGTATTTGGAAGAGATTTGGCGGCTCTGTTAATCAACTGACCTCAAGCCGGGAATCAGATAATGGCCTTGGCAGTACACTTTATGATTGTCTTGTAAACCTTGAAAGAATTGAAACTAACTAACTGACGTACAAAAGCGGCAGTTGTATTTTTTATGACAGTTGCCTTATAATTGTGAGAGGCTTTTTAATATAAAAGAACTTATTTTTATATAGATGATTATTAGGAGTGAACGTGAATGGCTTTAACAGCTGGTATTGTAGGTTTGCCGAACGTTGGTAAGTCGACATTATTTAACGCAATAACACAAGCAGGAGCGGAATCAGCGAATTACCCCTTCTGTACGATTGATCCGAATGTAGGGATTGTTGAAGTACCTGACCATCGCCTGCAAAAATTAACTGAACTTGTGCAGCCAAAAAAGACGGTCCCAACCGCATTTGAATTTACCGATATTGCCGGGATTGTTAAGGGTGCTAGTAAAGGTGAAGGACTCGGAAACAAGTTCCTTTCACATATTCGTCAAGTAGATGCGATTTGTCAGGTAGTCCGTTGTTTTGCCGATGAAAACATTACCCATGTATCAGGGAAGGTCGACCCAATTGATGACATCGAAACCATCAACCTTGAGTTGATTCTTGCTGATATGGAATCAGTGGAAAAGCGAATTAGCCGTGTAGAAAAATTGGCCAAGCAAAAAGATAAGGATGCAGCTGCTGAATTTGAGGTTCTTTCAATGCTGCGCGATGCTTTTGAAGCAGAGAAACCCGCTCGTACAGTTGATTTTACGGATGAACAAATGAAATTAGTAAAAGGACTCCATCTTTTAACGATTAAGCCTGTTCTGTATGTGGCTAATGTAAGTGAAGATGATATTGTGGATCCATCTGGTAATGAGTATGTTCAAAAAGTTCGCGAATTTGCTGCTGCTGATAATGCGGAAGTTATTGTAATTTGTGCAAAAATTGAAGAGGAAATTGCTGAACTTGAAGGCGAAGAAAAGGCGATGTTCCTTTCAGAACTAGGCATTGAGGAATCTGGTTTAGACCAATTAATTCGTGCTGCCTACAGCCTGCTTGGATTAGCTACTTACTTCACAGCGGGTGTACAAGAAGTCCGTGCCTGGACCTTCAGAAAAGGGATGAAGGCTCCACAATGTGCCGGTGTTATTCACTCTGATTTTGAACGCGGATTTATCCGTGCGGAAACTGTATCTTTTGATGACTTATTGGCTGCCGGCAGTCATAATGCGGCAAAGGAAGCAGGAAAGGTCCGCTTAGAAGGTAAGGAGTATGAAGTTAAAGACGGCGATGTCATCCATTTCCGTTTTAACGTATAGTATTGACGAGGCTCTGCTTGAATGTGGAGCCTCTTTTTTTAAGCTTTTCTATGAATTAAAAATGGCAGAACGGTGAAGGACATTGCATTTTAATTTCTTCTGTGCTATAATTTCAACTTGTGAGTAATTAAATAATTGCTCCTTGCCCATTATTGGGCCGTTTAGACCAAAAGGAGGTGACTGTGATGAATAAGTACGAAATCATGTACATCATCCGCCCAAATATTGAAGATGAAGCAAAGAAGGCTCTTGTTGAGCGTTTTAACACAATTCTTCTTGAAAACGGTGCGGAAACTGCTGAAACAAAAGATTGGGGTAAGCGCCGTCTAGCATACGAAATCAACGATTTCCGTGACGGATACTACGAAATCGCTAAAACTACATCTTCAGCTGCTGCAGTACAAGAGTTTTCTCGTCTTGCAAAGATCAGCGAAGATATCATTCGCCATATCGTAATTAAAGAAGAAGCTTAAGAATTATATATATCTTGGTAAAATGTTTCGTGTGGAACATTTTACCAAAAGAAAAGGAGTTGATTCTGATGATGAATCGTGTCGTTCTTGTTGGTCGTTTAACAAAAGATCCTGATTTGCGTTATACGCCAAATGGGGTTCCTGTTGCTACTTTTACTTTAGCTGTTAATCGCCCATTTTCTAGTCAGTCAGGTGAGCGTGAAGCAGACTTTATTAACTGTGTTGTTTGGCGTAAACCTGCTGAGAATGTGGCAAACTTCCTAAAAAAAGGCAGCCTTGCAGGTGTTGATGGCCGTATTCAAACGCGCAACTATGAAGGACAAGATGGTAAACGTGTTTACGTTACAGAGGTTCAAGCGGAAAGTGTTCAATTTCTGGAGCCTAAGTCGTCTTCTGGTGGTGGCGGTAGAAGCAACAACGATTATTATGGTGCTCCTCCTATGGAACCACAACAAGGTAATTCATATGGCAGCGGCAATCAGAATCAACGTCCAAACCAAAATCAAAACAAAGGGTTTACCCGCATGGATGAAGATCCATTTGCAGGAACTGGTCAGATTGACATCTCTGATGACGATCTTCCATTCTAAAAGTAACCTTTTGAACGTTATCATATAAAAAAATAAAGGAGGGAATTTTCATGGCAGGAGGACGTAAAGGCGGTCGCGCAAAGCGTCGTAAAGTGTGCTATTTCACAGCAAATGGTATCACTCGCATCGATTACAAAGATGTAGATTTACTTAAAAAATTCATCTCTGAGCGTGGAAAAATTTTACCACGTCGTGTAACTGGTACTAGCGCTAAATACCAACGTAAACTAACAGTTGCAATCAAACGTGCACGTCAAATGGCATTACTACCATTCGTAGCTGGTGAATAAATAAAGCGTAAGCGCCTTGAACAGGGAAAAAAGTAGTTCATTTTTTCCTAGGGGCTGAAGCTAGAGTGCGATCTTATTGCATCTCGAAAAAAGACAGTAAGGACATCCTTACTGTCTTTTTCTTTTATCAAAAGTTGTATCAAAACAAGTAAGTGGCTAAAATAAAGAAATAGATGTAATTATTTATGAGGTGTTGAAGTGAAAAATGTCCGTAATTTAACGGAAGGTGCTATTCTCTTAGCCGCCTTAACCGTCTTTTTATTAATAACAATCTACATACCACCCTTAAGTGTAATCAGTGTCTTTATCCTGCCACTGCCATTTATTATGTTTTCGGCGAAAAATAACCTGAAATATATTGCTGTCTTTTTTATCGCGGCTATTATTATCTCGTTTATCTCTAGTTCCTTACAAGGTCTGGGGTTAATGGCCCTATTTGGTACTGCTGGTGTTGTTATGGGCTATATAACGCAAAAAACAAAAAGCCGGTCAGCTGTACTAATAGGAGGTACACTTACCTTTATTATTGGTTTGATCATTTTTTATGCCGTGCTTGTTACGGTTATGAATATTAATTTTATTCATGAGCTAAATACAATGTTAGAACAATCCATGAAACAATCACAAGCAATGCTGCAGGCATTAGGAAAAGAAGACCAAGTCAAGCTTTTGCAGGAGCAAAATGCCAATTTAATTAAAAATATCAAGGCATTGGCGCCGGGTTATTTAATAACGGTGGCGATTGTGTATGCTTTTATTACGCAGTGGATTTGTTTCCCGATTGCCAAAAGGTTTGGTATTCCTGCTCCTTCGTGGGGTAAATTTAGGAATCTTATGCTTCCTAAAAGTCTTCTATGGTATTACTTAGCCGCATTAGGAGGCTACTTATTATTTCACCCTCAAGAGGGTACATATTTATATCTAGTCATCGTTAATGCCAGATTTATTTTAGAATGGTTTATATTTTTACAGGGATTAGCTTGTTTATTTTATATTTTTTATCAGCGTTCGTTTGGAAAAGGCTTTGCAATCTTCATTGTAATTCTATCTTTCATCATTCCGATTGTTCATTATATAATAATGATATTAGGGATTACTGATTTAGGTTTTGATTTTAGAAAACGATTTGCCAAAAAAGAGTAAAACGTCAAGGAGCTGAAGACTTTGCCTGCATTTTTTGAAAAGCGGTCAATTCGTTACCCTTTTTATGGGCTTATTGGCGTTACTGTGATTCTGCTTATCATCCTGCTTTTATATAATTGGATTTTAAGCGTTGCTGGGTTTTTATTAATGTTAGTGCCCCTCTACTATATGTTAGTCATTGACCGCAGAGAGCGAAAAGAGATGGAAAAATATATTTCCACTCTGTCCTATCGAGTGAAAAAGGTTGGCGAAGAAGCCCTGATGGAAATGCCAATCGGGATTATGCTTATCAATGAGGAATATTACATCGAGTGGACAAATCCTTATCTTTCCTCGTGCTTTGATGAGGTTACATTAGTAGGCAGATCACTTTATGATGTTGCAGATGCGTTGATTCCTTTAATTAAACAAGAGGTAGAAACAGAGATTTTTACCCTTCATGAACGAAAATTCCGTGTTGTCCATAAACGTCAAGAACGGCTGTTATATTTCTTTGATGTAACGGAGCAAACGGAGATCGAGAAAAGGTATCAGGATGATCGGACGGTTATTTCAACAATTTTTCTTGATAATTATGATGATCTTACACAGGGTATGGATGACCAAATGCGCGGCAGCATTAATAATTTAGTTACGTCAATATTAAATAAATGGGCCCAGGATAATGGTATTTATTTAAAAAGGGTTTCATCCGAACGTTTTATTGCGGTTTTTAGTGAGAGAATTCTTCGTATTCTTGAAAAGGGCAAGTTCACGATCCTCGATGAAGTGAGGGAAATGACCTCAAAGCAAAATGTCACCTTTACATTAAGTATCGGTGTCGGCACAGGAGTATCCTCCCTTCCTGAACTAGGCGCAATGGCTCAATCCAGCCTTGATTTAGCCCTAGGCAGAGGCGGCGATCAAGTGGCCATTAAACTGCCAAGCGGCAAGGTGAAATTTTATGGGGGTAAAACGAACCCTGTTGAGAAACGGACAAGAGTGAGAGCAAGAGTTATCTCCCATGCCATTAGGGATTTAATTATGGCCAGTGATAAAGTCATCATCATGGGTCATAAGAACCCTGATATGGATTCGATTGGTTCAAGTATTGGTATTTATAAAGTAGCTCAAATGAACCAGAAGGAAGCATATATCGTTGTAAACATGCAAGAAATGGAAAGTGGAGTAAAAAGGTTAATGGAAGAAATACGCCACAAAGAAGAATTATATTCTTACTTCATTGATCCTGAACTTGCATTAGAAATTGCTACAGAAAAAACATTGCTTGTCATTGTCGATACCCATAAGCCTTCTATGGTGATAGAGGAACGGTTATTAAATAAAATTGATCATAAGGTGGTCATTGACCATCACCGCCGCGGAGAAGAATTTATTGCGAACCCTCTGCTTGTATATATGGAACCATATGCCTCCTCAACAGCAGAGCTTGTGACGGAATTTTTGGAATATCAGCCAAAACGGAGTAAAATTGAAATGATAGAGGCGACCGCTCTCTTAGCAGGAATTATTGTCGATACAAAAAGCTTCACACTAAGAACCGGCTCAAGGACGTTCGATGCCGCTTCTTATCTGCGGGCACATGGAGCTGATACGATTCTTGTTCAAAAGCTTTTGAAAGAAGACGTCGATACATATATACGACGATCGAAGTTAATTGAATCGGTGGCCTTTTACCGTGATGGGATTGCCATTGCTAAAGGCTCAGAACAAGACCTGTATGACCAGGTAATCATTGCACAGGCTGCAGATACCTTATTAGCTATGGATGGGGTACTCGGATCCTTTGTAATAGCGAAACGGGACGAAGGCGTGATTGCTATCAGTGCCAGGTCGCTTGGAAATATCAATGTGCAGGTGATTATGGAGAGCCTCAAGGGCGGAGGTCATTTAACAAATGCAGCTACCCAGCTGACTGGGCTGACGATTGAAGAAACAGAGGCCCAATTAAAGCTGGCGATTGATGATTATTTTGAAGGAGTGAAAAAAGAATGAAAGTCATTTTTTTAAAGGATGTTAAAGGTAAAGGTAAAAAAGGAGAAGTTAAAAATGTTGCGGATGGCTACGCACATAACTTTTTAATTAAACAGGGCCTGGCCATTGAGGCAAATAATGCTAATATTAGTTCTCTTGATGCTCAAAAGAAAAAGGAAGAAAAGGCTGCCGCCCAAGAGCTTGCTGAGGCTAAAAAGCTGAAGGAAGTTTTAGATAAGACGACTGTTGAACTGACAGCCAAGGCTGGTGAAGGCGGCAGACTGTTTGGTTCCATTACCACCAAGCAGGTTGCGGAAGAATTACAAAAGAAACATGGCATTAAAATTGATAAACGTAAAATGGAATTAGATGATGCGATTCGGACATTAGGACATACAAAGGTGCCAGTAAAGCTTCACCATGAAGTAACAGCGACGTTAACGGTTTCAGTATCAGAAATAAAATAAGGTGAAAATTTGCCAGTACGAAAGTACCAATAAACATGTTAAGATAAGAAGTAGCAATTCTCTTGTGATCGGTTATGACTGGTCACTTTTTTCTTTTAGAGATATGATAATTTTAATATAGTTTTTAATTATCCTTCTAAGCTAGGAGGTTTTTGATAGATGAATGATGTATTAGCGGATCGTATGCCGCCGCAAAATATCGAGGCGGAGCAAGCTGTTCTAGGGGCTATCTTTTTAGAGCCTTCTGCGCTGACGCTGGCTTCAGAAATATTAATACCTGAGGACTTTTACCGTGCTTCCCACCAAAAAATCTTTAATGTTATGCTGGATTTAAATGATCAAGGGAAAGCCGTTGACCTTGTGACGGTTACAGAGGAACTTGCAGCTGCCAAATTGATTGAAGATATAGGCGGTGTTAGTTACTTAAGTGATTTGTCCGGTTCTGTACCGACGGCTGCTAACATAGAGTATTATGCTAGAATTGTAGAAGAGAAGTCCCTGCTTAGAAGACTAATCCGGACAGCTACGAATATTGCTTCTGATGGATATTCCCGTGAAGACGAAGTAGAAGCTCTTTTAAGTGAAGCGGAAAAAAGCATTATGGAAGTGGCCCAGAGAAAGAATGCGGGGGCATTCCATAATATTAAAGATGTTCTTGTCCGAACATATGATAATATCGAGGAAATGCATAACCGTGTGGGGGATATTACCGGGATTTCAACGGGCTTTGCTGAGCTCGACAGAATGACAGCAGGATTCCAACGCAATGATTTAATCATTGTGGGTGCCCGTCCTTCCGTAGGTAAAACAGCCTTTGCCTTGAATATTGCCGCAAATGTGGCGACAAAGACAGGTGAAAATGTAGCCATCTTCAGTCTTGAGATGGGGGCTGAACAGCTGGTTATGCGTATGCTTTGTTCGGAAGGAAATATTGATGCGCAAAGACTTCGTACCGGTTCCTTAACAGATGATGACTGGGGCAAGTTAACAATGGCAATGGGCAGTCTCTCCAACTCTGGTATATTTATCGATGATACTCCGGGAGTTAGAATCAGTGATATTCGTTCAAAATGCCGCCGTCTTCAGCAGGAGCACGGCCTCGGTATGATTTTAATTGACTACTTGCAGCTGATTTTAGGAAGCGGCAGATCGGGTGAAAACCGTCAGCAGGAAGTATCAGAGATTTCCCGTTCACTAAAGCAATTAGCCCGTGAACTTAAAGTCCCTGTTATTGCACTTTCGCAGCTTTCCCGTGGCGTTGAGCAGCGTCAGGATAAGCGACCGATGATGTCCGATATCCGTGAATCTGGTAGTATTGAGCAGGACGCTGATATCGTGGCGTTCTTATATCGTGATGACTACTATGATAAGGAATCCGAGAATAAAAATATTATTGAAATCATTATTGCCAAACAGCGTAATGGCCCAACAGGAACCGTTGCATTAGCTTTTGTGAAGGAATATAATAAATTCGTAAACCTAGAGACGCGTTATGAGCCTCCAGGTGCGTAGTTTTTTTATAAAGGATTAGCCTATTTGGCTGATCCTTTTATAATTTTCATATATTAATATATTTACGAACGTATTTTTCTAGTGTTATAGGAAATGTTCGTGTTTTGTTGACTTTACTCTGCTAAAATTGATAAACTATGTGTAGGTTTAAATAAGAAGCAGAAATTTCGGAGGTGCCATTCATGTCATCAGTAGTGGTTGTTGGAACACAATGGGGAGACGAAGGAAAAGGGAAAATTACCGATTTCCTTTCTGAGAATGCAGAAGTAATCGCACGTTATCAAGGTGGAAACAATGCTGGACACACCATCAAATTTAACGGTGAAACCTACAAGTTACATTTAATACCATCTGGGATTTTTAATAAAGAAAAAATTAGTGTAATCGGTAATGGAATGGTTGTTGATCCAAAGGCGCTTGTAGCAGAACTTGCATATTTACATGAAAAGGGTGTGACAACGGATAATCTTCGGATTAGTAACCGTGCCCATGTTATTCTTCCTTATCACATAAAATTAGATGAAGTAGAAGAATTACGTAAAGGTGCAAATAAAATCGGTACAACCAAAAAGGGTATTGGCCCAGCCTATATGGATAAAGCTGCCCGTGTTGGGATTCGGATTGCTGATTTGCTCGATCGTGAAATTTTTGAAGAAAAGTTAGAACAAAATCTTGAAGAGAAAAATCGTTTATTTGAGCGAATTTATGAGACAGAAGGTTTTAAAAAAGAAGATATTCTAGATGAATACTATGAATATGGACAGCAAGTTAAAAAATATGTATGTGATACATCTGTTGTCTTAAATGATGCTCTAGATGAAGGCAAACGTGTGCTATTTGAAGGTGCCCAAGGGGTTATGCTTGATATTGACCAAGGTACATATCCATTCGTTACTTCTTCAAATCCTGTTGCAGGTGGAGTAACCATTGGGTCTGGTGTAGGTCCTTCTAAAATCACTCATGTTGTTGGTGTTTGTAAGGCCTATACTTCACGTGTAGGTGATGGCCCATTCCCAACTGAATTAAATAATGAAATTGGAAATCGGATTCGTGAAGTAGGCCGTGAGTACGGTACTACAACAGGCCGTCCGCGCCGTGTGGGCTGGTTTGATAGTGTCGTCGTGCGCCATGCCCGTCGTGTCAGCGGCTTAACCGATCTATCTCTAAATTCTATTGATGTGTTAACAGGGATTGAAACGTTAAAGATTTGTACGGCTTATCGCTATAAGGATGAAGTTATTACTGAATATCCAGCAAACTTAAGGATTCTTTCACAATGTGAACCAATTTATGAGGAGCTACCTGGCTGGACCGAGGATATTACCGGCGTTAAATCTTTGGATGAGCTTCCTCTTAACGCTCGCCATTATGTAGAACGTGTAACCCAGTTGACAGGTGTGCCATTGACAACATTCTCTGTCGGCCCAGATCGCACCCAAACAAATGTTGTCCGCAGCCCTTGGAGACAAATATAAAAGCGAAAGCGTCTTGCACAGGGGCGACCATAAGGCGAGCCTTCTTGACGGCTTGGCTATAGACCTTCTAGCCCCTAGACGCTGTAGCTAGATAGTTATCAAAAGTAAAAACAATACATTCTTCTTTAACGAGGAGCCCTCTATTATGAGGGCTCCAAACTTTTTTAAAAAACTTTTAAAAAAGTATTGCACTAGTTATAACATCCATGCTATTATAAAAAGCGTCGTCACAGTACGAGCCATTAGCTCAGTTGGTAGAGCATCTGACTTTTAATCAGAGGGTCGAAGGTTCGAGTCCTTCATGGCTCACCAAAGTTTTTTGCTTAGCAAAATAACTTTCTATATATGGCCCCTTGGTCAAGCGGTTAAGACACCTCCCTTTCACGGAGGTAACACGGGTTCGAGTCCCGTAGGGGTCATGGCTTTTGATTGTCAGCAAAAGGCTGGCAAGGACGGTTTCCTTGCTGACGATCAATTAATTTGGTCTGGTAGTTCAGTTGGTTAGAATGCCTGCCTGTCACGCAGGAGGTCGCGGGTTCGAGTCCCGTCCAGACCGCCACTGTTGGCTCAGTAGCTCAGTCGGTAGAGCAAAGGACTGAAAATCCTTGTGTCGGCGGTTCGATTCCGTCCTGAGCCATAAAAAAGAAGCTGCATATGCAAGCTTCTTTTTTGTTTTTATTCAACTATTCTGTAATAATCTTCCCTCCTTTTTGCCATAATGCTACATCCCAACTCCTCCATATAGAAAATACCAAACCTGTTAATCTTGTCCTATTAAAATTTTGCATAATAAGGGTTTTTCTCCTATTCCGGATGAAATTCGACAAATACATTATGAAAATAGGACTAGTAATATGTCGGCAAAATGTGAAAAATGTCAGCGGTTATACATTTATGTTACATTCCGAAGACTATGAATCTACTTAAATAAAACTATGTTAAAGTAGTAATGGTCAAAAATATGGGAAAATTCTTTACTAGACATACATAAACGACTGATAAGGGTTTTACCGTGGTTTAGGAGGAGAAAATGTTATTTTCGAATAAAGGAACTAAAACAAATAAATTTTTATTGCTAAAAACAACGGTCATTACTGCTATGGCTGCTTCAGTTATTGCTTTTAGTAATGGTCCTATTGCATTTGCTTTATCATCAAACTCTACTAAAATCTATCATGTATATCTAAATGGGACCTATGTAGGTAATGTTACCGATAAGAATGTAGTGAATAAACTAATCGCCGAGAAAGTAGACACCGCGAGGAAATCGTTTACAAACGTTGACTTGAAGATTGAGCCGCAAGTTCAATACATACCGGAACAGGTCATTAACTCAACAGCTAATAATCAGGAAACCGTTAGTCACTTTAATAATATCTTTCGGCTGGAGGCTGAATCTTCAGCGATTATGATCGATGGAACACCGGTGGTTTACCTGGATAATAAAGATTCTGCTGAGGAAGTAATAAGAAAACTCAAGCTGCAATATGTATCAGAACCTCAACTGGATGAACTCGAGGCAAGGAGCAAACAAAAAGATGTAGTTCTGCCCCCTCTTCAAGAAAATGAAACTCGTTTATTAGACGTCCGCTTATCAAAGGACGTATCAGTTGAAGAAAAAAATATTACACCAGAAAAAATTATGACCGCTGATGATGCACTAACTTTTTTACAAAAGGGCACTTTAGAAGAAAAGAAATATGCAGTTGCATCGGGCGACGCTCTCGAAACCATTGCACATAAGCATGGCTTAAAAGTGGGAGATCTAATCGCATTAAATCCTGGTTTAACAGCGGGCAGCCTCTTAAAGGTTGGTGAGGAACTAAATGTTACAGAGCTTAAACCGTTTATTGAAGTGATTATTGATAAAGAGGTCAGTCAAAAGGAAGTCATTCCATTTGCTAACCAAGTTGTTGAGGATGCCTCTTTACCAAAGGGGGAAACAAAGGAAAAGCAACCTGGGCAGAATGGATCTCGTTTGGTTACCTATCAAATTTCCGAACAAAACGGTGTAGCTGTAAAAAAAGAGCAGTCCAATGAGCAAAATGTTGTACAGCCTGTTAATCATATTGTGGTAAAAGGAACGAAAGTAATCCCTTCGCGCGGTGAGGGCAGCTTTGCATGGCCGACTGTCGGTGGTTATGTATCTAGCAAGCAGGGGATGCGCTGGGGTAAATTGCATAAAGGCATAGATATCGCTAGACCTAGTAATAAAACGATAAAGGCTGCTGACAATGGTGTGGTGGTTTTTGCCGGCTGGAGTAATGGTTACGGGAATAAAATTATTATTGACCATCACAACGGTTTCCAAACTCTTTACGGTCACATGTCTTCCTTAAATGTCAAAGCAGGCCAAACGGTGTCAAAAGGCACTGCTATCGGGATTATGGGAGCAACTGGTGACGCCACCGGAGTTCATCTTCATTTTGAAGTATATAAAAACGGGAGTCTGGTCAACCCGCTATCTTATTTACATTAATGGTAAGAGTCTCTAGTTCATCTAGAGGCTCTTCTATTTTACTTTGAATAATGTCCAGCGCCTAGGGGCTCGGGTCATAAGCCACCCCGTCAAGAAGGCTAAAGAGCAGCCTTCTCGCCGGTTCGTCTTATGCCTTTCGCCCCTGGTCAAGGCGCTTCTGCTTTTCCTTATTTGCCAATTGCTACTTATAGATGAATTTCTACTTATAAAATGGTAAAGTAAAATAGAATAGGTATGACTTCTAGAAACTCATTGGTAAAGGAACGGAGCGTCGCGAAAGCAAATTGTTTTACCAATCTGAGCAAAATATAAAATTTTTCACTTTTCACTGGTTAAGCTTGAGCTTGCTCACACCGCCTTATTCAATTGAATAAAAAGGAGTAATTATATGGAAAAGAAAATACTTGTTGTAGATGATGAAAAACCGATTGCAGATATTTTACAATTTAACTTAAAAAAAGAGGGCTATGTTGTATATTGTGCTTATGATGGCAATGAGGCCATTCAGTTGGTCGAAGAAGTTCAGCCTGATTTGATCCTCTTAGATATTATGCTTCCGTTACGTGACGGAATGGAGGTATGTCGTGAAGTTCGTAAAAAATATGAAATGCCCATTATCATGCTGACAGCTAAGGATTCAGAAATTGATAAAGTCCTTGGTCTAGAACTGGGTGCAGATGATTATGTTACAAAGCCTTTTAGTACCAGGGAATTAATTGCACGTGTAAAAGCAAATTTACGCCGTCATAATCAAATTTTAGCGCAGCCAGATGCTGAAAATGAGACGAATGAAATTGAGATTGGTTCACTTATCATTCATCCGGATGCCTATGTGGTTTCAAAACGGGGCGAGACCATTGAGCTGACACATCGCGAATTTGAATTGCTATATTACCTAGCCCAGCATATTGGTCAAGTCATGACTAGAGAACATTTACTGCAAACGGTATGGGGGTATGACTATTATGGTGATGTACGGACTGTCGATGTAACCGTAAGGCGTTTACGTGAAAAAATTGAGGATAGCCCAAGCCATCCAACATGGATTGTCACTCGTCGCGGGGTTGGCTACTATTTGCGCAATCCTGAACAGGAGTAATTAATTAATGAAAAAGGTTGGTTTCTTTCGCTCTATACATGTAAAGTTTGTTCTCATCTACGTCCTTCTTATTTTAGTAGCGATGCAAATTATCGGTGTTTATTTTGTCAAACAACTTGAACAAACATTGCGGACAAACTTTCAAACTTCGATTAAACAGCGGGTGGATCTACTAGCTTATAATGTGGTCGAGGAAATGGAAAAAGAAAGAAAGGCAGAAGACCCAACACTTGAGGAAGATTTGAAGAAAATTCTTAAGGACTTTGATGTTGGTGATAATGATATCACGGAGGTTCAAGTGATTGAGAATCGGTCCTTAAAAATACTTGGTACCTCTCAATCCAGTAATCAGGGACTTGTTGGTCAAAGGACAACCGTACTTCAAGTAAAACAATCAATGGTTTTGGAAGAAGATCAAAGTTCCATCAAGATTGAACAGAAAACTGGACATCGAATCTGGGTCCTCTCAACGCCTATTAAATCTGGTAAAAAGGTAATTGGTGCCATTTACCTTGTTGCAAAGATTGAAAATGTGTTTGAACAAATGAAAACTATTAATAATATATTTGCTACGGGTACTGCAATTGCCTTATCAATAACGGCTTTATTGGGGATTTTATTAGCCCAAACGATTACACGGCCAATAGCAGATATGAAAAAACAAGCACTTGCAATGGCCAAAGGAAACTTCTCCCGTAAGGTAAAGGTGTATGGTCAAGATGAAATAGGTACGCTCGCCATGACCTTTAACCACTTGACGAAAAAATTACAGGAAGCCCAGGCGGGGACAGAAGGGGAACGAAGAAAGCTGTCATCCGTTCTGTCTTATATGACAGATGGGGTTATTGCAACTGACAGAAAAGGCCGTGTGATTTTAATTAATGATCCCGCAGCAGAAATGCTGAATGTTTCACGTGAAACAGTATTATCTCAGCCAATTGTTGAGTTATTAGACTTGGATGATACAAATACTTTTGAAGATCTTCTTGAAGAAAAAGATTCGTTAATTTTAGACTACAGTACAAAAGCGGAGCGCTATATACTAAGGGCTAATTTTTCTGTGATTCAAAAGGAGACAGGTTTTGTTAATGGTTTGATTGCTGTTTTACATGATATCACGGAGCAAGAAAAGATTGACGCAGAAAGAAGAGAATTCGTGGCCAATGTATCACATGAGTTAAGGACACCTCTCACCACGATGCGCAGTTATTTAGAGGCACTTGCAGATGGTGCATGGCAAGATTCCGAAATAGCTCCTAACTTCTTAGAGGTAACAAGGACCGAAACGGAAAGAATGATCCGTCTTGTCAATGACCTGCTCCAATTATCAAAAATGGATAGCACTGATTACAAGCTGACAAAGGAATGGGTAAACTTTGTTGACTTCTACAATAACATTATTGATCGGCTTGAAATGTCTAAGGAGCAGAACGTAACCTTTAAACGTAAGCTTCCGAAGCAGGCGATCTTTGTGGAAGTAGATGAGGATAAAATGACCCAGGTCTTATACAATATTATCTCTAACGCCTTAAAGTATTCTCCTGAGGGCGGACAGGTTACTTTTTCGATAAAGGAAAAAGAAGATAAGATTATTGTCAGTGTATCGGACCAAGGGGTAGGAATTCCGAAAGAGAATATTGGGAAAATCTTTGATCGTTTTTACCGGGTCGATAAGGCAAGAACCCGTAAATTGGGTGGTACAGGTTTGGGACTTGCGATTGCTCAAGAAATGGTTAAGGCTCATGGCGGATCGATTTGGGCAACAAGTGAGGAAGGAAAAGGAACAAAGATATCCTTTTCCCTGCCGTATGAGCGTTCTGAAGAGGATGAATGGTCATGAGATACGAAAATATAAAATCAGGAATTTTAACAATTTTAGTCTTGGTGAGTCTTCTGCTAACTTGGAATCTTTGGACCTACCAGCCCAACTATGACAAATTAGAAAAAAGTAAAACTTTGGAAGAGGTAACAGTTGATAAAAAACAAGATGTGACAAAAATAGTAAGACCAGATCAGGTATTATTTCATGTAAAAGGACAACATTACGGGACTAGTAACCCTGATGAATTGGATAAGTTGATTAAGGAAGTAAGCAGCTGGACCATTTCAGATGTAAAAAACTATACCGAAAAGGCTGGTAATATGGACAGTTTTATCCATGGCAGCGGCAATGCTGAACTAGTCTTCCCTAGTGATGTTCCGATTGAGTTATATCTTAGTGTTTTAAATATTGAAGGGAAGAAAATTCCACCCTTCAATTTTAATCGTATTATTATAAATGTTAACGATTTGGAAAAAGGCAATGGCAGTGTTTATTTTGCCTCCACTGAAACGGGACAGGTTTATATAAGTCATATTTCATCCGCCAATTTAAACGAATTTAATCGGGATTACTATAAAAATGCTGATCAATATCCAAAGTTTTTTGCTTATAAGGTATCTGATAAACGTACGTTTTATCTGCCAGAGGCTAAAACAAAAATGACAACCTACAAGTATTTACCTGTAACGCTTAATTCCGATGAATTTAAAGATGCACTTTTTGACGATCCAAGTTTTGTTCAAAGAAGTTCTATTCCCCATGGGGAGGAATTTACGAATGATTCTAGTAAAATGACGGTTAACTATGACAGTAATATTTTGCAATATATCAATCCGACACCAGAAGACAGCTTTGTGGATAGTTCATACGATTTGGTCAAAAGAAGTATTGATTTTGTCAATGAACATGGAGGCTGGACAGATTCGTTTCGCTATGTTTCTAAAAGTGAGTCCAAACGCTCGGTTACTTTCCGTTTATATAGTACGGATGGTTATCCGATTTTTAATGATAATGGATTATCCGAAATTACCGAGGAATGGGGACATGACGAGATTAATAAATATGTCCGCCCGAATATTACCTTAGATCTTCCATTAATAACAGAAATGCAAACTGTTACCCCTCCATCAGGACATGAAATCTTGGCGGTTTTACAAAGTAATAAGAACTTTAAGCCGGAGCTTCTCGAAGAACTTGTCCTTGGCTATCAAATGGTAAGGAGTTCGGATGAGAATAAACTGATTCTCTTAGAACCTGCCTGGTTTTATCGGTATAACAAATCCTGGGGTCAAATTATGCTGAGTGACCTGGGAGGAGGTTCTGCGGATGGATTGGAGTAAAATTAAAACGATTTTTATCATTACCTTTTTAATTTTAGATGTGTATCTCTTATTTCAATTCATGAAAATGCGGGATGCTAATAATTACGAAGTGATAACGCCAACTTCCTTTGAAGATAAATTGAAGGCGGATGAGATTACGTATGTTGAGCTTCCAAAGGCCCCCATTAAAGATCAGTATCTTAGTGCTAAACCTAAGACATTTACAAAAGGGGATATGGCAAAATTGAAAGGACAAAAGGCCGTGTCAATGGAACCTACCTCTACTCTCGTTGTCATGCTTGATAAACCGATTCAGTTAAGCTCTAAGTTTGAACCTGCTGACCTTGCTTCTTTTATTAAAGCAGGAATACTGTATGGTGAGCATTATCAATTCTGGGAGAAGGATGATAAGAAACATACGATCACCTATTTTCAGCAATACGAAAATTATCCGTTATACGAAAATATCAATGGTATGATTACGTTTAATGTAAATGAGGATAACCAGATTACCTCCTATCAGCAAACCTATTTAGAGGAAGTTGAAAAGTTGACGGCTAAGGAAGAGATCCTTCCGCCGTTAAAGGCAATTGAAACATTGCATCAAAAAGGCTTCTTAAAGCCAAATAGTAAAATTACGAAGATTGAACTTGGCTATTCAACGCTTATCCAACTGGCTGCATCCCAAGTATTAGCCCCAACATGGCGCTTTGTGGTAAATGATAAGGACAGCCTGTTTGTCAATGCGTTTGAAGGGCAGATTATTGAGTTTAATAGCGAGGAAAATAGTAAAGTGGAGTGAAAAAGTATGTCGTTACGATATAGCATTCTGGCAAGCGGAAGTACGGGGAACGCCTTGTATGTTGAGTCTGATGAACATTCCTTTCTAGTAGATGCCGGCTTCAGCGGAAAACAGATGGAGTCCCTTTTTGGACAGATTGACCGCGATATCAGCAAGCTTTCCGGCATCTTTGTCACTCATGAGCACAGTGACCATATCAAGGGAATTGGCGTTCTCGCCCGGAAATATCATTTGCCAGTCTATGCAAATGAAAAAACATGGCGTGCCATGGAAAGTTCAGTAGGCGTGATTCCTACAGAGCAAAAATTTGTTTTTAATATGGAAACCGTAAAGAGCTTTGGTTCGACAGACATTGAATCGTTTGGTGTGTCCCATGATGCAGCAGAACCAATGTTTTACGTGTTTCATCATTCAGGAAAAAAACTAGTGTTGATTACAGATACTGGCTATGTAAGTGACCGGATGAAAGGCACGATCTCAAATGCAGATGTGTACATCTTTGAATCGAATCATGATGTGCAGATGCTGCGGATGGGCAGATATCCATGGAATATTAAGCGCAGAATCTTAAGTGATGTCGGGCATGTTTCAAATGAAGATGCGGCACTTGCGATGAGTGACGTGGTGGGAGATCAGACAAAACGGGTCTATCTCGCACACTTAAGCCTTGATAATAATATGAAGGATTTAGCCAAAATGGCGGTTGCACAAACATTAGAAAGCCGCGGTTTAATTGTTGGTGAACAGTTTGACCTTTATGATACAGATCCAAAAATCCCGACAGTTTTAACAGCCGTATAATTTTTCAGATGGAGGTCATTTAGACCTCCATTTTTTTATCGTTTAGTAAATTTAAAAATTTTCGCTTGTGGATAACTGTTGATAAAAGGACTGTTGACGTCCAGCTCCAGCGCCTAGCTTGTCGGGGCTGTTCAAGGCGCTTGCGCTTTTGTTCATTAAGGGAAACGTTATCTTTAGTAATTTCGGGAAGATTGATTATAATGGATGGTAGGAGCCAAAATAGTAAATAACACTTTTCGAAGAAGGGAATGGTGTAAATGGGTTATTATGACGATCATACACAGGGACGCTACCGAGAGCAGCGAGGTAAAAGAGGCAGTGTATTTCTCGCCAGCCTGGCCGGTGCAATAATAGGCGCAATTATTGTGATCCTTGCCATCCCAACTCTAGCAAAGCAAGGAATATTGCCTTATAAACTAGCAACAGATCAAAATCAGGCAGTTGAAACGAATAATAATGATAATCAGCAGAATGTAGTCGAGAAGGTCTCATATGATGTAAATACAAATACAACAAAAGCGGTTGAAAAAACAGGTGCTGCAGTCGTTGGCATTAATAATATCCAATCATCAAGTTTTTGGTCTGATAATGGCGATTCGTCAGAAGAGGCTGCTGGGACCGGATCAGGAGTTATTTATAAAAAGGCAGGCAATAAAGCCTATGTGGTGACGAACCATCATGTTATAGAGGGTGCAACAAAACTTGAGGTAAGCTTGGATGATGGAACAAAGATTCCTGCTAAGCTGCTAGGCAGTGACGTTTGGACAGACTTAGCCGTGCTTGAGATCGGTTCAAGTAAGATTAAAAAAGTGGCGGAATTCGGTAATTCTGACAGTCTGAAGATGGGAGAACCAGTTATTGCAATTGGAAATCCGCTTGGGGCAACTTTTTCTGGTTCTGTAACGCAAGGAATTATTTCAGGTCTAAAAAGGACCATCCCTGTTGATATTAACCAGGATGGTGTGGTTGATTGGCAGTCTGAGGTATTACAAACGGATGCTGCAATTAACCCTGGTAACAGCGGCGGAGCGTTAATCAACATGGCGGGACAGGTCATCGGGATTAATTCAATGAAAATTTCTCAGGAGGCTGTTGAGGGGATTGGTCTCTCCATCCCGATTAATTCCGCTAAACCTATCATTGATGATCTTGAACAGTTTGGCGTTGTTAAACGTCCATATATGGGTGTGGATTTAAAGTCAGTGAGTGAAATTCCAGCGTATTATCAAGAGGAAGCACTAAAATTACCTCGTGATGTCAATTATGGTGTCGCCCTTCGTCAGGTAATGCCAAATTCACCAGCCTCCCAAGCAGGCTTACAAGAGCTGGATGTCATTGTTGAAATGGATGGGGAAAAAATAAACGATGTGATTGACCTTCGAAAACATTTATATCAGAAAAAGAAAATTGGCGAGAAACTAAAGGTTAAGTATTATCGTCAAGGAAAGTTAAAGGAGACTACTTTAACGCTGTCAGGCGAAAAACTTGAATAAGCTTTAATTTGGGAAAGTGAGTCATTCACTTTCCCATTAATATTTGTATGTTATGATGGATGAGGCCAAAAGTATGATAACCGTTGGAAAGGTAAATATAATCTTAATGAATTTGTTTGAAAGTGAGGAGTAAGAATGATTTATAGCTGTGAAGAGCATGTTGACATTGCATTAGATGATATTGTGGATAAGTATCAGACTTATCCAGTTTTATCACAAGTGTCTGTGGATAAATCAACTACTAGTTGTGAATATTGTGAAAAACAGGCTGTATATATGGTGGCGAACAAATGATTCCATACAAGATGTGGATAAAAAATGTGAATATGTGGATAACTTCTGTGGATATCTTGTTTGTAAGCTGTTTGTAATTAAGTTGAAAAGGGTTGTGGATTGTGAATATCTCGATCATAACGGTTGGTAAGTTAAAAGAGAAATATTTACGGCAGGGAATCGAGGAGTATTTAAAGAGATTAACTGCTTATGCAAAAGTGGAAATGGTGGAGGTTGCAGATGAAAAGGCTCCTGAGGAATTAAGTGAGCTTGAAATGCTGCAGGTGAAGCAAAAAGAAGGAGAACGGATTTTAGCGAAGATCAGCCAGGATACATATGTGATTGCATTAGCGATTCAGGGAAAACTTCAGTCATCTGAGGAGCTGGCTAAAAACTTAGATCAGTTAGCTACGTATGGAAAAAGTAAGATTGCATTTGTGATTGGAGGTTCGCTTGGTTTGAGTGATGAGGTAATCAAACGCTCAAATGAGCAGCTGTCCTTCTCACGAATGACCTTCCCTCATCAATTAATGAGGCTGATTCTAGTAGAACAGATTTATCGGGCGTTTAGGATTAATAGGAATGAACCGTATCATAAGTAAGCACAAAGTCAGTTTTAGGGGAAGCGTCAAAGACCAGTTCAAAGTTCTTGACGCTTCTTTCATCTGGTGAATTACCTTCAATTACGGTTATTTTATTATTGATAGTATGAAGCAAATCCTTTTGTTTATCAGCATCTACTTTAGGTAGTACCTTTGAGAATGTGCTTAAAATACTATGCACTTGCTCAAAAGAAACTTTCTTGATAGTAGGTTTGTTTAAATCATATTCTATTTGTTGCTTCTGTTCTAGAAGAGATTTTTTCTCACTATCTAAAGCTGTAGACCTTTGTCTAAGAATTGATGGAAAAAATGCTGAGCCTAGAATATATTTCCCTAAGGAGAAAGTTGCTATAACTTCAACAAATGATGATGTAGAGAATTTTGGGGATATATTAGCAGTTTAAGGTGCCCAGGTTTATACTATAGGTACAGATGACCGTTCGAATGTTATTTATGCGCTTTGGGCTGTTTGAACACTTCATCCTGCCACAGTTGATACAGATAGATGATAAACGCAAAACCGACCATCATAGCAACAACAGCTATTGTAGACAAAGTCGATTCACCCGAAACAAGTCCCATCCGTTGCCCTACCGGGTAAACTAAGTACATAAATAACCCGTCCAAAAGTATATTGACAGTCAAGTACATCCAAAATTTTCTGAAAGTAAAGCGGAATATCCAAATAACTATAACTAAATATGCTCCATACACCCAAGGAACCGGGGCGACTTTATCCCACCCGAACAAACTGGAACCTGTCTCTTTCCACCATCCGTAATGGTAAGCCGCTTGATATGCCAAGGTATGAATAACGGTCATAAATAGAGCAACCGGCATGTATCTGCGTACAGTATCCATTTTAAAAAAAAACAAGGAGACCCAAGGCAATATAAAGAGTGACCAGAGAATAATCTGTTTCATGTCATTAATACCCCACATTAGTTTTATGTGTAGTTTTACACTCCGTTCATATATTTATTCGATTTATCCGTTAAAAGCAACTGAAACACCGACTTGGTTAAGCAGTATAACATTCCAATTGGGAATACGATTTAGAGGGTTTTATCTGAATCAAGTATTATTTCAAGTAATTAAAGGAGAAAAAAATATTGACGTCAATAGAAATGAACACAGGGATGAAAGAAAGCTTATTATCCTAAATGCAGCAAAAGAAGTATTTATTATTAAGGGATTTAATGCAACGACCATTCAACCATTCAAGATATCATCAATCACTCTGGAGTAAGCAGAGGTGGGGTATATACGTACTTTTAAAATACGGAAAAGGTGAAGTTTAGATGTTAACAAGTTTTTAAAAAAATATCCCAAAATTTTTTAACACTTCCATCTAAAAAATGAATAATATAAATTGCGTAATGGGCATTTATAATGGATTTGAGATAACCCTTAAATTTAAGGAAAGGATTATGTTGCCGTGATGAATGAACATACCAGGAGCCAAAATATTAATATCTCTCAGCAACCCAGACCATCAAGCACTGAACCAGCGCCAACATCTGTTACTGTCCCTGTCACTTTTCCTTTCACTACAGGACCAGCACCTTCAAAAACGAATGAAATAAGTATAGCTAAAGTGCTTGCAATTATAGCAGGAGTTTTTTTCCTTGTTGGCTCTGGCCTTTTCTTGCTTACTGCCATATTAGATTAAAGTTGTAGAATGGATTCGATCATCAAATCTTTTGACATTAAAGGTACAATTGTCGGGTGATAACTTAAGACGGACCATCAAGGGATAAATTACTGTATTTGTTGGCAACAACACTTTGATTGAATTTTTCCTAGGCTTTCACACTGTTAGTACTATAACTTTGAAGGGTTTGAATACACCCTTTGTGATAGTATTAGTAACCATTGTAAAACCTCATTTAGATGTGTTAAGGTGAACCGTATTATAAGTAAATGAGGTTTTTGTGGAAAAAGTAACAGCACCCTCTAATTTGATGGAAAGGTGCTGTTGTGTTATTTGAATGTTTAGATGAACATTTGATGCATGAATGGTTGTTTTTGCTCTTGCAATGAATGTAGCTTTCAGTCAGGATTTCTTATTCAAATGAGGAAAAAGGATGGCTGAATTTCTCCACTTACGCATATGCTTACTTTAATATTCTCCTTTAATGACAAAATACGAACCCCGAATGGTTCCAGCTAGTTTAGACTTCTGTCTAGCAAACTTAAACTTCCCTTCTAACTCCTTTGGTATCTCCATCCCCTCAGAAAGCTTAAAACCCACAGCTCGCTTCGGCTTAGGGCCATCAACCGTATACATGACGTTGACCTCAAGACCATCCTCATAAAAGACGTAGGCCATTTTGATATTTTCCACTTGAAAACGTGACGTTTCTAAGGGTTTGGCTGCAAACTCAATATCACGTTCTTCTTTCAAAATTCGACTCACATAATCAAGTGTCTCGCAGGACTCACTAGCTGGTACAACCGTAAATTCATGCTTGTATTTGTTCATAAAATAACGGGCTTCATTGGCACGTAAACCAGCAAGCGCTTCTGCTACAGGTGAAGACTCTAAACCAACCGTAGACACATTTTTAAAATCAACGATATAGGACAATTCCATCCCTCCTTTTATTTCTTTATTTCCTAACAACTGGAATCCACATTTCACCAAATACTAAGCCGTTTCGTTGCCCCATCTCAACCGTTGCATTTGGCCCGCCAACATATGCAAAATTCTTTGCTTCTGGCAAGACTTGACCAAAGGCAATTCCAGTAAGTTTATTACTCAACTCACCAGCCGTCTTATCTTCCCCTTTAACAACTAGGTAATCTCCCTTAGGAAATTGGATAACTCTGGATTCTTCTGGTAGCGATGCCTCTGTCATGACGCCAGCATAATGCATCATCTTGTTATTCACCGCCTCATTCACGGCAAAAATGTAATCATTCGTGGCTATGGCTTTTAACATGTCAAGTCTTCCATCTTGTTTGACGGCCGACCAAAAGTCTGCCTTTTCTTTGTTTATGCCAGCAAAGTCGGTGTAATCGCTCTTAAGCTCAGTTCCAATCCCTAAAACGGTAAAGCTTTCTTTTTCTTCTAATGTATAATTTGCCATCTTAAAATCGTCCTTTATTTAAAATTTATCAAATGATTTGTCTTTTCACTTGATAAGTTTATAATAGTCTTTAATCATGTCAAAAAGTGATACTGTTTAGGAGGTCCCGATGAAAAAAGTTGAACGGATTAATATCATCATGCGGTATATTAACAACCGATCCCACTTTACAATTTCTGAGATCATGCAAGAATTTAACATCTCTCGTTCGACAGCTATTAGAGATATCAGAGAAATTGAAGCCATGGGGATGCCGCTTGTCGCTGAAGTTGGAAGGGATGGGGGTTATTTTGTCATGAACAACTCTGTCCTGCCCACCGTTCGCTTTACTGATAATGAGATCAAAGCTCTTTTTATTGCTTTTATGGCTACAAGAAATCAACAACTCCCCTATCTAAAGAGTCGTCAGTCTTTAGCTGAAAAATTATTAGGCCTCATCTCAGAAAACCAGCAAGATGACCTTGTTCTTTTAAATCAAATCTTGCTTTTTGAAGGGACCAACCCCAATAATCCCGACCTGCTTGAACTGTCAGACCTACCCCATCCTATGTTAGAAAAACTCATCCACATCCTTCTTTCGGATCGCTACTTATTGATTACCATCCAAGAAAGGAAGGTAATCAATTCATATCCAATTCTTCTCTTGCACCTTTATCGTGAAAAAGGCAGTTGGCTGATTGATGGCTTTGATGTAAAGGATGAAAAGAGGAGGATTTTCCCTGTCGACAATCTCACCAATGTCGAACCATACCCTATGGAAAAAAGGTTAAGTAAGAAAAAGATCCTAGAAAGACTAAGGAAGCAGGAAGAAGTAATCAACCTTGTCCTTGAACTTGGTCCAAAGGCGATTGCCCAGTTTAAAAAATACCATCCTTTAAAAGTTTCAATTTCCTATACGAATCCTTACCAAAGCACAGCCATTCTAAAGACTTTTATCAATGTCAATAATTCAGAAGAATTGAACGAAATAACAAATTGGCTGCTTTTCCTAGGCGAGGATATCAAGGTTAGGGAAGTGCCAGAAGAAATCTTAGAAGGTTTACAAGAGAGATTATTCCTATACTGCCCATAAGCAGTGCCAGTTAAAACCTCTAAATTTTGAGTTTGCCCAGTTGCCAGCCCCCCTCTATTTGCACACCCACAAGAGATAGAGGGTTCTGAATCTTGAAAATACTATAAGAGGGTAATAGTATTTTATCAGTACTATTCTTTATTGAATTTCTAATAAATCCATTTTGGTAAACAAAGCTTAAACCTCATTTACATGAATACTGAATTTCCTTGCCGGTAAATTTCCCATTAATAACAAATCGGATACTATTTTGAATAAAAATATTTTAAGTGTTAACCGTATTTAGAATTAGGTTGACATTTAATTTGAGGTTCATTATTATCAAAGATGTAAATAGTACATATTGATTATTAGGAGATATAAGAATGAAAATTAAAGAAATTACTTTTGTAGCTGTGTTTGCCGCTGTCATGGGTGCTCTAGGAATAGTTCCGCCTATTATGCTTTCTTTTACACCAGTTCCCATTACATTACAAACTCTAGGTGTCCTTCTTGCGGGAGGGGCATTGGGAGCAAGATTAGGGGCGATGAGCCAAACGATCTTTTTATTACTTCTCGCTGCTGGAATGCCTCTTCTATCTGGAGGAAGAGGTGGACTAAGTGTATTTGTCGGACCAAGTGTTGGTTATATAATTTCATGGCCTATTACAGCTTTCTGTATTGGTTATCTACTATCACGTTTTCAAACTTTAAAAATACAACATATTTTATTTATAAATCTGACAGTTGGAATTCTATTAATCTATTTAATTGGAATTCCTGTCCAGGCATTTATGATGGGCATTCCTCTTTTAAAAGCTGTTCAGTTAAGTTTAATTTATATCCCAGGGGATGTCTTAAAAGCCATACTAGCTTCTATTTTAGTTTACAGACTAAGAAAACACCCAGTTTTTTCACGCTCATTAGCAACAAGTTATTCCAATAACTTATCTAAAAATATCTAAATCTTAAGAGGCACCAAGATGTGTCTCTTTTTTATAGGGGAGAGATATCATGGGAAATATTACAGAATCATATAAGACTTTCGCAAAATTATCCCCAGAAAAAATCGCAATCCATACGAATCATCAACAAATCAGTTATCAAGAATGGTATAAATTAATCAATCAAACAGCGAACTGGCTTCATTCTCTTCATTCAGAAAATAAAACAATAGGCATCCTTTTGCCAAACGGTATCCCTTTCCTACAGCTCTTTGCAGGAGCCGCCAAGGCAGGATGGATTGCCGTTCCATATGATTTGAAATGGAAGATAACCGAATTGGAAGAAAGGGTAATACTTTCGGATCCATCTATCATTGTCACAACTAGAGAAATTTACTCTCAAATCAAACAAAGTATTCCTAATGTAATGATTTTGGATGATAGTTTACAGGAAATCTATCAGTTCGATCCTACAACTGTATTGAAAACGGAAGGAAATCTGCCTTTTTACATTGGATTTACATCTGGTACGACTGGAAAACCAAAAGCATTTGTTCGCTCCCAAGATTCGTGGGTGGCTAGCTTTGATTGCAATCGTTTTGATTTCGGGTTAGATGAATCCGATCAAGTTCTTATTTCTGGTGCCTTAATCCATTCTCATTTTCTGTACGGAGCCATTAGCATTTTGTATTTAGGTGGAACCGTCTTTCTTTTAGATAAGTTCTCTCCTATTGAAGGACTATCATGGATACATTCCTTTCCAATTACAACGATATATGTAGTTCCGACAATGGTAGAAGCATTTTTGAAAGAAGGAATCCAAGTCGATAAGTCTATAAAAATGATTTCATCTGGTGCAAAATGGTCGGATAGATCGAAATTAGAAATCCGTAATATAATTCCTAACATGACTATGTACGAGTTTTATGGGGCTAGTGAATTGAGTTTCATTACTGTACTTCCTGATAGTGAAGGTATTCAGAAGGCTACAACTGTCGGAAAGCCTTGTTATGGTGTAGAGGTACAAATACGGCGTCCAGATCAGGAATTAGCAAAGCCAACTGAGACCGGAAAAATATATGTAAGAAGTAAATTGATGATAAATGGGTACTTTGATCATGATGGAAGGACTATTCATTCTATTCAAGATGAAGAGGGGTGGGCCACAGTCCATGATATGGGATATTTGGACGAAGACGGCTTTTTATATATTGTAGGTCGTGAACAAAATATGATTTTATATGGAGGCATAAATATTTTTCCTGAAGAAATAGAAAAAGTGCTTTCCTTACATCCAGATGTCGAAGAAGTTGCTGTAATAGGCCTATCAGATTCGTATTGGGGCCAGGTTGTTGCTGCGGTAGTGAAAGGAAAGTGTAGCCAATTAGAATTAAAAAGATTTTGTAGGGCTCATTTATCTTCTTATAAAATTCCACGTAAGTGGTTTTTTCTATCTGAAATGCCATATACAACGAGTGGCAAGATAGCTCGTGCCGAGCTAATAAAACGAATGAAAAAAAAGGTGGTCAATGATTAAAAGAGCGGTAATTGTCCAAGCGAAACGAACACCAATTGGAAAAATGGGTGGAATCTTACGAGATATTCAGCCACATGAGCTAGCAGCTCCTATCCTCCAACATTTAGCGAATGGATTGGAAGAAAAAATAGAAGACATCATTTTGGGAAATGTAGTTGGACCAGGTGGAAACGTAGCTCGAGTTGCTGCGTTAGAAGCAGGACTTCCTCTTTCTGTACCGGGAATCACAATTGACCGTCAATGTAGTGCAGGGTTAGAAGCGATTCGAACGGCATGTTACTTTGTCCAAGGCGGAGCTGGCCGTTGTTATATTGCTGGTGGTGTAGAAAGTACGAGTACCTCTCCATTTCCAGCTAGAGCAAGATTTTCTCCTGAAAAAATTGGCGATCCAGATATGGGGGTTGCAGCAGAATATGTGGCTGAAAAATATGCTATTTCAAAGGAAATGCAGGATGAGTATGCACTATTAAGTTATAAACGCAGCTGGGAAGCTTACGAAAAAGGATATTTTAATCAAGAGATCATTCGAATTGGCGATCTCTACCAAGATGAAGAATTCTTTAGGAAAAGAAAGATGGAAGTACTTTTAAATAGGATGAAGCCTATATTTAAAAAGAACGGTACAGTTACTGCAGCGAACAGCTGTGGGATACATGACGGGGCTTCGGCTGTACTTGTCATGGAAGAAAATATGGCATTAGGTAATGGATTCCAGCCTATTTTACGATTTTGGGATAGTGAAGTCTCAGGTGTACTTCCGAATTATCCAGGAGAAGCTCCTATTCCGGCTATTCAAGCCTTAATAAAAAGAAACCAGTTAACCATTGAGGACATTGACCTAATTGAAATAAACGAAGCTTTCTCTTCTAAGATTGTTGCCTGTACAAAAGAACTTTCTATTCCTTATGGCAAGTTAAATGTTTGCGGAGGAGCTTTAACGCTAGGACATCCTTATGGAGCTTCGGGAAGTATCATGATCACAAGGCTTTTCTACGAAGTACAAAGACGAAAGGATATCAAATATGTACTAGCCGCGATTGGAAGTGGTGGAGGAGTTGGAGTAGCAGTCCTATTCGAGGTGGTAACATGAAAACTAAGCGGAGGAAAAAAGGTTAGAATAATACTTCCAATAAAATTTTAGCAAAGTATTAAAAAATAAGAGCCTAAGATTAGGCTCTTATTTCAGTATAAGCAAAGGCACTTGACAGCCTCCATCATTCAATGGAAGGGAATCACCTAGTAACCGGAAACCTTAATTTCCACCTTCAATCCTTCCTTAGAATGAAAATATTTTAAGCTACTTGAAAACAGGGATCATTGAAATATACAACTTCAGAGAGAATGTTACAGCCCTTCATGTTTTTTAGAGCCTCTCTTGCTTCTTCTTCAGTTTCGAATTCAAACAGGGAAATGTTTGATTCTAAATAACGAGTTATAATCCACATAAAATTTCCTCCAATTTTTTTACGTTTTTTCTGTCCTGCAAACAGAATATCAATAAATATGGCTACAGAAGACATATGCTGTGTTTAACCTTAAAGATGATTTAGCTTTAATGAAGTTTCAATCCAGGGATTGAAGATATAATTATTAATTGCTACGGATTAATGATAATGCAATAATGGAAATATATAAAATGCTAAAAAATTATAATGACATATAAAAAACTTTTATATGGTAGAATTTGGGTGAATATGGTGGATTATCGTGATTGGGAAATACTGAAGGTCCTCTATAGTCAGAAGAACCTAACAAAAGCAGCACGGCTTTTGTTTATTACCCAACCTGCATTAACCAACCGTTTAAAGCACATGCAGGAAGAATTAGGTGTCAAAATAGTAACCCGTGAAAGTAGAGGAGTTCATTTTACCCCACAGGGAGAATATCTTGTTCAGTGTGCCGACGATATCCTTGCTCAATATAACAAAATAAAAGAGCATGTTAGGAATATGAATTATAACGCAGGTAATGAAGTTGTAGGAACATTGAAATTAGGTGTATCCAACTTTTTTGCTAATTATGAACTGCCCTATATTTTGAAATTATTTAAAAGACAGTATCCTCATGTGGAATTTAAAGTGATTACAGGTTGGAGTAAAGATGTAACGAAACTTATACACAATAAGGATGTTCATATTGGCTTTATTCGTGGCGACTATAGCTGCAGAGGACTGAAGAAACATTTATTATTTGAAGAAACAGTTTCTGTTACATCGAAGGAAGCGATTGATATCGTTGATTTGCCAAATCTCCCTAGAATTGACTATAACGGAGATTATTTATTAAAATCATTAATTGATAATTGGTGGGCAGAAAACTATTCACAGCCGCCTTTTATCAGTATAGAAGTGGACCAGGTTGATACTTGTAAGGAAATGGTTATAAATGGATTAGGTTATGGCTTCTTGTCCAGCCGTATTCTTAATGATATAGGTGATTTATATAAAATAGTTTTAACGGATCAAAAAGGAAATCCTATATTACGCCGAACATGGATGTATTACCATAAGGAATCCTTGGAATGGAATGTCGTGAAGGCTTTTGTAAATTTTATTGAGACATTGGATACAAATGCTTCAAAAAAGTTTTAACATGTTCATTGAAAAAAGCCCTGCAACCCCTTGTTATTTAAAAGGAGGTGCAGGGTTTTTTTAGTAGATTGAGACCTAAGGTTAGGACGGTTTTTAGCATGTTAGTTTAATATTGTTACCTTTACTTGCTTTACTCCAAAATTGATTGCATCATGCTCAGAAGGAATAAAGATATCAATTCGATTTCCTTTAATAGCTCCACCAGTATCTCCAGCGACTGCTTCACCATAGCCTTCTACATGAACTTTACTGCCAAGTGGTATAACAGATGGGTCAACTGCGATTACTTTTGCATTTGGGTTTGCTTTAAGGTCAATTCCAGTAGCCGTAGTACCAGAGCATCCCTCACACGAAGCCGTATAGGCAGTTGCTTTCACTGTAATTTCTTTTGAACTTGTATTATTTGTTGATGTAGCTGGTACAGCAGGGACACTTTCCTTTGAACTTGTATTACTTGTTGATGTAGCTGATACTGCAGGTGCATTTTCCTTATGTGCTTGGGCTGCAGGTATAGCCTGTTTTTCAGTTACAGTGTTATTTACAGTATTTAAACTATCAAAGATTAGTAGATTTAAACCAGGATGGATAAGATCGGTATGTAATTCGTTCCACTCTTTAAGTTGCGAAACAGTTATCTGATTATCCATGGAGATATCCCATAGTGTGTCACCTTGTTTAACAGTATATTGTTTTTCCGGTGAAATGGTTAGAATATCTCCGGGATGTATAAGGTCCGTAGTAAGACGATTCCACTTTTGGATATTTTCTAAAGATGTATTATTCTCACGTGAGAGATCCCAAAGGGTATCACCTTTTTGTACTGTAATGGTTGCAGCTTGTACATTAGCACTTACAGTTACTGAGAGTATTGCAACTGCTAAAATTGTTATCATTCTTTTGAGCATTTTTTTCCCCCCATGTTCTTTGGTTGCTAATTTTTCATAATAGTAACATAGATATTTCTGAAACAAAGAACAGGGAGATGTTAAATCGTTTACATCCGTGGCATTTATATTGCAATAATATTTCTAAATCAAACGAATAATTAGAAAATACTATATTTTTAAATCTTCTATCAAATCATAAGCCAATTAGTATGAAAACTAAAAAGAAGTGAATTTAAAGTAAAAAAACTGCCTCTTTTTACTTAGGTAATGATATATCTATGTGTATTATACTCCCAAAGATTCAACTAAAATATATATTCGCTAGCTTTTCAGCTGTTCGAGTAGCTAATGCTTGAGTAGTCAAAGTAGGATTAGGTCCTCCAATCCCGTTAAAATGTACACTATTATCAGCAATAAAAAGACGTTTAACTTGATAGGCTTCACAATTACTATCTACGACAAAACCCATTCGCATTGTTGATTCAATATGGGCAAATAAATGAGCTGGCCAATTGGAACGGATAATCTTCTTGGCACCAGCTTTGCGCAAAATGTCAGCGGCAAATTTCGCTAGCAGCGTCCGTTTCTGTTTATCTTCCTTGCTTGCTGTATACTGTACGATTGGAATAGGACCGTGCTCATCTTTTACTAAAGGATTAGTGGTTACACCATTTCTTTTATGAGGTTGATCATCGGTGAGAATCATCATGCTTAAAGTATTTTTGTAATGGTACATCCATTCTTTTAATTCATTGCCCACTACCCGGCCTTCTAGGTCCCAAGGTTCTTCAAGCGATTGATTATGTGCAAAATGATATCCACTATCGGTAAATCCAAAGGTTAAAGAGGAAAATAATCCTGGGCTTACTCCAGCTGGCTGGATACACCCTAGCCCTGGGTAATCTAATCGTCCCCCTGATGTAGGGCCAACAAATGGGTTTACGCTTGGTTGCCCCAATATGCCCATGAGATCCTTTTCATCAAACAAACCAGTTACCCAATCCCAATAATGGTGAGTCAATCCCCGTCCAACCCACGAATTTTGCGGTAAATTAGAATTTAGCCAAAGTCTCGGGCTTTCAATGCAGCCAGCTGCCATCACAATCACCTTGGCATACAATTCCCCAGTCTCCCCTGTCCATGTATCTCTGTACTGAACTCCGGCTGCACGAAGCCCTTCTTTAGAATGCTCTTCCGTCAAAATCTTTGTTGTATAGGTATTAGGCCGAACGTCTACATTTTTGGTTTTTAAGGCAAGTGGTATATAACTTATGTTGGTAGGGCGCTTAGCCACTTTATCAACTGATGGGCCATGCGGACAGCCATTAATACAATGACCGCAAAGCGTACATCCCTCCATTTTTGATATCTCTTCCAGACTAGTATCCGAATCCATCAACCGTTCATTTGGGTGCAGGATGGCATTTGGGTTAGGACGGTAGCCAGGAGAAGTTGGGTTTAAGGTATTCAGCATGGACCACCCGGCTTTTTTTGCCCCATAATAAAATAATTCCTCTTTTGGAGTAGTCGGAGCAGGTCGAACGGGCAAAGTATCTTCTACCTTTTCGTAGTAGGGAATCAATTCCCGATAGGAAATGGGCCAGACACCATCAATAGCCATAGAATAGGCCCGCGGTGAGTTTGCCCAGTAATGTTGTGTTGTCCCTCCTACGCCAGTTGCTTGCCAGAGAAGTCCGTTTTTAGGAAGATTTCTGTGCCAGGGTGAGCGGCGGCGATCAGCAGGACCCCAGCGAAAACGACCAAATTCATAGGAATTCATAGTATGTTCATTTTTTGTATATTGACTGCGCAATAGGTTAATATCTAAATCTTCTACACTGGAGCTGCTAATAGCTCCGTGTTCCCGATTGGGATGGGGCCATTTTTTATTCCCATACCAAGGACCTGCTTCGAGGATGAGGACTTTGATTCCTAATTCACCTAACTCTTTAGCAGCAACAGCCCCGCCGCCGCCGGCACCAATAATAATTACATCCGCATCTAAACTCATTCTTTTACCTCTATTCTGAAAATTTATCTACTAAAAATCCTCTAACTGCCCGATACCCATAGGAAGGACCTGGATAATTCAGACTCTCCCACAAAAATGGCTGTCTTTCTATACGATGATCCTCCGGGTAAGCTAATCTTGTAGATCCAAGAGAAAACCATTCTGAATAATAGCCAAACATAACCATTTGATGGAGGGAAGTTATTACATTCTTAACTAAACCACCATTGTTTCGATATGGTGGGGGAAGGACTTCTAGATCAACTTGTTGGTTTTCTAATAAGCGGATGGCTTCAAAACGATCATTAGGTGATAAAGCAGAAAAAGGACCTCCATCTGGATTAGAAGAATAATCAGGAGTTACTTTTATATTTCCGGAAGCGATTAGTTGGTAGGCGGCAATATCAAGTATTCTCGCGGTTTGAGAAGACAATGGGATGTTTTTTACACTCCATTCTCCTTGGATTGAAACAAAATGATCCAATATCCAAACCATGTAATCGTCAATTCGCAAATCCAAAGCCCCTAAGGCTGATGGAATAACCGTATCTGCAAAAGCCATAAATGCTGCTTTCGTATTTTGAAAGCTAATAGCCATTTGGATAGATAAGCTGGTTTCGGTAGATACGGATGGGGAGGGCTGTTCATCAGAATCCAGGTTTATCAGCATATTTTTGATTTGTTCAAAAAAGTGTTTTACATGTGGTTGATGTGAAAGCAGTTCATCATCTAATTTATCCATGAGAATACTTCCTCCCCTTACTAAGGTTCATTTATAAATTGGGATAGGGTTTCACCTTCTTGGAGTATCCAGATTATTATTTCTTTCTTATATCATTTTTAGACATTGACCAATTAAAAAATATAAATCAAACATCATAATTTTCTACAAGGTATACAAAATAAATTTATGGGGGTGTTAGAAATGAACGATAAAAAGATTTTAAAAATAATAACTATTTTAGGGATCGGCGGCTGGTCCTTCATATTTAAAAAAGGTCCAATAAAAGATTGGTTTCTTGTTTATTTATTCAAGACATTTATTACGACCATGATTGATGGTCCTGTAGTAAAGAAAAAATTGGTTTCATACCCATATAGATACTTTTCTAAGTTTTTTGAAACAAACATCGTGTTTGATTATGTAATATTCCCGTTATTATGTGTGTTGTACAGCCAATTTACCTATAATCTTAAGCTATCTAAAATCATCCCAAGTGTTTTTTTATTTAGTGTACCGATGACAATTATTCAATGGTGGCTTGAAAAATACACAAAATTGGTGAAATATGGTAGAAATTGGAGTCCGTTTCATACTTTGGCTGTCCTAACAATGACGTTTTGGTCATCACGTGGTTTTATTGCTCTAATTAGATTCTTAAACCGAAGAAGAAATGTTCCTCAAATGGAGGGGGAATAGCTCTAGAATGGATTTAGAAAATGATAATCTATTGAGGATTTGCAGTTGCAAAGTGCATACGAAATCATCTACAGGCTGATATGCTTGCACTTATTAAAACGATATACAAAGGTAAGTTACTAGGTTCAATTCCTTCATCACTATTAATAAAGGTCCTACTTTAATACAGAAGGGCCATGTTCATAAGAGATATATGCTTAGCATTATAGATTTGTTTAGCTGCGAAAGCGGTTGGTCAAGTTGTTTGCAGCTATTATCAATTAGACTAAAAGAAAGTTAAAGAACCCTCTCGATTACTTCATTAGATTCAGTAAGTCCAGAGGGTTCTTTGTATTATCATTTTAATTTTTTATTAACACAACTCTTAATAATTTCCTTTTATTAATTAAATTGCATTCATGCGAAAGGGAACAGAGTAACGAGGACTTGTTTAAAAATAGCCGCTTAAACAGGTGCGGTTCCACGGTGGAGATTACGACCTCGATGAGCTCTTTGCCTGGGCGGACCAGATTGTTGCTAAATAAGTTTCAAATAAGTAATGATGTTGTTTATAAATATCAAGGAATGACTTTGTAAAAAAGACAAGAAATACGTTTCTTGGTCTTTTTTTTTGCTGTTGGTTATCACTTGTACATAACATTACTGTAGAATTTTTGAATATTTATTGGAAACGCTTAAAAAATTATGAAAAACAATTGAAAGAAATTTTTTTACGAGGTATTATAAAAACAGGCGAAATGTTCACGTTAACATTTAATTAGAAGAAAATGGATAAGAGAAATAATACTGCGAAAATTGCGGAATAAAATTTTTTGATTTATTTTGTTAACGTTAACAAAACCTTTTGTAACGGATTCAGATTTTTAAAAAGGCTAAATTTACAATTAAGAAAGATGGTGAAAAACATGCGTAACTTCATAGATGAAAATTTTATTTGAAAATGAAACAGCAGTCCGAAAATGGGGAAGCGCCAAATAGAATTGAGTTTTTAGGAAAGATTGTCCAAGGCATTTGTTAACAGAATGTAAAAGAATACTTTGGTTTTGATCTATAAAAAAAGACCCCACCGATATTACTAGTATTATTGGCGAATAATATTAGTAAAGTGGGAATCTCATAAAAAATTTATCAGAACAATTATATCAAAAAGTTTCATGTCCATTCAAGATACCTAGTTTTAAAGAATGAGATATCATATAGCTTATTGTAAGCGGATTCACGTTTGGTTTTTATTAAAAATGCAGGTCCTATTACTTAAGGGTGGTGTATTTATGACAGAAAATCTTGCAAGAAAATTAAAGGAAGCTAATAACGGATCGGAACAAGGTAAAATTACCACAAAAGAGAAAGTTAGTTATGGATTTGGTGATTTTGGAAACGGATTCATGTTTGACTTAGGTCAGTCCTATTTAATGCATTTTTATACAGACATTGCTGGCATTAGCGCGGCGGCTGCGGCAGGTGTTTTTTCCATAACGAAAATTTTTGATGCTTTTATGGATCCTTTGGCAGGCTCCATTATTGACTCAAGGACACCTGGTAAACGCGGCAAATTCCGTCCTGTTATGATGCTTGCCTCTATTTTGCTGGCCGTTATGACGGTCGTTACATTTACAATGCCGGACCTATCAATGGGCGGGAAAATTGCTTGGGCGTATGGTACCTATATGGCATGGGGTCTAATCTATTCATTTACAAATGTTCCTTATGGTTCCTTGGCTTCCGTTATGACGAGGAATGTTGAAGAGCGTTCGATTATGGCATCAACACGGCAAGCAGGGTCAATCGGTGCTCAATTAGTTACTGGTGTTGCTTTTGTTCCAATCTTGATGCTATTCCCAACTCAAAAAATAGGTTATCCAATAACGGCTGCCATTATGGCATTAATCGGTGTTATTGGTTTTTGGATTTGCTATAAAAATACAAAAGAACATATTAAATCTGAGAATGTTAAGGGGAAGGAAAAGCATTCAGCGAAAGACTATTTCCGAGTTGTCTTCACAAACCGTCCATTGTGGTGCTTAATTTTAATGACTCTGTTTACGATTTCAGCAATGAATACGAATAACGCAATGATGATTTATTTCTGCCAATATAACCTTGGCCACGTAGGTTTACAGCCAATTATTAACTTCATCCAAATGGGTAGTTCAGTTGCAGGTATTGCCTTAATTCCAATGCTAGTACGCCGCTATGGCAAAAAGAAAACAGCAATGGCAGGTCTCTTAATTGGTGTACTTGCCGATGGTTTAAACTTTATTATCCCAACAAACATTTATACGTTTATTGTCTTAGTATCGATCGGTTATGCCGCTTTAGCCATTTCAAATGGTGTTACATGGGCATTTGTTTCAGATACCATTGATTATGGACACTGGCACACTGGTGTTCGAAAAGAAGGTGTTACATATGCAGCATTCAACTTCTCTCGTAAAATTGCCCAATCACTTGCTGCTCTAGTTTCTGCAGGTGTTCTTGCTGCAACTGGCTATGTTGCGAATGCTCATCAATCTGCAGGTACACTTCTAGGAATTAAGGGCACAATGACTCTTTATCCAGCAATTGCCTTACTGCTTGCTGCTATCATTCTCGGCTTACTATACAACTTGTCTGATGATAAATTCAGGAGCGTTGCTAACGATTTAAATAATGGCCGTTGGGAAAATGGAAGATTCTAAGAATAATAAGAGTGACCAATGAATAAGGACGAGGGGGTTATATCCACTCCTCGTCTTTTAGAAAAACAGCTAAGCGGCTATAATAGTATTCAATCACATGTACTCTTGGTAAAATTAGAAGCGGAAGGTTAAATAAAGGGTGAAGAAAAATGGTTACCATTAAAGATATAGCGAAACTGGCAAATGTATCCCATACGACTGTCTCCCGTGCATTAAATGACAGTCCGCTTATAAAGCCAGGAACTAAGAAAAAGATACAAGAAATAGCTGCTCAGCTTAACTACATACCAAACTTTAATGCAAAAAGCCTTGTCATGCAAAAGTCTTATACCATTGGTCTTTTCTTTACAAGTATTTCAAATGGTACATCACCTAGTTTCTTTGCAGACACTGTAAAAGGCGTTAATAGTGTGATTAATGAGAATTATAATTTATTTGTAAGAGGTATAGATGATTATCATGACTTTTCATCGATTCATCATAAAAGATTCGACGGGATTATCTTGATGAGCCAAAGCGAAGTGGATAATGCTTTTATCTATCATGTGCTTAATCAAAAAATTCCTATTGTTGTCATTAATAGAGAGGTCAACGATCAGTCTATTATAAATATCTTATCTAACGACCGGGAAGGCTCGTGTCAAGCAGTAAAGTATCTCATTGAAAAAGGCCACAAGGATATTGCGGTTATTGAAGGAATTAAGGGATTTAAATCCTCTTTGGAGCGGAGAGAAGGATATTTAAAAGCATTGATTGATGAGCAGATTCCCATTCGCAATGATTACATTGTTAACGGAAATTATGATATGGAAAGCGGATATAAGGCGATGGAAAAATTGCTGGCCTTAAAGGATCCGCCAACTGCTGTCTTTTGTTCTAATGATGACATGGCAGTTGGGGCAATCAATGCAGCTTTTGCAAAAGGGTTAAATGTACCAAAAGATATATCCGTAATCGGCTTTGATGATATTCAAGTCGCGCAATATACAAACCCTTCATTGACAACGGTAAAAAAACCGATTGAAAAGATCAGCAGGCACGGGGCGGAAAAGATCTTAGAGGCTGTTGAAAATCAAGAAATGAAGGGCGAAAAGATTTTTGTTGAAACAGAGTTAGTCATAAGAAAGTCGATTTCGGAAAAGAAATAATGGTTATTCCCGTTCAGCAGCGAACTTGTAAACATTAGAAACAAAAAATAAAAAAGCCAAAGTCGAGGATCCTAGTCTTGTCTTGGCTTTTTTATCGTAGTTTTACCGTTTCATTTCAATCATAAATTTATACCGGTCAGCGCGATAGGAAGACCGAACATATTCAACGGGAGTTCCGTCCTTTAAAAAGGTTTGTTGTTGAATCAGCATGATCGGAGAACCTTTTTTTATTTTTAAAAATTTGGCTTCCACTTGATTGGCAATCGACGATTCAATGACTTGTGAAGCGTGATCAATTTGAAAATTCAATTGTTCTTCAATAAAGGCATAAACCGACTTTTTAACAATCTGTTCCGTTAGACCTTTCACAAGGTTTGCCGATATATAATTTGATTCTAAGGCCATAGGGACATCATCAGCTAACCGAATACGTTTAATTTCATAAACGGGGCCATATTCTTGAATACCGAGCTGGCTGGCAATTTGACTAGTTGCAGGTATAATTTCAAAGGAAATTAACAGACTCCCTGGTTTTAGCCCTCTAGCAACCATGTCTTCGGTAAAGCTTCTTAATCGATGAAGTGGTTGTTCAATTTTTCGCTCCGAAACGAAAGTACCTTTTCCCTGGATTCGGTGTAGATATCCATCATTCACAAGCTGGGTGAAAGCTTGTCTCACCGTCATCCGGCTGATTTGATATTTTTCGGCATACTCTCTTTCGGGAGGAATGGAATCACCAGGTCTTAACTCACCCTTATCAATTAAATCTTTTATAAGCTCTTGAAGTTGATAATATATTGGGATGGGGGAATCCTTTTTAATCATTCTCCTCTTAACTGCATCCTTTCTCTTTAAACTCGGGGAACCGGTCTGCTCTCATTTAAAAGGATACAGAGAGGAAGAACTCAACTGTGAACCTTTAAACCAGCAATTGCAGCCTTATCTGCAATAATTGTAACACATGGATGATTTTTGAGCACAGATGCTGGGAATTTTTCATCTACATTTTCAGTCAAAAGCCTCTTCAAAGCTTCTTTTTTTGCTTCCCCGGAAACGAGCAGGAGAATTTCTTTGCTTTTCATGATCGTGGCAATTCCCATTGTAATTGCTTTTGTTGGAACTTCCTCTAAGCTACTAAAAAATCTTGCATTAGCCTGTCTTGTGGAAGGAGCTAGTTGGACCACATGGGTTTGAGAATGGAATGATGTTCCGGGTTCATTAAACCCGATGTGGCCATTTGCTCCAATGCCAAGAATCTGTAAATCAATGCCTTTATGTTTAGTAAGTAAATCCTCATAAGATTCGCATTCTTTTACGACATCGCCGACAGTTCCACGTGGAACAAATGTGTTATTCTTTTGAATGTCAATATGATTAAATAAGTTATCATTCATATAATAACGATAGCTATTTGGGTTGTCTCCAGAAAGTCCGACATATTCATCTAAATTGAATGTTGTAACCGCTTGATAGGAAGTCCCATTCTTTTGATGGTCAGCAATTAAATTTGAATAGATTCCCATTGGGGTTCCGCCCGTTGCAAGTCCAAGCTTAATTTTTGGGGATTGATTGACCTTTTGAATTATATAATCGGCAGCTATTTTACTCATATCTTTATAATCTGTTGCTTCAATAATCTTCATGTTGTTTTTCCTCCTTTGATATAGGCGACCTTCCCACGGCATAACGTCATATAGACATCTAAGTTCTCATCAAGAATAACAATATCAGCATCTTTTCCTACAGAAATGCTACCCTTACGATCAAAAATATTCAGTTGTTTAGCTGGATTGACAGCGGCCATCTCAATAGCCTCCTCGATTTGGCAGCCAGTAAAAGATATAATATTTTTTACGCCCTGACCTAGTTTTAAAATACTTCCTGCAAGAGTTCCGTCACTCAAGATGGCTTTGCCATCCCGTACGGTTACGTCCTGCCCGCCCAAATCATAGTTCCCGTTTTTTAGACATTTAGCCCGCATGGAATCTGTAATTAAAATGATTCCTTTTTTCCCTTTTTGCTGATAGGCGAGGTTCACCATTTCTGGGTGGACATGCACCCCGTCCACAATGAGTTCTGCTTTTAACTCTTCTTTTAGAAATGCTGCCCCTACCACGCCTGGTTCACGGTGATGTAATCCGCGCATTTGATTGTACAGATGTGTAACATGGTTTACTCCTGCATCAATGGCCTCCATTACTTGTTCAAATGTTGCATCGGTGTGGCCGATGGATGCAATCATTCCATTTGTTTTTAAGTGCCGCACCAGCTCAAGACCGCCTGGCTGCTCGGGAGCCAGTGTGACAATCTTGATTGTGTGACCGGAGAGCTGTTCCCATTTTTTAAACAACTCCAAATCTGGATTAATGATATGTTGAATGGGTTGAGCTCCTGCTTTATTTTTATTCACAAAAGGACCTTCAAGATGGATTCCTAGTATTTCTGCTTTTCCTGGGGCCTGCTCTCCATTGATGTACGTTCCGGCATTCAATAAGGCCTCTTCGATTTGATGTTCTTCCTGGGTCATGGTTGTTGCTAAAAAGCTGGTGGTTCCTTCGCCTGGTAGAGCCTTGGCCATGATATCCATAGCTTCTTTCGTGGCATCCATGGTATCTGCTCCATTAACCCCGTGGATATGAACGTCGATAAAACCTGGAACAGATTTAAATGACAACGGAATGTCGAGTACCTCAAATTCTTCCTGTAAGGAAAGATTTTCGGTTGTTCCTAATTCAACTATTTTTTGATTTTTTATTTTTATATAGCCATTTTCAATCCATTGATCTTCAGAATATATTTGAACTCCCTTGAGCAAAATAGGTTTAAAATTTGTAATCATTTTAATTACTTCCTTTCTAGACACCTGTAATTCTATCATCTGCAAATTATAGATGTCTATACCAATTTTTTGCGATTGTTAAAGGTGTTTACTTATATTATAAGGTAAATAGTCAAAGTTTCCAATAAATTCATTTATTATTGGTATAGACAACTATAACAATTCAATGGTACTATGGTCATTGTGAAAAGATAAACGCTTACATGAGAAAGAGGAGAGATTACTGATGTTAGGATTTCTACAGCGAATTGGAAAAGCATTGATGCTTCCGATAGCAGTTTTACCAGCAGCCGGATTGCTGTTACGTTTTGGTCAGCCGGATCTTCTGGATATTCCATTTATCGCAAATGCAGGTAATGCTGTTTTTGCAAACTTAGCTTTAATTTTTGCCATCGGTGTTGCAATGGGGTTTGCAAAGGATAATAATGGGGCGGCCGCGTTATCAGGGGCCATTGGTTACTTGGTTTTAACACAAGGAACCTTAGCCATTGATAAAGATATAAATATGGGAGTTTTAGGGGGAATACTCACAGGGATTATTTCAGGATTACTATATAACCGTTTTCGTGACATTAAGTTACCAGAATGGTTAGCTTTCTTTAGTGGAAGACGATTTGTACCAATTGTAACTTCCATTACAATGGTTATTATTGCTGGAATTGCAGGATTTGTATGGCCGCACATTCAAGATGCGATCAATGGGGTTGGTAACTGGATCATTGGTTTAGGTGCAATCGGAGCAGGTATTTTTGGGATATTAAACCGTTTGTTAATTCCGCTAGGTCTTCACCATGTCTTGAACAGTTTGTTTTGGTTTCAATTTGGGACATTCCAAGGTAAATCAGGGGATATAGCCCGTTTCTTTGAAGGAGATCCAACCGCTGGAACCTATATGACAGGTTTCTTTCCTATCATGATGTTTGGCTTACCTGGTGCAGCACTTGCGATTATTGCAGCTGCTAAGAAAGAAAAAAGAAAATCAATTGCAGGTATGTTTGTCGGTGTAGCATTAACCTCGTTCCTTACAGGTATTACAGAACCAATTGAGTTTTCATTTATGTTTATTGCTCCGCTGCTTTATGGAATTCATGCAGTGTTAACAGGCCTTTCTTTTGTAATCGTCACTATGTTGGGGATTAAAGATGGCTTTACCTTCTCAGCTGGTGCAATCGATTATATTTTAAACTTTAATATTGCTCAAAAACCATTACTTTTGTTATTACTAGGTTTGATTTACGGAGTTATTTATTTTGTTGTTTTTTATGGAGTTATTAAAGCATTTAATATAAAAACACCTGGTCGTGAAGATGAGGAAGAAGTAACCGTGGAGAAAGAAACGATAGAAACGGCTGTAGGAACAGATAAATACGAAACGATGGCTTATCATTTTATTAATGATATTGGCGGTAAAGAAAATATAACTAATATTGATAACTGTGCAACCCGGCTTCGTTTAAATGTTAAAGATATGGATAAGGTTAGAGATTCTTCCTTGAAATCACATGGTGCAAAGGGCGTCATGAAACTAAACAAAACAAACCTCCAAATCATTGTAGGGACGGAGGTAGAGTTTGTAGCAGATGCTATGAAAAGATTGGATACTAAGTCAGTAAGTATTCCTTCTGCACAAGTAGTAACATCTTCTGAAACTCAAAAATATCTGCCGTTAAATGAACAGGATTTTGTGATGCCGATTGAGGGTGAGATTATTCCGATCACGGAAGTAGAAGATCAGGTATTTTCACAAAAGATGATGGGAGAGGGCTTTGCGATTATTCCCGCTAAGGGTTCTGTAGTTTCCCCTGTTGATGGAGAAATTATGAGTGTCTTCCCAACTAAACATGCGGTCGGGATAAAATCTAAACAGGGATATGAGGTATTGATTCATATTGGTTTAGACACAGTTAATTTAAAAGGGGAAGGATTCACTGTTCTTGTAAAAGACGGAGATCCAGTCAAAAAAGGACAGGAAATTCTAAAATTCGATTTAGAAAAGATTGGGAATTTAGCAACGTCTACCGCTTCTCCTATTGTTTTTACAAACTTGGCCAAATTAAATATTAAGAAGCAGGGGAAAATTTCACAGGGTGAAAATGGGATTATTTCGATAGAGTAATTGTAGTACGTTTGAACTGTATTATAAATAGAGGTGTTTCTCCCGTTTTAAAACCTCGGGGATGGATATAGTATATACATCACATCATAATAAGGAGGCTTTATTACGTGGAGAAACTACTTCAAAATCAAGTTGCTCTTGTTACGGGAGCTGGATCAGGAATTGGCAGGGCGGCTGCTATAAAGCTTGCCCAAAATGGAGGAAAGATTGCTTTAGTAGATTTGCACAAAGAAAATGTAGAAGAAGTTAAAAATCAAATAGAAGAAATGGGCAGTGAAGCACTCGTCTTAGAAGCCAACGTATCACATCCCGAGGAAGTAGAAAACTGTTACAAAAGAACGGTTGCACAATGGGGCAGACTGGATGTTGTCTTTGCAAATGCTGGTATTAATGGGGAAGTTACACCGATTGAGGATTTGGACCCGAAAGATTGGGATCTGACTATTTCAAATAACTTAACAAGTACCTTTTTAACTGTTAGATACGCCATTCCTCATTTGAAGACTAATGGGGGAAGTATCATTATTACTAGTTCCATAAATGGAAACAGGGTATATAAAAACTTTGGTATGTCTGCGTATAGTACATCCAAAATTGGCCAGATGGGCTTTGGGAAAATGGCGGCGCTGGAGCTTGCCAACTATCGTATTAGGGTCAATGTGGTCTGCCCAGGTGCTATTGAAACCAATATAAATGAAAATACATGGAAAAATAAAGAGAATTTAAAAAAGGTTGAAATCCCGATCGAATATCCACAAGGCAGCCAGCCGCTAGAACATGCAGCAGGGAAACCTGAACAAGTGGCTGACTTGGTTCTTTTTCTTGCTTCCAGCCAATCCAGCCACATTACAGGAAGTGAAATCTATATCGATGGGGCCGAATCCCTATTGTAAAAATGGTGCCTGACACCATAAAAAGACACAACAACAAAATGTCCACGTACAGTGGACATTTTGTTGTTGTTGATGTTTATTAATGAAGGATTTCCTATTTTAAGTCAATGAGAATAAAGGATTCATCATCACTTTTATGATAGACATTTTTTTCATTATTTAAGGACTGTAATATTTCCTCTTTCAGTTTAAATAAAGGTAATGCTATTGTTTTTTTTAATAAAGGAGCTAAATGGTTAGAAGCAAGGGGATCAACACCATCAGTATATAGGAGCAGTCTGCCACCTTTTCTAAAGGTAAAGGTTTTAGTTTTAAATTCAACACCTTCAAAGGTTCCAAGTGGTGGGGCTGTAGAAAATAATTCATATTGTTTTCCGTCAGAGTCCTGCCATAAAGCAGGGGGATGACCTGCATTGACATACTCTATTATTTGCTTTTCTGTATCAATTAAAAGAAAGATACCGGTAGAATAATGCCTAGCTTCCTCGTTATTCCAAAACAATTTGTGAAGGTGGCTATCCAATTCTTTCATGACAATCTCAACAGCAAATCCTGCTGAGATTAATCTTTGAAACAGAGATTGAAGAGTCATCGTAATTAAAGCTGAAGAAATACCGTGGCCCATAACATCAAGCAGGATAATTCCAAAGCGATGCTGATCAATTTGATAAATCCCGTAGATATCACCGGATAATTCACCAGACGCATTATAGAATACTTCCATTTGAACTTTTTCATTGATAATCGGATCGGTTAGTGATGTTTCTTGAATAATTCTAGCAAGCTCCAACTCTTTCTTTGTTTCTATTTTATAATTATGATTTTGTTTGTTAAGTTCAAGTAGTTCTTCCTTTTGAATTTGGAGCTTTTTAAGGGTAGTCTCTAATTCTGCATTCACTTTATGCTTTGCTTTTAAGGCTTCTTCGGTTTCCTTTTTTGCTAAAAGCAATTCATTTTCATACTCGTTTCTTTTGCGCATCGGGATAAGAATACACTCAAATAAAGTTGTCTCTTTTACTCTTCTAGAGATAGCGTTGATAAGAACAGGTATCTCTTCTCCCTTATTGGACGCTAGTGAAATATACATTTCCTCAACCTGATGTTCAAGTTTTAAAAGTGAAAAAAAATAGAATTGAAAGAACATCCGAGCAGGGACAGTAAGGATAGAATTGACATGCTGCCCTGTTAATGAATCTTGGGTGTAATCGAGTATCTTTAGCAAGGTTTGATTAATGGATAATATCACTCCATCTTCTGACAAAGTCAGAAATCCACATGGTGCATGATTCAATTGTTCGTCCATTAAAAATGAGCTCCTCTGCCCGCTAAGCTGACATCTATAGACGCCATGCTTAGGTATTGACGGATTAAGCGGATCGTCTCCTCGGGATGGCTCATATGCGGGCAATGTCCCGTTGCATCCATATATTTCAACATACTATTAGGAAGATGCTGGTGAATATATTCTCCTACCGCTAAAGGAGCAATAATATCATTTGAACATTGTAAAATAAGCGATGGTACCGTTACTTTTATTAAGTCGCTGCGATTGTCTGCAAAAAAAGCTGCCTCTGCAAATTGGCGCGCAATAATAGGGTCAGTGGAACAAAAACGTTCTTCCAGCTGATGTTTAACCTCTGGCCGCTCTGGATTATTTGTCACCGTCGAGGCGAAAACATTCGCCCAGCCTATGTAATTTTTCTCCATCATATCAATCAAACCTATAAGCTCCTCTTTTTCAAAGCCTCCATAGTAATGCGGAGGGTCATTTAGGTAGCATGGAGAAGGACCGATCATAACAAGATGAGAGAAGTACTCAGGGTGACTTAACGATGCCAGCATACCAATCATACTTCCAACAGAGTGTCCAACAAATACCGTGTTTTTTAAATCTAAGGCTGAGCATACATCCAATACATCTTGTGCGTATCCTGCAAGACTGCTATATCTTTTCGAGTCGTAAGCATGTATGTCTGAACGGCCTGAACCTACATAATCAAATAAAATGATTTGGTAATCATTTTCGAACGCTTTTGCAACTGACTTCCAAACCGTTTGGTCACAACCAAAGCCGGGAGCAAAAATAATTGATTGTCTACCATGGCCTTTTACCTTCACATTATTCCGAAATAAAATATCCTGGTCCATCCTGATGCTCCTTTCTAGTATTATATATATTATTTATATATCATATCACTTCCCTTCCTAAAAATGGGGTTTTCTACTATAGTGCTAAGTACCTCACTTTAATAGTTTGTAATTCTGAACTATTGTTCCTATATGTTTATTAGTTTAAACAATAAACAAAGTTATTAGTACATCAAATGTGAAAGGCCATCTCTAAAGAGATGGCCTTTTTTTACTTACTTATTATGACAATGTTTAAAGGTTTACCTCATCTAATGAGTTTGATCCCTTATAAGGATCTATCGTTTGGATGGTCCCATCCTCGTTATATTTTAATTCAGTATATTTAACGCAGCGCTTGTGGTCGACTCCATTTGATAAAGAGCAATCATGATAAAATAAATACCATTTATCCTCAAATTGAACAATCGAATGATGGGTGGTCCATCCTATTACAGGAGTAAGAATAGTTCCTTTGTAAACAAATGGTCCCTGAGGATTTTTACTCATGGCATATGCAATGGTATGTATGGTACCAGTAGAATAAGAAAGATAGTAAATCCCCTTGTATTTATGGACCCAAGGGCCTTCAAAGTATCTTCTTGACTCATCACCAGCAAGGATTGGATTTCCCTCTTCATCCACAATCAAAATTTCCTGAGGTTTTGCTTTAAAGGTAAGCATATCTTCACTTAATTCCGCTGCCATTGGTCCTAAAGCAGGTTCTAAATCAGCAGGACCTTCCCCATCAGGAAGATAAACGCCTGTCCGCCACTTCTCTAATTGCCCTCCCCAAAGTCCGCCAAAATACATAAAGGCCTTATCATCGTCATCTACTAAAACAGCCGGGTCAATGCTAAAACTGCCGGGAATGTAATCTTTTTCTGGTATGAATGGACCGGCAGGTTTTGAACTTGTAGCGACCCCAATTCTGAAAATATCATTTGTATCCTTAGCAGGGAAAAATAAATAATATTTATTGTTTTTATATGCTGCATCTGGTGCCCACATCTGTTTATTTGCCCATGGGACATCCTTAACATGAAGCGCCTCCCCGTGGTCCACACAAGGAGATTCAAAATCATCTATCGATAGGACGTGATAATCTTCCATCGAATAGTGTTCCCCTTCGTGAGTCGAAGGTCCATCATGATCGAGATCATGAGAAGGATAAATATAAATTTTACCTTCAAATACATGGGCGGAAGGGTCGGCTGTATACATTTGTTCCACTAATGGTGTATTGGGTTTTACGATTTTTTTCATTTGTTGATCCCCTTACTATTTAAGATTTTAATATATTTTTAGTTTTGTATAAAGGTAGGAAGCGTTTTATATAGAACAAAAAGTTGAGACGATTTACTTGAAAATATCCCGTTATATAATATACTTAGTTTATGCAATCAACAAAGATTTGTCAATAACATATGCCAAGCCAATGATAAATGGAGGAGTAGACATGAAAAAAGTAGTCATAACAGGTGGAAGTGGACTTCTGGGAGCGGATGTCATAAAAGAATTCTTGGACCATGGGTATGATGTTGTGAATGCAGATATGAAGTATCCCAAACAAGCGCTTTGTCGGACAGTTATTACAGATTTGACCAATCTAGGTGAGGTTTACGGAGTATTGGCTGGCGCTGATGCGGTAGTACATCTTGCAGCGATTCCCGTTGCTTACTCACACCCAAATGAAGTGACCTTTCAAAATAATGTCATGTCCACTTATAACATTTTAGAAGCGGCAGGGAATTTAGGAATCAAAAAGGCTGTCATCTCTTCAAGTGAATCGTCATATGGCATTTGTTTTTCAAAGCAAAATTTACAGCCTCAATATGTACCAATAGATGAGGACCATCCGCAATTGCCGGAAGAAAGCTACGGGTTGTCCAAAATCGTTAATGAGAAAACCGCGGATATGATTCACCGAAGAACAGGTATGCAGGTAGTTTCGTTTCGATTAGGAAATGTTATTTCTCCAGAAATGTATAAAAATTTCCCTGGATTTATCCATGACCCTGAACAACGCAAAACCATTCTTTGGAGTTATATTGATACAAGAGATGCAGCAACCGCCTACCGTCTAGCTGTTGAAACGGATGGACTGGGTTCCGTTGCTCTTAATATTGGTGCCGATGAAACAAGTATGGATATTGAAAGCAAACAACTGATGGAAACTTGTTTTTCTGCTGTAAAGGATTTCCGTGGGGATTTATCAGGTTTCGCCCCATTATTAAATAATGAAAAGGCTAAAAAGCTGCTAAATTGGAAGCCTATTCATAAATGGAGAGATTACGTTACGATTTAATTGTAGATGCATGGGGACGGTTCTCATGCTTTCGAAGCATGAGAACCGTCCCCGTGTTTACCCGTGTTTACGTTGTTTATTTCAAGAGTTCCCCAAGGGGTCTATACATCCAATCAATAAATTGAGTGGGACCAGGCATATCAGGGAAAAATAGCATTAGAATTGCCAGAATCCACCCCAAAATAGATAGTGTAAGGAGTGCTGCCTTTTCCTTTACTTGCTTCTGCTTTAATCTGGACCATTGAAAAAGGATGATCATAATAATTAATACAGTACATCCTAAAATACTCCCCCATTTCATTCTTCTTTCACCTCGTTCTTAGGGAATTTAGGATTGATTGAGCTCATTCCTTGTCTGCGAACATGTGCGTTTATATCATATGAAACTTCGACTTCTGGATAAATTTTATCCCAATTATCTTTCTCTATTTTCCATATCTTAGGATATTTTCGGTGGAAGGCTTCTGCAAATCCAAAAATATCAGCTTTCATATCCTTTTGCACAACATTAAGTGCCACTTCTACTTTCTTTTCAATTCTCCTTTCCAAAAGTTTTTGAAGCTTTTCGGCCACTTTAGGATTGGAGGTGTCTAGGGATGTTGAGTTTTGCACAATATCGCTTTCAGTTGTAGCTTTAAAGACTATTTTCCATTTACCATTTTCAATTTTTGGAATTAACTCTGTCTTCGCGTTAAGAGATTTCAACGAAATATATCCATCCGTTTCCTCCGGTTTCAAAGAAACAATAGATAGCTCGATTTCATCTCTCAACCATAAGACCCCTCTTGTCTCCGAATCATCAATATGGCCGATCATTTTGTCTTTTTTAAAGATGGCCGTTCCAGTAATATAAGCAATGGTTTGTTTCCCTTTGCCCTTTTCCGGAGGGAGGATCTTTATCCACGGAACCCCAAGATCACCAGATTCACTGACCATCATTTCCGCTAGATCTTTAGTCGATACATCCATTCCAATCTTTAGCGATACCAACTCTTTAAGCACTTCGGAAATATCACGCTCAAGCGGGGGCAAGAGGCTTAAGACCTTTTTCACCTTTACTGAACTAATAAATATATTTGTACTTTCCCGAATTTGTGGATAGCGCATGATAAAGTCAATATGTGATGCAATTCCCTCTTTGGCAAGCTCCTCATCAATAATGAATACTTTACATATTCCCCAAAAAATTTGACGGGGAAGAATTTCCTGAAGTTTGGACATGGCTTCAGCAAGCGTTTTACCTGTTGCCTTTCGTACGAATGTTTTTACACTGCTGCTACCGCCTTGCCCTTGTTGTCCAGTCCCCCCTTTTGGAACAATGGTAAGAACGGTAAGTTCAATCGTCTCATCCGATTTTTTATCAATCCCTGCTGCTGTCACCAATGCCAAATCATTTAGTTCCTGCCTGTCCCAACAACCGCTAAGAATACCATTTGATAGAATCAAAATAAATAGAACTAAATATTTAATAAAGTGGTGATTCATCCTGCTGTTTTTCCCTTCTGTTGCTTCGATCTATTTTTGACTAAAGCAATGAATAACAGAATGACAGGTAAACACACTTGAAAAGTTAGTAAATAAAAAGGGGCTGTCGAACTAAGAAAGTGAGCCAGTTCCTGCAGACTGGCTGCCGACCATTTTCCCATCAGAATCAACAAAAGACCTGTCGGTAAAACCAATGGCCGGAAATCAGACAGTTTTAACCATTGAGCCATCCCAAGTACGAGGGCATAATAAAAGACTGTAATTTTAACGAATGCGCCCGCTACCCAAATGGCCATAACAACCGCTTCCAAATGTTCAAAAAAATCGGCAATACTTATGTACCTTGCTGCAATCATCACGGGATAGGTTACCACTGAATTCAATTTTCCAAGTAATAACAAAGTCATAAAATTGGTAATAACCATAATAAACATCACACTAAATACCGACAGCATTCCCCATTTCAGTCCCTTTTCTTGATCGGTTAAGTATGGGAGGAAAAATGAGATGACAATATATTCACTAAACCAACTTTGCGGTACAACGGAGCCAAGTAATGAAGGATTTAGGCCATTTTCTAAGAGAGGGAACATATGGTTAATATCTAAATCCTTAAAGAGCAATATAAAAATGGTTAGATAAAGGAGGAGAACAACTGGTACGATGATTTCGGAACACCTTCCAATCACTTCTAGTCCCCCGTAGACAGCAAAAGCGGATACGGCCACCATAGATCCTAAAACCACCACCATTGGAGTGAGGTGAAGGAATGTACCTGAGACAAACTCGCCATACTCTCGGAGAATAATGCCGGTTAGATGCAAATAATACAGTAAATAACAAGCAGCAATTATTTTTCCGATTATTTTTCCGAGTATTCGTTCGCTGAATTGTATTAATGTTTCTTTAGGATAGAGCTTATGAAGACGATAGGCGATATAGACAACGATAAACCCTGTAACAGAGGCCCAGATCGGAGACAGCCAAAGGTCCTGTTTTGCATGTTTCGCTGTTATGGCAGGAACTAACATGAGGACGGTTGCCAGAATAGCAGGATTCATCATGATGGCCATTTGAATAGAAGATATTTTCCCGCGTTCAATCATAGATACAATTCACCTCCCTATTCCTTTTCATTACCAGGCCCGGGTCTGAGTCCCCTTGACTGGCGATACTTATTATATTTTCCTGTCAGGTGTGGACGCTGTCTAAGAGACCACCAAGGAGCTCTCAGTAAAACATCTTTTGTTCCTGAACCCTTTAATGGGGCCATTGGAGCCAGATATGGAACACCGAATGAACGTAATGTACATAAATGAACAATAATTAATAGTATACCGAGCATGATACCAAGCAGCCCCAGTGTCCCGGCGAAAAAAATCATCGGAAAACGAAGCACTCTGATGGCAATGGAGGCATTGTAGCGTGGGATGGCAAAGGAGGAAATCCCTGTAATCGCAACGACCATAACCATTGGTGCCGATACAAGACCGGCAGAGACCGCCGCATCCCCAATTACCAGTGCTCCGACAATACTAACGGCAGAGCCGACTTGTTTTGGCAATCGAAGCCCGGCTTCCCGCAGTGCCTCGAATGTAATCTCCATTATAAGGGCCTCAATTAGGGCAGGAAAAGGTACCTTTTCTCTGGACTCCGCAACGCTAAGCAAAAGAGTTGTTGGAATCATCTCTTGATGAAACGTCAGAATCGCCACATAAGAGGAAGGAAGAAGCAGGGCAATTAGTAAAAAGCAGTATCTCAGCCAACGAATTAATGTTCCAATCATAAACCGTTGATAATAGTCTTCAGGTGACTGAAGCAAGGAATAAAATGTAACAGGTGCAATAAGGGCAAAGGGTGTACCGTCTGTCAATATGACTACTCGGCCCTCAAGCAGTTGCGAGGCAGCTGAATCCGGGCGCTCGGTATTGATCATTTGCGGAAAAGGAGAAAAAGGGTCGTCCTCGATAAATTCCTCAATATAACCGCTTTCCAAAATACCGTCGATATCAATTCGGCTTAATCTTTTCTCGACCTCTTCTACCAACGTATCATCGACAATGTCTTTCATATACATATAGACCACCTGGGTTTGACTATACTTTCCCAGAGTGATGGATTTCATTTTTAAATCAGGACTTTTGATTTTGCGGCGCAAAAGTGAAATATTAACCCCTATTGTTTCGGTGAAACCATCCCTAGGTCCGCGAACAACAGATTCAGCGATTGGTTCCTCGACAGAGCGTTTCTCGCTTTTAGATAATCCAACTGAAATACCTTGTAAGTGTCCGTCAATAAGAATAGTCGGGTTTCCTTTAGATATTTGTTCAATGATGTCGGCAAAAGTAGTTAATGGAGTCACCTTTGAAACAGTTAATTTTTGTTTGATAATAACCTCTGTGCCTGCTGGAGTTAATTCATCTATGTCCATTAATGGTGTAAGCACGCTTCGGTCAATCTCTTCTATGTTCGCTAAACCTTCTAAATAAACAAGGATAGCGGAGGTGTTTCCACCTAAAGTAAAGTTTCGAAAGATCACATCAGGGCAATCCATATAGATAGATTTTAGAACCCATTCATTATCGGACAAGTTTTTAGATAGCACTTTTTTTTCTAACTGGTTCTCTGCATCACCATTTTGTCGCTTTGACTCAACTGAATCTATTTTTTTGCGTAAAATGCTAAATAATTTCATCCCAACTTCCCCGCTATACTTTGATTGTGATTCAAAAAGAATGGCTATGCATGTAAATGAATAGTTTTTAAGGATTTTACCTTCGTTTTATTTTGATACCTAAATGGTTTTTTTATCCAAAGAATTGGTTTTATTAAATATGTCTCTTTTTGTCGCTTTAATTCAGAGAACTGTTTTAAAGACTCCGTTTGCATGAAAGTATTAATGTAAAAAGAGGCAGGAAATCATTGATAATGATTTCCTGCCTCTTTTGTCTATAAAACAATTTCTGCTTGTTATTCTTAATATACGACTACGGGTTCATTTTTACTGAGCGTATTATATACGGTTTCCATAGCAGTTGAAGGAGTATTAACACAGCCGCCTGAGCCTGCAGTAAGGTAGGCATTACTTGCCCAGTTACTACGCCAGCTGGCATCATGGAACCCGCAGCCGCTAAGTGTAAATGGCGCCCAATATTGGACCTTAACGGAATAATTCCCATGGCCTACACTAGTTCCCTCGAGTACGGATGGGGTTTCTTTATACATGACATACCACACTCCCGGCGGTGTATCTTCATTCGTGTTATGTCTGCCTGTAACTACATTGGTTGTAAAAACTAATTTTCCATTTTTATAAAGCCAAATACGCTGGTCCTTAATGGACACCTCAGCATATGTGCCCCCAATCCCACCGTTGGTTGTTGCATTATAGCCGGTGCCGTAAGTACTCCAGCCAGATCCGTAAATAGACCCTGCCTCAAGTGATTTTTCGCCTTTTTCGAAGGCTTCCTGTACCCGTTTTGATTCTTTAGTAACATTAATAGCCCAGCCGTAGGATTCTCCTTTTACTGTTACGACTGATCCTGAGTGGGTTTTAAATTTGAAATCTTTATTTAATGTGGATTGAGCGTCATTAATATCATTTATCTTGTTTTTAATTTCTTCCGAGTTAATCGTAACCTTCAGATCTTTTGTCACAGTGGCGTTTTGAATTAGATCACTGCCTTGTAAAGAATAAATCTTATTTTGAACTTTATAATCAACTGTACGTTGTACAAGTTCCTTCAGCTTATTCTCTTCTTTTTTTATAATTGGACTGTCCTCTTTGATCGGCTGTATGTAATAAGGCTTCAAAAAGATTTCACTGGTATATTCCTGCTTTTGATAATCCTTTAATAATTGAGTGACATCATATTGCTTCCCATCAACACTTTTAGAGACGACAATTTTGCCCTGTTCTAAACGGGCCTCCGCATCTTTAGGCGCTAATAAGCCTTTATTCATAGAAAGGATCTTTTCCTCTACAAGTTTTTTCATTGTTTCGCTTCGATATAGATCAACTTTTCCTGGCTGTAGTGAAAAGTTTTTTTCTTTTGAGGAAGGCCAAAAAGTTTGCTGGCTTTTTAATAATTTCTTCACACTAGTAAGGTCTTTACTCGTGAATTCCATCTTCGTATCTTTACCATCGAAGATACGATCTTTTCCGATATAGACATCGTTTTTTAATACAGTTGATTTAAGTTTTTTTAATGCTTGTTCAGCAGTCAGGCCGCCCGCTTTTGTGTTATTGATCGTGATATGTGCATTGAAATGGGTTGACTGGTAATAGTAAACACCCGCAAATACCATCGCAATGATAACAATGAAACTGCTGCCAATGATGAGTTTATTTTTACGCAAGACCTTCACCTCTAGGGAGTTTAAGTATTTCCAATATTAAAACTATTTAAATTTGAAAATCTAGTAAGCTATTAGAGCATTTGTGACTATTTCAATTATACCAACATAATACCAAAATTTCACTGGATTGTTACTTTTTATAGTTATAAAAGATAGATTAATAAAAGGAAAATGTATCGCAAATATGTATATCTGCTTGTTAAACACATGATTTAGAGACTTCTGAACAGGTAAAAATGACTTAGGAAAATATGGGTACCATTAAAGCAGGAGCGCTTACAAGGTAAAGTTTACAATTTGTGTGGAATAAAGCAGCTGATCATTATGCGGACTAGGAGGAGCCAGTTTTCATCAGAAAAAGCAGAACCACCTTATTGCCTATAGCAAATCAAAGATGCCATGCATATTTTATTAAACATCGTTACTATTTTACGATAGTAAATCAACTGATGATGAGCATGGTCTATTTTTGCCTAAAGGGGTGGTTTCTTGACACGAACACTATTGGCAAGTATCTTGCAGAAATGTTTTGCAATAGCAAGTAATGAGCTGATGAATCAAATAAGTTCTGGACAAGCTTTACTACAAGCGGTTGACCCTGTTAAAAACCGTATTACTGCAGAAAAGGAAATCGATCAAATAATTAACATCAACAGGAATAAAGAAAATACTCACAGGATTGTCATTGTGGGAGCGGGTTTGGCGGGGCTCACTTGTGCCTATCGTCTTAAGCAGGCTGGAATTTCATCTACTGTCTATGAAGCAACGGGGCGGGTTGGGGGACGTTGTTGGACAAGGAGGGGCTTCTTCAAGGAGGAACAAATTGTTGAACGTGGTGGTGAATTCATTGATACGAATCATAAGGAGATTCTCGAACTGGTTAAAGAACTAGGTTTAAAGCTTGATAATTTACCCATGGCAGAATCCACAGGAACTGCCCCAGTTTATTTTTTCAATGGTAGTCCTTATTCTTTAGAAGATGTAACAAATGATTTTTTAACGATTCTCCCTAAACTAAAAAGGGATTTAAAAGAAGCCGGTGAATTGACACTTTATAATAGCTACACAGAACGCGGGTATGAATTGGATCATATGTCCGTTGTTGATTATATTAATGAAACTGTTCCAGGAGGGATTGATTCTAAATTTGGTAAATTATTAGAAGTTGCCTATACGATTGAAAATGGAGCTGATGCCAATCAACAAAGTGCATTAAATCTACTTTATTTATTAGGATTTGTTCAATCTGACCGCTTTCAAATTTATGGAGATTCAGATGAATGCTTTCATATAAGGGGAGGCAATGATCAGCTCCCCGCACTATTAGCCCAAAATCTTAATGGACAAATTAGATTTAATTCTCAATTAGTAAAGATTGAACAAAATGATCAAAGCGGGATAAGACTCCATTTTCGGGAAGCTGATAAAGAATTTGAAGTTTTGGCGGATAAGGTAATTCTGACTATACCCTTTAGGATTTTAAGGATGATAGATTATGAGAATGCAAGATTTTGTTCATTAAAAAAAACAGCGATTAAGGAGCTTGGAATGGGAGTTAATACGAAACTTCATGTCCAATTTTCCAATCGATTCTGGAATGAGCGTGGAAATAACGGAGAAACTTTTTCCGATACAGGCTATCAGCAGACTTTTGAGTCCTCTCGTACACAGCTAGGTAAATCAGGAATCCTTGTCAACTTTACGGGAGCAGGTACGGCGGCAGGTCAGAAGGCCTCTACAGAGGAGGAATTAAAGGAAAGGACTAGGGATTTTTTGGACAAGTTAAAGCATGTTTTGCCTGATGGTGAAATACACTGGAATGGCTTATCGACTGTTGATCACTGGTTAAGTAATCAATGGAGCAAAGGAGCGTATTCCTATTGGAAGGTAGGCCAATTTACGAAATTTGCTGGTATTCCGGGAGAACGGGAAGGCAATATCTTCTTTGCAGGTGAGCATACCTCGATAAAATATCCAGGCTATTTGAATGGAGCTGTCGAAACGGGAGAAAGGGCTGCAAATGAGGTAATCAGTGATTTGCTTAAATCATTCTAGATTAGAAAAGGGACATTCCGTGTTTGAATGTCCCTTTACACTTTTAGATTAGTTGTTTTATAGAGAAAGAAAAGTTAAATTTGCCTTGAAGCTTCCTTTGAAACCCAGGTTTTTTGCCAAGATAGCCTTGCAATGAGTACTACGATCAAACCAGCTAATCCAATTCCTGCATAAACCAAAAAGCCTGGTGCGTATGTTCCGGATATTTGTTTAAGTGTTCCGAGGATATTAGGTACAAAGAATCCGCCGATGCCGCCTGCTGCTCCAACAATCCCGGTGATCCTCCCTATTTCATCTTTAAATCTATGTGGGATTAATTGAAAGACGGCTCCATTTCCCATTCCCAAAAATAGCATCCCAAAGAACAATAAAGTTGTGACAAGTGCTAGAGGCGGAAGCTGGCTGACACCAAACATGCATAGGGCGACTGCTATAAATAAAAAGGTCAAAAGACGAGTGCCGCCAATTTTATCCGCAATGGCACCGCCAACAGGACGGAAAAAGCTCCCAGCGGCTACACAAAGTGTTACAAAATCCCCTGCACTAACCTTTGATAATTGATACTGGTCTACAAAAAAGATACTTAAAAAGCTTGATAACCCAACAAATCCGCCAAAAGTAACACTGTAAAGCAGGCAGAAATACCAGGTGTCCTTCTGTTTGAAAATAGTAAAATAATTCCCTGCCTTCTTTGCTGAAGGCTGTACTGGTGCATCTTTAGCCAACAGGACATAAAGGATAAAAACAATTGAGAGAGGAATAATTGCTAACCCAATCACATTATGCCAGCCAATGCTTTCTGCAAGACGCGGGCCAAAAAGCGTGGCAAACAGGGTTCCACTGTTACCAGCACCTGCAATTCCCATCGCTAATCCTTGTAAATGAGGAGGATACCAGCGACTCGCCATTGGAATAGCTGCTGCGAAGCTTGCCCCCGCTACCCCAAGAAAGATACCTATTAAATAAAGTTCTGTTAATGTCTTGCCGAATAACCATCCCCAAACGAGTGGGACCATCGTGACAAGCATACCAATAATGGCTGTTTTGCGCGGTCCAATTCGATCTGTTAAGACGCCAAGGATCAGACGGAAAAATGAACCACTAAGAATAGGAACCCCTACAATAAAGCCTTTTTGTGCGGGGGACAGACCGAAGTCTTTCGTAATAAAAACCCCAAGCGCACCCAATATTACCCAAATCATAAAACTGACATCAAAGTATAAAAATGACGCAACTAATGATGGTGTATGACCACTTTTTCTTAATTCTGCTAACTTCATACCAGTACTTTCACTCCTTTTGTGTACAGTAAATAGGTACCAACTGCTTTCGCTTTTAAATACGTATTACCAGCCGACATTTGGCTTTTTTGAAAAGATAACCTTCCCTAGTATCAGTAAGAATGAGAACAAATTCGCTTCATTTTTCATATTGGACCCTCCAGCTTTTTTTATTTTTTTTCATGTTGTAAGAATAGTCTGCCAAATTTTTTTTGTCATGAATGCTGTAAGGTCTTCTAACATGGAAATTTTTGTGTTAGGAAATATAACATGATTGATTTCTATTGCGTTAACTTATGAAATAATAAACGTTATTCATGGCTGTAGGATGTACTCTTACAAAACTGGAGGTTTGTTATGAGGAAGCAAAAGCTAGTCTTAGTAGGCAACGGGATGGCAGGGGTACGTTGTATTGAGGAGATCGTAACTCTGAATCCTGAAGCTTTTGAAATTACTATTTTTGGCAGTGAGCCACATGTGAACTATAATCGGATTCTTTTGTCCACTGTGCTGCAAGGCGATACATCGCTTGAGGATATTACCATAAATGATCGTAATTGGTATGAAGGAAAACAAATTAAACTATTTACCGGGGAAACAGTTGTAAAGATTGATACCGCAAAACAGGTTGTCATTACAGATAAAAAGCAAGAGATTTCTTATGATCGACTCATTATAGCGACTGGCTCGGTTCCATTTCTTCTGCCGATACCTGGTTCAGATAAAAAGGGTGTTACGACGTTTCGAACAATTGAGGACTGTCAGTCGATCATGGAAACAGCGAAGCACTATAAAAAAGCTGCTGTCATTGGCGGAGGGCTGTTAGGGCTCGAAGCGGCAAGGGGGCTCCTCAACCTTGGAATGGAAGTAAGTGTGGTCCACATTGGCCAATATTTATTAGATAGGCAATTAGATCAAACTGCAGCGAAAATGCTTCAAGCTGAGTTGGAAAACCAAGGAATGAAGTTTCTTTTTGAAAAACAAACACAAGAAGTTATCGGAAGCAGCCGGACAGAAGGGCTGATTTTTTCAGACGGAACCAAGCTTGACGTAGATTTGGTAGTGATGTCAGCAGGGGTTAGGCCGAATGTTCAGTTAGCCAGGGAAAGTGGAATAGAAATAAATCGAGCCATCCTCGTGAACGATTTCTTACAAACGAACATCGAGAATATCTATGCCGTCGGTGAATGTGTTGAACATCGCGGAAGTGTTTATGGATTAGTTAAGCCGCTATATGAACAAGGACAGGTGTTAGCTAAGCATATCTGTGGCATTGAAGACCAGGGGTATAAGGGTTCAGTTCTGTCAACACAATTAAAAGTCTCAGGTATAGAGCTGTTTTCTGCAGGACAGGTAGATGAGGACCCCTCGTCGAAGTCAATTAAACTATATGATGAGGTTAATCAAATCTACAAAAAGGTGATCTTTAAAGATCATAAGATCAACGGTGTGGTTCTTTTTGGAAATACCAGTGACCGAACGAGATTGCTAGATATGATGATAAAACAACAGGATGTACCGGACCTTGAAAAAGCAGCTTTATTGCAATCTTCACCTGAGGCAGGCATATCAATGGCTTCAATGCCTCTTAGTGAAATAGTTTGTAACTGTAATGGGGTGTCAAAGGGTACAATCTTGGAGGCTGTTCAAAAAGAGGGATTGACTACCGTCGACCAAGTAAAAAAATGCACGAAGGCATCAGGGTCCTGTGGCGGCTGTAAGCCGTTAGTCACGGAGCTGCTAGCCTATATAAAGAGCGATGCATGTAATGAAATGATTAAGAAGAAACCAATGTGCGTCTGTACCTCTCTGACAGAAGATGAAGTGGTACAAGAAATGCAGCTGCTCGGCTTAACTACCCCGCAAGAAGTAGTAGAGAAGTTGAATTGGAATAGCAAGAATGGCTGCAGCACCTGTCGTCCGGCGCTTGAATATTACCTAGGAATGATTTATCCAGAATACGAAAGCGAACAAGAGCCTCCGTTTGAAGACGAACGGTTGAATGTAATCGTTCAAGAGAATGGTGCGTACACGCTGATCCCCCAAATGTATGGCGGTATTACTTCAGCAGAACAGTTACGTACCATTGCGAACGTTGCGGAGAAGTATGGCGTAAAAAACATTGCTGTTACAAGTGAACAAAGAATTCATTTAATGGATGTAAAAAAGGATGTGCTAAGTGAGATATGTGCAGACTTAAACATGCCGTTAAGCAGCACATATGGAAATAGGGTGCAAAATGTCAAGACTTGCATTGGCGAACATGTTTGTCAGTGTAATAAACAACCATCTTTAAAGCTAGCTGTTACTCTTGAAAGGAAATTGGCATCCTTAAAAACCCCATATCGTGTAAAAATTGGTGTCTCTGCCTGTATGCATAATGGTGCAGGCTCCACAACTAAAGATATTGGAATCATTGGAACGGGATTAGGCTGGGAAATTTATCTAGGAGGCTCAAGCGGGAGAATGGTGCGTGCAGGGCAATTACTGGCGGTTGTTCCCACGGAAGCTGAAGCTGCTGAAATCATTATGGGGCTGATTCAGTATTATCGTGAATCGGCAAATTACTTGGAACGAACTTGGCAATGGCTCGATCGATTAGGCTTAATCCATGTAAGAGAAGCATTGTTTGATCAAGAGCTTCGCCAGGAATTATTAGTACGCTTGGACGAAGAACTGTCAGTAAGAAAAAGTATCTTAGTGAACAGTGACTATCAGTAAAAGTTAATGAGTCACTTCGGTAAGGCTGAAGGCGAATAATAAAAGTTACAGGACGAAAAGGTGAGGAATCTTGACGGAATTAATGTTAAAGTATTTCCGAAAAAAGCAAAAGGAAGTGCAAACGGAAAAGGTATATAATACCCAATGTCCTTATTGTAGTATGCAGTGTAAGATGCAATTAATCGAACAGTCTGTTGTTTCAAGAAAACAATATAAAACGGTCGGCAAGGAAAATCCAACCACTCAGGGGCGTCTATGCGTCAAAGGCATGAATGCATACCAGCATGCCTTTAACAAGGAACGATTAAAATATCCGATGTTAAAGGTAAATGGGGAATTTGTCCGGATTTCATGGGAACAGGCCTTAGAGCAGATAAAAGCTCAATTTACTAGAATACAAGAGGAAGATGGACTTAATGCCTTAGCTGTGTATGGGAGTGCATCGATTACGAACGAAGAAGCGTATTTACTTGGTAAATTTGCACGAGTTGCTTTAAAGACAAAGTATATCGATTACAATGGCCGGTTATGTATGTCGGCAGCTGCCTCAGCTGCCAGTCAAACCTTTGGAATGGATAGAGGATTCACAAACAGCCTGGCAGAAATTCCATATACCCGGTGCATTATTTTGGCGGGAACGAATATCGCGGAGTGCCAGCCGACAATCATGCCATATTTTGAAAAAGCAAAGGAAAATGGGGCATTTATTATCGCCATTGATCCACGAGAAACAGCTACTACGAAACTTGCAGACTTACATTTAAAATTGAGGCCAGGGACAGATGCAGCATTAGCAAATGGGCTGTTAAAGGTCATTGTGGAAGAAAATTATAGTAATGAGGCGTTTATACAGGAACGTGCTAATGGTTTTAATGAGGTTAAAGAATATTTAGCCACAGTAGAGTTAAGAGAAATAGAAGCCATCACTGGGGTTTCCATTAACGAGATTCAAAAAGCGGCAATCAAGTTCGGTAAAGAAGAAACAGGCATGATTTTTACGGCGAGAGGAGTCGAGCAGCAAACAGATGGTTCGGCCGCCGTCCGTAACCTTCTTAATCTCCTTGTTGCTACTGGCAAGCTAGGAAAGCCGAATTGTGGCTTTGGGGCCATTACCGGACAAGGGAACGGGCAAGGAGCAAGAGAGCATGGCCAAAAAGCTGACCAGCTTCCTGGGTATCGATCGATTGAAAACGAGGAGCATCGAGCATATGTGGCAAAGGTATGGGGAATCGACCCGGATGATTTGCCGGGAAAAGGAGTCTCCGCCTATGAAATAATGGAGAAGATTGATGAAGGAGAAATTACTGGTATGTTTTTGATGTGCTCAAATCCAGTTGTCTCCAATCCAAATGCTGACTTTGTTAAGAAAGCCTTGAAAAAGTTAAAATTCCTCGTTGCGGTGGATTTATTTGTTTCAGAATCAGCAAAACTAGCAGATTTAATTTTACCAACCTCTTCTTATTTAGAGGATGAAGGGACCATGACGAATGTGGAGGGAAGGGTAACGTTACGAGAAGCGAGCTGTCCATGTCCGGGTGAGGTGAAGCATGATTGGCAAATCATCGTGGATATTGCCCAAACTCTCGGAAAGGAAAAGTACTTTTCTTTTTCATCTGCTGAAGAAATTTTCAATGAATTGCGATTGGCAAGCCGGGGTGGAATAGCCGATTATTATGGAATTACCTATGAAAGGCTGCGAAAGGAAGGCGGTATTTTATGGCCATGTCCTGACCTTGAACATAAAGGGACTATAAGGCTGTTCGAAACCTCTTTTGCTCATCCTGATGGCAAGGCCAAGATGGTTGTCGTCCCCAATAAACCTGTGGTTCCAAAGGAAGAAGTAAACAGCGAGTTTCCATTGTATCTGACGACTGGAAGAGTCATGTCACATTACTTAACGGGAGTACAGACCAGGAGAAGTCCTGCGTTAGCGGCTAGAAATATTGAGTCCTATATGGAGATTCATCCTGCAACAGCGATGGATTATCAAATTGCAGACCATTCCTTAGTTAAAATTGATTCACGAAGAGGAAGTATCACTGTCAGGAGCAAATACTCCGAGACGATCCGTCCAGATACCGTCTTTGTTCCATTTCATTGGGCAGACTCACAAAATGTGAATGTTCTTATCAATGGAGAATTAGACCCTGTCTGCAGGATGCCTGGATTTAAATTAAGTGCCGTAAAGGTAAGCCCTGTAAATGATGTATTTGCAAATTGATGGCAAAAAACAAGGGGACGGTTCCCATGCTTCTTTCGAAGCAAGAGAACCGTCCCTTTGCGAATAAAAAGAAGCAAGAGAACCGTCCCCTTGCTTCCAATCTATTAAGCTAATCTCATTTTAAAGTCTTGATAGCCAAATTCGCGTACAACTTCACAGTTGCCATCTGTTTTTTTAATAGCGATAGCTGGTAGTGGCATGCCGTTAAATGTCGTGTTTTTCACCATTGTATAGATGGCCATATCGCCAAAAACTAAGCGATCACCGCTTTTTAATGGCTCATCAAAGGAATAATCCCCAATGACATCGCCTGTTAGGCAAGTTTGCCCGCCAAGTCGATAGGTGAATGGCTTTTCGCCCGCTTCCCCTGATCCGAATAGAGGAGGGCGGTAAGGCATTTCCAATACATCCGGCATATGGCAGGTTGCCGAAGTATCAAGAATGGCGATCTCCATTCCGTTTCGATGTAAATCAAGTACGGATGTAATTAGATAACCTGCGTTCAGGGCAATAGCTTCCCCTGGTTCAAGATATACTTCTAAACCATATTTGTCTTGCATTCTCTTAATGCAAGCTTCTAGTCTTGGAATATCATAATCTTCTCTTGTAATATGGTGGCCGCCGCCAAAGTTGATCCATTCCATTTGCGGAAGCCACTCTCCAAACTTTTCTTCCACTGCATTTAAAGTGGTTTCTAAGTCGTCAGAGTTTTGCTGGCAAAGGGTGTGGAAGTGCAGACCTGAAACACCATCAAGTAAATCAGGACGGAACTGCTCTTTGATTACACCAAATCTAGACCCTGGTGAACATGGATCATAGATTGCATGTCCAATTTGGGTAGAGCACTCAGGATTAATGCGTAAGCCCACTTTTCGGCCGGCTTCTAAAGCTTTGTCTTTAAATTTTTCCAACTGTGAGAAGGAATTAAAGATAATATGATCACAAATCGAAATAATTTCATCTATTTCATCATCACGATAGGCGGGGGCAAAGACATGATTCTCTTTGCCCATTTCTTCGTAACCTAGTCGTGCTTCGAATAATCCACTTGCTGTGGTACCACTTAAATATTTTCCAATGAGGGGATACATTGTAGTCATAGAAAATGCCTTCTGTGCCAAAACAATCTTAGCTCCTGTACGCTGCATAACACCATTTAGGATTTTTAGATTTCGTTCGACGAGACCTTCATCGATGACATAGCACGGTGTTGGTAATTCTTCAAACCGCATCTTATTTAACTAGCTCCGCTGCTTTTTTCTCTGCAGACTCATCATCAACTAAAACTGGATTAAAGTCCTCTACCCATGGAAGTCCCCATTTGTTTAACTCTTCCATGAATGGATCTGGATCAAATTGTTCAATATTATATACGCCAGCTTTGTTCCACTTACCAGTTAGGATCATCGCAGCACCGATCATCGCAGGAACACCTGTAGTATAAGAGATGGCTTGAGAGCCCACTTCTTTATAGCACTCTTGGTGGTCACAAACATTGTAAACATAATACGTTTTGTCTTTTCCATCCTTTTTCCCTCTGAAGATACAGCCGATGTTTGTTTTACCAACTGTACGAGGTCCAAGGGAAGCTGGGTCTGGTAATACAGCCTTCAAGAACTGAAGAGGGATGATTTGTTTACCTTCAAATTCAATTGGCTCGATAGAAGTCATACCTACATTTTCAAGTGCTTTTAGGTGTGTAAGGTAGCTTTGGCCAAATGTCATGAAGAAACGGATACGCTTAAGTCCTGGGATGTTTTCAGCAAGAGACTCAAGCTCTTCATGGTAAAGCAAATACATATCTTTTTCGCCAACCTCAGCGAAGTTATAAACGCGTTTGATTTCCATTGGCTCTGTTTCGATCCATTCGCCATTTTCCCAGTAACGTCCGTTAGCTGAAACTTCACGAATATTGATTTCGGGGTTGAAGTTGGTTGCAAATGGATAGCCATGATCGCCGCCGTTACAATCAAGAATGTCGATATATTCAATTTCGTCGAAGTAATGTTTTAATGCATAAGCAGAAAATACGCCTGTTACACCTGGGTCAAAGCCGCTGCCTAAAAGGGCTGTGATTCCGGCTTTTTCAAAACGCTCACGGTATTCCCATTGCCATTTGTATTCAAATTTTGCCGTATCTTCTGGCTCATAGTTTGCTGTATCCATATAGTGTGTCTTTGTTGCAAGACAAGCATCCATGATCGTTAAATCTTGGTACGGTAATGCTAAGTTCATTACGATATCTGGTTTTACTTCATTAATTAATGCGATTAACTCATCTACATTATCTGCATTAACCTGTGCAGTTGTAATTTTTGTTTTGCCGCCATCAAGTTTCGCTTTTAATTCATCACATTTCGATTTTGTACGGCTTGCGATACAAATTTCTTCGAATACTTCACTGTTTTGAACACATTTATGGACAGCAACCGATGCTACGCCACCAGCCCCGATAATAAGCGCTTTTCCCATTTTCATTTCTCCTAACGTAATAGATTTTTTTAAAGCACAATTAAATTCCGTAACAACAAAAAAAGCAAGTGCAAAACGCAGGAATTAATTGCGCACAACACTTGCTTTGATATATTCAATATTAAAAATCAAGTATATCCATGACATAAAGCCACATCTATACTCTACCAAGTCATTAGACACCATGGCAGAAAGCTTTTTAATATTCAAAATATATCATTTTAGGATCAGAGTCTATATAGCAAATAATCACTTTTACCACTCTTATTGACCGTTTCACAAGTTGTGTGCATGTGCACTGGTTGTAAAGTAACCAACTTATAAAATTTGAGCTTTTAACTCAATCAATAAGGCAACCAAAGTTGCCAATCGGCAGTTGACCCGGCTGTCCGTATGGCCTTAACTTCCTAAGGAAGTGGTCAAGGTTATCTGCTTGGAAAGATCCAGATATATTGAATATTAGCTTTCCAAAAATCATGCTACTTCATAATAGCAGTACTTAAATATAATGGCAAGAGAAAAATAAAAAAAATAAATAAAAAAGCTGGGCACCAAACAGGTTATCTTATTTTGCCCGATGAACCGTAAGTTTAACCTTGTTTGTTTCACACATAAAAGTAGAGAGGTGTACAGGTTCATCAGCTAAATTAAATGAAATCTTTAAAATTTTAAAGAGATTAGCCCCAATATCGCACTCCAGCCATTTAGCGTAGTCTTTTGTGGCACCAATAACATCAATAATTTTGTCATTACTGACAATTTCGGTTTGGTAATCGTTCAAAAGAATTTTATAAGTTGATTCATTTCCAACAATTTTCTTTTCTAGATCGGGGAATCGAATTAACGAGAAATGGGCAATATCATAAAAAAGAGGACGATCATTTACATACATTAGCCGCTCAAGTTCCAAAATTGGGCTTCCTTCCTCAACTTTAAGATATTCTGCTATTTCCTCAGTTGCAGGTATGACCTCACTTTTTAAAATTCGAGAATTAGGGGTCATGCCCAGCTGATGACTGAACTCTGAGAACCCGCTTACAGATATCAACTCGTTATGAAACTTTTTTGAGGTAACATAAGTTCCTCTCCGTGGAATACGTGTTAATGTTCCGTCCTTTACCAACTCCTCAATTGCTTTTCGGATGGTAATCCGACTTACGTTATAAATTTCACAAAGTTCAGCTTCAGTTGGTATTTGTTCATCAGGTTTATACTTACCTTGTTGGATATCATTTTTCAACATTTGCCTTATTTGCATATAGAGTGGCTGGGGGGTAGAAGGATTTAAATTCATTACTTGCTTCATCCTTATCCGTCAATAAATTATAGTATCTATTATACATCGAGAGCCCAGTCCTAGTCACCATGCACCGAAATATCGAATCGTTTTTGCAGCTGTTTTTGTACCTAACTGTAAACATTCGTTAATGGTACAGCCTTTCATTATTCCATAAATAAAACCTGAAATAAAGGAATCGCCTGCCCCCATTGTATCGACTACATTCTCTTCTATTACACCAAATTGGTGAAATTGTTGACCATCATAAGCAAGAGAACCATTTTCGCCTAATGTTGCCACGGCAACCTTTGAGCCAAGGTTTTTAATTTCCTTTAAATACTGACGTATATAGGCATCATCTTCTGTATAGGAAAAAAAGGCATAATCGACAAACGGTGGTAAGGTTTTTACAAGGGGATCATTTAATTGGTTTGAAAAATCAAATGAGGTAAGCAACCCCAATTCTTTAAATGCAGGATAATATTGCTCCACATGTCCCCAAATTCCAGCATGTACGCATTTGTGTGTCCCGATAAAAATAATTTCCTCCGGGGTTAAGGTAAAGTCAGCCATTACACCTTCATCGTATTCTCCGAATCTGCGGTCATTTCCGACTAATTCAACATAGGTAATGGCCGTTTTTCCTTCCTTTTGAGAAAGATGAGTAGTATCTACACCCTTGTTTTGGATAGCACGAATCATATCCTTACCGTATGAATCAGCCCCAACCCAGCCAATATAGGACGATTCAGCGCCTAAACCTTTTAAATAGACAGCGACATTGACTGGATTTCCTCCAGGATAGGCCTTCCCGTTTGCCTGATAAACATCCATGCAGTTATCTCCGACAGCAGCTATTTTCATTACTATATCCCCACTTTTCCTTTTTTAAGAAGAAACGAGCACTATGAGTAGTGCTCATTCATCATTTTTAATATTCCATTTGGCGATAGTATCTTCTAAGCTCTAACGAATGGTTCCGTTCACGCTCAAGATAAACACTGATTCTACTTAAGACGGACCAATTAATGCTAACAGCAAAGTGTTTTCTAAATTCCTCGCTGATTCCTTCCATTTCAAAATCTTTTGTATCAATAATCGTTACATTCTTTGTTATATTCTCAACAAATCTTTCTACACGGTCCATAAGAGGCCTTGTTTCATCTTCTCCCTTTAGTAAAATCACACTTGTATCTTCGACGACAAGTTCAAGCGTACCGTGGAAAAACTCAGCAGCATGAATGGATTTAGCATGGATCCATTGCATTTCCTCTAAGACACACATCGCATAGCAATAAGTATTTCCCCATAAATTACCGGAACCCACCATCATGTGATAATCTGTATCTTTATGTTTGATCGCAAATTCCTCTGCTTGTTGATCAAAAGATTTAACGGCATTCAGAATGGCGCGTGGAAGTAAATTAACTTCCTTCGTAAATTGCTCATATTGAGGAAATTCATCATGGTTGTACATAAATCGGAAGATAACCATATAGAGAAGTAGATAAAAAGTATCAAAAGAATGTTTTTCTGAACCTGTAGTTATACAATAGTCGACCATTTTTGTTAATGGTGTATTCGGCTCTGCTACTAAAGCAATGGTTGTGGCTCCTTTATCTTTACAATACTCGGCAGCTGCAAGGGTTTCTTTCGTTGTTCCGGAAACAGAGGTAAAGATACAAACTGAATCTTTACTAAAATGCTTATGGTTCATAACCATAAACTCCGCTGCAATTTCTGCATGAACGTCAATCGTAGAGTTTGATTTTAGAATATACTCATAGGGATACATCATGGCAATGGTTCCGCCTGCACCGATAAGAAAAATGTTCTTGTAGCCTTTTTGGCAGATTTCATCGACAAAACCTTCAATTTCCCCTCTAAATGCAAGGCCCTCTTTTTCAACAAGCTTAAGGAATAATTCTTCATCAAATTTCAACATGGACTTGATCCTCCTCTTATGTGGTGGTTAAACTATTTGTTATGTCTTGTATTATAATTAGATATAACAAATAATGCAATGTGTTTTTAAAAATAGGAAGTTAGTATAGTGGAGCTAACTTCCTATTTCAGGTCATGCTACTACGTCATTGCCCTTTTTATTTGCAGACCCAAACCTCTTATTCCAGTAAAAGTAAACAGGAAGTCCGGTTGCAATAACAATAAAGGCTGCAATCATACCTTGCCAAGGGGCCCAAGTGAAGGTTCCCCAAGCAAGCCATGAGGCACCAAGGATGGCTAAAATAGTTGTTAATTTCCACATTGGCATTCGATAGATTGGGTTATAATCATCTCGTTTACGGCATTTGTAAACAGCTGCAAAGTCCAAAATATTAATGACAAGCTGAATGAGCGTGAAGTACCCAAGTAAGGCTGTTAAATTACTCATAAATACCAGAATACAAGCATATGTAACCTGAATAATAATAGAAAAACTAGGAGTTTCATATTTCGGATGAACCTTAGCGAAACGTTGGAAAAATAGGCCATCTTTCGCCATCGCATATTCCAAACGAGGCTGAAACATAATACAGGAGCTTAATGATCCGAGAATAACAATAATGGCAGTAATTGCGACAAAGGAAGAAGCAATATGAGAAAGACCTGGAATATAACTTACTGCCTCTGAAACAGCAGCATTTGAATGAATCAGTTTATCAAACGGCATTAAGCCGATGACACAAATTGCAAGCAATGTGTACAAAGCTAGTACAATGAATACCGAGCTAATAAGTGCACGTGGGAGAATTTTTCCAGGATTTTTAAATTCGCCAGCCATAAAACAAATCGCTGCCATACCTGTGTAAGCCCAGGTAGTTGCGGATACGCCTCCGATTAAACTTGTTTTTACAGCTCCATGCGCAGGAACATATGAAAAATTACTAGCTTTCATATACATCAAACCTAAAACAATTACAATTATAAAAGGAATGATCTTAACAGCAGTGATAATAACTTGGAATAGTCCACCCTCTTTTACACTTCGATAATGGATGGAGGTAATGACTAAGATGATCGCAACCCCTAACAACTTACCAGCTATACCAGAAAAGAAAGGAAAAAAGGTAGCAAGGTAAGAAACAATTGCTAAAGCCATGATAGAAATAGAAGGGGGATCTAACGCCCAGAACGTTGCCCATCCATATAGAAAGGCAAGAGGTCTCCAACCGGCTTTATTCAGATATACGTAACCGCTTCCATTTTCAGGATAAGCAGTTGATAATTCTGCTAATACCATTACCTGCGGTATTGCAATAAGGCCGCCGATAATCCAGGCTAAAATTGAAATAGAAGGAGTTCCTGCTGCTTTTGCAACATCACCGGATGAGACAAAGATACCTGACCCTACAGTAGTTCCAACCGCAATCGCTAGAGCAGACCAAAAACCCAGTTTTCGTGTAAGAGTGCCATTACTCATAAAGAGTTCCTCCAAATCCAGATTATAAGATTGCCAATTCCCTTTATTTTTTCAAATGATTTAATGAATGCAACTTGTGGATTTTGATAATATCTCGTTCCCATATTCTCTAAAGTACAAACTCCTTGGTAATCATATTTTTGAAGACCTGCCAGATAATCTCTTCACTCTAATACGCCATTTCCCTTGCGATAGACATATAAGCAGGGGCTCACCAGCCCATAATTCAATATTTTCAATCCTAATCTGCTCGATGGTATTCAGAAAATAATTGAATGGGAAATGTCTAAAAGTGATGTTCATCCCCGCAAATCTCATTTTATCACCTCCTTTTTATTTGAAAACGCTTTATTTGTTATGTCTTGTATTATAATTAAACATTACATTAATTACAATAGTATTTTTAGATATTTTTAAATTAATAGATATAACAGCTTTGGTATTTTTACTACATTAAACAACATGCTTGGAGACAACGGGTAAGTATGCTTTAATTTTAGATAATCTGAACGAAAAGGGTGTAAGATCGGATGGAGATTAAATTAGAGTTTTTTGAAAATTTGAGAGAACCAGGTTACCTGAAGGCTGTGTGGGAAATTCTGTGTGAAAGTGATAATGAATTTTTTCCGCCGCTATCAGTAAGGGGAAGCACCTTTCAAAGTGTTCTTCAACATGAGGGGAATCATGAGGATTTGCCACATTCATACTACGAGGAAATCATTAAGCAGCCGCTCATCTTAGCTTTGAGTAAAGAGAGTGGCAAGACTGTAGGCTTTATGACCTTTAAACATAATTATAGCTGCTCAGAATTAAAGGGATTTTCTCCAGGCAATTATATTACAACGATTTGTGTAAGGAAGAGTGCTCGAAACCTAGGAATTACGCGGCAATTTTATAACATGATTCAATCAGAACAGATTCCATCCCAATTAAGAATGCCTTTTCTTTCAACGAGAACATGGTCCACAAACAGTTCGCATCTGCATATTTTGGAGACACTAGGTTTTGAAGTATGTGCGAGACTAATTGATCATCGAGGTCAAGGTATTGATACGATTTACTTTGCCAAGAAAGTCCGTTATAAATAAAAAGGGAGGAACTAAAACTTTATGTCTCAGTTCCTCCCTTTTGTTTTATTACCATTCTCTAGGCTGATATTGAAGATCATGGAACAATTGCTCTTTTTCCTTTTTTGTTAAATCCCGCCACTGGCCAATCGGCAGGTTTCCTAAATGGATATTCATAATCCTTGTCCGCTGCAGTCTGGCGACCTCATAGCCTAAGGCGGCACACATCCGACGGATTTGCCGGTTGAGTCCCTGGGTTAGGATGATTTGAAAGACATACTTCGAAAGCTGTGTTACTTTGCAAGGAAGTGTCTTGGTATTTAATATCTCCACTCCCGCAGCCATTTTCTTTACAAATTCAGCTGTAATGGGCTTATTAACAGTAACAATATATTCTTTTTCATGCTTATTTTCTGCCCGGAGAATTTCATTTACAATGTCGCCATCATTTGTCAGCAGAATTAGTCCGTCTGAGTCCTTATCCAAACGGCCAATATGGAAAATCCGCATAGGGTGATTTACAAAATCAACTATATTCCCCTTGATATGCCTCTCGGTTGTACTCGTAATCCCTACAGGCTTATTTAATGCAAGATAAACGTATTCTTTCTTTACCTTAACAGGGTTTCCATCTATTCGAACCTGGTCCCCAGGTTCAACCTGGCTGCCCATTTGAGCCACCTGGCCATTAATCGTGACCCTGCCTTCGCTAATTAACTTATCTGCCCCACGTCTAGAGCTCTTACCCGACTCACTAATAAACTTATTAATCCTCATACTAACCACGACCTTCAGTGGAATTGTCTGATTAAGAATAACCTAATTCACCGGGTCATTTCAAGGTACCCTTGTAGGTGCCTGTCACCATAACTCCTATTTGCACATTAAAATCGTAGTCTCCCTCTTAAGGTAGAAATGTCGAAAATCCTCGTTGGTTGGATCAACGTTTAATAAAACTTAATTAATTTTACAAAATACTCTCCAATAACTGACGGAATTATTTGGTCTAAAATGTTAGTTTTAGCATACTAACACAATGGGGGGAGGTTCTATGAAAAAAATATATGCTATGATGATCGTGCTGTAGTCTCTTTTTTTCACTAGCGAAACGATAACAAGTACCACATTCCAGTTCATAATCTTTTATAAAAAAACAAATACCCTTGCCTTTTATAGTGGAGGTACATTAGTTAGAACTTTTAGAGTAGCAACAGGAAGAGTTAGTACATATACCCCGGAAGGGACCTTTAAAATAGTTAATAAGGAAAAAATCGGCTTTATTATAAAAAGAATATCCAGGGAGGTGCCCGAAATAATCCACTCGGAAATCGCTGGTTGGGCTGGATGCGAGGGGTACATATGGTACGACGTATGAAATCCATGGAAATATCAATGAGAGTTCAATTGGGCGATATGCCAGTTCTGGCTGTGTAAGAATGCACAATGCCGAAGTAAGATGGCTGTCTGATCGGGTGAATACGTATACAACCGTTATCATTTTGAGTTCAGGAAGCAGCTTTGATGCAATCGGAAAGGCCAATGGTTACCAGGTAAGTGTGAGTGCAAGCTGCAGTCTTAGTAATCCGGCAGGAATTGATATCCCTAATGGCTGGGTGAAATACATTCATAGTTGGTACTTCCTTTATGTTAGTAAAGAAATGGCTGAGAATTCAATTATGGATTGACATTCTGGCATCTGGCTACTCTATTAAATATGACCTGCCCACCATATGTGAAGGCAGGATTTTTTATGTTTGGAGGTATGTGTAAACTTGTATACAAACACGTAAACCTAAAATGTTTACATGTATACTTTAACGTACACAATCAACGTTTACGTGTAAACAAAGTGGTATACATGTTGATATAACGGGGTGTGTGCAACTTTGTTTTCATGTATACGCAGATGTAAACATCCTTGTCGAATATACTTTATTTCTTTTTAATGGTCGCATCGGAGAATTAATAAACCAGCACTAAATCCAATTAAGTGAGTAAGGGAATAAAAAATATATTTTGCTAATAGAACAATTAAAAAGGTCCGGCTGGATGATAATGAGAAAAAAGTATTTCCTTGATTTAAAAGGTGTCATGGTAACAAAGTTATTAACAGTTCAAGGGAATAAATATTATTTTGATTCAAGCAGCGCCGTGACGGCAGGCAGGGGTGATGGTAGAGGGAAGAGGTATTACTTTGACATTAGCGGAGTCATGCAAACGTGCTGGCTTAATGAGAACAATCATAATCAAACATGAGCAGTGAAAACCGGCTTGTATGAAGAAGGCGGAAGTATGTATTATTTCGATCAATCAGGAGTTATGAAAAGGGACTGGGTTGAAGAAAATGGAAAATGGGACTTTCTTGATCGAACAGGTGTCAGCCAAGCAAGTTGGATTAATGAAAGCTGCAAGTAGTATTACATTACTACAAACCGTGAATTGAAGTCGAATATTAATAATCCTGGCAATATTAATCAATCTGTGAGCTTAAGTATGCAAAAAGATATCGGAGATTTTAGTCACTTAGATGGGATAGGCTGGGTGAAAAATAAGTATAACTGGTACCTCCTTTATGGTTAGTAAAGAAATGGCTGAGAATTCAATTATAGATTGGCATTCTAGCACTTGTCTTCACTATTCCTTTATAGATGACCTACCTCACCATATATGAAGGAGGAATTTTTCATGGGAATTTTTTATGAGTAACAGGATATGTAAACTTGTATACAAACACGTAAACCAAATCGTTTACAAGTACACTTTAACGTAAACATCCAAAGTTTACAAGTACACTTTTTGTATACATAGAGTAAACGTATTAGTGTGCATGTATACAAAGTCGTGCACATGTTGATATAACAGGATGTAAACTCTATTCGTTTTCTTGTTTACACATTTGTAAACTTCATTGCCAAATTGCACAAAATATTTACTATACCTCCTTTATTTCTTTTGAAAAGTCCCATTGGAGAATCAATAAGCAGCACTTAACTCCAGTTAATAACCATCAAATAAAATTTCTCCTAGACATTTATGATAGAGAAGCAGTAGCTTGAAGCTTTTAGAGTGGCAATAGGAAGAGGTAGTTCCTACATCCCTGAAAAGCCCTTTTAAAAGGCTATTCTGCAAAATGAACTCTGAAAACGGACTTGCTATGATAGATGATAAAAGATACTACTTTGATCAAACGGGTGTCATGAGAACAGACTTGGTTGAAGTGAGAGGTAATAGACATTAAAAATGAAACCAAGATTATGTATCTTCTATCATTTAGATGAAACAATTGGTTGCTAAGGGATAATTATGTATAGGTATGAACTTTATGTAAGTTAAGAGTCGGCTGAGAATTCGGTTTTGGACCAACATACTGGTGCCTCTCATTCTCCCTTTCATTTTTAATATCCTTCAATCAACTAATGAAGGTAGTTTTTTGAGAGAGTTTTTGATTTTTTAAAAGAATATGTTTACCCATTTGCAAACAGGTAAACGAAAAAAATGTATACAAGTACACATAATAGTAAACTTTCGTTGTTTACTTGTGTACGGTATGTATACAATCGTTTACGAATATGTATGCTTGTGCACAAAACGGTATACACGTTGGTATAAAAGGATGTGAACAATGTTTGTAATTATTGTTTACACAAAAGTGTACATTGTTGGTAAAGTTTACAAAATGTTTACTTTTTTACACTTTCATTTCTATTCTAATAGTCCCATTGAAGAATCTATTAATTTGCTATAGTCTTATAGATACAGAGATTTAATACATAAAACTCTTAAAACTGAAAGGGAATGATATATAAATGACTAAGTCAAGAGTTGCAGCAATTGATGTAGGTAATGACTCAATTAAGGCTATTTTCGGAGAATTAGAATACGAATTGAATATTCCTAATATAATCGCCCGTGATACAGAGGATCGTCCTGTTATCGGAATTGAAGAGCTTGATAACAAAAATCCACTAGATGGTATTCATATCAAGGTCCATTCCCCTGCCCTCAAAGAGAATAATGTTATTTACCGTGTCGGTAATTTAGCAACCAAAACAGATAATGCAACTGAATTAGATCCAGGAAGCAGCAAATCAGAAGAAGACCAAACACTAATCATGCTTCTTGCCACATTAGCATTGGATGCTGTACAACAAACTAGTTTTCCAAAAGTGAAGAATGTAATTGATGCTTCTTATACATTGGGAACTGGCCTCCCTCTTCGTGAAGTAAAGGAAGGTAAGGATGCAGGTTACCGCTCAAGATTGGTTGGAAATGTCCACCAGGTTGAATTTTTGGTAACACCGAAATACCAAGGAATAAAGGTTAATATTAAATTTAATGAAGTAAAGGTTTATCCAGAAGGGTTTGCCGCTTATATTAATCTAGTAATGGACAACAATTTAAAGATCATTAACAAAGATCTAATCGATAAGCGCATCTTAATTCAAGATATTGGCGGATTATCAACTGATATCGCTGTGATTAAAAATCGAAATGTAGATGATGATAAGGCGCAAGGTTTTAACCTTGGGGTTTCAGAATCATTAGAAGCCATTCGTGAGGAAATCCGCATAAAGCACGGTGTTGAACTCGACAGCCGCCGTGATGTTGTTGAGATCATTACTAGAAAAAATGATCGCAATCATATTATGGTTAAAGGAAGCCGGACAAGCGTTCATGATATTACGGACCGTATCTTGCTTGATTTAGCCAAAAAACAATATCGTTTATTACGAAATGTATGGCAAAAAAATTCCCAGACAGAGATTTGTTATTTTGTCGGTGGCGGATCCCATGTCCTAAAGGATTACATCAAAACCTTAAATAACAATTTAGACGGCTATAATATTGAATTTTTTGAGGATGACAAGGAGAGCATTTGGATGATGGCTAATGCTTACTATAAGCTCATCATGGATTTTGTAAGAAAAACGGAGAAGCCTAAAGAACCAGTTAAAGTAAACTAGGTGAAATGGTATGAAAAAAACTTCCCAAAATGAAATTATGAGAGGCCAAGCAATCTCCTTCCGTGTCCCTTCTGATGCACCTGACCATATCGTGAAACATTTGCAAAGGTTAAAGGAGACAGAACGGAGAAATTTCTCCAGTACCATTGCTGATTTTGTTATGCAAGGGGTAAGTCAGTCGTTTTCACGTGAAAAAGAAACCATCACCATTCCCCTGCCCAAGAGGTTGTCAAAGGTTCAGCGGGATTGGTTAAAGCATGAACATTCCGAAGCAATGCTTGGCAGTATTCTCTATCAATTAATTTCTGATCCGGTCCGGGCCACTTCTTTATTAGCTTCGCTGAATAGTAATTCTTTAGATCTTGATGAGGCTTTATACCTTCAGGAGAATCTTCCGTCTGTACCCACTCCGTCATCAGCTGGCCGTGCTGAGCTCTCAAACTCTTTTGAAGAGATGGCGGCCGGTTCGGATGACTTTGATGACGACCTAGATTCGTTTGATTGGGAAACCGCCGAGAAGCCGGAACTGCATGAAGAGGAAAAAGAAGAGGAACTGGATGCGGATGACCTGCTTGGCGGGTTTTTGGCTAATATGAATAAATAAAACTGGAACCCCGCCTTTCATTAGACGGGGCTTTCCTTATTAATGCTGTTTATTTGGTAATTTATAACCTTGATGTCCTTTGCTTTGACGTTCCTTATTGTCTTTGTCCTTTTCTTGTCTCTCATGCAGCTTTTCAACAAACTCATGTGTTGTATTTTCTTCCATAAACAAAACCCTCCTTTAAAAAATGAATCCTAGTTATTCTGCCTCACTCTTTGGGCAATATGTATGGGGGAAATTAGATATAAACTCACACCAAAGGAATACATATAAGATAAGGTTTATTAAAAGAATGAATATATGAATAGGTGGTGAGCCAATGGGGTTGCCTGCTGATCTTGTCCTTGAAGATGGATCCCTTAATAAAGCGCTAATTTTAAAAAGGGAAGTCCTTTATAAAGGGATGAACGGCCGATTTGTTGAAAGGTTTTTCTTATCTCCTACCATTAGTTATATTTTTAAACCATTGACCAACAATGATCAGTTAGGAAAAGAAGTATGGATCCATGATCATATCCTTCCGCAATTTCCTGCAATCTATCCTAAGATTATTTCCCATAAAATATGTGACGATCCTGAATTGAATTGGATGATATTAGAGGATCTTGGGACGCTGACACATGAATTCAATGATAAAAGTGGTTTAGAAGTGATTAAATGGATGGCTTGGTGGCATTCCTTACCAATTGAAAAAATAAGCGATGTTCCGAGCACGGCCTTAAAGCCAAAATTTGCTGAAATTATCGCGGATGTCTGCACTATTAAGGATGAATTTCTGTATCAGCTTCCTATTCTGGGATTAGATAAGGAGTCCATGGAGCGTGTATATTGGCTGCTTGAGAAAAACAAATTACCTGATCGGAAAGTCTTATCCCATGGAGATTTACATGTAGGCAATTTTTCATTAGTTGAAAATAAAATAAAGATATTGGATTGGGAGCATACTCATTTAAACCTGCCGTATTGGGATTTGTATCACGTCATTGATATGTCGCATCCTCTTTTTCAAAAAAGAGTAACACACGAGCATCGAGAGCAACTTCTGAAGGAATACGTTGACAAGGTGACGTTTAAATTAGATAGTGGTCTGTTTATGAGGGAGTATTATCTATTTTCCGCGGTATTCTCTATTTGGATGATTGCACTCATTAAGAAGGATCTTCAAGCAAGTATACTTAAATGGCCGGAGGAACAATTGAATAGGCAATTGAGAGAAACGATAGAAAGCTTGAAGCAGTGCGCAGAGGCTTTGGTTTAGCTAACCCAAGGGGTGCTTGGGTTAGCTTTTTTATTATGCTTTCTGTTCTGTTAGTTTGATAATCTCAATGACGGTTTCGGTTGCTTTTATCATATTTTCAACGGAGATAAATTCAAATTTCCCGTGGAAGTTTTCCCCTCCAGTGAAAATATTTGGTGTCGGCAGACCCATATAGGAGAGCTGTGAACCGTCTGTGCCGCCGCGGATTGGTTTGGTGATTGGCTTAATGTCTAAGCTGACCATCGCTTCGTGGGCGATGTCGACGATTTCCTTGACCGGTTCAATTTTCTCTCTCATGTTGTAGTATTGGTCATTCATCTCTAAGATGATTCTATCGGTGCCATATTTGGCTTGCAGTTCGCTGACAATTGTCTGTACGGTCGCCTTGCGGTCATTGAATTTTTTTCGGTCATGGTCACGGATAATGTAGTGAAGGTTTGTTTGCTCGACATCACCGTTGAAGGCTAGCAAGTGGTAGAATCCTTCGTATCCCTCGGTGTGCTCTGGTGCTTCTTGTGCTGGAAGTTTGCTATGTAATTCCATGCCGATTTTGATCGAGTTAATCATTTTGTCTTTTGCTGAACCCGGATGGATATTGCTGCCTTTGATCGTGATTTTTGCTGCGGCAGCGTTAAAGCTTTCGAATTCTAGCTCACCAAGGGGACCACCATCAACGGTATAGGCATATTTTGCATTGAAGGCCGCAACGTCGAACTTATGTGGACCTCTGCCGATTTCCTCATCCGGTGTGAACGCAACGCGGACCTTACCGTGTTTGATTTCTGGGTGCTGAATGAGGTATGCCATTGCGGTCATGATTTCGGTGACGCCCGCTTTGTTGTCCGCGCCAAGCAGTGTGGTGCCGTCTGTTGTGATTAAGGTGTGCCCTTTGTATTCTGGCAGGCTTGGAAAATCTTTTGGTGACATGATGACCTTTAAGGCTTCGTTTAGGACGATTTCGCCGCCATCATAGTTTTCGATGATTTGCGGGTTGACGTTTTTGCCGGTGAAGTCGGTGGCGGTGTCAACGTGAGCAAGGAAGCCGATGGTTGGAACGTCTTTGTCGGTGTTGGCTGGCAAGGTTGCCATCACGTAGCCATTTTCATCGATGGTTACTTCTTGCATGCCGATTTGTTTTAGTTCTTCGACTAACATACGGAGCAATGTCCATTGTCCTTCTGTTGATGGGCATGTTTCGATGTTTTCATTGGATTGTGTGTCTACTTTTACATAGGAAGTAAATCTTTCAATTAGTTCGTTTTTCAACTTTGCTGCACTCCCTTTTTTTGAGTATGTAATCATGAATATCATATCACTTTGGGGGTGGGGTTACACATACTGGATAAAGTTAATGCTTTAAAAGAGTCTAACTTGCGAATGAGTAGCGTCAACTTGCGGAATGGAAGAGCTATTTTGAGGATAAAGTAAGTCAATTTGCGGATAGCCGACCCCAACTTGCGCAAGGTGAATTAACTTGCGTATAAGAAGAGCTATTTTGCGGAAAAAGTAAGCCAACTTGCGGATAAGCGACTCCAACTTGCGCAAGGTGAATTAACTTGCGTATGGGAAGAGCTAATTTGCGGAAAAAGTAAGCCAACTTGCGGATAAGCGACTCCAACTTGCGCAAGGTGAATTAACTTGCGTATAAGAAGAGCTAATTTGCGGAAAAAGTAAGCCAACTTGCGGATAAGTGACTCCAACTTGCGCAGTTCGAATTAACTTGCGGATAAGCAACTTCAACTTACGGATAAAAGGACTTAACTTGCACAACAGCCATATTACTTTTTTAAACTAAAATCCATAGTATACGAACGGTAACGAAACCCCCCTTCACTTGTTAGATTCATACTATTTAATATTCGGTTTGCAGTGTAAATATCATCCACATGTAGAAACTCGCGACACTCCTTATTCGTGATACTCCTCTTAAAAATCAAAAACCACTCTCGTAAAGTCCGTATATGTGCTTTATGGTCGTGCCAATCACAAAAAGTACAAACCCAGGTACGTGGTGTCTTCACCATCCCACTCCTGCCGCACATCAGACACCTTACCCCGGTCTTAAAATCACCAAAAGGAATATGATAAGACTCACAAATTGGTTTTGGAATATACATCTGATGACTGTTGAGAAGCTCTGTAGACAGCAAATTAAAGGTATCTAAATCTAGCTTCGGTTGTTGCCTGGGAATGTTTTTTAGATAAGAAGGAATTAAGTTGGGAAATAAAATCTTTGTGTTCTTAGGGGGAAGAGCAACAATTTGTTTCGGATATGCTAAAACAACAGCACCATATAGAGGGATTTTGATGTTCCGACTCCTTAGCCAGTCAGACAATAATTCATAATTTCGCTCCAGTTGAACCACCGGACTCTCAAACCCATCCCGATGCCCATCCTCCCGGGTTCTAATCAACTGTGGAGGGTTATCTTTAAACTCCAGACTCCCGCCAATATTTTTAACCTCCAACACTACTCCAAACCAACAGTTCAGCGTAAACGTATCCATTTGAAAATTTTCATCAGAAGAAGGAGACAAATCGTGGAAAATATGATGGTCAAATGAAAAGGAGACCTTGCGGAGAACTTCAGCAACCCGATCTTCCCCGCCAATCCCGGCTTCAACCGAAGCCTGTTTACCTGCCAAAACAGGCAGAATGGGATGTCCTGCAGGAAGCCGGCCTTGAGCGGATACCAGCCCTTCTAACTTCAATGATGGATCACGACTTTTAATACAAATATCAAACACCTCCCTCAAATCTACCTGCATCGTAACATATCCAAATGGCCTGAACTATCCCCTGCTGTATCAATTTCATTTTTTTGTAAAAAATATAGGGTGTCACCCTATTGACCAGAGTAGTCAACGGGATTATAATGACTCCATTGACTGATGTGGTCAACAAATTAAAAGGAGGGCTGCACCAGTGTTTGCAAAATTTCTCAACTTAGATACGGACAAACAAGATCGAATCATAAATGCTGCCATAAAGGAATTCGCCCAGAAAGGATATGATAAGGCCTCCACAAATGAAATCGTTAAAGAAGCCGAAATCTCAAAAGGAATACTTTTCCATTATTTTAAAAACAAGAAGCAAATGTTCTTATTCTTATTTGACCATTGCATCCAAATCATTACCGATGACTTCTACAAAAAAGTCGACCTTACAGAGACCGATTTTTTCAAACGAATACGGAAGGCAGTCTTAATTAAAATGGATCTCCTCGCAAAATATCCCGACATCTTTAAATTCATTGAGGAAGCCTATATGGATGATGCCGTGGATATCAAAGTGGAAATAGAGAAGAAGGTAAAAGAACTAAATGAAATTAACATTGGGAGGATTTATGAGGGAATCGATTTTAGCAAATTCAGAGACGATATCGACATCCAAAAAATCTTAAAAATTATTACCTGGACGTTCGAAAAATTGAGTGAAGAGACGCTTACTAAAGCTAAGCTATCACCGAATCACGAAATCAACTACCCAGCCATCCAGTTGGAAGCAGAACAATACTTCGATGTATTAACAAAAGTGTTTTATAAATAAGGGGGCAAGAAACATGAATGTAATTGAAATTAACAACCTTACAAAGACGTACGGCAAGTCAAGGGGGATTACGGATATCAGCTTTCATGTGGAACAAGGGGAAATTTTCGGGTTTATCGGGCCGAATGGTGCTGGTAAATCTACCACTATCCGCACACTGCTTTCGTTGATTTATCCAACGAGCGGCAGTGCAACGATTTTTGGAAAAGATTGCATTCAATTTGCGCCGGAAATTAAAAAGGAAATTGGTTACCTGCCTTCTGAAGTTTTTTACTATGACAATATGAAAGTTAAAGATCTTTTAAAATACTCCGCCAGCTTTTACAAGAAGGACTGCAGTAAGAGAATCAAAGAGTTAGCGGAAATTATGGATCTTGATTTAAATAAAAAGATTGATGATCTCTCCCTGGGAAATAAAAAGAAGGTCGGCATTGTTCAAGGCCTGCTTCATGAACCAAAGCTAATTATCCTAGATGAACCGACAAGCGGGCTGGATCCGTTGATGCAGCAAAAATTCTTTGAATTGCTCGAGGAGGAAAATAAAAAGGGCGCTACGATTCTTTTTTCGTCGCATATTTTGAGCGAGGTTCAAAGACTATGCAATCGAGTGGCAATTATCAAAGAGGGCAAGATTGTTACTGTTGAAAAAATAAGTACCTTACAAGAAAATAACTATAAAAAGTTTAAAGTGGAGACCAAATTGGCCCTAGATCCTAATTATTTCATTATCGATGGTGTTAATAATTTGGAAGCTAAAGGAAATGTAACGAGCTTTTTATTTAAGGGAAATATCAATACGGTACTGAGGAAGATTGCTGAAATTGAGGTCACCAATTTGTGGATTGAGGAACCAGACCTTGAAGAGATCTTTATGCATTACTACGAAAAGGAGGCTTAAGAAACTATGAATATATTTTTTCATGAGCTAAAAGCATATCGGAAGTCTACGATAATTTGGACCTTTTCGTTAATCATGGTGGCGTTGCTATTCTTATCCATGTTCCCCTCCTTTGCAAAAGATGCTGATGAGTTCAAAAAATTGCTAGCAGGCTATCCTTTGGCAATGAGGAAGGCGATTGGACTTAATTTGGAAAATATTTTTACGATATTAGGATTTTATAGCTATGCATTGACGTTTACTACGCTTTGTGCGGCCATTCAGGCAATGAATCTGGGTACAGCGATTGTCAGTAAAGAGGCTCGAGAAAAAACGGCGGACTTCCTGTTAACAAAGCCAGTTACCCGCACACAAATTCTGACGAGTAAGCTGCTCGCGGCATTCACGTCTCTATTGATTACAAATGTAGTCTATTTAGTTGCCGCTAATATAATTGCTTCGCAGGTGAAAACGGTGGATTATAGTGTGCAAAAGTTCGTAATGCTGTCGTTAACGATGTTTTTTATCCAATTAATCTTTTTAGCTATCGGCATCCTTTTTTCTGTAATCATTCCAAAAATCAAGTCGGTCTTAACGGTGTCATTAGCAACGGTCTTTGCGTTTTACTTTTTAGGCGTAATTAGTGAGACATCCGGTGATGATGTAAAACGCTATTTTTCTCCGTTTAAATACTTTGATAACACGTATATCATTAAACATTCAAACTATGAAGGATCGTTTCTCATTGTAGGTGCAGTTATTGTCGCTGCGGCGATTACGGCAAGTTATTTTATTTATATGAAAAGGGATATTCATGCCGTTTAGGGAGGGATTCGATTATGAATATATTTTTAAAAGAATTAAAGTCTCATCGTAAATCGCTCATCTTTTGGAGTATTGGCGTGTTCCTGATGGTGTTATCGGGGATGAACAAATATGCAAATTTATATTCAGCTGAACAATCGATGAATGACGTAATGAAAGATATGCCCAAATCATTGCAGGTAATTATGGGAGTTGGAAGTTTGGACTTGTCAAAGGCAAGCGGCTATTATGGCATGCTTTTTGTCTACTTGCTGTTGATGGCGACGATTCACGCGGCGATGCTTGGTGCCGGGATTATTGCCAAAGAGGAGCGCGACAAAACATCAGAATTTTTATTTGCTAAGCCCGTTTCGCGAACAACAGTGATTACCGCTAAATTAGGAGCTGCTTTGTTTAACATTGTTGTGTTCAATTTAGTCACACTCGTTTCGTCGTTGGCTCTAGTGGCAAAATACAGCAAGGGTGAGGACGTTAATGGGGATATAACTATTTTAATGGCGGGAATGTTGATTTTGCAGATGCTGTTTATGGTGATGGGCAGTGCGATTTCTGCTTTAAAAAAGAAATCGAAGAGGGCGGCTTCCTGGTCGGCTGGCGTGATGCTATTGACTTTTATTTTGTCAGTTGCGATCGATTTGAATGAGGGGATTAAAAACTTGAGGTATTTGAGCCCGTTTAAATATTTTGAAGCAAAAAATGTGATGTATGGCGGCGGGGTTGAGCCAGTCTTTGTAGTTCTTTCCTTCTTCTTAATTGTCGCCTTTACAAGTGTAACCTATATTTTTTATAAAAAGAGAGATTTAAATATATAAAGACCGGGGATATCCTCCGGTCTTTTGCTTATTTTTCGCGGGCCATTTTAATGAGTGTATTTATATCGCCTGCAAGCTTTGTATAGTTTGTCTGATCAGCTTTAATATTAGTTTTTATTCCATCAATCAATGGCATGGCCTTCGCGTTGGTAATCGTCAAGATTTGAACTTGGCCGTTGAAAGCTTTGGTCATTAGATCTTTAGCCTTATCTAAGTTATCATCGGAATTTAGTTTTGACATGTCCACCCCATCAAGATTCCCTTTTCCAGAAGAACCTGAAGTGTTGGTTAACACCTTTTGTTGCATTTCATCGTACTTTGTTGAAGTGGTTTCGGCCTGCGCTCTTGCTAGGATAACAGTATCGTCAAGGACAAATACTTTAATCCCCGGAATACCTGCCCCGGAAAGTCTTGATTCTAGATGGGAGGAAATTCCTCCATCATGAAGGCTTGAGCTTCCAATTAAGCTGTAAACATTCGTACCCAGCCCATTCGTCGTTTGACCTTTGGCGTTTGTTGTAGTTTTCTTGGCCCGATCTACACTTGGGATCACATTTGGATTATCAGTTGACCCATGGACATGGCCATTTCCTTTTGTGTTTAATGACTTATCATGCAGGTTTGCAGCATCTACCTGATGTTCCCCTTGCTGCGCGGAGCATCCAGTCAGTACAAGAAAAGCAATAATAATAGGTCCGTAGCAAAAATTCCACAATCTTTTCATTTTTGTGCCCTCCTTTTAAAGATGAAAATTGTATAAATGGTCTTTGAAAATTGTCTAGCTGCAGCGCCTGGGGGCTTCCGCTTTTCTTATCATTTTCTCCTTTCCTTTTATAAGTATGAATGGTTTATTTTGGAACATAATAATGGGAAAGCAAGGATATTGCTGTAATTTATGGATGGCTGACAAAACAAAAATCTGGAGGTGTACACCATGGTTGAAGAAAATAAAGAAAATCCAGAATCCGTCTCAAGAAGGAATTTTATTCGAAATGCAGGTTTTACAGTTGGTGGACTAGCTGTTGGCGGAATTATCGGCAGTCTTATTCCACGAAATCAAAAGGAAACTACTGATACAAAAAGTACTAAGACAAAAACAGAAGACTTTAATCAAGCACTCATGTATTTTACACCGGAACAATTCAAAGTAATTGATGCAGCAACAGAACGAATTTTTCCGGAGGATGATCATGGGCCGGGTGCGAAGGCGCTCGGTGTTGCCTATTTTATTGACCATCAATTAGCAGGATATTGGGGCTTTAATGGCCGGGAATATATGCAGGCGCCATTTTATCCAGGTGAAAAAGTCCAAGGTTTTCAAGGCCGGTTAAAGCGCAGGGAAATTTTTGATATTGCAATCCGGGAAATGCAAAACCACAGTATGGCAGTCTATAAAAAGGATTTCACAGAGCTAAATGGTGATGAACAGGATGCAATCCTCAAAGACTTTGAGGAGGATAAAGTGAATGTGACAACGATATCACCGAGCGGTTTTTTCCAAATGCTGCGAAGTGTGACATTAGAAGGTGCCTATAGCGATCCATTATACGGAGGAAATTTAAATATGGATGGCTGGAAGATGAAGAATTATCCAGGTAGCCAGATGGCTTATTCAGATATTATCGACAAGGAATTCAAAAAGGTAGCACCGCAAAGCCTGAAGAGCCATATGAATCACTAAAAACCGGAAGCGCCCTGTTCAGGGGCTGCAGCTAGCCACTAGAACTGCTAAGAATTGATAATATTTTTATAAAAAGAAGGTGGAAGTATGGCCAGAAAGCTGCCAAAAGTCGATGTTGTAATCGTGGGTGTTGGTTGGGCAGGAGGAATTATTGCCTCAGAACTTACTAAAAAAGGATTAAAGGTTGTAGGATTGGAAAGAGGTAAAGAGCGAAAAACGGAAGATTACTTTATGGTCCATGATGAATTGCGCTATGCCCTCCGCTATGAACTCATGCAGGACCTATCAAGAGAAACAATAACGTTCAGAGGCAATGAAAAAATTCGCGCCCTGCCGATGCGGCAATATGGTTCGTTTTTACTTGGTGACGGATTGGGCGGATCCGGAGTCCACTGGAATGGGCAAACGTTTCGCTTTTTGCCTTATGACTTTGAAATCTATAGTAAAACGGTTGAACGGTATGGGAAAAAGAAAATTCCCGCCGACATGAATCTTCAAGATTGGGGTATTACATACGATCAATTGGAGCCTTATTACGACCGATTTGAAAAAACGGCAGGCATTTCGGGAGAAGAAAATCCACTCGCAGGAAAACGATCGGATAAATATCCGACCCCGCCAATGAAAAAGACACCTGCCATTCAGTTGTTTGAGAAGGCAGCTAAAAATATGAAGCTCCATCCATATATGATGCCATCAGCGAACCTATCAGAGTCCTATAAAAATCCGGACGGGATCCAAAGAGCGGCTTGTCAATATTGCGGCTATTGTGAGCGCTTTGGCTGTGAATATGGCGCAAAAGCGGATCCGGTTGTGACGGTCATCCCAGTTGCCAACAAGACAGGGAACTTTGAAATAAGAACTCACTCAAATGTAAGAAGGATCTTAAAAACAGGTGACAAAGCAACGGGTGTTCTATATACAGATGTGACGACTGGTGAGGAGATTGAGCAGCCGGCTGATATTGTGGTAGTAACAAGCTATGTATTTAACAACATTCGCCTCCTGTTAATGTCTGGAATTGGGAAACCTTATGACCCGAATACGGGAACGGGTGTGATTGGAAAAAATTATGCCTACCAAGTTATTAAAGGGAATGCGATTGGCTTTTTTGATAATAAGGAATTTAGTACCTTTGCAGGTGCAGGGTCACTAGGAATGGTTTGTGACGATTACAATGGTGACAATTTTGACCATAGCAATGTGAATTTCATCCATGGCGGGATGATTTCATTAGCTCAAACCGGATTAAGACCGATTCAAAACAATCCTGTTCCAGGCGGAAAGCCAACCTGGGGTAAGGAATTCAAGGCCAATTCCGTTAAATATGCCAACCGCTTTTTATCCGTTACTTCTCAAGGTTCTTCTATGCCATTTAAGCGTCACTTTCTCGACCTTGATCCAACCTATAAAGATGCCTTTGGCGATCCGCTTATTCGAATTACTTTTGACTTTGAGGAGCAGGACCGGCAAATGGCTAAATTCCTTGCCGATAAATGTGCCAGTATCTTAAAGGAAATGGGCGCAGATCATATTGATCCAATGAAGGATTTAGGTCCATATGATATTACCACCTATCAATCCACGCATAATACTGGCGGAGTCATCATGGGGGCAGATCCGGCGACCTCAGCAGTAAATAATTACTTGCAAATGTGGGATGTTGATAACCTATTTGTCATTGGTGCATCTGCATTCCCGCATAATTCCGGTTATAATCCAACAGATACTGTCGGGGCCTTAGCCTACCGTGCGGCAGAAGGAATCTTGAAATACCGTGATAAAGGCGGACAGGTAGTTTAACAGTGCTCTCAGTGGATTTAACTATAAAGAAAGTGTTAATATGGAAAATAAAACAAAGGGAGAGAATCTCAAATGACAAACCAAAATGAAAACGCTGCATTACCACCAAAAACTTGTTCAATTGAACGCTTGGTAACTATGGAAGCAGATGTAAAAAAGGTATTGGCTGGAGAAAAAACAGCAACACGCCGGAATGGCCGCTATGCGGATCCAGGTGAAATCATGACACTTGAAGGCCGTCAGTTCGTAGTGGAAAAGGTATATTCACAGAGCCTTGGCGAATTGACAGATGATGATGCCCGCCGCGAGGGCTTCAACACGGTGGAAGAATATAAACAATCTATTCTTTCCTACCATCCAGGAATGCCGTGGCTGCCGCAAATGCGAGTATGGGTACACGAATTCAGCCGTGTACAAGATTAATAAGAAAAGCGCAAGCGCCTTGGTCAGCCCCGATATAGGGAGATTTATCTCTGGCTAGCAAAGCGTAGTCAGAGATTAGTCTCCCTTATTGCGAACAGAAATCGATAGATTTCTGTAGCCAAGCACAAGACAAGCCTGCCGAAAGGTTGCCTTTTAACCTTTTGGACGGATTGTCTTGTGACCTCGAGGGGCTAGGCGCTGGAGCTAGACAATTCTCAAAGTCAAAAACTTGTATACTCTCTTATCTAATAAGAAATATCGTTAAATGGTCCATTTACTATAAATGGGCCATTTTAGTTTTTCTATGCTTAAAAATTGTTTTATTCCGGTAATCGAAATTATAATAGCCTTATTAATGTTGCTAAGGGTTAGGTGAGGGCATGAAGTTTTTATCTAAATATGTTCAGAAATATTGGAAGTCTTTTAGTATAGCAGTACTGTTTCTCACCTTTGAGGCAATCAGTGATTTGATGCAGCCAACGATTATGGCAAAAATCATCGATCAAGGCGTTGTTAACAGGGATATTCATTATGTTCTAAAAATGGGCGGTGTGATGCTTTTAATTACCGCTTTTGGTGCCATAAGTGCCTCTGCACGCAGTGTAATCGCGAGCATTGTCTCACAAAACTTTGGGACAGAACTTCGCTCTGATTTATTTAAAAAAATTCAAACGCTTTCGTTTAAGAATCTCGATAAGTTTAACCGCGCCTCCTTGATTACTCGTTTAACGAACGATGTTACACAAGTGCAGGTATTTGTGAATGGTCTGATGCGAATCTTTGTTAAGTCCCCCCTGCTTGCAATTGGCGGACTTGTTATGGCCACACGCCTTAATCTGCATCTTTCCGTTGTTTTAGCAGTGGTCGTTCCGATTGTTGCCTTACTAATTATTCTTAACCTGCGCCTAGGTTTTCCTCTCTTTTCTAAGGTTCAAAATGCTTTAGACAAGGTGAACTCTGTAATGAGGGAATATTTATCGGGTATCCGTGTTGTCAAAGCCTTTAACCGCTTTGATGTGGAGATTGGCAAGTTTGCCAATGCGAATGAACATTTTAAGGATCAGTCCGTCGCCGCAGGGCGTCTAATGGCCACCTTTAGTCCTTTGATTATGCTGACGGTGAATCTTGGTATTGTCGTTGTCCTTTGGATTGGCGGCCTAGGGGTAGAATCAGGTGCCATTCAGGTGGGCCATATTATTGCCTTCACCAACTATATGACGCAAATTCTATTCTCGCTTATGGTGATTTCGATGGTCTTTAATATGTTTGTCAGGGCCAAAGCATCTGCCGGCAGGATTAATGAAGTATTTTTACAAGAGGATGGTTTCATAAAACAAACAAAGGCCGTACCGCCGCCGCACGTTCAAGAAACCGGAAGAATTGATTTTGAAGATGTTTCTTTTTCCTATGAAGGAACAAGCGGTGAACCCGTCTTAAAGCATATTGATTTAACCATCCTTCCCGGGGAAACGGTAGGGATTATCGGTTCTACCGGCTCGGGAAAAAGTACTCTCGTCGGGCTAGTCCCCCGTTTTTATGATGTGACGAGCGGGACGATTAAAGTGGATGGTCAAGATAACTCTCGTCTTGATCCACAAATGCTTAGAGACAAAATTGCGATTGTCCCGCAAAAGAATATTCTATTTACTGGTACGGTAGCAGAAAATATCCGCTGGGGAAAAGAAGATGCCTCAGGTGAGGAAGTGAGGACAGCTGCCGTGATTGCTGGTGCGGATGATTTTATTGCTGCCTCACCGGAAGGTTATGAAACGATGATCGGCCAAGGCGGCGTTAATTTTTCCGGCGGTCAGAAACAGCGGATTTCGATTGCGAGAGCCCTCGTAAAAAAACCGAGTATTTTAATTTTAGATGATAGTACTAGTGCAGTAGACGTTGCGACAGAGGCAAAAATTAAAGCAGCCTTAAAGAAATACGCCAAAGGCCTAACCTGTCTCTTAATCGCCCAGCGGATTACCTCCATTATGGATGCGGATAAAATAGTTGTTTTAGATCATGGGGAACTTGTTGGATTTGGGACTCACAGCGAATTACTTGCGGACTGCCGAGTCTATCAGGAAATCTATCAATCACAGATGGGCAAGGAGGTTTTGTAAATGGCAAAAGAAACTGAACAACCACAGAGTACCCCTCCTCCCCTTAGACCGGGAGGTGCCCATCGCTTCCGCGGCCCTGTTGTCAAACCAAAAAACTTTAAGGCTACATTAACACGCTTGTGGCATTATTTTGGTAATGAGCGAAAGATGTTGAGCTTAATCTTTCTCTTTATTATTGTTGATGCCGTTTTAATGCTGCTTGCCCCGTATTTAATCGGAAAGGCCGTTGATGCAATGAGCCTTAACCGTGGTAAAGTGAATTTTAATCTACTTGAAATGATGATTATCGTATTAACAATAGCTTATGTGGCTGATGCGGCTCTGACCTTTTTACAGGGCTGGCTGATGGCTGGTGTGGCACAAAGGGTAGTCAAACGTCTTCGCGAGGCGATCTTTCGGAAGCTGCAAAAGCTGCCGGTCTCGTTTTTTGATGCAAGGACCCATGGTGAACTGATGAGCCGCCTCTCCAACGATGTGGATAATATCAGTAATACCATCTCGCAGTCGACAACGCAATTAATGTCCGGCCTGATTGTCATTGCTGGTTCGTTAATTATGATGATTATTCTCAGCCCGATCTTAACGATAGCAAGCTTGATTACGGTGCCGCTTGTTTTTTTACTGACCAAGACAATTGCTACACGAACGAGTGTTTTATTCAAGAATCAACAGGTACAGCTTGGAAAATTAAATGGTCATATTGAAGAAACGATTTCTGGCATCGAAGTCGTAAAGGCTTTTAATCATGAAGACCAGGTGATTGAAGAGTTTGAAACGATGAATACAAAGCTTCGTGATGTCGGCCTTAAGGCGCAGATCTGGTCTGGTTTTTTAATGCCGATTATGAATGTCATTAATAATCTTGGTTTTGCAATCGTGGCAGTTATTGGTGGGATTTTGGCGGTGAAAAGCCTTGTTACAGTTGGTGCGATTGCGAGTTTTATCACCTATTCCCGGCAATTTGTCAGGCCGCTGAATGACCTTGCCAATATTTTTAATATCCTTCAGTCAGGTGTAGCGGGCGCTGAACGGGTTTTTGAAATCATTGATGAACCAGAAGAGGTAGTGGACACGCCTCAAGCAGTTGAGCTGAAAAATCCAAAAGGACATGTGGTCTTTGAAAATGTAAGCTTCGGCTATCGTCCAGATGTCCCAATTATAAAGAACATCAGCTTTGAAGCTCAAATTGGCAGCAGTACGGCCCTAGTTGGTCCGACAGGTGCTGGAAAGACAACCGTCGTCAACTTGCTGACGAGATTTTATGATGTCACTGAAGGCAGGATTCTACTCGATGGACGTGATATTCGCGATTATACAAGGGACAGTTTGCGAAGATGCTTTGGGTTTGTCCTTCAAGATACGTATTTATTTTCCGGAACGATTAAGGAAAATATTAAATACGGCAAGCCTGATGCCACGGATGAAGAGGTAGAGGAGGCAGCAAAAATGGCCAATGCTGATGTGTTTATTAAACGCCTGCCAAACCAATATGAAACGGTTCTGTCGGAAAATGGCGGCAATCTTAGCCAAGGCCAGCGGCAGCTGCTAGCAATTGCCCGGGTGATACTAGCAAGACCGGCGCTGCTGATTTTAGATGAGGCTACCAGCAGCATCGATACAAGGACAGAGCTTCACATTCAGGAAGCCTTGCTTAAATTGATGGAGGAGCGGACTAGCTTTATCATAGCCCACCGCCTAAATACGATTCGTGATGCCGATATGATTATGGTGATTGACAATGGGCAGATCATCGAAAAAGGAAGCCATGAGGATTTAATGGACGTTAAAGGCCGGTACTACCATATGTTTTTTAATCAATTTAAAAATGTCGATGAGGCAATTGGTTAGCACTATGGATTTGGATTAAATCATTTGATAAAAGAGAATGCTCTATTAAATGGGTGCATTCTCTTTTTATATTGTTAAATTAATGACAGATGTCAAGACAACTGATAGAATACCTTATGTTTAATAGTATTAAGAACCATACCTAAAAAAAGGGTTTTGGGGAATAATGTAAATACATGTTGTACATAGGGGGATCATCATGAAAAATAACAAGGAAATATCCACCCGAAGACTGCTCGGAATTGCCGGAATGGGCTGGATGTTTGACGCCATGGATGTCGGGATGCTCAGCTTTATTATTGCAGCCCTAAAGGTAGAATGGGATTTAACACCAGGTCAGATGGGCTGGATAGGAAGTGTCAATTCCATCGGGATGGCTGTTGGGGCACTTATCTTTGGATTAATGGCTGATCGAATTGGCCGGAAAAATGTTTTTATCATTACATTACTACTATTTTCAGTAGGGAGCGGCGCATCTGCACTTACTACATCATTAGCAGCCTTTTTAGTCTTAAGGTTCTTTATTGGGGCAGGCTTGGGCGGTGAGCTTCCAGTTGCCTCTACCCTTGTATCGGAGAGTGTTTCTGCCGAGAACCGCGGCAGGATCGTCGTCTTGCTCGAAAGTTTTTGGGCTGGCGGGTGGTTAGTGGCAGCTGTCATATCTTACTTTATTATCCCAAGATTTGGCTGGCAGATTGCCCTAATTATTAGTGCGATTCCTGCCCTATATGCGTTATACCTGAGAATGGGGCTTCCCGACTCACCTCGTTTTACTGCAGTAAAAGAAAAGCAGAAGACCTCTATGCTTGAAAATTTAAAGAAATTATTCTCAAAGGAATACGGACGTCAAACGGCTATGCTTTGGATTGTTTGGTTTTGTGTCGTCTTTTCCTACTACGGAATGTTTTTATGGCTCCCAAGTGTCATGGTCATGAAAGGATTTAGCCTAATCAAGAGCTTCCAATATGTACTTATTATGACAATCGCCCAGCTGCCAGGTTATTTTACAGCGGCATGGTTTATTGAAAAATTGGGTCGGAAATTTGTCTTAGTCGTTTATCTAATTGGGACTGCGGTAAGTGCTTATTTATTTGGGACAGCGGACACTACGGCCATGTTGATGACCGCTGGGATTCTATTATCATTCTTTAACCTCGGTGCCTGGGGAGGATTATATGCTTACTCACCGGAACAGTATCCAACCATTATCCGCGGGACCGGTACAGGCTTTGCGGCCGCAGTAGGGCGTATTGGCGGTGTCCTGGGGCCATTGTTAGTTGGGAACCTGGTTGCCCAAAAGGTAGCAATCTCAACCATCTTTATGATCTTCTGTATCTCCATTTTAATTGGGGCGTTTGCCGTCTTTATCTTAGGTAAAGAAACGAAAAATAAAGAATTAGTATAATAATTACTTCTTAAGGATTCCAAAAAAGGAATCCTTTTTTCGTTGTACCGAACATGGGAATATATTTAGACAAAATAATAAAAATAGATTGCTTTTGTGAGGAAAAAATATTTCATCGTCACTTTATTGCAATAAAGCGTTTTATAAAAGAAAACGTTTTAATTTTCTTATTCTTTAAATTATTTTAAAATAACTGTATAATAGGACTAGACGAACCCCTAATTATTATGTACAATGTTTTCAGAATATTATAAAAGTGTTTGATAGGTCTTGGGTCATTTTTTTGAAAAAATAGGGGGTAGTTGGATGAGAAAGAGGAAATTAGCTGGAATCTTTATGTCTTTTATGGTGGCAGCAGGTGTGATGGCAGGATGTAATTCAAGTGCAAGCAGTGATGAGGAAAAAGGCGGTACCATCAAGATTGGTGCCAACTTGGAACTATCAGGCGGAGTAGCCTCTTATGGTCAATCAGCCAAGGAAGGTATTGAATTAGCGATTGAGGAAATTAACAAAAAAGGTATTGATGGCAAAAAACTAGAATTAGTGACGGTCGACAATAAATCAGATGCAGCAGAAGCTACAAGCGGGGCGCTAAAACTGGCTACCCAAGATAAAGTTGTAGCCATGATTGGTGCAGCAACAAGTACAAACACCCTTGCCCAAGTACAGATTGCCCAAGATAATAAAATTCCACTAATTACACCAACTGCAACCAACGCTACAATTACGTTTAAAGATGGAAAATTGAATGACTATGTTTTCCGTACCTGTTTCATTGACCCATTCCAGGGTACAGTTGCAGCAAACTTTGCAACCAATGATTTAAAGGCTAAAAGTGCAGCAGTTTTAATTGACAGCTCAAGCGATTACTCAAAAGGTCTTGCAGCTTCTTTTAAAAAGGCATTTAAAGCCAATGGCGGAAAAATTGTAGCCGAAGAAGCCTATGTGGCAAAAGATACAGATTTCCATGCTACCCTAACACGGATCAAAGCCGCAAATCCAGACTACGTCTTCCTGCCTGGTTTCTATGAAGAAGTGGGTCTCGTTGTCAAACAGGCCCGCGAGATTGGTCTAACCGTACCATTTATGGGCGGCGATGGCTGGGATTCTCCTAAACTAGTAGATATAGCTGGTGCTGCGTCATTAGAGAACACATATATTACTAATCACTATTCCTCAGGTGATAGTGACAAAAAGGTTCAAGACTTTGTTTCAGCATTTAAAGCAAAGTATGATGGTAAATCACCGGATGCCTTCGGTGCATTAGGGTATGATACGGTATACTTCCTTGCAGATGCGATTAAGCGCGCAGGAAGCAGCGATCCTAAGAAAATCCAAAAGGCACTTGCAGAAACAGATGGTCTTGAACTTGTATCAGGCAAGGTAAAGCTAGATAAGAATCATGACCCAATTAAAGCCGCCGTTATTCTGGAATACGTAAACGGTCAACAACAATATAAGACAAAAGTAAACCCGTAAATTAGAGAAGCGGAAGCGCCTTGACCTGGGGCGACAGGCATAAGACGAGCCGGCGGGAAGGTTGTTCTTTGACCTTCTTGACGGATTGGCTTAGACCTTAGAGCCCCTAGGCGCTGTAGCTGGACAACTAGAAAAGCGAAAGCGCCTTGAACATGTGATTATTTGACAAATTTTATAGTTTGCCAAAGGGATAGGGAGCGTTGACGTTCCCTATTCCAATTTGTAAGAGATTTATAAGTTAACTAACAAACAAAACTTGTAATCTGCAATTTAGAAAAAGAAAAACAGGAGTTCATCAGAAGGAGTGTAAACAGATGGAGTTAATACAGCAGCTTGTGAATGGGATATCCTTAGGCAGTATTTATGCTTTGATTGCTTTAGGATACACTATGGTTTACGGTATTGTTAAATTAATTAATTTTGCCCATGGAGATGTCTTCATGGTAGGTGCATTTATTGGTTTTTATTCTATTACCATTCTTCATTTAGGATTTTTTCCGTCACTACTTATATCAATGGCAGTATGTGCCCTCTTTGGTGTAATCATTGAGCGGATTGCCTATAAGCCATTACGGAATGCCACTAGAATTGCGGCGCTTATTACAGCTATTGGAGTATCGCTGTTTATTGAATATGGAACGATTTATCTTCGCGGTGCACAGCCAGAAGCTTATCCAAGCAATTTAGTACCATTAAAGGACCTAGATGTTTTTGGCGTAAAAATCAGCGGTCAGTCGATCTTGATTTTAGGGACTTCCATTGTCTTAATGATTCTCTTACAATTTATTGTTCATAAAACAAAAATCGGGAAAGCGATGCGTGCCGTATCACATGATATGGATGCTGCTAGATTAATGGGGATCAACGTTAATAACACCATCTCTGCTACATTTGCGATCGGTTCTGCCTTGGCAGGTGCAGCTGGGGTAATCTTTGGAATGTACTATACAAAAATTGAGCCGTTAATGGGAATTATTCCAGGCTTAAAAGCCTTCGTTGCAGCCGTTTTAGGCGGCATCGGAATTATCCCGGGGGCAATGACCGGCGGCTTATTATTAGGTGTGATTGAAGCACTCGTCAGCGCCGCAGGTTACTCATTATGGCGGGATGGCGTTGCGTTTGTTGTCCTTATTTTAATTTTAATTTTCCGTCCAGCAGGATTATTTGGTAAAAATATTAGGGAAAAGGTTTAAGGGGAGGCTTCTACGATGAAAATTTTAGGACAAGCAAAGTTTTTCTGGACATCAGTCGTTTTAGCCGTTGTCTTTGCAGTAATCATGCAATTTCTAATTGCTGGTGGTTCCATCAACCAGTTTTATGTAAATACATTATTCTTTATCGGAATTAATATTATTCTCGCAGTTAGTCTTCATTTGATTATTGGGATTACCGGACAGTTTTCGATTGGACATGCCGGTTTCCTTGCAGTTGGTGCCTATGCTTCAGCGATTATGACGATGAAATTAAGCATGCCGTTTCCGGTCGCTTTAATTGTCGGTGGTATAGCTGCAGCAGTAGCAGGTCTTATTATTGGGATTCCAACACTTCGTTTAAGAGGTGACTATCTTGCCATTGCAACACTTGGTTTTGGTGAAATTGTGAGAATCGTGTTTCTAAACATTGACTATGTTGGCGGGGCAAGCGGTATGACGGTCTCCCATTTAACAACATGGCCTTGGTTAATCGGCTGTGTATTATTAACAATCATCGTGATTGTTAACTTCACCAATTCAACGCACGGCAGAGCTTGTATTTCAATCCGTGAAAATGAAATAGCAGCCGATGCAATGGGGATTAACACAACTTATTATAAAGTTGCTGCCTTTGCACTTGGGGCCTTTTTTGCAGGTATTGCCGGTGCTTTGTACGCTCATAACTTTTATATTATCCAGCCGACCAACTTCGGATTTTTGAAATCATTTGATATTTTAATTTTTGTTGTTCTTGGCGGTTTAGGAAGTATGTCAGGTGCGGTTATTGCGGCTATACTTTTAACAATTATTTCAACTTACCTTCAAAGCTATCCGGAACTGCGGATGGTTATCTATAGTTTAGTATTGATTATAATGATGCTTTACCGCCCACAAGGTTTAATGGGCACAAAAGAAATCACCTCATTCTTTAAGGTTGGTAAATCGGCTAAAGGGAGGAATGCAGCATGACACAGTTACTTAAAGTAGAAAATGCCGGAATCCGATTTGGCGGCTTAAAGGCTGTTTCTGATGTGAATTTGGAATTGAAAAAAGGAGAACTTGTCGGCTTAATTGGGCCAAATGGTGCCGGGAAAACAACGTTCTTTAATCTGTTAACAGGTGTATATGTTCCGACAGAAGGAACTATATCCTTAGACGGTGAAAAACTAAATGGCCTTGCTCCGTTTAAAATAACAAAAAAGGGTATCAGCCGGACATTCCAAAATATTCGTTTATTTAGTGAACTTTCGGTTCTTGACAATGTTAAAGTGGCGTATCACGCACTTGCGAAGCATTCGATTTTAAGTTCGATCTTCCGCCTCCCTGCTCACTTTTCTGGTGAAAAGGAAATGGAAGAAAAGGCAATTGAATTTTTGAAAATCTTTAAGCTTGATAATGTATTACATGAGAAGGCAAAAAACCTACCATACGGACAGCAGCGCCGTTTGGAAATTGCCCGGGCCTTAGCTGCGAATCCAAAGCTCCTATTGCTTGATGAACCAGCAGCGGGAATGAACCCGCAGGAAACGGAAGAGCTGATGAATTTAATTGCCTTAATCCGCGAAAAATTCAATCTTACCATTCTCTTAATTGAACATGATATGCTTCTAGTCATGGGAGTATGTGAACGGATTTATGTGCTCGACCATGGTCAATTAATTGCCGAAGGTACACCAGAACAAATCAGAAGTAATCCAAAAGTCATCGAAGCGTATCTAGGCGAGGAGGTTTCTTAAATGCTTAAAATCAATGATATAAATGTTTATTACGGCAACATCCACGCCTTAAAGGGAGTTTCCCTGGAAATCAATCAAGGGGAAATCGTTACATTGATTGGCGCAAACGGTGCTGGTAAAAGTACTCTTCTGCAAACCATTTCCGGATTATTGAAACCAAAAACCGGCGAAATCATATTTGAAAATGAACATGTAGCAGGAAAAGTTGCTCAATCGATCGTAAAACGAGGAATCTCACATGTTCCGGAAGGCCGCCGTGTCTTCGCAAATATGTCAGTAGAAGAAAACCTTGATTTGGGTGCTTACTTACGGAAAGATAAAAAAGGGATCAAGGAAGATGTTGAAAAGGTCTATCAGTTATTTCCACGTTTGGAGGAGCGCCGTAAGCAGTTATCGGGTACTTTATCCGGCGGGGAGCAGCAAATGCTTGCTATGGGCCGTGCCTTAATGGCGAGACCTCGACTTTTGCTGCTGGACGAGCCTTCCATGGGTCTTGCACCGCTATTAGTAAAAACAATCTTCCAAATTATTGAGGAAATTAATAAAACAGGAACGACCATTCTTCTTGTTGAGCAAAACGCTAATATGGCCCTGTCTATTGCTGATCGTGCCTATGTTATTGAAACAGGAAAAATCGTTGCTTCCGGATCAGCGGAAGAACTGAGTCAGAGCGATCAAATCAGAGCTGCTTACTTGGGCGGTCATTAATGTTGAAGCTATACCAAAAAAGGTATCGGAATAGAATCCGATACCTTTTTAATTATTTTATCCTTTGGTATTCTGTATCAAGTTGAAATTGCTGGCGGCGTTTTGGGCTTAATAAATGCCTGATTTTGTTTACATAATCCTCATATAGCTGTTCGATACCGACCAAAGCGAGAGAAAAAAAGTTAGCGTAATTCTTTTGTACCTCCCACTTCAATTCATTTTTTCCGCAGATACTATATTTATTTAACTCCTTGATTTCTTCCTGAATTCTGGCTAATTCAAACGCTTGCTCATCAGCAGGAAGAGACAGTACATGGTCAATTTTCTTAATATATTCCTTTGATTTTTCAATTTTCTCCCTGATATCATAGTAGTCCTCTTTATTAATCAAGTTGTACTCTAATTTAAAGTCATTAAGACGTTCAGCTGCTTCGTAAGTCGAATTGACAATATCATTACGTGTCATATCCTTTGTTTCATAGCTTAACATATGCTTCCAGGATGGCTGAGTAATCGCCTTGCGGTGGTCTTCAAGAGTGTGGCAATACTTCTTAAGCCCGTGTACTTCTGGATGCTCGAAGGCAGGGCTGGCAGGGTCAAGGAACGGCGCCAGTGGTGCTACAAAGTAAAAGATTCTCGGATCCTTATTACAGGCCAGATGAATGGTTTCACAGAAATCGATATTTTCGACAGCACTTGTGTAGGTCTGCCCTGGGATTCCAACCATGAAGAATAGGTCAATCTTTGCACAATTATGTTTTAAAGCAAAATTAAGGGTATCAATCACCTTTTGATTAGTGCAGCTAAATTTGCCATTATAGCGTCTGATTTTTTCATCATTTGTTTCAAGGGTGATCTCAATACTATATTTTGGAACGCTTTCATTTATCATTTTAAAATATTCTTCATCAGCATATTGGAATAATTCAAACACAATTTCATTTTTTAAATGGAGTTCTTTTAACTGGCTGAAAAATTCTCGGACATATTCCCGCCCGACTTGACGAAGGTCATGCAGGATAAAAATCGGGGCGCGGCTGAAACGCGAAATAAATTGAATATCACTGGCAAGCTTCTTCGGAGAGCGTAATGCCAGTGAATTCCGATTACAGTTTTGGTCATATGCCTCTCTCGATCCACCGCAGATTAAGCAGTTTTGGGTACAGCCTCTAGCTGTTAACAAGGCCGTGTTAGGATACTGAAGCCAGCCATTGTATGGCAGTGGATCAAGAAAGTTGCGATATTTAAACACGGATCGAATGGTATAGCGATAGCCTGGAACATCAATGTCATCCAAGTCTTTTGGAACGTAGGTGATGGGATTGTAACCGCATTCTTTTCCGTTTTTCCAAGTAAGATTAGGAATATCAGCATAATGGGTATTACCTGCTTCGATTTTATTCATGAGTAAAAGCATTAGCTTTTCGGTTGAGTCACCGCGCATAACAAAATCAATAAATGGATATTCGATTAGCTCCTTATGATAATAAGTGGCCGATAAGCCGCCAAAGATAATGGGCGTTTCAGGGTGCAGGGTTTTTACAATCTTTGCGAGTTCAATACTTCCGTGTGCATGCGGCAGCCAATGAAGGTCGATTCCGAATGCCTTCGTTTTTATTTTTCGCAGCTTTGCTTCGACATCAAATTTGTCACTCATCAGCATGCGGTTCGCAATATTAATAATTTTTACCTTTAGGCCATACTGTTCTAAATAATCGGCAATACTTGTCAGCCCAATCGGGTACATTTCAAACACGGGTGAGGATAGGACCACATCACTAATGGGACCGGCAAGTAACGAGTTCTTTCTAAAGTCATATACACTAGGGGCGTGTAATAACACTAAATCGTATTTCATCGTTTTCACCTCAGTCAATTTAAGGGGGAATACTTTTTTTAATTAAAAAATTTGCGCGAATTAAAGTAAAAATGTGATTGTTTTCACAGGGATATATGGCTTGGTAGCGGTCATCTGCCCTATTTCAATGTAGTTACGGTATCATCTTAATTTTAGTTTACTATAATAGTTGTTTAATAGAGTGACGAACGAGTGACAGATTTTGGATGAATTTGTGTATGATAAGGTTTTTCAATCCAAAATGGCAAATGATATAATGCTTTTATATAAATGGTTTAAAGGATGATGGTAATGGCACAGGCAAAAACAAATGCGATGCGGATACTTGACGCAAAAAAGGTCGAGTATGAAATGCTTACATACGATCATAAAGATGGAAAAATTGACGGAATATCGGTAGCCGAAAAGATTGGAAAAGAACCTAAGGAAGTCTATAAAACCCTTGTGGCCCAAGGCGCTAGTAAAAATATTTTTGTATTTGTCATACCCGTAGCGGAGGAACTGGATCTGAAGAAGGCCGCCAAAGCGGCGGGAGAAAAAAGCATGGAGATGCTGCCCATGAAGGATATACAAAAGTGGACAGGCTATATTCGCGGCGGCTGCTCACCGATTGGCATGAAAAAAGAGTATAGGACGTTCCTCGATGAAAGCAGCAGAGGGCTGGAATCAATGGTCGTAAGTGCCGGTAAAATTGGTGTTCAGATCGTGCTTGCACCTAATAAATTACAAGAAGTCACAAAGGCTGAACTTACCCCAGTGACTAAATAAAAGAAGGACTGACAATCTTACTTGAGCATTCATGTAAGATAAATTTTTTATAGGCACTCACCTAAAAAACAAAAAAGCATAAGATAATCTGAAAAGTGAGTCACCTTCATAAGGGTTGACTTTTAAGCTTTAGATAACCTTTGCTTGTTAGAAAACTAGTCTAATACCTCTTAAGGTAATGGCGAAGTTGAGTTGTTTAAAAGGGAGTGTTGATGGGTGGCAGGGAAAATCAAAAATTATTTTGCCGGCGGTAATACTGCCAGAGGTTTTTATAGTCTTTATGACTCCAACCTACAAGGATTAGAGAGATTGTTTATTTTAAAAGGCGGACCGGGAACCGGTAAATCCTCACTTATGAAGAAAATTGGCCAGGAGTGGGTTGAAAAGGGCTACAATATTGAATTGCTTCATTGTTCTTCTGATAATAACTCGATCGATGGTGTGATCATTCCAGCTTTAAAGGTTGGTATTGTAGACGGTACGGCGCCGCATGTGATTGAGCCTAAGGCACCCGGTGCAGTTGAAGAATATATAAATCTTGGTGAGGCTTGGGACTCCCGCGCCCTGAATGTACAGAAACATGTGATTGTGAAGCTGACCAATCAGATCAGTTACTCCTTTCAGAAGGCCTATGCAACGTTTAATGAAGCATTGGAGATTCATGATGAGTGGGAAACAATTTATATTAACAGTATGGATTTTATAAAAGCGGACCAATTGACAATAAAATTGATTGATTCCTTCTTCGGAAAAATAAAGTTAAATAAGACCCCGGATGTCCGCCATCGCTTTTTAGGGGCTGCTACGCCGCAGGGAGCCGTTGATTTTGTCCCAAATCTAACCGAGGAAATACCAAAACGCTATTTTATCAAAGGGCGTCCAGGCTCAGGGAAATCAACTATGCTGAAAAAGCTGGCAGCTGCAGGTGAAGAGCGCGGCATTGATGTAGAAGTCTATCATTGCGGTTTTGACCCGCACAGCCTTGATATGGTTATTTTCAGGGAGATGGGTGTAGCGATTTTTGACAGTACGGCGCCGCATGAATATTTACCAAGCAGAGACGGTGATGAGATCATTGATATGTATGAGCTATTGATTGAGCCTGGTACCGATGAGCTATATGCTGATTTTATCAGTAACATTGCTGAAAAATATAAAAATAAGATGACGGAAGCGACCAGTTATCTATCTAAAGCCAAATCCCTGCATGATGAGCTGGAAGAGATTTATGTAGCCGCAATGGATTTCTCAGTTGTTGAAAAAATTCAAGCCAGAATTTCTGAGGAAATAAATGATTTGTCTGCAAGTAAGGTTCAATAAATGGATAATGCCGGGGAAATCCCCGGCATATTATTTATGCGGATTGGTCTTACTTTGCTGTCCTTTATTGCGTTTATTCCCCTTACTGTTATCACCGCTGACGAACTCGGTGCCAAATTCAGCTTCTGAGTGCCCTGCTTGCGGTGAATTTTGATTACGGCTGCCTTTATTAAATTTCTTTGTCATCTATATCCCCCCTATCTGCTAATAGTGTGTCATCGAAACAGTGGATTATCCGGATAAAATGAAGGGGAAAATGGGAAATAGTAGAACAAGTAATGGAATGGATTTGTGAAAGGATAGATGTTGGTGTTAACAAAGATCACATCATTAACAAAGCTGTTTGAGGAAAATCGCAATGCTGGTAACGCTGAACCCATGCAAAATTATATGAAAGGCCATTTCCCTTTCTTGGGAATTAAGTCCCCATTACGTAAGGAATTAGAAAAACAATTTTTTAAGGAAACAGGAATCTTAAAAGAGCCTTTTAATAAAGTGCTAATAGAGGAACTTTGGAATAAGCAAGAACGAGAATATCAGTATACGGCCTTAACTTATATGGAAAAGTCTTTGAAGAAGCTGCAAAAAAGTGACCTGCCGTTCATGGAATGGCTGATTACAACCAAATCCTGGTGGGATACCGTTGATGCGATTGCTCCCAAACCGGTGGGGAAAATTGCTGATAATTTTCCAGAGGTGATAGAGGAAACGATTGATGGCTGGGCCATTCATGAAAATATGTGGCTGCGGAGGGCCGCGATTCTTTTTCAACTGAAATATAAAGAAAAAACGAATGAAGACCTGCTTTATCGATACATAATGGAAAATGCTGGTAGTAAGGAATTTTTTATTCAAAAAGCAATCGGTTGGGCGTTGAGAGAGTATTCAAAAATAAATCCTTCATCTGTAAAGGAATTTATCGAAGGCCATAAGTTAGCTCCCTTAAGTGTTCGCGAAGGCAGTAAGTATTTGGAGTGAGCTTACCATTCTTTAAAGGCTGCTAATCTATGTTAGAATGGCAATATTATAGACAGAAAAAAGGGAAAAGGTGGACAACATGATTAAATGTATTGCATCAGACATGGATGGAACATTATTAAATTCAGTTCAACAAATTAGTGAAGAAAATAAACAAGCTATCCTAAAAGCACAGGCTGAAGGAATCGAATTTGTGGTGGCAACAGGCCGGTCCTATCAGGAGGCTTCCTATGTGTTATCACAGGCGGGCTTAACATGTCCTGTTATTTGTGTGAATGGGGCAGAGGTCCGCTCAAAGGAAGGGGAAGTTTTATCTTCTACCCCGATTAGTAAACCGCTTGCGAGAGCGGTTGCAGCTAAATTAAGTGAACATGATGTCTATTACGAGGTTTATACAGATAAGGGTGCTTACACACTTGATCCGGAGAAAGCCGTTTCCATCTTGGTGGACATTGTTGTCAGCGCTAATCCTGAGATGGATCCTGAAGAAATTAGACATGCAGCGGGGGCAAGGATCCGTGATGGCTTAATTCACCAAACCGACGACTATGAGCTTCTTTTTGCGGACGAAAATTATCAAATCTATAAGGTGCTGGCATTTTGCTTTGATCACAGTAAACTCAAAGCAGCAGGTGAAGACCTTCATGACTTGTCGGACCTGGATATTACCTCATCAGGCCATGAGAATCTTGAAATCACCAATAAACAGGCTCAAAAAGGTCTTGCTCTAGAGGCATTTGCAAAAGCTAAAGGAATTGACATGGCTGAGACGATGGCGATTGGCGATAACTTGAATGATGTTTCCATGTTCGAGCGGGCCGGGAGATCAGTTGCAATGGGGAATGCCAGCTATGAAATTAAAGCACTTTGTGATGTCATTACCGATACGAATGATGAACATGGAGTAGCACAGGCGATTCTTGAGGTTTTATAGGAGAGTGAACGGACATTAAGGATCGAACCTTTACAAGGTGGATGAAGGACACATATGAGGAAAAGAGTAAAGTTATTGGCTATACTTAAACAAAAAGGCCCTTCAAGTTGATTGAAGGGCTTTTTCTGATTAAAATTTATAGGTCCAGAACCGTTCGTTGTTAAGCCAAACCATAAGCTGAGGATCCTGATTTTTTAGTTTTTCCATCGTATCTTTAAACGAATGCTCTGTTTGCGAGCGGTGTGCCTGAATCGCGGCCAGTTTCTTATCAGCTACAGGCGTAATATTATGAATGATGTCGGCTTCGCCAAGTTCATCGATGCAATTTTTGGAGAAGGCTACACAGTGTAAGGTTGGCCGTGCAGCTGCCGGCATTTTTTCAACCGCCCGTACGACCGCAGCACCGGTGGCATCATGGTCAGGATGAACCGAATAACCAGGATAGAAGGTGATAATCAAAGAAGGATTTACCTCATCAATAATGTCTGCAATCCGGTTTGTCAGTTTCTCATCATCTTCAAACTCAATCGTTTTATCACGATATCCAAGCATCCGTAAGTCTTGGATTCCTAATGCTTCCGCAGCAGCCTTTAATTCTTTTTTTCTAATTTTCGGAAGTTCTTCACGATTCGTAAACGGGGGATTCCCCATATTGCGTCCCATTTCCCCTAAGGTTAAGCAGGCATAGGTCACGGGAGTTCCGTTCTCGATATGGGTGGCAATGGTGCCGGATACCCCAAACGCCTCGTCATCCGGATGAGGGAAAACGACTAAAACATGGCGTTGTTTTTCCATAAAATCATTCTCCTTTCATGTAAATTATGAAATGTCTAGCTCCAGCGCCTAGGGGCTCTTAGGTCATAAGCCAATCCGTCAAGGAGGTAAAGAACAACCTTCTCGCCGGCTCGTCTTATGCCTGTCGCCCCCTGTTCAAGGCGCTTCCGCTTTTCTATTCAAATGGTACAGCACTAATTTCTAATGCAACGGCAAGCTTTCCGTCATGGTCATGACCGGCAAGTAATAGGTGGTTTTCTTCATCAATCTCAAAATGGGTGATGCCTTCTGCGTAAATCCAGCCGAGGTTTATTTTTAAACCAACTCGATAAGGGCCGCTGCCCGTAATCTTCCCTAGTTCATAACGGACAAGGGCATTGCGAATGTAAGCTCCGGCAGAAAAGAAGGATTGGTCGTTATGGGATGCGTAGGCACCGTTGGTTGTTTCAAGGTGAATATAGACATCCTGATCGGCAAAACGGTTAATCGTTTCTTGAACCTGTTTAACATCAATGGCTTCCAAAAAAATGCTGCCTCCTTTCGCTCTTGAAAAAATGAATGATAACTAATCAGTATTGTTGTTAATAATGTATTTATCATACTAAAATCATTTGAAAAATGCGAAGTCTGTGCTTATCGAAAAAGAAAAGGCCGAACAATTCGTTCGACCTTATTAAATGGGAGTTATTCCTAGCAGTCCTCACAATACTCTGTGAACGCTTTTTTATTGCGGTAGGCACCGTGCCAGGTTGGACCTACATATTCGTTTAAAGGGAAACCTTGCTGGATACCGGCAGAAACAAATCTCTTCGCAACATCGACGGCATCATAAACGGAATTGCCTTTAGCGACCTCCGCTGCGACTGCCGCAGAATTCGTACAGCCTGCACCATGGGTATAGTTTGTTTCAATCTTATCGGATTCGTAAATCTGAAATTCTTTCCCATCAAATAGAAGGTCGATGGACTTTTCTTCTGTTTGAAGCTTGCTGCCGCCTTTAATCAACACGAACTTAGCCCCTTGATCGTGAATTTTTGCAGCTGCTTCTTGCATTTCTTCGATTGTTTTTGGTGTCTTCATTCCTGCTAGCTGACCAGCTTCAAACAGGTTTGGTGTGACCACATAGGCGCGTGGAAGAAGCATTTCCCTCATTGCGTCAGCGGTTTCCGGATTTAACACTTCATCTTCCCCTTTACAAACCATAACAGGGTCAATGACAACATTCTTTAATTGATGTTCGTCAATCTTTCGTGCCACTAGCTCAATGATTTCAACGGTGCCAAGCATACCTGTTTTCATACCGTCAATCCCAACGGAAAGAATCGTATCCAGCTGCTTTTCCAGGATATTGACATCAATCGGGAATACGTTATGATGCCAGCCCCTTGGGTCCATGGTCACGATACAGGTAATCCCTGTCATTCCGTATACGCCAAGCTCCTGGAACGTTTTTAAATCCGCTTGAAGCCCGGCGCCGCCGCTTGAATCGGAACCAGCTATTGTTAGTACTTTTTTAATAGTCATTATGTAAACCTCCCTTTGAAAAATAACTCCTTCCTTATTATAAATCAAAATAAAAAATATAACAGGAATCGAAAATGGACAAATCGTTTGCAGTTAATAGTTACAAAAACATGACAAATAGACCAATAGTACTATTAGAAACCATCCCAAGTGATAAATATTACTTTCAAAATATTGGTGAAGAAGTACGATAAATTCGGGAAGCAAGGTAGTCTAAAAATGTAACCGTTTTCTGAGGCGATTATCATATCTAGCGACAAGAGTTAATTTGTTGGAAATCTGACACAATTAATCACAGTGTGGTAATGCCGGGATTTTTTACGGGAGTCTAAATACTTTTATTACTAATATCTCCCTTTCAATAGGCAGTTCCTCTTAATGCTGTGACTTAAATCGCTGAGTGACATGGGTCCTATTTTTACAATAATAAATACGGAAAATATCCTTGAGGAGGAGGGAATGGTATGAACCGTAAGGGCTGTCCCGATGAATATCCAATATCCTTACATCTAAACAGCTGCGAAATAGCTGTTTTTCAATTAACGAAATATGATCTGAAAGATTGGGCATACGGATATTTGTTTTCTGAAGGATTTATTCAGGATGCAAACGATATTGAAGCTGTCAACATAGATGAAAATATGGGAGCAATCCACGTTACCCTTCACTCCCATTTTGATGAAGACCAATTTTTTTCGAAAAAGAAACACTATACGGCCGGATGCGGCAGAGGTGTCACCTTCTTCTCAATGACGGATGTCAAGGGCTTTGCTAAAGTGTCCTCAGGTCAAAAATATGACTTAAGTTATCTATTAAAAAAGAGAAGTGAATTTGCTGGAAAATCGTCTCTTTATCTAGAAACCGGTGGAATGCATGGCGCTTGTATTGTAGAGGAGGATGGCGCAATCACGATCCGTGAAGATATCGGCCGCCATAATGCGGTGGATAAAATTATTGGCTATGCACTAAGAAAGGGTTTACCTCCTGAACAGTTGGTTTTACTTACAACTGGAAGGGTTTCATATGAAATGCTCTCAAAGGCGGCGAAATTTGGCTTTCCTGTAATCGGCTCCCGTACGGCCGCTACCAAACAGGCCGTGCAGCTGGCGAAGTTTTTAAATATAGAGGTAATCGGCTATTTAAGAGGAAAAATGGCTGTCATTTATACCTCTTCAGGAAGAGTCAAAAATGATATTACCCAAGAAATAGACTGTGAGAGAACCGTTGAAGGGGGGATTTAACAAACAGAGAAAAACTAAAGGCAGAATAATAGAGAGATAAAGCGGTAAGCTGCCAGCCCAAAGGGAGAGGCGCTTTAAGCTTATAGAGGGACGTCTAATCATTTTTGGGAGGGAGAATGGTGATGGTTGAAATGAACTTAAACCGCCGGCAATTCTTAAAGCTATCTGGTGCAACGGCAGCTACCCTTGCAGTAGTTGAACTAGGTTTTAATGATAAAAAAGCCTATGCAAAAACAAAAGATTTCAAGATTGCCAAAGCTACTGTAACACCAACCATTTGCTGCTTTTGTGGTGTAGGATGCGGGATACTCGTCCACACCAAAAATAATACCGTGGTTTATACGGAAGGGGATCCGGATAATCCAATTAACGAAGGTAAACTATGCAGTAAAGGAACGACATTACGACAAATTTATACATCTGAAAAACGGCTGACAAAACCACTATATCGTGCTCCTAGAAGCAATAAGTGGGAAGAAAAAGATTGGGAATGGATGCTTGACACCATTGCCAAACGTACGAAAGATACACGTGATGCTTCATTTGTTGAGAAAGAAGCAGGGATCATCGTAAACAAAACAGAAAAGATTGCCAGCCTTGGCGGCGCGGCACTTGATAACGAAGAAACGTATCTAGTATCAAAATTAATGAGAGGGCTTGGTGTCACTTACTTAGAGCACCAGGCACGAATATGACATAGTTCTACGGTTGCCGGTCTGGCACCTACATTTGGTCGTGGAGCAATGACAAATCACTGGAATGACCTTCAGTGGACAGATTGTGCCCTCATTATGGGAGCAAATCCTGCTGAAAATCATCCAATCAGTTTTAGATGGCTGACAAAGGCGAAGGAAAAAGGCGGGAAAATTATCAGCGTGGATCCTCGTTATACACGTACATCTGCGGTATCTGATCTCTATGCCCCGCTTCGTTCTGGAACGGATATTCCGTTTGTCGGCGGTATGATTAAATATGCTATTGAAAACAATCTCATTCATAAAGAGTATGTTGTGAAATATACGAATGCTTCCTTTATCGTGAAGGAGGGCTACGATTTTAAGGATGGTCTTTTCTCCGGTTATGATGAAGCAAAACGAGTTTACGATAAAACAAAGTGGGTGATTGAAACCACTCCTGAGGGAAAACCGGTGAAGGATGAAACGTTACAGCATCCTCGTTCGGTCTTTCAATTAATGAAACAACACTATTCCCGCTACGATGTGGATACCGTAACAGCCGTAACAGGAACACCAAAAGAAGAGTACATGAAGGTTTGTAAAGCCTTTTGTGAAACAGGAAAAGTGGGTAAATCAGGTACGATTCTCTACGCGATGGTGACTACTCAGCATACAGTTGGTTCTCAAAACGTCCGAATCTTTGCCATCCTGCAGCTTCTCTTAGGTAATATTGGTCTGCCAGGCGGAGGAATCAATGCAATGCGCGGCGAATCCAACGTTCAAGGTTCTACCGATTTCGGTTTACTGTGGGATAACTTAACAGGCTACCTTGCTGCGCCAAAGGCAACGGTTCCTGAACACGCTACACTTGCTGGATACTTGAAAAAAGAAACTCCGCCATCAGGCTATTGGAGCAACAAACCTAAATTTGTTGTCAGCCTATTGAAATCTTGGTATGGCACCAATGCAACAAAGGATAATGAGTTTGGGTACCACTTCCTGCCGAAGGGGAATAAGAACTACTCACATATTAACTTATTTAAGGCCATGTACAACAATGAACTTGAGGGTGCGTTCCTTTGGGGCACCAATCCTGTTGTCGGTGGACCGAACGCCGGCAAGGAAAAGGAAGCTCTTGGTAACCTCAAATGGCTGGTAGCGGTTGACCTATGGGAAACCGAAACGTCAGCCTTCTGGCAAAAAGAAGCCAGCAATGACCCAGCCAAGATCAATACAGAAGTCTTCCTGCTTCCAGCCTGTTCTTCTTTTGAAAAAGAAGGAAGTATCTCAAACAGCTCCCGCTGGATGCAATACCGCTGGAAAGCGATTGAGCCAAATGGCGAGTCTCGCCCGGACCTTGATATCGTCCATGAGCTGGCTGTGAAGCTTAAAAAGCTATATGCAAACAGTCCAAAATCCGCCGACAAGCCATTCTTAGCACTTGATTGGAATTATGGCACGGGCGAAGCGCCAGATTTAGACCAAATTGCCAAAGAAATCAATGGCTACGATCTTAAAACTGGCAAATTATTAAAAACGTTTGGTGATTTAAAAGATGATGGCACAACTTCAAGTGGTAACTGGATTTATTCCGGCTTCTATCCCGAAGAGGGGAAAAATCTTTCCCAACGCCGTGATAATAAGGATACAGGCGGCGGAAACTTCTTAAACTGGTCCTTTGCATGGCCGGCAAACCGCCGAATTCTTTACAACCGCGCAGCAGCTGATCCTAGCGGTAAGCCATGGAGCCAGGAAAAAGCAGTGATTTGGTGGGATGCTGCTCAAAAAAAATGGGTCGGAAATGATGTCCCTGACTTTAAAGCAGTTACCGCCCCAACTGATCCAGGCGGAACAGGTGCTTTCATGATGAACAAAGACGGTGTTGCATTATTATTTGCTCCAACCATGAATGACGGCCCATTCCCAGAACACTATGAGCCATATGAAAGCCCGGTACCGAATGCATTCTCATCAGTAGAATATAACCCTGCGATTGTCATTAATGATGGAGATTTCAATAAACGTGGCTTTAAGGTGGACTACCCAATTGTTGCAACCACCTATCGGGTCGAAGCACACTGGCAGTCAGGTTCGATGACACGTAACCAAGAATGGCTGGCAGAGATTGCACGATATATGTATGTGGAAATAAGTGAAGAACTGGCTAAAGAGAAAGGCATCACAAATAAGGACAAAGTCATTGTTACCTCTGCGCGCGGCAAAATTGAAGCCTATGCCTTGGTCACAAAGCGCTACAAGCCGTTTACGGTTAAAGGCAAAAAGGTGCATCAAATTGGAATGCCATGGAATTTTGGATACAAAGGGTATGCAACAGGAGCTACAGCCAACCGCCTGACTCCACATATTGGGGATGCCAACACGATGATTCCGGAATATAAAGCATTCCTATGTGACATAAGGAGGGCTTAGGCGATGGCTGAATACGTAAAATACGTTGACGTTACCAGATGTGATGGCTGTAAGGCCTGCATGGTTGCCTGTAAAAACTGGAATGACCTTCCGGCAGAAGTAACCGCATTCCAAGGAAGTGCTCAATCACATCCAAAGACTAGTGCTGATACATGGAATGTTCTCCAATATGTAGAGCATGAAAACGGAAAAGGCGATTTAGAATACCTCTTCCGTCACTCATCCTGCTTCCATTGTGATACGGCTGCCTGTGAAAAGGTATGTCCTGAGAACGCCATCAGCTACTCAAAATTTGGGTCTGTTGTAATTGATCATGATAAGTGCGTAGGCTGCGGCTATTGCGTACAAAACTGTCCATTTGAAGTCATCTTATTAAAAACTTACAAAGATAAGAACGGTAAAGAATATAAAAAAGCTCAAAAGTGTACGATGTGTACCGATCGTCTTGAAGAAGGTTTGCAGCCTGCTTGTGTAACAACCTGCCATACAGACGCGATGCAGTTTGGCAAAAAAGATGACATGCTTGCCATAGCACAGAAACGCTTAAGTGAAGTGAAAGACCGTTTTCCAAATGCGAATATCTATAATCCGCAGGGTGTCGGCGGCACGCATACGATCTATTTACTAGCTGAAAAACCAAGTGTATATGGCCTTCCGGAAAATCCTAAGGTTCCAACCTCTGCGGTTGTTTGGAAAGACTATGCACAGCCAGTCGGCAAAATGATGCTAGGTGCCACAACCATGGCAATTGTCGGAGCATTTATTTCGAATACCATTATCAGTAAAAAAACACAAGGCCATGAAGACGGAGGTGAGGGCCATGAGTAATAATCAGAAGCATCCGAAAGCTAATGAGCTAATTCGCCGCTTCCCAAAGGCATTTGTTTGGGCACATGCCATTAATGGAATTGCCTTCTTTGCTCTATACATCACGGCCCTTCCAATGTATACCGAATTCTTTGACTGGCTGTATCCGGTTTTCGGCGGTCCAGCCATGGCACGGCTATTGCACCGAATTTTCGCAGTAGCGTTCATAACGCCTACATTCATCTTGTTAATTTTTAGTCCGAAGTTCCTTTTTCTTTGGATGAAAGAATTAGTCACATGGAAAAAGCGTGATCTCGAATTTTTCGGTAATTTCGTCAAAGAATTGTTTGGCTTTAAGTTTGGGCATATAAGACAAACATTCTTTAATGCAGGTGAAAAAATCAACTCGATTCTGCAAATTTTCTGTGCTATTTTGGTTATCGCTTCAGGCTTCACGATGTGGTTTCCTGAATATTTCCCGAGAGCACTTGTTCAATGGGGATACGTCCTTCATAACATTGGCTTTGGCTTAGGAATTGCGGTTATTGTCGGACATATTTACCTGTCTGTGGTTCACAAACACTCTAGACCAGGTTATTCCGGTGTGGTAACAGGTAAGGTTCCAGCATGGTGGGCAAAAGGACACTATGAGGATTGGTATGATGAAGAAGTGAAAAAGGGCAACTTCCCTAACTTGGATGATCCTAAGCGTAAACGGGGTGCTTAATAATCGAAAAGCGGAAGCGCCTTGAGCCTCAAGGCGCTGCAGATAGACAGTAAACTAAGTATAAAAGTTAAGAAAAGGAAATGGCTGTCGGATATAAGACAGTCATTTCTTCTCACAAAAATTATTTAATATAAGAGGTGTGCAAACGATGATTAAATCCGTTGTTTCAAATGACTATCAGGAACTGCAAAAGGAAATTATCGAGCTTCAGGAGCAGTGGAAGCATCTAATAGCATCGAAACCCTTCAAAATCAACTTTGATCAAGCGGAAATAGGAGCATGGGCTCCTATTTTTAAACTAGCGGAACTTGAGTTGGATGTTACACTATACAAACTCTGGATAAAGGAATTAATAGATTTGATTATTAACTTCAAACCTGAATTAGAGTCAGAGCTATCCAAAGTCATCAATCTGTTAACGGAAGAAACCTTAATTGATTGGTTAGGGGAGGCCTTTATGGCTGGCTGTATTTATTTTAAGCACTTCGCCGAAGAACATGGAATCCAAGATTGGATTCCACTATTCCTTGCTGAGTCCACCCTCCGTCCCTTCCTACAATTAATTGCAGAAAAGGCTCAGCCAGAAGTTGAACGAATGAATATAAGTGAATACTGTCCTGTTTGTTTTGAGCCAGTGAGGCTGGCGACACTTGATGAGGATGGAAAGAAGGTTATTCAATGCCCGCGCTGCCATGCCCACTGGCATGCCAAACGCTTAGAGTGCTCATACTGCGGTAATGAAGACCATGCAACCGTTCACTTTTTATCAATTGAGGGCGAATCTGCTATGCAAATCCAGGTTTGCGAACAATGTAACGGCTATATTAAAATTATAGATACAAAACAATTTATAACAAAGCCTTCAGTTGCTTTATTAGATTTATTCTCCATTCACCTTGACTTTGTTGCTCAAGATAATGGATATTCTCCGGTGAGGGAGAAAAAAGTCATTCATTGAGAGGGTAATTTATGAAAGCTGCAGCCATTATTCTAGCAGGCGGGAAATCCAGCCGGATGGGCACCAACAAAGCCTTACTGAAAATAAATGAAAAAGCGAATATTGAAAGAATAGCAGATAGGCTAAAACTTCTTTTTGATGATATAATTCTAGTAACGAATGATTCTGAACAATATGAATTTTTAGGTGTACGAATGGTCCCGGATCAATACCCTGGCATGGGGCCACTCGCCGGAGTACACGCAGGCCTTATGGCGTCAGATTACGAAGTTAATTTTATTGTGGCCTGTGATATGCCGTTTGTTTCTGGAGAGCTGGCCGAAGCCTTGGTTAACAATGCCTTGCACTATGATGCGGTCATACCTGTGATTAATGGCAAACAGCATCCGCTATTTGCTGTTTTTAAAAAGCAAGCAGCGACAATTGTGGAAGATCGGATTAAAGCAGGTCAGCTGCGGATGAAACATTTGCTCGACCATTTGAACGTTTTGTACCTAACCGAAAAGGAATTAGAAACTTATAGTCATATCGAGTTAGCTAAAGTCTTTTTTAATATGAACCATCCAGAGGAATATATAGAGGCCAAAAAGTGGGCTGAGTCTGATTTTACAAACATGTAGAACTAGTTAAGGGGGAGTAAGGGAACCATGCAATTTTTCAAAGTCAAAACAGTTGAAGAGACATTTACCTTGATAGATGAAAAAATTCCGGCAATCGAGCAAACAGAGATTAGAGAGCTCTCTCGTGCCCTTCATTATATTTTAGCTAGACCGGTGACTGCCAAGGAAAATGTGCCGAGTTTTGACCGCTCGACTGTTGATGGCTACGCCGTCCGTGCGAAAGATACATATGGTTCCTCAGAATCCATGCCCGGCTTTTTAACCGTTGCTGGTGAGGTGAAAATGGGCGAGGTCCCAACAGCTGAAGTAACCCAAGGAACTGCCGTTTATGTGCCGACTGGAGGCATGCTCCCAAAGGGTAGTGACAGCGTTATCATGATTGAACACTGTGAGGATGTTGATACCCTCCTCAATACGTACAGGCAGATTGCACCCGGTGAAAATGTGATTCGGGCGGGTGAAGATATTCGAGAAGGGGAGATCCTTCTAAGCCGCGGTATAAAGCTTAGGCCGCAGGAATTAGGCGCTCTTGCCTCCTTAGGTATTACACACGTGACGGTCTTTAGAAAATTAAAGGTCGGATATCTGTCTTCCGGTGATGAAATTGTCCCTTACCAAACTGAAACATTGCGAGAAGGGCAAATCCGCGATATTAACTATCTAACAATCGCAGGACTAGCCCAGGAGTGGAATGTGGAGGTTGTGTACGGCGGGATTGTCCGTGACGATTTTGACGAGTTTCGAGAGCATGCCCGCGCTCTATATGGTGAGGTCGATTGTTTAATCCTTTCGGGGGGCAGTTCTGTTGGAGCGAAGGACTATACAACAGATGTCATTCAATCATTGGGTGATCCGGGAGTATTCGTCCACGGAATCAGCATTAAACCGGGAAAACCTACAATTCTGGCGTTAGCAAATGGAAAGCCTGTCATTGGTCTGCCTGGGCATCCTGCCAGCGCGATGATTATTTTTAAATTGTTCGGTGAACGGGTCCTCCGCAAGCTAAAAGGAGAAAAGTGCGAGCGTAAACCGGAGCGGATATTTGCAAAAATAACAAAAAATATCCCATCCTCCATGGGCCGGGCCGATTACATCCGCGCCCGTCTGTTTGAAAAAGAGGGAGAATGGTGGGCTGAGCCGATTATCGGAAAATCCGGCTTGATTACCACATTGGTAAAAAGCGATTGTCTTGTCGAGATTAGTTCAGAAAAAGAAGGAGTTTCACAGGGTGAATGGGTTCCTGTGATTCCATCAAGGTAAGGGGTCTTAATCAATGGAACAAAAACAATATCAACGCAAAATTTATTTAGAAGATAAACCCCGGGCGGAAGCAAGAGATGAGATTCTTGCAGCTTTTCTGCAGACCTCTGAAATGGAAATGATTCCAGCGGTTGATGCTCTAGGCCGTGTGACCGCCGAACCAATTTTTGCACATGTATCCATGCCGCACTACCATGCCTCCGCAATGGATGGGATTGCTGTTATAGCAGAAAGCACCTACCAGGCACACGAACAAAATCCCCAATACCTTAAGGTTGGTGAACAATTTTGTTTTGTCGATACGGGCAATGCGATTCCTACACCCTTTAATGCGGTGATTATGATTGAGCATGTTCATATCGTTGACGAAGAAACAATTGAAATTATTGAACCGGCCACCCCATGGCAGCATATCCGCCCGATTGGCGAGGATATTGTGCAGGAAGAGATGCTGTTTCCGCAAGGCCATTTGTTAAGACCAGCTGATTTAGGCGTGTTGTTGGCGGCACAGCAGCTGACGGTACCAGTTGTTAAGAAACCGGTAGTCACGATTATTCCAACGGGAAATGAATTGGTTGAGGCCCATTCTGAATTAGCACCTGGGAAAATTATCGAGTTTAACGGCACGGTTTTTTCCGGATTTGTGAAGGATTGGGGCGGCGAGCCGCGTCTCTATAGCATCGTTAAGGACGAGCCTGAAAAAATAAAGGAAGTTCTTTTGGAGGCAGCGGAAACCTCCGATATCATTGTCATTAATGCCGGATCTTCGGCAGGACGAAAGGACTTTACCGTCCACATCATTGCTGAAATTGGCGAAGTGTTTACCCATGGGGTTGCAGCAAGGCCTGGCAAACCTGTTATTTTAGGAAAAATAAACGGAAAAATCGTTGTCGGTGTTCCGGGCTATCCGGTGTCAGCTTATTTGGCTCTTGAATGGTTTGTCCAGCCTTTAATCTGTAAGTATTTAGGTATTCCTGTTCCTAAGCGGCAAACGGTAATGGTCAAGCTTGGCCGCCGTATCGTTTCGTCGATGGGGGCAGAGGATTTTATCCGAATGAATATCGGCTATGTGAATGGGCAATTTGTGGCCAACCCGCTCACACGGGCAGCAGGGGTCACCATGTCCTATGTCAGAGCAGACGGCCTGTTAATTGTCCCGCCTCATATCAGCGGTTATGAGCAGGGAGATACTGCCGAGGTCGAATTATTACGACCGCTTGAAGAAATAAAGAGTAGCATTGTATTCAGCGGCAGCCATGATCTAACCATCGATCTGTTATCATCTCAGCTGAAGCGTGAACGGACAGAGATGAAAATCGCCTCCTCCCATGTCGGCAGTATGGCTGGCATCATGGCGATTCGAAAAGGTGAGGCCCACGTAGCGGGGATTCATTTGCTAGACCCAAGTACAAAACAGTACAATATATCTTATGTAAATAAATTTTTGGCAGGTCAAGATGTTGTTTTATATCCTTTTTTAAAAAGGAAGCAAGGCTGGATTCTGCCACAGGGAAATCCGCTTGGAATTGAATCCGTCACAGACTTAGTTCGGACTGACGCCAACTTTGTAAACCGGCAAAAAGGAGCTGGCACCCGCATCTTGTTTGATTTACTTTTAGATGAGGCAGGCCTTACTGCTGAGGAGATTACTGGCTATGAGCGCGAGATGTTTTCGCATTTAGCAGTGGCGGCGGAAGTGAAGGGTGATGTGTCTGTGGCAGGATTAGGAATTTATCCAGCAGCAAAGGCGATGGGGTTAGATTTTATTCCCGTTGCCGATGAAGAATATGATTTATTGATGAAACTAGAGTTTTTTGAAAGTGACAGCGGCCGGCAGCTTATAAAGATCATCCAATCACCTGTCTTTAAAGAACAGGTCGAGAAGATTGGCGGCTACCAAGTGGTGGAGAACGCCGTGCCTAAGCGTTTAACAGAAGAGGTGAAAGAATGAAGCTGTATGAAATCTCAAAGGAACCAATTGATATTCAAGCGGTGATTGATAAAGTAATCCAACGTGAAGCCGGTGCGATTACAACCTTTATCGGGACCGTCCGGGAATTTACGAAGGGCAAGAAAACCTTGTTTTTGATCTATGAGGCATATGAAGCGATGGCTGTTAAGAAGCTGGGGCAGATTGGCCGGGAAATAGAGGAACGCTGGGAAGGCTGTAAGGTGGCGATTACGCACCGTGTCGGCCGTTTAGATATTACCGATGTGGCGGTCGTGATTGCCGTTTCGACGCCGCACCGCGCTGATGCTTATGAAGCTAACCGCTATGCGATTGAACGAATTAAAGAAATTGTCCCGATCTGGAAGAAGGAACATTGGGAGGATGGCGAAGCGTGGATGGGCAATCAGCTTGAAACGGTTGCGTATCCGAGCGGTAAACCGGAGGCGGGTGATTTAGATGAATAAGGTCATGTTTTTTGCGCATTTGCGTGATGTTGTTGGTGAAGAGTTTTTGTCGCTAGAGGCAGCTGGCAAAACGGTTGCTGAATTGAAAGCGGAATTAGCGGCTAAATATGATTTACCGCGGATGGACACCGTCATGACTGCTATTAACGAAGAGTTTGCCTCTAATGATGAGGTGATTCGTGAAGGCGATGAGGTTGCTTTTATACCACCGGTAAGCGGCGGTTGATATAAAGCCAGCTCAACTAAAATGAAACTCGCCAAGTTGAACTGCACCGAAATTGTTAGACACAAAAT
>NZ_JASATK010000014.1:0-134430 GCF_038440275.1 Bacillus sp. OTU2372
TGAACCCCTAATTTAATACCTAAAGCCGCGTTTTGGTGTCAGCGGCTTTTTCTATGTTAAAATTAAATCTGTTAATTTATGGGCACTGTATAGTTGTTTTACATATTTTAATACTAACTTTATTCCTGTGGGAGGTGCCATATGAAAAAGGCATTCCGGGCTTTGTTTGTTTTGTTGTTTTTCTGGGTATCTCTCGGTTTGTATTTTACAAACCGTCTGATGTATATGAAAAAGAAGGACGAGGAATTAATTTTAAGGCGGGAAAAGGAAGCTGGCAGATATAATCCAGAAGAATTTGAGTCACTTCCAAAGCGTGATGTCGACATTTCCTCTCCATTTGGATATACCATTAAAGCTCTGCTTGTTGAACCGCACGATACGAATCGTTATGTGATTATTTCCCATGGTGTAACGGAGACCAAAATTAACTCGATTAAATATGCAAACCTTTTCTTAGAGCGCGGCTTTAACACCTTAATATACGACCACCGCCGCCACGGAGAATCGGGTGGAAAAACAACTAGTTTTGGCCACTATGAAAAGTTCGATTTAAAAACCGTTGTTGATTGGCTAAAAACGGAGATAGGCCCTCGCCTTGAACTTGGGATTCACGGTGAATCCATGGGTGCGGCAACAATGCTTTTGTATGCCGGACTATTAGAGGACGGGGCCGATTTTTACATTGCGGATTGTCCATTTTCTGATTTCAAGGATCAGCTTGCCTATCTTATTAAAAAAGACTTTAAAATCATCCCGGGCCTCTTACTGCCAATTGGGGATGCATTTTTACGCCTGCGCGACAAATATTCGATACGGCATGTTTCTCCGATTGCGGTCATCGAAAATATTAAACACCCCGTATTGTTTATCCATAGTAAAAAAGATGATTTTATTTTGCCTTCTATGTCAAAGGATTTATTTGAGCAAAAAAAGGGCCCAAAAATGCTTTATATTGCGGAAAATGGACGTCATGCCCAGTCTTTCAATGAAAATCGCGCTGATTATGAACGTGCGATTGATGAATTTTTGCAAAAATATGTGGACCATGCACTTCCAAGCTAAAATTTCTGATTATATTCTGGTTGCTTTTCCTTGTAATTCCATTTATTCTCATTGTTAAGACGAATTTTTATAAGGGGTGCTTAACATGTCAAAGGTCCAAATAAAGGTTAATGATAATGGTTCACTGAGAATTACCGGAGATGTGGAATTACTTGATGGCGAAGGCAATGTTTATTCTACTAAGCCATCCTTTTCTCTCTGCCGCTGTGGTTTGTCTAATAATAAACCATTCTGCGACGGCTCTCACAAAGGAAAGTTTGAATCACAAGTTAGAGTGAATAAGGAAGAATAGATAATTTGGGCGGCTTTCAGCTAAGCCGCTCTTTTTATATGTTACATATCAGTTAACCGAATATCAGCAATATCGGGAATCCGTATCTGGTGCACCTCTTCAAAACGGTCTACCACATGAAGCTTTTGCGTTAATTCATCCCAATAATGAATTTTACCAATTACCATTTCATAGTTTTGATTCCGATAATGAGTAATTGTAACAAACTGGTTAAACTCAATTGCTTCGGACAAGGTTTCGTTCATAAGCTCTAGCTGCTGCTCATCCATTTCCCTTTTCTGCTCGTATCGATCTTCTTTTACCCAATCCCTAAGTAATTTGACGTGTTCAGGAAGCATCATGGACGTCCATTTGATTTTTCCACGGTCACGAATCATAGGTATTTCCTTCTTTCATTACATTTTATGTCCCCCAACCAATGTCGCTCGATGTTTAGCGGTTCCGGCAGCCGTATAGGAAACAGCCCGGAGCAAAGAACCTGACCCAAAACGCCTGCGGATTGAATCAACCACATACCCAAGCTCCCGCCGCTTAGACGCCCCCATGTCAAACAAATCAAGCTGCAGTTCCCGGTCGTCGACAATATTTCCAATCGCGATTGAAATTTGCCTTACCGTTTTTCCACTATAATGTTCGTTAAATAATTCGAGGCAGACACGGTAAAGCTCCATTGTTACATTTGTTGGCTGTCCGATCGTTCGGGAACGATGAAAGCCGCCGCCAAATTCATCTTGACTATAGCCCACTCCTAGACTAATCGTTCTTCCCGCTTTTCGATGGGTACGTGCTCTTCTGGCGACCTCTTCACATATTTCTAACATGACGGCCTTAATCTCTTCTTCCTGTTTATAATCTCTTAACAAAATTTGACTCTTTCCAAAGCTGATTTGCCCTTCGATAATGGGTGCTCCTAAATCAGATAGGTCTACTCCCCAAGCATGATAATAAAGCTGGTTTCCCATAATCCCGAATTTCTTTTCCAGCTTTTTTAAATCATAACGGGCTAATTGGCCAACGGTGAAAATGCCCATGCTATTTAAAGTTTTTTCAACACGTCTGCCGATTCCCCACATTTCTCGAAGTGGTGACACGTTCCAAAGTTTTGTCTGAACATCCTCATATGTCCATTCCGCCACCCCTTTTTTCTTAGCATCAAGGTCAAGGCAAAGCTTTGCTAATAACATATTAGGTCCAATTCCAATGGCAGATGGCAGCTGGAATTCCCGCTCAATATCCTTTTTTATTTTTTTGGCAATGGTACAGGCATCGCCCCACAAATGAGCGGCACCATCCACTCTAATAAAGCTTTCATCAACACTATAGACGTGGATGGCTTCTTTTGGAACATAGCGGTTAAATACACGGGTAATTTCAGTTGAAATCCGTAAATAAGTGGCCATTTTTGGCTCGACAATTTTAATCTTGGGGTCATCTGGTATTTCAAACAGACGTGAACCCGTCTTAATGCCAAATTCCTTTTTTAAGCGAGGCGAAGCCGCAAGCACGATACTCCCTTGCCGCTTTTTCTCACCCACAACGGCTAAATAACAATTCAAAGGGTCAAGACCTTCCATAACAGCGGAACAGCTTGCATAAAAACTCTTCATGTCCACACATAAAATTTTATTTTTCGGCATTGCGCTGTAATCAATCATGACTTTTCCCTCACAATTTAAATATCGAACGTTTGTTCTTTAGTCTATTCATATTTTAAGCGAATATGCGTTCGTATTCAATGGAAATTTTTTGAGCGGTTTCCAATAGCGAAAAGCGTTATAATGAGGTGAGGTGTCGTTGATGGAGAAAAAATTAGTCGTCAAAATGATAAAAAATTGTTTTAAGCAATATTACGAAACGGATTCCAGCCCGATTAGCGAACAGGATATGGAGCTGTTAACAAAACGGATCCTTCAATTGAAAGAGGGAGAGCCCAAAGCGGATTTATATGAGGTTGTAAATGATGTGGTTTATGAATTTTTAACTAATTAAAATGAAGCCTCTTTAAAAAAGGGGCTTCAAATCATTTGTATATTAAGAAAGGATCTCACGGATATCCTCCTCGGTTAAAAGAGAAGTGTCCTTTTCGTCAGAAGAATGAATAATTTCTTCAATCAGGTGCCGCTTTTTATCCTGGAGTTCACTGATTTTTTCCTCGATTGTCCCACGAGTAACAAGTTTAATCACTTGGACAACATTTTTTTGACCAATGCGATGGGCCCGGTCGGCTGCTTGGTCCTCAACGGCAGGATTCCACCAAATATCATACAGGATGACGGTATCAGCTCCTGTCAAATTAAGGCCTGTCCCGCCGGCTTTCAATGAAATCAAGAAAAAGTCCCGTTCACCTTGGTTAAAGCGGCGGCAGATTTCTACTCTATCTTGAGAGGGAGTTTGACCATCCAGATAGAAAAAAGGCAGTCCCATCATGCTCAAATTTCGTCCGATTAATCCAAGCATTTTAGTAAACTGTGAAAAAATCAGGACCCTGCGCCCGGACATCCTGGACTCTTCCACAATTCTGAGCAGCATATCCAATTTTGCAGAGCTCCCTTTATAACCGTCAACAAACAGGCCTGGATGGCAGCAAATCTGCCGCAAACGGGTTAAACCAGCGAGAATTTTTATCCGATTTTTCCTAATCGTCTCCTTATCAAGATGCTTCAACGTATCCTCCCTTAATTTCGCCAAATAAGCTGCATATAGCTTCTTTTGGTCTGGAAGAAGCTCTGCCATTTCTAGGGATTCGAGCTTTTCAGGAAGCTCAGAAGCTACATCCTCTTTCATCCTCCGCAGCAAAAAGGGGCGCACTCTACGAGCGATCTTCTTCTTGGAAAGATGGCTAAATTCTCTTAATCCCTTAAATAATTCAGGAAAGACAACATGAAAAATAGACCACAATTCTTCTGGTGCATTCTCAACCGGTGTGCCGGTGAGAGCGAAGCGATAGTCAGACCTAAGTCTTTTTGCACTCCTTGCCGTTTGCGTGATCGGGTTTTTAAAGGCCTGTGCCTCATCAAAAAAGATGGTATGAAAGGATTGTTTCTCATACCATTGAATATCCCGCCGCAGCAGTGGATAGGAGGTGATGACTACATCCATTTCCATGGCCTCACCCTGAATCCTGTACCTTTCCCGCTGATTTCCGTCAACAACAATGGCTTGCAGTTCCGGAGCAAATTTCATTATTTCATTTAACCAGTTATAGGATAAAGAGGACGGACAAACGATTAGAACCGGCTGTTTTCGATTCCGAATAGAGATAAGCTCCGATAAAATAAACGTAATACTCTGCAGTGTTTTCCCAAGTCCCATATCATCCGCAAGAATTCCGCCAAAACCATAATGGGCAAGGGTCTTCATCCATCGATAACCGTGTTTTTGATAGTCACGCAGAATAGACTCCAAACTAACCGGCACCTCAAAGCTTAGATTGTTGGGATTTCTTAATGTCTCAAGAAACTGTTGAAAAGATTCCTCCAGCCTTAGCACCTTACTGTCATCCACCGAATCAAACAGCGAGAGTCCCTGCATAATGGAAACCTCAAAGATGTTTTCAATCTCATCCCTCTGGACAGGAAGTTCTTTTAAGAAACGCTGAATTTCTTCAAACTCTCTTGTCTCTAACGAGAGAAGACTGCCGCGCGGCAGACGGTAATATTTACGCTTTTCTTCTAATGCCATTAATACCTCTTTGATTTGCTGCTGAGAAATGCCATCGAGCTCGAATTTAAATTCCAGCCAATTTGTTCGTTCTTTTTTCAAGCTTACCCTGAGAGCTGGGGGGGCGGATCCTCTAAAGATTCGATTTCTTACTGCAGTCGTCGCATAAATTTGTACCTGCTTTTGCAGCTTTGGGACAACATGGTAAAGAAATTCATATTCTAATTCTTCATTGTGTAAAAAATAACCGCTGTCCGTTTTAACAAAGGAGCTTTCCTCCATTACTTCTAAAATTTGCTCTTCCTTTTCTTTATCCCTGATAATCCGAACGCCTGCAAAGACAGTGTTATCTTCCAAAGGATTAATCACGAGATTTTCATAATGAAACTCCAGCCCGGCCAGCAGACGATTTTTTACCCGATCTAAGTATAGTTTCGCTGTCAACGGCGTTTTCATAAACTTTCTAGCAAGGGCAGTTGATAACTGGACATGACCTAATCTTCTCAGACCTGGAACAACCTTTTCGAAAAAGGGCGCTATTTGCTCTTGGTGAATAAAAATTTGGTTCGTTCCTGAGATATCCAGCATCTTTTTAATCTCTTCCAAATGCTGACAATCCTCAGCATTTAAGTTAATTATTTTACCAGCAGACAATACGGAACCATAGGCATTTAAAACAACCATACGCGATAGCCCTTTTACCTTTAACCAATAGCCAGTGGTTTCAGCCTCCAAAAATTCAAACTGTAAGGGCGGCAATTCTTCTGTTATTTGTAAAGGATTAAAAGTAAACCCGTCATGTTCTAACTTTACGAGGGGCGCCCTCGTTAACAAATTTTGCAGCTGCTTCCAAGAAGACGGTGGAATCGGCAGCAGTTCTGCGTTGTTAAAAACGGAAGAATCTGCCCCATCATGGATTAGCTGAATGAGATGCTGAATAACCGAATCTGCCTCTGATTGAAAACAATGCAGGCTCGGATCATACAAAAACACGCTAGAAAGCTTGCATGACTGACCTGATTGGACTCCTTCAAGGAAACTCCTGATATGCTGTACTTTAGTCCGTTCAATAAACAGCTCAACTCCAAGTGAAGGATATCCCATATTATCGATGATAGGTTTAATAATAAACTCCAAATCAAGAACTGCTCTATTTTCAAAATGAAGCTGATGACCGCTCGGTCGTCTTTGTTTGCTTTGAAAAATATTCAGCATACCTTCAGCCAATTCCCCTTGGTTCACCTCAGCAGATCTAACCGGGCTGGTTCCTTTTATTTGAAAATCATGAATGGCTAACAAAACGGCGGCAATATGCTGACAATCCTTTTGAAAAGATGCGAGCTTAGGGCAACTGCATCTAGAAAGAAAATGCTCATCGTTTTCCTTTTCAATCACCACGTAAAAATTCTCTGTTCCGGAGACGGTTGCTTTATACCGCTCAGGTCCATATTGTTCAAACAATACTTTATTAGAGCGAAAAAATGCCTCCCCTCTTTTAAAGGAGACAGCCCCGCACAATTCTTTAATCATTTTTTGATTTATTTTAATACTCAAATCCCTGACTCCTTCCCGAAGACAGTTCAATCTATCTAAGAATTAATTCATTATACCATTTCTAAAAAAGAGAAATAAGAAAAGCGCAAGCGCCTTGGTCAGCCCCGATATAGGGCGACTTGTCGACTGGCCGGCGAAAGCAGGTCAAAGACTAGTCGCCCTTAATGCGTACAGAAAGCGATAGCTTTCTGTAGCCAAGCATAAGACGAGCCGGCCAAAAGGTTGCTTTTTAACCTTTTGGACGGATTGACCTAAATGTGGAGGCGACTGCCCTGGGACTCTAGGCTAAGACGGCCCCTGTAAGAAGGCTCTTTTTGCCTTCTTTAGGGGATGGCTTAGACTTGCGTCCCAAGGAGCCGCAACTGGATATGCTTATGACCTCGAGGGGCTAGGCGCTGGAGCTAGACAATTCTCAAAGTCAAAACTTTTATACTTTCTTATATCATGAAAAAGCTGCCTTCTTTTTCAAAAAGCAGCTTAATACAACTCTCTATTTAGAATTAAGCACTCGTTTTCCAATTCGCTCAAACAGCCGTGGGAATAGAACATAAACAACGCTTCCCATGTTCATCCAACGCGGTAGATTGATTTCCCTTGTTTTAGTCAGCATGCTATCAACTACTTTTTGAGCCACATAGCCAGGCTCCAGCATGAACTTCTGTACATTTTTCACGTAAGTGCCTTGTTTATCAGCAATATTAAAAAAGTTAGTCGCTATCGGTCCCGGATTTACCGATGTCACATGAACATTATAATCATCAAGCTCCATTCTTAGGGCATTTGTATAGCCGAGAACAGCATGCTTTGTAGCCGAATAAACACTCGACTTTGGCGTCGCCAGCTTTCCTGCCTGAGAGGCAATATTAATAATATGGCCAAAGCGGCGTTCCCTCATCTTCGGCAAGACCATGCTGGTACATGCCATTAAGCCAATGACATTAACATTAAACATCCCTTTCATTTCGTCCATCGTGGCTTCATGGGCTTCACGAAACACCCCAAATCCCGCATTATTAACGAGAATATCAATGTTACCTATTTGTTCAAAGATTTGTTCAAAGACCTCTTTAATTTGATCTGTATCTGATACATCAAGCTTGAACACATCCACTCGTATGTGATGGTGTTCCTCTAAGTTTACTTGAAGCTGCTCGAGTTTATCCACACTCCGTGCCAACAGAACAAGATTAGCGCCACTCTCAGCACAAAGCTTGGCAATTTCTGCGCCAATTCCGCCGGAAGCACCTGTAATGACAATATTTTTACCTTTCAATTGTTCCCTCACCATTTTAACACCTCATCAGAGTTACAGCCCTAACTACCTATACCCTTGCTTGATAGAAAACAGGCTTACTAGTACTACTAATAATTTCCTCGATAGATGATAAATAGTCAAGCTGGGCCACACTTTCCGATATCGTTAACATCAATTCACGCTGATAGACCGTTGGAAAAAGACGTTTACAGATTTCAAAGACTGTGAGCGGTTCTTCCTTTAGCCAGCTATACACTGTCATTGCACGTTCATGCTGCCGGGTGAGTCTCTTGTCAATTAGCTCGGCTAATTGAGTGACCTCCTCCCCATGACCTGTATAAACACATTGAATTGGGTAGGATAACAGTTTTTTCATAGAATCATTATGCTGGAGCTGCGGTTTCGGCCTTTCTGTTTCACCAGGCAGAGGGGGCTCTAGTAAGGGATTAGGTGAAATATGAGCTAAAATCAAATCACCAGCAATCAGGATTCCATCCTTTTCTCGAAAGAGCGCAATTTGACTTTGGGCATGGCCTGGTGTTTCTAAAATCCGCCATTCACTAAGTCCGATAGGATTCATTCCCTCGACTAAATGGCCTGTCAACGAGCGGTTACACGAATATTTAAAAGTATTACGCAGCTTAGATAGAAAAGGCAAAAATTCATCAGGTAAACCAAACTCTCTGTATGTTGCTTTAAAAAATTCTTCTTGTAATTGAAAAAAATCTTCGGTTGGATGGATCCATCGTTCATTTAGGGGGTGTCCGAATACCTCCAATGAATCAGAAAAAAATTCAAGCATCCCAACATGATCAGGATGATGATGGGTAAGAACAACTTGCTCAATATCCCTGGGGCTTAAATCTAATTCAGCAAGCTGCTCTTTAAAGGAATTCCAGCACTCATCTGTTTTTACTCCGGCATCCACAAGTGTTAAGCGCTCACCCTTTATCAAATAGACATTAACATCTCCCACTGGAAACGGCGTTGGCAATGTGATCTTCGCAATTCCATCTTTCCATTCTGTCATATAAATAAACTCCTTATTTTGGTTAAAAAATATATTTTAAAATAATGAACATTATGTGTCATTTAGTTTATTAATTAAATTTTAGCCATTTTTTTACTTAATGTCACTTTTAAAGAACCTTTATTGGAAAAAATGAAAAATTCTTATAATTAACCTTGACAAACAGGCTGTCTTCAAGCATAATCACTTCATTTCAATAGGAGGAGTAACAATGAAAAAGATTGCGATTATAGGTGCTGGATCCATGGCGGAAGCCCTCATCTCAGGCATCATTGAGAATGAACTAATTGATAAGAAACACATTTGGGTGACAAATCATGGCAATAAAAATAGATTGCAGCTCCTTGAGGAACGATATGGCATCTCTAGTACGTATGAGTTGAACACTCTTTTTGAAGGCGCAGATATCGTTATGCTTGCGATGAAGCCAAAGGATGCTGATAGCGCGGTTGACAAGATTCGCGAATATTTAACAGAGGACATGCTTATTGTTTCGGTTTTAGCAGGTGTATCAATGAGTACAATTGAAACACTAGCAAGAAAACCACTTTCAATAGCCCGGTCGATGCCTAACACATCGGCAGCAGTTGGAAAATCAGCTACTGCTATTGCCGTAAATGAACGGGTAACGAATGAGCAGTTAGAAACCATTAAGAGTCTTTTTGAAACGGTTGGTTTAGCAAAATTGGTTGAGGAAGAGCAGCTCGATGCTGTGACAGGATTGTCTGGAAGTGGTCCGGCCTATATTTATTATCTTATCGAAGCAATGGAAAATAGCGCAGATGAGATTGGCCTCGATAAGCAAATAGCCCAAGAACTAATCGTTCAAACTCTTATCGGTGCTGCTGAAATGGTGAAGAATTCCTCTAAATCACCTGAACAGCTGAGGCGCGAAGTGACAAGCCCTGGCGGAACAACTGAAGCGGGCATCCATGTTCTAGAGGAATACGGGGTACAGCAAGCATTTATTTCTTGTATAAAGGCTGCTACAGAGCAATCAAAAAAAATGGGAAAAGCATTAAGCTCGGAACTAAATGTAGGAAAATCCCTATAGAAAGGGGATTTTTTTAATATGAAAAGCACTAACCGAATTTTCGGTAGTGCTTTTTATTACTTAGACGGGATATTAAATTCTTTAAAATCCTCGGCAATGTCGGTCTCCGGAAAAACCTCTCGTGCTTCGCCAACAAGTTCGAGCCATGCCTGCCGGTCATACCTGGAGCTTATATGGGTGAGACACAATCGTTTGCAGTCAGCTTGAATAGCAATCTCTGCTGCCTGTCTTGTTGTCGAATGAAAATAGTCAAATGCAAGCTGCTCCTCCCCTTTTGCAAAGGTAGCTTCGTGTACTAAGAAATCAGCATCCTGAGCCAGCCACCGCGAATTTTCACAATAACGGGTGTCACCAAGGATGGTGACGATACGCCCCTTTTGGGAAGGTCCAAGAAACTTGTCCGGTTCAATGACCCTGCCGTCTTCGAGTGTGACCGTTTCACCATTTTTTATTTTTCTAAATATAGGTCCTGGCTGTACCCCCGCTTCCTTCAATTTGTCTGCAAGCAGTGTACCAGGTCTGTCCCTCTCAACAATCCGATAGCCGTAGGAAGGAATTCCGTGGTCTAACCGCCGTGCTTCCACTGTGAATTGCTCATCCTCGAAAATAATACCTTCGGAAATTTCAATTACAGATAATGGGTATTTCAAATACGTTTGACTTAAAGAAAGACTAATCTGAATATATTCTTTAATGCCTTTTGGTCCATAAACGGTAACTTCCGTTTCTCCACCTTGGAATGAGCGGCTAGATAATAACCCCGGAAGCCCATAGATATGATCGCCGTGAAGGTGGGTAATAAATATTTTTTCAATCCGCCGTGGTTTAATGGAGGTATGTAATATTTGGTGCTGTGTTGCTTCGCCAACATCAAATAGCCAGACCGCCCCCCGCTCTTCAAGTAATTTGAGGGCTATGGACGTAACATTTCGTAGTTTTGCCGGCATCCCAGCGCCTGTTCCTAAGAAAAATAAATCCAAATAAAAAGCTCCTCTCTTCTCCATTTTTCGTTATGAATAACTATATCACAAACTCTTTTTTTATGCTTACTTAGGACTAACTTCATTATCCGAAACAAAATATTTTGTTACATGCAATTCAATATATTTGCGAAACCTAAAAAAAACAGATAAATTATATAAAAGCAAAAAAATACATAACTAGGCTATGAGAAAAGAGGTTACAAAACGTGGAACAAAACATGACATCATTAATAATGATATTTGGAGCAACTGGAGATTTGGCCAAACGAAAATTATTCCCTTCACTTTACCGATTGTTTTCACGGAATAAGCTAGACAAATTTGCCGTGATTGGTGTTGCTAGAAGATCACTGTCCAATGACGAATTTCAGCAATCCGTTAGGGAATCGGTGATTTCGGCATTAGGGAACAAAGAGAACTTGGATGAGTTTGCTTCCCATTTTTACTACCAATCACATGATGTTGCAGACTCAAATTCATACGTATCATTAAAAAAGTTTGCAGATCAAATTGATGAGACTTATGACCTTGAGGGGAATCGAATCTTTTACTTGGCGATGGCTCCGGAATTCTTTGGTCCAATTGCCTTGCATTTAAAATCAGATGGGCTGACAGATGTAAAAGGTTATAAGCGCCTTGTGATCGAAAAACCATTTGGGCATGACTTAGAATCAGCCAAAACGTTAAATAAACAAATCAGAAGCGCCTTTTCCGAAAAAGAGGTCTACCGAATTGACCATTATTTAGGAAAAGAAATGGTACGGAACATAGAGGTAATTCGTTTTGCCAACGCTATTTTCGAACCGCTTTGGAATAACCGATATATTTCGAATATTCAAATTACGTCAAGTGAGACACTTGGGGTCGAAGAGCGCGGACGTTATTATGAAACAAGTGGTGCTCTTCGGGATATGCTGCAAAATCATATGATGCAAATGGTGGCATTGCTTGCAATGGAACCGCCAATCAGTCTTACCACCGACGAAGTAAGGTCTGAAAAGGTTAGAGTGTTTAGATCCCTAAGAACCGTCGAGGGTGAAGAAGTAAAGCAATATTTTGTCCGCGGCCAGTATGGTGAAGGAACCATTGATGATGTTAAAGTTCCTAAATACCGTGATGAAACAATGGTTGATAAAGAATCCAATACCGAAACCTTTGTAGCTGGAAAGATTATGATTGATAACTTCCGTTGGGCGGGTGTACCATTTTATATCCGTACGGGTAAAAGGATGGCTGCTAAATCAACGAAAATTGTTGTACAATTTAAAGACATCCCGATGAATTTATATTATCAACCTGAAAAAATGTTGAATCCGAATCTCCTAGTTATCCACATTCAGCCGGAAGAAGGTATCACGCTGCATCTAAATGCTAAAAAAGCGGGTGGACATCTTGATGCCCAAGAAGTAAAATTAAGCTTTGCCAATACGGGCATTCATGCGATGAATACTCCGGAAGGATATGAGAAACTCTTATACGATTGTATGAGAGGGGATGCCACCAATTTCACACATTGGGATGAAGTAGCATACTCTTGGGCTTTTGTAGATAAGATTTCAGCTGATTGGGAAAAAACGAAAGCAGAATTTCCTAATTATGAATCCGGAACGATGGGTCCTAAGGCAGCAGATGAACTACTCGAAAAAGACGGCTTCTTCTGGTGGCCTGTTACTGATTTAGAGGTTGATATTTGTAAATAATGCAAGATACGAAAAAAGCTCCCTTTGTTATGAGCAAAGTGGAGCTTTTTAGTGTTTGTCCTTCTTTTTTTCGGGAAACGAACGTAAAAAATCCTTATTAAAGCTGGTCCCCGTTCCAATATTTTCAGCTTGTTCATTATTATTGGAACCGGCACTTTCAATAATATTTTTTCCGTATTTTTCACGCAGGCTGGAAAGGGTTTTTAAGAGCGGCTCTTTCTTGGCATCTTTTTCAAAAGAAAATAAATCCAACTGTTTATAGGCATGATCCTGTTCCACCAGGTCATTCCCAGTTATCCCCAACAAACGGACAGGGTCGCCATTCCAAGCTTTTAAAAACAGCTGCTTCGCAATCGTGGAAATATCATTCTGATGATTAATCGGGTTAAGGAGTTTCATACTTTTGCTAATTGTCTTCCGGTCTTTATAACGGATCGTAATTGCCAAAGCCGATGCCATAACTGTTTTGCGCCTTAATCTCGTCGAAACAGTCTCCGACAATCCCTCAAGCACCTGGAACAGTTCTTGTTGATTGCTAATATCTCTAGGCAGTGTCGTGGAGTTTCCGATACTTTTAAATTCTGATACTGATTCAGGATCAACAAGTCGAAAGTCAATTCCATTAGCCCTTTCTTTTATCCGTAACCCATTAATTCCGAGCAGTGATTTTAGTTGGATTTCATTTCCTTTAGCTAGGTCTCCAATCGTATGGATTCCAATTGTTTGTAATTTTTCAGCAGTCTTTTTACCAACCCCATGCATTTCATTCGTATTCAAGGGCCACAGTACTGTAGGAATATCACGTTTCCGCATGATAGTTATTCCAAGCGGTTTTTTCATATCAGAAGCGGTTTTTGCTAAAAATTTATTCGGGGCAATCCCGATACTGCACGGTAAATCCAGTTGCTTTAAGATTCTTTTTTGGATACTTTCAGCAATTTCAATTGGACTTCCTAATGAAAAACTTTCGGTAATATCCATGTAACCTTCATCAATCGAGACAGGTTCTACAAGCTCCGTATATTGTCTAAGTATTTCAAACATGGCGGTCGATGCAGCCCGGTATCGTTCGAAATTCGGTTTCATCACCACTAGTTGCGGGCAAAGCTTTTTCGCTTCCCAAAGCGGCATGGTTGTTTTTACACCAAACTTCCTCGCTTCGTAGCTGCAGGTGACAATAATTCCTCTTCGCTCCTCAACGTTTCCCGCAATGGCAAGCGGTTTTCCCTTCAGTTCAGGATCATAAGCCATTTCAACAGAAGCGTAAAAGCTATTCATATCTACATGTAAAATAACTCGTCCGTTTTTCGGATACATTTCCTTCATGACGAACACACCCTTAAAACATTTGTTCTATTTTTTTATTATACCAAAAAAGGAGGCCGGTTGGCTCTCCTTCTGTTAGCTAGATTATTGATTCGTCACTTCGTCGATAATGGCAATAGTCATTTCAGCAAGCTTATATAATTCTTCAACCGACATACGCTCATTTGTTGTGTGAATTTCCTCATAACCAACAGCCAGGTTTACGGTTGGAATATTAAAGCCATTAAATACATTAGCATCACTACCCCCGCCGCTATGTTGAAGTTCACAGCTGCGGCCAATCTTTGCTGCCGCCTTGCGTGCGATTTCCACCACTTGGTCACCTTCGCCAAATTTGAAACCTGGATACATGACTTCGACATCGACTTCTGCCCTGCCGCCCATTTCCTCTGCAACGGTTTCAAATGCTTCCTTCATTTTGTTGACTTGGGCCTGCATCTTTTCAGGGATAAGCGAACGAGCTTCCGCTAAAATATCCACACGGTCGGCAACGATATTTGTAGCTTGACCACCTTCAAAACGGCCAATATTGGCAGTGGTTTCATGGTCGATTCTTCCTAATGGCATCCTCGCAATTGATTTCGCAGCTATCGTAATCGCAGAAACTCCTTTTTCAGGAGCTACACCGGCATGAGCAGTTTTTCCGTAGACGACCGCTTTTACTTTTGCTTGTGTAGGAGCTGCTACAACTACGTTTCCGACCAAGCCATCGCTGTCAAGGGCATAGCCATATTTTGCTTTTATTAATGATGGATCCATTGCTTTTGCACCATGTAAGCCCGACTCTTCACCGACAGAGATGACAAATTGAATTAAACCATGTGGAATATTTTGTTCTTTTAGCAGACGGACCGTTTCAAGCATCACAGCTATACCCGTTTTATCATCAGCACCAAGAATCGTCGTACCATCTGTAACAACATAGCCGTCCTTTATGGAAGGTTTAACTCCCTTTGCAGGTGTAACGGTATCCATATGACAGGAGAAATAAATAGGGTCTACTCCTTCTTTCACAGCAGGCAGTGTACAAATCAAGTTACCTGCTCCATGCCCCGTAATAGCCGTTGTATCATCCTCAAAAACATCGAGACCTAATTCAGTAAACTTTTCCTTTAACACTTTCGCAATTTCAGTCTCAAATTTTGTTTCTGAATCAATTTGGACAAGTTCCAAAAATTCATTCAAAAGACGTTCCTGATTAACCATTTATGACCCTCCAATTATGTACTCAATAAATCTAGCTGGAGCCCCTGGTCAAGGAGCTTCCGCTATTCTTATATCAGTATACCTCTTTATTTGTTATATCATCAAATGAAAGAGATAAGTGTTAATTTAGAGCGGGATATTACCATGCTTTTTGGCTGGCCGGGACTCTTGTTTTGTTTTTAGCATTTCCAATGCTTGAATAATTTTTATTCTGGTATCTCGGGGATCAATCACATCATCGACCATACCTCTGCTTGCGGCGACATAGGGGTTCGCAAATTTTTGACGGTACTCTTCAATTTTTTGCTGCCTTGTTAGCTCAGGATTTTTACTACTGCTAATTTCTTTTGCGAATATAATATTAGCTGCCCCTTGTGGACCCATTACGGCGATTTCGGCATTTGGCCAAGCAAATACTAGGTCTGCACCAATTGATTTACTATTTAACGCCACATATGCACCGCCATAGGCTTTTCTTAAAATAACTGTCAATTTTGGTACAGTTGCTTCGGAGTAGGCGAATAAAATTTTGGCCCCATGGCGAATGATTCCGCCGTGTTCCTGTTTTACCCCGGGGAAGAAACCGGTTACATCCTCGAATGTAATTATGGGGATATTAAAAGAATCACAGGTCCTAATAAACCTTGCCGCTTTATCGGATGAATCAATATCCAGGCCCCCCGCCATTACTTTTGGCTGATTGCAGACAAGTCCGACTGTTTCACCTTTAATACGTGCAAATCCAACAACAATATTTTTTGCAAAGTTTTGATGAATCTCCATAAAAGAGCCCCCATCAACTACTTGCTCTATCACCTTTCTAACATCATAAGGGCGGACGGCATCAAATGGCACAACATCCATTAAATCAGGACGGTAATCGTTCTCTTCCTCCACTTCTAGCACAGGCGGCTTTTCTCCATTATTCTGTGGAAGATAGCTCAAGACTCTGCGTACATTTTCCAAGACCTCTGCTTCTGTAGCGGCTTGAAAATGGGCGTTTCCACTAATAGAATTATGAACATTTGCCCCCCCGAGGTCTTCTGGGGAAATCTTTTCTCCCGTTACTGTTTCAATTACCTTTGGACCTGTAATAAACATTTGACTTGTTTTCTCAACCATAAAGACAAAATCAGTAATCGCTGGTGAATAGACAGCACCACCTGCGCAAGGTCCCATGATGACAGAAATTTGTGGAATCACCCCTGAGTATATGGCATTCCGATAAAAAATATGTCCATACCCATCAAGTGATACAACACCTTCTTGTATGCGCGCCCCGCCGGAATCATTTAAGCCCACAAAGGGTGTACCGTTTTTAGCTGCTAAATCCATAACTGCAGCAATTTTTTTGGCATGCATTTCCCCTAATGCACCGCCGAAAACAGTGAAGTCCTGTGAGAATAAATAGATCGGTCTGCCATTTACTTTTCCAAAGCCTGTCACAACCCCATCGCCTGGACCTTTTTGTTCATCCAAGCCAAAGTCGTTGGTTCGGTGTTCAATAAAAGGATTTAATTCGATGAAACTGCCTTTATCAACTAGCAGGTCGATTCTTTCGCGCGCTGTCAATTTCCCTTTTTCATGCTGCTTATCAATTCTTTCATCCCCGCCGCCAAGCTCTACTTCCCTGCGTTTATCATACAATTCATTGATTTTTTCATAAATGTCTATCATTACCCCTTCATCCCCTTTTTCTCGCAAAGCTCAAATAGTACACCAGCGGTGGATTTTGGGTGCATAAAAGCAATTTGTGCCCCTCTAGCCCCCAGTCTCGGCTGGTCATCAATCATCTTGATCCCATGTTCTTTTATATCAGCTATTCTTTCTTCAATGGACGTCACACCAAGAGCTATATGGTGAATTCCTTCACCACGTTTGGCAATAAATGCTGCAACCGGGCTTTCCTCTGTGGTTGGCTCTAGAAGCTCTATTTTGGTTTCACCTGCTTTTAGAAAAGCCACTTTGACTTTTTGGCTGTCAACCTCCTCGATCCCTAACAACGAAAGCTTTAGCACATCCGTATAAAATGGCAGCGTTTGCTCAAGAGACTTTACAGCAATTCCAATATGGTCGACTTTTTTAATCATGTTTTCCCCTCTGTTCCAAAATTAAAATAAATCAGACAATTACTTTATTCGTTACATATTTCATAAATCCTTCCTATTTTGCTTAGTAGTTCCGTTGTTCATTTGGGCTTTTCCTAGTAAAATAAGAATAAAGCTTATGAAAGTAAGAAAAGCGCAAGCGCCTTGGTCAGCCCCGACAAGCATAAGACGAGCCGGCCGAAAGGTTGCTTTTTAACCTTTTGGCCGGATTGGCTGTAGTCCATCGAGGGGCTAGGCGCTGGAGCCAGACAATTCTCAAAGTCAAAAACTTTTATACTTTCTTATCTCATAAAGAAGGAGGTTCTTAAATTGTCTAAAAAGAAAACAAGAAAAATTATCGTCTATCTAATGCTTTTTGCCATGTTGGCCTCAACCCTCCTATTAGGTATTGCAAGTTATTTATCCTAATAAAATAAGAAGGGACTGTTCGAATTTGAACAGTCCCTTCTCTTATTTTATTGCTCCATTTTCTTTTGCTAAAACTTCAAATGATTTATTTGAGGAAGTAACCAATATTTTTGTTCCAAGCGGGATTAATGGGAAAAGTGAGGATACCACCTCATTTTGGGTGCGGATACAACCTTGGGAGACATATTTACCGATGGAAGCTGGTCGATTGGTTCCATGGATACCATACGTACGGCCGTCTGTTCCTTTTGCATCAAACCCAATCCATCTAGATCCAAGTGGATTTTGGGGATCTCCTCCTAGAATATTTTTCTTACGATAATATGGATTCTTCGCCTTTACTGTAATCGTAAAAAGCCCCTCCGGCGTTAATTCTTGCGTTTTACCGGTGCCAACACTGACAATCGTTTGAACTTTATTATCACTGATAAGCGCTAGTTCATTTTTTGTTTTATTTACAATTAGGAAGGGGTCACCAGGCATAGGATTGGGCCCCAATGGCCAAAGTGGTGAGAGAAAAAAAGTCATGAGGAGAGGCGATAATAGTTTAATCAATCCAACCACCTGCTTTTTTTCCCTAGTTTGCCTCTGCCTTCTTCGTTTCATGCAGTTTTATTTTTTTTACATAAAAAGAGCTTTTGATAATAAGATACTCATTCATTTCATTGACTAATTGCAAGAGTGCTGCCCGAACTTCAAATTCCTCTCTTGTTTTAGGCAGTTCCATTTCTTCAAATTGTTTTTTCATCACTCTTAACTTATCGATATAAATATACGCTGTGTTCCCGGGATGGATATTTTCTGATAATTCCTCAAGAAAAGCTGCCACCATCATTCCCTGCTCCACAGTACTTGTGAGTGAAGTAACAATTGGTAAAACGCGTTCAATAATTTCAAATTGCTTTTCTCTCATTTTAAAATACTGATAATAAAGGTTGTCTTCACGGAGTATACGGTTTTCAAAATCTCTTAACGCAATCATTTTTGCCTCATCAAGCAGCTTGGCACTTTCAGTAATTTCTTTTCCATCCCAACTGCTTTCACCTTTTCTTAAGTAGCTTACCATTTCACATAAGATAATTTTAAAATTCCCCTCAATCTTCACTTGATATTCTCTTAGTTTTTTATCAGCACTCGGCATGTAAAGGTTAATGAGTAGTGCAACACCTATACCAACTGTAATAACTCCTAATTCATTAAAAAATAGCGTCCATGAAATATGGTGAGCCATAAAAATGTGTAAAATAATGACACTGCTGGTTACTACTCCGTCAGGCGCCTTCAACATAACGATTATCGGAATAAAGAAGAGCAGCATTACCCCAATAACAATCGGATGATAACCAATTCCCTCGAAAAAAAGTGCCGAAAAAGGCATTGCTAATACGCATGCTAAAAAACGATCCCACGCAGTACGAAGTGACCTTCTTTTTGTTACTTGGATACATAAAATTGTTAAAATACCTGCCGACGCGAAGTTGTTTAATCCCAGCTGATGTGCAATTAAGATTGAAACAGCTGTTCCTACTGCAGTTTTAATAGTCCGATAACCGATGCGAAATTTCATAAATTATCTCCTAGATTAGAATAAGAAAAGCGCAAGCGCCTTGGTCAGCCCCGATATAGGGCGACTTGTCGACTGGCTAGTGAAAGCAGGGTCAAAGACTAGACGCCCTTAATGCGTACAGAAAGCGATAGCTTTCTGTAGCCAAGCACAAGACAAGCCGGCCGAAAGGTTGCCTTTTAACCTTTTGGACGGATTGACCTAAATGTGGAGGCGACTGCCCTGGGACTCTAGACTAAGACGCACCCTGCAAGAAGGCGCTTTTTGCCTTCTTCAGGGGGTGGCTTAGGCTTCGAGTCCCAAGGAGCCGCAACTGGATATGCTTGTGACCTCGAGGGGCTAGGCGCTGGAGCTAGACAATTCTCAAAGTCAAAAACTTTTATACTTTCTTATCTAAAAATAAAAAGATGATCATAAAGACCATCTTTAGCATATCCCTATTAAAACATGTATTTCAAGAAAAATTGCTTTTAAAAGACCGATGTAAGGTTAACTTTTTACAATACTTTCTCTAAAAAGTCCTTTGCTCTGCTTGTACGAGGATCATTAAAAAATTCATTCGGTGAGCCTTCTTCTAATAATTTTCCTTCATCAAGGAAGATTATACGGTCAGAAACCTCACGAGCAAACCCCATTTCATGTGTGACGATAGCCATCGTCATTCCTGATTGGGCTAGGTCCTTCATAACGGTTAATACTTCCTTTACCATTTCTGGGTCAAGAGCTGATGTAGGCTCATCAAATAACATTAACTTTGGTTCCATTGCAAGAGCACGTGCGATCGCTACACGCTGCTTCTGACCACCTGATAGGTTATTTGGATAAGCAGCTTCTTTTTCAGTAAGACCCACTCTAGCAAGCAATTCCCGAGCTTTTGCTTCAGCTGTATCACGGGATTCCCCTTTAACTTTCATGGGGGCGTATGTTAAGTTCTCTAAAACAGTCAGATGCGGGAATAAATAAAAGTGCTGAAAAACCATTCCGATTTGTTCTCGAACTTTCATAATGTTCGTTTTTTTATCGGTAATCTCTTGATTATTAATCCATACTTTTCCTTTCGTCGGTGTCTCTAACAAATTTAAACAACGAAGAAAAGTTGACTTGCCCGAACCTGAAGGTCCAATGATAGAAACTACTTCGCCGCTATCTATACTGGTAGAAATATTTTTTAGGACTTCATTTTCCCCGAATTGTTTATAGAGGTTTTCAACTTTAATCACTGAATTTCATCCTCCTTTCAACCCATTTACCAGCCAGTGTAAGCACCATTACTAAAATCCAATAGATTAATCCAACAAATATAAGTGGTTCAAAATTTCGATAAGTATCAGCTCCCACCACTTGCGCACGGCGCATCAAATCTAAATATCCAATCGTCGATACAAGTGCCGATTCTTTCGTTAGGGTAATAAATTCGTTCATAAGAGCTGGTAAAATATTTTTTAATGCTTGAGGCAATATAAGGTCCTTCATCATAAGACGATAAGGAACTCCCAGCGCTTGGGCCGCTTCAGTTTGACCTTTATCAACTGCTTGAATTCCTGCCCTGATGATTTCTGAAACATAGGCTGATGAATTCAAACCAAATGCTAAAATTGAAGATAAAAATGGTGATATGTCATAACCTGTTAATTGCGGAATCGCAAAATAGATTAGCATTAATTGCAAAATTAATGGTGTACCACGAAAAATAGATGTATAAGCGTCACCAAACCAATTTAAAGCCTTTATACGTGAAATTTTAAATAACGCTAGAATAGTACCAAGGATAAAACCTAAAATAATGGAAATAATAACAAATTTTAATGTAACCCATATTCCTTCTAAAATAAAAGGAATATAAGGCACAATTTGGCTAAAATCCAAATTCATGCCTTACACCTCACTTCAATATTTTCTTTACCTTCATCAAGACGAACTAATGAATTGGGTCTTTACTAATTATTTTTGATCCTTTAACCATTTATCCTTCAATTCTTGAAGTTTTCCGTTCTCTTCAAGTTTTTGAAGTGCTTTATTTACATCACCAACTAAGTTGCTGCCTTTTGGAAAAGCTACAGCCATCCCTGGAGAACTAGATGTTGGATCATCAAAACCAGCCAATCCCTGTTCCTTCATGTATCCTGTTGCGACTGATTTATCTAAGTACGCTACTTGAACACGATCCGTTACTAGTTCTTGAATCAATGTTGTTGAATTATCTAAAGGCTTAAGCGTAAAATCAACTTTTTTCTGAAGAGTTTTAGCTCCTTCTTCCTGAATAGTTCCTAGCTGTACTGCAACGGTTTTTCCTTTTAGATCATCAATTGTTTTAATTGTAGAACCTTTTTTCGTTAAGAACATTTCACCAGAATGGTTATAAGCTGTAGAAAAATCAACATTTTTTTTGCGCTTTTCAGTTGCCGACATACCAGCAAGTACCATATCAACCCGCTTCGCTTGCAATGCACCGATTAGACCATCGAACTTCATATCTTTGATTTCTAGTTTATAACCTAATTCATCTGCAATGGCATTAGCAAGGTCAATATCAAATCCAATAACCTTTCCTGATGGATCTCTTGATTCAAATGGAGCAAAATCAGCTGATGTTGCCATTGTTAATACTTTCTTGTCAGCTGTTTTTTCCCCATTTGCCCCGTCCTTATTACTCTGACCGCAAGCAGACATAACAACTAAAGTAAGAATTAATGTTAAAAATAAAATAGTTCTTTTCATAGTGGAACCCCCTGTGTTATATAAATATTTGGTTATTTAAGATTGGATTTTTATTCAACAAAATGAATAATAACACACCCTGATTATTTTGAAAAGATGTTTTTCTAATATAAAAATATTCAAAAAATTTGGTATGCGAATATTATTTTATCCACCAAAAAAGCACCTCTCAAAGAAGAGGCACTTCAGAGGTCAGGTTTCCATTATCTATGCCTGACGAAATTCATTTTTCATTTTTTCAAGTACTTCTTTATTTGTGATTAAATCATATCCCGTAAGCGCAAGGGCCAAAGCACCTCTAGCTAGAATTTTGTGAGAGTTGTCAGTGATTGTTAGGTCGGCAAATTCTCTCGTATGTGCAATCAGCCCAGGCGAATCAAGACCAATATAAGGATGAATGGCTGGAACGACGTGACTAACATTTCCCATATCAATGGAACCATAAGATTCCTTCGCTTTCTCCACTTGCTTAACACCCGTTGTTAATAGATTGCTTGTAAATAATTGGGATAAGGTTTGATTCGTAACCATATTGTCATAGCTTAGCTCATAGTTTTCAATGTGAACATCTGCACCTGTCATTGACGATGCACCTTCTGCAATACTAATTACCTTTTGAACAACCTCGTTTAGGTAGTTTCGGTCTTTTGCTCGAACATAAAATTGAGCTATTGCTTTGTCTGGAACAATGTTGGCAGCTACACCGCCTTCTTTAATAATCCCATGGATTCTAACATCTGAAGTAACGTGTTGACGCAGAGCATTGATCCCGTTAAATAATTGAATAACGGCATCCAATGCATTAATTCCCTTTTCTGGCGATGCCGCTGCATGACTCGTTCTGCCACGGAAGTCAAATTGAATAGCGTCCATTGCTAACGAATCACCACTCTCATAGGATTCATCTGCAGGGTGTAAAATCATCGCTGCATCAATGTCGTCAAATACTCCTTGTTTAGCCATCGGTACTTTAGCGCCATTTGTTTCTTCTGCAGGTGTACCTAATACGATCACACGGCCGCCAATTTCATCCACGACTTTACTTAAGAGAACTCCTGCACCAGCACTCATAGTTCCAATCATATTATGACCGCACCCATGTCCAACCTCCGGCAAGGCATCATATTCAGACAAATAGGCAATAGTAGGTCCCTCTTTCTTACTATCATAAACTGCTTTAAAGGCAGTAGGACGGCCAACGATACCTGTTTCGACTGAAAATTGATGTTGCTCAAGGAATTCCACTAAAAGTTTCATAGATTCAAATTCTTCATCACCCAGCTCTGGTTGATAATACAAGATATCATTAATCTCCCATAATCTGTTTTGTATAGCTTCTAATTTATTTTTCAATAATTCCTTCATATGAAAACACCTCGGATTTTATGATTAAATTTACAAAACAATTAATAAATATACACTAAAAATTGTATTTAGACAATAAAAAAAGATCAAATCATTTCACGATTTGACCTTAATTTATTTACTCCTTATACTTCTTCACAATACTGATCAAATTCACTTTGAAGCTTTGCTACTACTGTTGCAGGATCAAAGCCCTCAATTTGATGTCTTTCAATCATAGTCAGTATCTTACCGTCTTTTAACAATGCAAAAGATGGAGAGGAAGGTGGATAACCTGTGAAATAGCTTCTAGCTGTTTCGGTTGCCTCCTTATCCTGCCCAGCAAATACTGTAACCAGATGGTCAGGGCGTTTATCATTATGAAGCGCATGTGCTGCTGCTGGGCGTGCAATGCCTCCTGCACATCCGCACACTGAATTAATCATCACTAATGTGGTTCCTTTTTGAGCAAAGGCATCCTCTACTTCTGCAGGTGTTTTAAGTTCTTTATACCCAGCAGACGCAATTTCTTGACGTGCCTGGTTAACTACATCATTCATGAAAAAGTTAAAATTCATACTCATCAAAACACACTCCTTATATTCCGTATATAACTATATAATAACAGTTAAAATGTGTTTTCTCCAAATGAAATGAAATCTGCTGAGCCAAAGCGTCTCCACGATTTGCACTCACCAATGCCCGTGTCCAGAATTTTCTTCACTAGTAAAGTTAACTTTTTGTTTCTGAAAAAAAGGTTTTAAATAATGTCTCTACAGCTGCAGCTACAGTCATTTCCCCAGAAATCACTTCATTTTCAAGCTTAGGAAGAGCACTTTTAACCTCTTTATGATGGTAAAAGAGAAATTGGAGCTGATCCGTTATCATTGAATAAAACCATTCCCTGGCTTGTATTCTTCTCCTTTCCTCAAAAACTCCTGAAGATTTTCCGGTTTTTGCAAAGGATTGAACAACACCCCAGATTTCGTTAATTCCCTCAAGAGTTATCGAAGAGCAAGTATAGGCCTTTGTATTCCAACCTTTTGTAGCTGGCTGAAGGAAGCGGAGAATTCGATTGTATTCCTGTCTAGTTTGTTCAGCTATCTGTTTATTCGCTCCATCAGCCTTATGAACAAGGATAATATCAGCTAGTTCCATAATCCCCTTCTTCATTCCTTGAAGTTCATCGCCTGCTCCTGTCAAAACAAGCAAAATGAAAAGATCAACCATATCTCTGATAATTACTTCGCTTTGGCCCACACCAACCGTTTCAACTATAATAATATCAAATCCGGCCGACTCACAAATTAACATTGCTTCTCTTGTTTTTCTGTGTACACCGCCCAGTTTTCCTCCTGTTGGCGACGGGCGAATAAAGGCGTTCTCATTTCTTGATAACTGTTCCATTCTAGTCTTGTCGCCCAGAATACTGCCGCCCGAGATACTTGAACTTGGATCAATAGCCAATACAGCAACCCGATACCCTAGGTTGCACAAATGTATACCAAAAGCCTCAATAAAGGTGCTCTTTCCTGCACCTGGAACACCGGTTATTCCGATACGAATTGATTTACCAGTTTTGGGCAGGAGCATCTTCAACAGCTGCTGAGCTTTTTGAAAATGCTGATCAGCATTACTTTCTACAAGTGTAATCGCTCGAGCAAGCAGGCTTCGGTCACCCTTTAGCACCCCATCATAAAGAACGTCAATGGACGGTTCTGTGGAATTTCGTTTTTGAAAGCGTACATTTTTTTCAAAAGAGACAGTTTGACTTTCAAGCTCCTTGCCTCGTCGCACGATGCTTAGACAGCTGTCAGAATTATTAGGGTCACTCCATTCCGGTTTATGATCCATTTATTGCGACACTTCCTCATAACCGAGTTTTATATAAATCTCCCTAATCACTTTTTGAGCAGCAACAGGAATGATGGTTCCCGGTCCGAAAATGGCCGCTGCACCATGGTCATATAAAAATTGATAATCTTGGGAAGGGATGACACCGCCGACGACAACCAGAATATCCTCTCGGCCCATTTTTTTTAGTTCATCCACTAGTTGAGGCAGCAGTGTTTTATGACCTGCTGCAAGCGAGCTCATGCCCACTACATGAACATCATTTTCAACGGCTTGAATAGCCGTTTCTTCTGGCGTTTGAAACAGCGGACTAATGTCTACATCAAAGCCTAAATCCGCGAAAGCAGTGGCGATGACCTTTGCTCCCCGATCATGACCATCCTGACCCATTTTCGCAATAAGGATTCTTGGCCGTCTCCCTTCATTCTCAAGAAAATCATCTGTCATTTTCTTCACTTCAATGATCTCTTCCTCATTGCTAAAGGCTGTACTATACACACCGCTAATGGAACGAATGACGGCTTTATGTCTTGTAGCCACACGCTCAATAGCTTCAGATATTTCACCAAGTGTTGCTCTAACTCTGGCTGCCTTAACAGCAAGTTCTAATAGATTTTGATCCCCTGTTTCAGCAGCTTTTGTTAATTCATTAAGTGCCGCTTCCACTTTTTGATTATCTCGAGCCGCTTTTAAAGCAGTTAATTTCTCCATTTGCTTTAAACGGACGGCAGTATTATCGATATCTAATATATCGATCGCTTCTTCCTTTTCAGGCCTGTAGCGATTAACCCCTATAATCGTTTCTTTACCAGAATCGATTTGCGCTTGTCTTCTAGCTGCTGCTTCTTCGATTCTCATTTTGGGAAGACCTGTTTCTATAGCCTTAGCCATCCCCCCAAGTCCTTCAATTTCTTCAATGTGGGTCCAGGCCCTTTTTACTAAATCATCTGTCAGTTTTTCGACATAATAAGAGCCTCCCCAAGGATCGATTACATGGGTAATCCCTGTTTCTTCTTGTAAAAACAACTGAGTGTTTCGAGCAATCCGGGCTGAGAAATCTGTTGGTAAGGCTATTGCCTCATCTAAAGCGTTCGTATGCAGTGATTGGGTATGCCCCATTGCTGCAGCATGTGCTTCAATAAGTGTCCGCATAACATTATTAAATGGATCCTGTTCGGTTAAACTCCAACCTGACGTTTGTGAATGAGTCCGTAATGCTAATGATTTTTCATTCTTTGGCTGGAAAGACTTCATCATTTTGGCCCAAATGAATCTCCCAGCCCGCATTTTGGCGACTTCCATGAAGTAATTCATCCCGATTGCCCAGAAAAAGGACAGTCTTGGGGCAAATGAATCGATATTGATGCCTGCTTTAAGCCCTGTCCTGACATACTCTAAGCCATCTGCAAGTGTATACGCTAATTCTAAATCCGCCGGAGCTCCCGCTTCTTGCATATGGTAGCCAGAAATACTAATACTATTAAACTTTGGCATGTATTTGGACGTATATTCAAAGATATCCGCAATGATCTTCATCGACATTTCAGGTGGGTAAATATACGTATTACGAACCATGTATTCTTTTAATATATCGTTTTGGATGGTTCCCGAAAGCTTTTCTTGGCTGACTCCCTGTTCCTCTGCCGTTACGATAAAGAAAGCTAAAATCGGCAAGACAGCCCCGTTCATTGTCATCGATACAGACATTTGATCCAAGGGTATTCCTGCAAAAAGTGTCTTCATATCAAGTATGGAGTCTATGGCAACACCAGCTTTCCCAACATCCCCAACTACACGAGGATGATCGGAGTCATAACCGCGGTGGGTAGCTAAATCAAAGGCTACTGATAATCCCTTTTGCCCCATAGCAAGATTTCGTCGGTAAAAGGCATTACTTTCTTCAGCAGTTGAAAAGCCTGCATACTGCCTGACCGTCCAGGGCCGATTCACATACATGGTCGGATACGGTCCTCTCGTATAAGGAGGCAGTCCAGGAAGGTCATCAATATGTTCTAAACCTACACGATCCTCTTTTGTATAAATAGGCTTAAGGTATATTTGCTCATTCGTTTCAAACAGCAAATCTTCAATGGAAGAAGAAATTTCATGATTAACTTTCTCTTCCCACTCTCTTTTTGTCATGAATTTTTGGTCAGCAAACAATGGAATACTTTGAAAATTAGGCTTTTGTTTCTTCAACCGTGTTCACCTCCATATCAGTAAGGATATCTGATAGAGTTTCATAGCAATTAGTCCCTGCATGAATGAACTGCTTAATACCCAAACTCTTCCACTGGGGCTGTTTTTCTATTTCAGGGAGCCCAGCTATGTAAAATATACGTTCAGGAAATTCAGATTTTAAAGCTGTTAAAATGTTTCTACCGGCTAGCTCGTACTGTTCATTTGTTCCACAAAAGCAGAAATAGGAAGTAGGAGTTTCTAGAACAAATTGTTTAGCATTTTCTAAAGTTAAGATTGGGTTGCTATCCACTGCTTTCAAACCACCAGCCGCTAGATAACCTTTCATAAAATCCAGCCTTGGTTTATGCTGCTTTATTTCGCCAAGACATATCATCCCTACTGATGGAATGGTGCCTATTTTTTCTTCGAGCTGCTTTGCCTTTCTTCGCAGCTTTTCAAAGGGCTCCGAAAGTCTCCGTGCTGGTATGGGTTCTATTTTGCTCAATGAATAGGTTCCATTTGTAAAAAAACTGTTCGTGTTCCTCGGCTTGGGATTTGGTTCAGGTTCATTTATATCGGCATAAACATTTGTTCCAATCATGTTTTGCCGCCTAGTTTGAAAATCTAAATTCCTTTTTAGATAAGTTGCTTCTATTTCATGCTGGAGCCAATTTGATTTTAAAACATTTAATATACCGCCCTGGCTATCAATTTGCTGGAAGAATTCCCATGCTTTTTCAGCGAGCTGACTCGTTAACTCTTCCACATACCAAGAGCCGCCAGCTGGGTCAATGACTTTTTCTAGATGTGCCTCTTGTTTTAAGAGCAGTTGGATATTTCTGGCGATTCTTTCTGAAAATGGTGTGGTAACTGTAAGACTATCAAAAGGAGTAACGTGTAAATATTGAACCCCTCCGATGACGGCCGCAAATGCTTCATTGCCAGCCCGCAGAAGATTGACATAGGGGTCATGTAAGGATTTTGTAAACGTAGAGGTTTCGGCAGAAATGACCATCCCCCGGGCTTCATCTTTGGCAGTGTAAAGTTCAGTTATTCGATTCCAAAGTATCCGCGCTGCCCGAAGTTTAGCAATTTCCATGAAGAAGTTACTTCCAATAGAGAATTGGAAGACCATTTTTTTTAAAATTAAATTAAGGTCCATTTCACCATCCTGGAGGATATCAAGATAATGTACCCCTTCCGCGATGGCAATTCCCAGCTCTTGAACGGCATTTGCTCCGCCATTATGATAAGGGGTTATATCAATGAGTATGGTGTTAAGGTGTGGAAACCTTTGACTAAACTTGTTTATATCTTTTTTCCATTCCTCGATAAACTCCCGTGAAACAGCCCCTTCCTCGGCAAATAGGGCAATCGGGTCTGAACCCATATAACCTGTTATTTTATCAGTCATATTTTCGTCCTCTGCCATTTTTGCTAATACATTTAGAATCGCTGAATGCCATCCTTTTGTATTAAGCGCTAATGGATATTGATGATAGAGGCCTGCCAAAACTCTCGTAAGGCTGTCATTTGTTTCCACTAATTCTTCCGATACCTTAAAGGAAATAGCAGTTTGCCCATTTTCTAGGGCTGCATGAAGCTTCTCTTTCAATTCTCCAGGTGATTGATAAGTTAACTGCTGTGCTACCTTCCACGTATTTGTCAAATATCCAAGCGGATAAATCCCTCGTCGGTAATCAGAGCCTCCTGAATAATTAGGAACTGGATGCTCACCTTTCCGTATATAAAGCGGTTTCAAAAAAATGTTTTCATATGTATGCCGGTGTAAGGATTCAATCTTTTTCCCTTTTAAGGAGGCTTCTGCTTTAGCCTGCCAATCATCAATTGTTTTCTGTAAAAAAGATTGATTTTTTATATTTTCCAACTCCATCTCCCCTTTCTTCCGAATTGCAGTAAAATTCAATTAATTATACTTATTTCTATTTTATGGTACAAATAGATTTCAAGCAATGAAAACCATTGTAAAAAATAGGTTAATCAATTTCTTCATCTTGTCGTTAATAACTTTAATAATAAAAACCGCTGCCCGTAAAGGCAGCGGTAATTTATTGCTAATAAATAGTTGTGGTTGCTTTTGATGTATTTTCAAGAATTTCTTTCACACGTTGTAAGAAACGGCCGCAAACTAGTCCATCCAATACCCTGTGGTCCAGTGACATACATAGATTCACCATATCACGGACAGCAATCATGTTGTTGTTTATGACAACAGGCCGTTTAACGATTGACTCCACTTGAAGTATTGCTGCTTGTGGGTAGTTAATGATTCCCATTGATTGAACGGAACCAAAGGAACCCGTGTTGTTTACTGTGAATGTACCGCCTTGCATATCCTCTGATTTTAGTTTACCTGTTCTCACTTTAACTGCAAGTTCTGAGATTTCTCGGGCAATTCCCTTTATGGTCTTTTCATCTGCATTTTTAATGACTGGAACGTAAAGAGCATCCTCAGTGGCCACAGCAATAGAAATATTGATGTCTTTCTTTTGAATAATTTTATCCCCTGCCCACATCGAATTAATTTGTGGAAATTCTTTTAACGCTTGGGCAACAGCTTTTACAAAAAAGGCGAAGAAAGTTAAATTGAAACCCTCTTTCTTCTTAAATTCGTCTTTTAAACCATTACGATATTCCACAAGATTAGTGGCATCCACTTCAATCATGGTCCAGGCATGTGGTGCCTCATGTTTGCTGCGAAGCATATTAGCTGCGATCGCTTTACGCACTCCAGTTACAGGGATTTCTATGTCTCCAGTTGTCATAGGAACTGCTGCCTGTTGAGCCGCCGGGGACGAAAGCGCTGCGGGCTGACTAGTGAAAGCTTGTGCTGCATCTTGTTTGACCTCTGGCCTTTGTCCTGATTCATTTATGGTATTAACCTTCTGGTCGGCAGTTGAAATATTACCAGATTCAATTAATTTCAATAGATCCTTTCTAGTAATCCTTCCTCCCGCACCGGTGCCAGACACTTTCGTTAAATCAATGCCATGTTCTTGAGAAATTTTTAAAACAGCAGGTGAATAGCGTGCTTTATTTTCTTGACCCGCTGCAGGTGCAGATTCTGTCCTACTTGTTTCTTCCGTATTTGGATTTACCGCCAGAGAAGGGTCCTGCGTACTGCTATCCTCCACTTCAATTGTACAAATAATCTCCCCTACGGCTAGTGTCTCTCCTTCTTCAGCAATCAGCTCTTTAATCACACCAGTAAAGGAGGACGGGACTTCTGCATTTACTTTATCGGTCATGACCTCGGCCAGCGGGTCGTATTTATTTACCATATCACCTACAGTTACTAACCACTTGCTAATAGTACCTTCGGTTACACTTTCCCCTAATTGAGGCATTTTAATTTGTTCAGTTGCCACTAGTTCCATACCTCCTTAATATTCCGCAAGCTCGCGCATTGCCTTTTCGACTTTGTCCGGATTAACCATAAAGAATTTCTCCATCGTAGGAGAATAAGGCATGGCCGGGACATCTGGTCCAGCGAGCCGCATAATAGGAGCATCTAATTCAAATAAGCAATGTTCCGCTATAATGGCTGAAACTTCACTTATTATGCTTCCTTCCTTATTGTCCTCTGTTATTAGCAGGACCTTGCCGGTTTTAGAAGCTGCCTCAATAATCGCCTCTTTATCAAGCGGATAGACAGTTCGTAAATCAAGGATATGAACAGAAATTCCATCCTGGGCTAATTTTTCTGCCGCTTGAAGGGCAAAATGAACACATAGACCATAAGTAATAACTGTAATATCTTCGCCTTCGCGTTTTATATCCGCTTTTCCTATTGGCAGCGTATAATCATTCGCTGGAACTTCACCCTTGATTAAACGATATGCCCGTTTGTGCTCGAAAAAGAGAACCGGGTCATTGTCGCGAATAGCGGCTTTTAATAGTCCTTTCGCATCGTATGGTGTGGAAGGCATTACGATTTTCAACCCTGGCTGATTAGCAAAAACCGCTTCGACTGATTGAGAATGATAGAGTGCTCCATGTACTCCTCCGCCGTAAGGGGCACGTATAACAATTGGACAGTTCCAATCATTATTAGAACGATAGCGAATTTTTGCAGCTTCAGAAATAATTTGGTTTACAGCAGGCATAATAAAATCAGCAAATTGCATTTCTGCAATTGGGCGCATCCCGTACATCGCTGCCCCGATTCCTACTCCTGCGATAGCTGACTCTGCAAGTGGTGTATCAATGACCCGTTCCTCGCCAAATTGTTCGTATAAGCCCTGGGTTGCTTTAAATACGCCGCCTTTCACCCCTACATCTTCACCAAGGATAAACACCTTGGGATCGAGTTCCATTTCTTCACGCATCGCCATTGTAATTGAATCAATATATGAAATAATCGCCATTTTACGTCCCCCTTACTCTTCCGTTTCCGCATAAACATATTTCAATGCATCTTCTGGTGCAGAATAAGGAGCATTCTCTGCATATTCTGTCGCCTCATTCACCAGTTTCATCACACGATCATTCATTTCTTTTTCCAGGTCATCATTTAAGACATTTGTTTCCTTCAAATAGGCTCCAAACGTCATTAACGGATCCTTTGTTTTTGCTTTTGCCACTTCATCCGGTGCGCGGTACGAACGATCGTCATCATCCGAAGAATGTGGAGTAAGCCGGTAAGAAACTGTTTCAACAAGGGTTGGACCTTCGCCACGGCGGCCCCGGTCAGCCGCTTCTTTTACAGCCTTATACACTTCCAGAGGATCATTACCATCAACGGTTACACCTGGCATCCCATATCCAATCGCACGATCTGACACCTTTTCACATGCTAATTGTTTTTCAATTGGGACTGAAATAGCATATTTATTATTTTCGCACATAAATATAACCGGAAGTTTATGCACACCTGCAAAGTTTGCTCCCTCATGGAAATCCCCTTGGTTTGAAGAACCTTCTCCAAAGGTAACAAATGTTACTAGATCTTTTTTCTCCATTTTTCCCGCAAGAGCAATTCCTACAGCGTGAGGAACTTGTGTGGTAACAGGTGACGAACCTGTTACGATTCTATTTTTCTTTTGCCCAAAATGCCCAGGCATTTGCCGGCTCCCTGAGTTCGGATCCTCCGCCTTAGCAAAACCGGAAAGCATCAATTCTGTTGGTGTCATCCCGAAAGTTAACACAACCCCCATATCACGGTAATAGGGAAGTACATAATCCTTCTCCCGGTCCAGAGCAAAAGCCGCTCCCACCTGTGCTGCTTCTTGGCCTTGACATGAAATAACAAATGGAATCTTTCCAGCACGATTCAATAACCACATCCGCTCATCAATGCGTCGGGCCAAAAGCATCGTCTCATACATTTCCAATACCTTTTGGTCGCTTAATCCTAAAACTACATGACGCTTCTCTGCCATTTATTTCTTACCTCCCGATTGTTCGATAGACACTAACAATTTATCAACACCTAATACTTTACATTTATTATGAATGAATGGCCTTCCCATCCACTGCCAAAGCTGCTTCCCCAATGGCTTCTGTCAAAGTTGGATGTGGATGAATGGTATGGGCAATTTCCCATGGTGTTGCATCTAATACCATGGCCAGCCCTGCCTCTGTGATCATGTCAGTTACATGTGGACCAATCATATGCACCCCTAGAATATCATCAGTCTCGGAATCTGCAACAATTTTTACAAAGCCATCTGAATCGCCGAAAACAAGAGCTTTCCCGATTGCCCGGAAGGAAAACTTACCTATTTTCAATTTATGGCCTTTTTCTTTTGCCTGCTCCTCAGTTATTCCTACACTGGAGACCTCCGGGTTACTATAGATGCACCTGGATACTAAGTTATAATTCATCGGCGATGGTTTTTCTCCTGCTATATGCTCAACTGCAATAATTCCCTCGTGTGAGGCAACATGTGCAAGTTGTAAACCGCCTATAACGTCACCTATCGCATAAATATGGGACTCTTTCGTTTGATAAAATTCATTGGTCACAATAAAGCCATTTTCAGCCTGGATATCGGTATTTTCAAGTCCTATTCCCTCTAAATTTGCTTGGCGACCAACTGAGACTAAGAGTTTTTCAGCCTTAAACTGTTTAAGAACGCCTTTAACCTCTGCTGAAATACTAACCTCTTGATCTTTAACAATTGTTTCAGGAAGCACCTTAGCACTGGTAACAAGGTTTATCCCCCTCTTTTTCAAGACCCGCTGCATTTCTTTAGAAATATCTTTATCCTCTGTTGGAATGATGCGGTCAGCAAACTCAATAACTGTTACATTTATTCCAAAATCAGAAAGCATGGAAGCCCATTCTATTCCGATAACACCGCCTCCAACAATAATGATTGATTTTGGCAAGGCTTCAAGCTGTAATGCTTCATCAGATGATATTACCAACCGACCATCGATTTCCAAGCCTGGAAGCGTTCTTGGTCTTGAACCAGTGGCAACAATCACATTTTTTGGAATCAGCATTTCGTTTTCCGTTCCGTTGTTCATTTCAACTGAAATAGTACCTGGCATCGGTGAAAAAATCGATGGTCCAAGGATTCGGCCAATCCCTTCATAGACATCAATCTTCCCCTGTTTCATTAGATGTTGGACGCCCTTATGTAACTGGTCAATAATCTTATTTTTTCTAGCTTGAACTTTTCTAAAATCTAATGAAACATCGCTTGTGATAACACCAAAATCCTCACCGCGTTTTGTTGTCGCAAATACCTCTGCACTTCTTAATAAGGCCTTGCTTGGGATGCAGCCCTTATGGAGGCAGGTACCTCCCAATTTTCCTTTTTCAACAATGGCCGTTTTTAAGCCAAGCTGTGAAGCGCGAATAGCTGCCACATAGCCGCCTGTTCCACCTCCAAGAATGACCAAATCATATTCTTGTGCCACTTATGTTTCCTCCCCATATTCATTAAATTTTTGCAGTAGAAAAGTTCCCTGGATATACCTTTACTTCCTCTTCACCGCTTAAAACCCGAAGTGCCCCTTCTGCCAAGGCTTGAAGTTCATTTTCCCCGGGTTGAACAATTACATCCGCAATCCAATTGACTCGATCGCTAATTGATTTCACAAATCCATTTCCAAAGCTGAGTCCGCCTGTTAAGATAATCGCATCCACCTTACCAGAAACAACCGCACTGCAGGCCCCTATCTCCTTTGCTACCTGATAGGCCATTGCCTCATAGATTAGCTCTGCCTCTTTGTCGCCTGCAGCAATTCTCTTTTCTACCGTTACTGCATCGTTTGTTCCAAGGTATCCAACAAGTCCACCATGCCCTACAAGTTTCTTCATCATTTCTTCCCGATAATATTCGCCTGAAAAACAAAGGGCAATTAAATCCCCTGCAGGCACCGTCCCAGCCCGTTCCGGACTAAAAGGTCCATCACCGTGTAAACCATTGTTTACATCAACAACTTTTCCTTGTTGATGGACACCGACGGTAATGCCACCGCCCATATGGGCAACAATCAAATTTAATTCACTGTATTCCTTTCCCAGTTCCTTTGCTACTCTCCTAGCAACTGCCTTTTGATTTAAGGCGTGAAAGATACTTTTTCTTTCAATTAAGGAAAAACCGGAGATCCTAGCAATTGGGGCGAGTTCATCAACAACAACTGGATCGACAATGAAGGCAGGGATATTTAAACCTGAAGCAATTTCATAGGCTATAATCCCACCTAAATTAGATGCATGCTGCCCGGCATAGCCAGATCTTAAATCCTTTAACATTAAATCATTGACCTCGTATGTTCCGCCTTCAATAGGACGAAGTAAGCCGCCACGTCCGCAAACAGCTGATAATTTTGATATATTAATTCCTTCATTATCCAGTGTTTCCAAAATTACAGTTTTTCTAAATTGATATTGGTCAATAATATTTGAAAAAGTATTAATGGTTTCTACATCATGACGGATTGATTTTTCAAAAATAGAAACTTCGTTATCAAAAACACCAATTTTAGTGGTTGTTGATCCTGGGTTAATGGTAAGTATCCGATCTTTATAATCTGGCAACGTCGTAACCTCCACTTTAAAACATCTATCTAAAGGCAAATGCGCTGAATCCAATTCAGCGCTTTGCCTTAACATCATGTTCCTGGTATGGTCCTTGTATTATCTTGAAATTCGATGACTTAAGATATGATGGCCATTTTGTAAAAATTGGCTTCTAGAATTACGAATTCGTGCGATTCTTTCTTCGGCCATTCTATCAGCAGCAACATAAGTTGGGATACCATCCCGCTTAGAAATTTCAATGACCTTTTCAATCGTTGTATAAAGCTGTTCAACCTTTTTCATTGCACGTTCTTGATTATATCCATAAAGCTCATCCGCCACATTGATAACGCCGCCAGCGTTTATTACATAATCCGGGGCATAGACAATACCCATTTCATGAATGATATCACCATGACGAGCGTCCTTTAATTGATTATTAGCAGAACCCGCAATTACTTTAGCCTTTAATTGAGGGATTGTGTCATCATTAATCGTTGCCCCTAAGGCACAAGGAGCATAAATGTCACACTCAACTCCATAAATATCATCCGGATCAACTGCACGGGCACCAAATGCTTGAATCGCACGATTAACTGCTTCTTTGTTAATGTCCGTTACAATAAGCTGCGCCCCTTCTTTATGCAGATATTCGCAAAGTGTATAAGCTACATTGCCAACTCCCTGCACTGCAACCACTCTTCCTTCAAGTGAATCCGTACCAAAAGCTTCCCTTGCCGCTGCTTTCATGCCGCGATATACACCAAAAGCAGTGACCGGTGATGGATTACCAGATGATCCAAATGCCGGAGAAATACCTGTAACAAAATCTGTCTCCTCGTGGATTAAATCCATATCCGCCACAGTTGTACCCACATCTTCCGCTGTAATGTACCGGCCATTTAAACCTTGGACGTAACGGCCGAAAGCTCTGAATAATTCCTCACTTTTGTCTTTGCGAGGATCGCCAATAATAACGGTTTTTCCGCCTCCGAGATTTAAGCCTGCAGCTGCATTTTTATAGGTCATCCCCTTGGCTAGACGAAGAGCATCTTCAATCGCTGCTTCCTCGGAGGCATATGTCCACATGCGGGTACCACCCAATGCCGGACCAAGTGTTGTATCATGAATAGCAATAATAGCTTTTAGACCTGATTGCTTATCTTGACAAAAAACTAATTGCTCATAATCATATTTCTCTAAATACTTGAAGATTTCCATGAAATTTCCTCCTCAAATGGGTAAAAATCTATTTATTTACACAACATAACGCTAACGCTAGTGAATACAGCTTGCTTTCTGCTGAATCAGCTCTAGATGTAAGCACAATAGGAGCGCTTGCTCCTGCAAGGACAGCGCCTACCTTTGCCTTAGCAAAATAAATTAATGATTTATATAACACATTCCCAACCTCGATAGTGGGTACCAATAAAATATCTGCTTTACCTGCTACATCGCTGATAATCCCTTTGTGTTCAGCAGCTAATTCAGAAATGGCATTGTCAAGGCCAAGCGGCCCATCAACAATGCAACCGGAAATTTGCCCCCGTTTATTCATCACTGTTAATGCAGCGGCATCAAGGGTTGCCTGCATATCGGGATTAACTGCTTCAACAGCAGCAATTACCGCTACTTTCGGCATTTCGATCCCGACTGATTTGGCAAGTGCAACCGTATTTTTTATAATTTGCACTTTTTGTTCTAAGTTAGGAGCAATGTTCATAGCTGCATCTGTAATTAAGAGTAGTTGACTAAAACCAGGGACTTCAAAGAATGCTGTATGTGATAAAACATTCCCGGTTCTGAGTCCATATTCCTTATTTAAAACCGCCTTTAAAAAGATATTGGATGGAATATTTCCTTTCATTAATACATTTGCTTGTTTGTTGGAAACAGCTTGAACCGCGGATTCTGCGGCACTGACCACAGAATCTGAATGAACAATTTTTAATTTATGATTATTCAATAGCTCCTGCTTTTGCAATTTAATCAGTGAAATGATTTTTTCTTGATCACCATAAAGTATAAATTCAGCAAGATTTCGATTTAACGCATCAAGTACGGCCTCAATGACTTCCGCCGTGTCTCCAGCAGCTACAGCAACCGTATTATAGCCATTGTGTGTTGCTTGGTTTATCAGTGAGTCTAGCAACAAGCTGTCATCAACCCTTTCTTCTCTTCCTCAAACCCACTTTAAAATATGCAAGTTTTATGCCATACCACATTTATGTAAACGTTTTATTTTCTTCGTCAGAACAATGCAATAAATTTCAGGCTGTGAAAATTATTGCGTGCTATTTTTTTCAAGATTGTATTTATCTAGTTTATAATAAAGGTTCCTTACCGATAAACCTAATGTTTTAGCTGTCATTGTTTTATTTCCGTTCAAACGTGAAAGAGTTTCCTGGATAATCCTTGCTTCGTATTCCTCCACCATTTCAGGCAAGGTCTTTTTTAAATTAAACGGTTCAGCGGATGACATTCCAGAAGATTCTATTCTTATCGTTTTATTTCTTAATTCCGGAAGATGGTTAATATCGATTAAGGTATCGTTATAATTCATAAAAATAATAGCCCTGCCAAGGATATTTTCTAATTCTCTCACATTTCCCGGCCAGTCATATTCCATTATTTGAGCTAGTGCTTCTTTCGTTACTCCTTCGACATTTCTTCCATAATCCCGATTAATTTTATTAATCAGTCTGCTGCATAAAACAGGGATCTCCTCTTTACGCTTCCTGAGCGGTGGAATCTGAATTGGCATGCGGTTTAATCGATAATATAAGTCTTCCCTAAACGAACCTTTAGCAATACCCTTTTCCAGATTTACATTTGTTGCAGCAATGATTCGGACGTTTATGTTGATAGGCTTTGTACCACCCACACGGATAATTTCACTTTCCTGCAGTACTCTTAAGAGCTTTGCCTGGGTATTGGCAGATAATTCCCCTATCTCGTCAAGAAAGATACTGCCGTTGTTTGCTTCCTCAAAAAGACCGCGTTTTCCCCCCCTTAGTGCGCCTGAAAAGGCACCTTCCTCATAGCCAAATAATTCACTCTCTAATAACGATTCAGAAATTGCGGCACAATTTACACGAATAAATTTATTGTATTTTCGATCACTCGCATTATGTATGGCATGGGCAAACAACTCTTTCCCTGTTCCCGATTCCCCTCGGAGCAGTACAGTTGCAGGAGTTTTTGCCCCCAGCTTTGCCTGTTCAATCGCAATTAACATTTCCTCGGATATGCCGATAATATCCTCGAATGTATATTTTGCTTCAAGAGTCCGGATAATTTGTCTAGCCCGATTCAATTCTCTGCTTAACGATTTCATCTCTGACATATCATGGATAACACCGACACTGCCTTTTAATTTCCCTTCTACAATAATCGGGGCTACATTGACAATTACCTCTCTTTTATTGGGGCCTACCCTCATTGGGACACCACGTACAGCCCTTCTTGTTTGTAAAACCTTCATATGCATACTTTCACCTTCAGAAATGTCAGCATTTGCAGGCTTTCCAATGACTTGATCTTTGGTAAGGCCAGTTAGTCTGGTGTAAGCTGGATTAATAAGGATTCCACGGCCATTCTCATCAACAACAGAGATAGCATCATCACTCGAATGAATAATGGCCTGAAGCATGGTTTGGATTTCCTGTAAATTAGTGATTTCCTCTGCTAAATTAACCACTTCTGTTATATCCTTAAAAACAGCAAATGCCCCCATTAATGTTCCATTTTCTTCAATAATCGGAATACGGGTCGTTATAATTTTTCGTCCATTACCTAATTCCATTTCCTGATTAGATTCCACTCTTCTTGTTTTCAAAATTAATAAAAGCCTGCTCGTCGGGATAACTTCTAGAACATCCTTACCAATTGCCTGCTCTTTGTTAACACCCATGATTTCTTCGGCTCTTTTATTAAAAAGGATCACTTGTCCTTTATTGTCGATAACCACCATACCATCATTGGCAGCGTTAAAAATTAGTTCCTGCTTATATGAATCATTTTGGAGCTTGGCCACAAGTTCTTCCTTTTCTTCCATAAGCTTTGATACCAAGAAGGCAACGCTCCCGGGAATTAATACCGTTTGCTTATTTTTGGCATTTCGAATTTCATGAAAAACTTCATCATTTCCTGTCACTTCAATAACGATATCAATACTTTCATTTAAATACGTCTGCCAGCTTGTCCCTGTATTAATTCCCTCTTTGCGTGCGAGGATAATTCCGGGTGCATTTTCGTTTCGATCGATAACAACTTGAACGTTAAGCACTTCGGATTCTTTTAAAATTTCTAAGATTGCCGTTCCACCTTTACCAGCTCCAACAATCATAATGTTCTGCATTTATTTTACCCCTTTTGGTATTAGGAAATTTTTTGCATTCACCAAAGAAAAATCTCTGCAATTCTCTTCATTACTAATATTATAACTAAAAGTCTCACCTTGACAATTTTCAACTATAAAAAAATATTTTGTTGAGATATAATGATATAGAAGTCAGAAAATTATCTAGTAATTGGAAGGATTTATTTATGATACGTATTATCGCTCTCATCATTTTAGTCATTCCAGGTGCATTAGCGGCTTTAGGAATTAAATTAATGCGTGATATGACATTCGGAATTCTGCAAACACCATTCCCAAATTTATTATTGCAATTCTTAACAGGATTGATTTTTTTTATCGGGGGTCTTGGATTTGTAGCCGGATTTATCTTTCACCGTGACCGTAAGCGTAATAAAGTCCAGCCTAAGTTTAAGAAATGATGATTCGTTCGTAGATTAACTTAAAAGGAGAGGCCGTTCTATTGAACAGCACTCCCCTTTTCAATTTGTAGATCGATTCGTTACAACTTGTTCTCATATTGTTTTCTAATCCGAAGAGCCTTAACGGGATCATCTGTTATTATAGCTGTACAATTAATATTAAAAAACCGGTTCATATCTATATCTTTGTTCACTGTATAGGGGCGAACTGCAATACCATTATCCATGGTATTAATAAGTATATTATCGGACATAGCAGAGTGTTTAGGATGAATCCCTTTTGCCCGTATGGATTGCGAATAAATCCAAGGCATATAAATTCCTTCAATAAACAGTGGTGCTGTTTCAATCTCTGGTGCAATCCTGTAGCTGTAAACTATACTATAATGATTAAAGGACGATATAATAATTCGATCACTCAGCCCATAGTTTCTAACCAATTGAACTACTTTTTCTTCCATTCCATCATAGGGAATGAGTCCATTTTTCAACTCAATATTACAGATTAATTTGTTGGTTTGGAGCCATTCCAATACTTCTGTTAAAGATGGGATCAGTTCTTTCTTTAACCCTTTTTTGTTCGCATTTAATTTTCTAATTTCTTTATATAAGAAATCCTTAACAAACCCGCTTCCGGTGGTTGTTCGATCCACTTTTTCATCATGGATCACGACTATTTCACCATCCTTCGTTAACTGAACATCAAGTTCTAATCCATCGGCACCAGCTTTTTCAGCTTCTATAAAAGCGCCCATGGTATTTTCAGCAAATGAAGCGGAATATCCACGATGTGCAAATATTTGTGTCATATTTTCACTTCCCAACATTAAATGGAGGAATATACATGAAACCATTACAATTATCAACAGAAACTGCCCTAAAGCTATCCCAAGAATTAAAAATACCGTTAGAACAGCTTATGCATTTACCTCAACATATTCTATTACAAAAACTAATGGAATTAGAAAAGAAGGAAAAAAATTAATCCGGGTAAAAAAATAACAAAGGCCTTCATTCACCGGAATGAAGGCCTCAGCTGCTTTAGTGATTTTTTCAAGAAGCCTTATGTTCAAGGCGTAATTTATCTGCTACCATGGCAATAAATTCACTATTAGTAGGCTTTGCTTTCGTCATACTGACTGTATAACCGAATAGAGAGGAAATGGAGTCAATATTCCCCCGGCTCCAAGCCACTTCAATTGCATGACGAATGGCCCGCTCTACACGGCTTGCTGTTGTATTATACTTTTTAGCGATATCCGGATATAGTACTTTGGTGATGGAACCTAGAAGTTCGATATCGTTGTAAACCATTGAAATAGCTTCACGCAAATATAAATATCCCTTAATATGTGCTGGAACTCCTATTTCATGAATAATACTAGTGATGCTTGCGTCAAGATTTTTTGGCTTTTGTTCAGACTGAGACCGATAGCTTACACTAGGAGCCTTTCTTGTAAAAGTATTCGTATTACCGCTAACTTGACGAATGTGGCTGCCGAGATTTTCCATATCAAAAGGTTTTAAGATAAAGTAGGAAGCACCTAGTTCAACCGCCTTTTTGGTAACATCCTCTTGACCAAATGCAGTTAGCATAATAACATTTGGAATGGTTCCTTTTTTTACATCACGTAAACGCTCAAGAACAGCTAATCCGTCAAGATGCGGCATAATGATATCCAACACAAGAACATCTGGGTCTACGGAAGCAAGCATATCTAAACATTCTTGACCGTTATGTGCTATACCGACAACTTCCATATCTTCTTGGGAGGAAATATAGTCCTCTAATAATCCAACTAACTCTCTATTATCATCAACAACAAATACCTTTATCTTTTTCAAATCCTGTTCCTCCCTCATTCAAATCGAGTCTCTATTTTCAATCGAACATTCAAATCGCTTTTATCTCTTAATTCTATTCTAAATTAGAAATTCGACAATGCAACAAAAATTCCTTTCATTTTTTAAATATTTGTTAAAATAGTGATAAAATCTTATCTTTTCTTTATTTTACTTCCTTTTTCGACTTAAATCGCATCGTTTCCAATTTATTACTGCCTTTTGTCGAATTTCCTTTATACAAAAAAGAAGCAAAATAGGTCATTACACCTATTTTGCTTTTGGATGGCTAGCTTCAGCACCCAGCGGCGAGACGACTTCGCCCTTCTCCCTACGATAAGTCAACATCGGATCGCTTATCGCTCTCCGTGTTTACTTTATCTCAGTCGAAGGGCTCCAGTCCATACGCCGCTAAACAGGTGCTTCCGCTTTTCTTATTTCAACTTGCTTTTTCTTTTGGTGTTTCATATATATTAATTCCAGCTTCATTTAGCATCCACTCAATATGGACTCCATAGCCGGATGTAGGATCATTGACGAAGACATGTGTTACAGCTCCGACAAGCTTACCATTTTGAATAATCGGACTGCCACTCATTCCTTGTACAATTCCTCCTGTCTTTTCAAGCAGCTTTGGATCGGTTACTTTTATCACCATGCCTTTTGTTGCCGGAAACTTTTGCGGGATTGTGCTAACAATTTCGATATCAAATTCTTCTACTTGATCACTATCAACCACTGTTAAAATTTTTGCAGGTCCTTCTTTTACCTGATCAGATAAGGCAATCGGAAGTGGTTTATCCAATATACCATTTTTTAATTCACGGTTTAATTCCCCGAAAATTCCAAACGGGCTGTTCTTTTGAATGTTACCAACAATTTCATGATCGGAAGAAAAACGAGCAAGCTTTTCACCTGGATCTCCATTACTTCCTTTTTCTATCGATGTTACAGTAGAACGGACAATTTGACCATCTTCAACGACGATTGGTTTTTTTGTATCCATGTCTGAAATTACATGTCCAAGGGCACCATATTTTTTAGATTGCGGGTGAACAAAGGTCATGGTTCCAATACCGGCTGCAGAATCTCTGATATATAGGCCAAGCTTATAAGTGTTCTCTCCTTTATCTTTCAAAGGAGTTAGTTTGGTGGTGAATTTTCCACTTTCTCGGCTTATTACTAAATCGAGGGGTTTACCATCTTGTCCTGCCGATTGGACAAAAGGAGCAACGTCTGTCATTTTCTCAATTTTACTGCCATTGATTTCTGTTATGATATCTCCAATTTTAATTCCTGCAATTTCACCTGGAGACTTTTTTCCATTTGCTGTGTTAATTAAATGGTGACCAACCACTAACACACCAACTGTATTTAGTTTTACACCAATTGATTGACCTCCGGGTAAGACACGGAAATCTTTTAAGACACGTACATCAACCTTTTTAATCGGGATTCCTGCATACTCTAGAAGCATTTCGTTCTTGCCGTGTTCATTTGCTTTAACAGATACCGACTTTTTTTCCTGATTAAGTGTGATATTTGAATTGTGAGAAGCTATGGTGGCTGTTACCGGTGCAGCCTTTTGGAACGTGTAATCTTGTCCTTCAAAAACAGTTATTGACTTTGGTATTGAAAGGTATTGCTGTAAGGGCTGAAAAAAAATAAGGCTAATTAATGAAACAAGGAGAATTCCACCAATAATCTTTCTAATTATTTCTAACTTCAAATCCTTCACTCTCCTCGCTTCTTTTCATTGCACTTATAAAAATGGCTACATCTATAATTTTGCCTCCTTGACAATCATTTATAACTTCGTTCAACATAAAAAAGCTACCCAATTTGGATAGCTTTTCATTTTATCTTATTTTTACCAGCTAATTGCAATAATTCTTCTGCATGTTTCTTCGTTAAATCCGTTATTTCCGTACCAGAAATCATTCGACCTATTTCTTTTATTTTCTCTTCTGTCTTTAATGGTGTAACAGATGTCTTTGTACGTCCGCCCTTTATAATTTTTGCAATAAACAAGTGAGTATCTGCCATTGCTGCCACTTGCGGTAAGTGGGAAATACAGAGAACTTGAGAACCTGTTGCGACCTTATATATCTTTTCGGCAATCGATTGGGCGACTCTACCGCTGACACCGGTATCCACTTCATCAAAAATAATGGATGTTACCCCTTGATGTCTAGAGAAAATACTTTTTAATGCCAGCATAATTCGTGACAATTCTCCACCCGATGCCACCTTTGACAATGGCTTTAAGGGTTCGCCAGGATTGGTTGAAATATAAAACTCTATATGATCGACACCATTTTTAGCAAAATGGTGCTGTTCGGATTCAATTCTTATTTCAAAAATAGTTTTCTCCATATACAGTTCTTTTAATTCTTTATGAATTAATTTTGTTAGCTTATTTGCCCATTTATGGCGGAGTTCTGTTAATTGTTGTGCTTCAAGGACCAAGTCTTTTTTGATAGACGTTAATTCCTTTTCGAGTTCTCCAATATGCGTTTCTTTGTTTTGCAATGTTTCAATTTCTTCTTCAATCTTGGCAGCATATTCTAATATTTCTGTAATGGTTTTTCCGTATTTCCGTTTAAGCTGATTAATTTCGTTTAAACGACCTTCAATTTCGTTTAATCTCTGCGGGTCATATTCTAGGCCGTCTAATTCATTTCTTAATGTATGTGCGGCATCTTCTAGTTGGTAAAAACTATTTGAAACTGAATCAGATAAATCTTTATAAGTTGAATCAAGTGCAGCAGCCTCTTCAAGTGAGCCCATGACCATCCCAATCCAATCTAGTCCCCTTTGTTCTCCCTTTAGAGCGTTATAGCCAGTTTGAATGGCCTCAAATACCCTTTCGAAATTCCCTAATCTTCTTTTTTCCTCAGACAATTCTTCATCTTCATTTGGTTTTAAATCTGCCTTTTGGATTTCATCTAATTGAAATTGAATTAGGTCCAGCCGATGTGCCGTCTGCTGGTCGTTCTCGCTCAAGGATTTAAGTTTATGTAAAGTCTGCTCAAAGCGGCGAAATACCTGTGAATATTCATTCTGAGCAGGATAAATTGCCTCTGCCCCGAATTGATCAAGTAATGTCAGGTGTCTTGTTTCATCCATAAGCTCTTGATGTTCATGCTGTCCATGTATATCTACAAGTGTTGCACCTATTTCTCTAAGAACTGAAATGGTCACGAGTTTTCCATTGATCCGGCAAACACTTTTCCCAGTTCGGGCAATATCACGCCGTAATATGACCATGCCCTCTTCAATCTCAATCCCAAATTCAAACGCTTTTGACTTAACTGGGTGGTTAGGATCATCTATTTGGAATAACCCTTCAATGATGGCTTTTTCTTCACCATGACGGACAAATTCAGCCGACCCTCTGCCACCCACTAATAAATGGATGGCATCGATAATAATGGATTTACCAGCACCTGTTTCACCTGTTAGAACGGTTAACCCTTTTTCAAACGAGATTGACAAGTCCTCAATAATGGCGAAATTTTTTATTGATAATTCTGCTAACAAGGTACTCTCCCCCCATTTAAAGCATGTCAAGGAACCGGTTTGTAATGACCTCGGTGTCTTCCGGTGTTCGACAAATTATTAACATGGTATCATCACCACAAATTGTTCCCAGTATTTCATCCCAGTCAAGATTGTCAATTAATGCACCTATTGCCATAGCGTTTCCAGGCAGGCATTTCATGACGAGTAAATGACCCGCGGAATCAATTCTGACAAATGCATCAATAAGCGATCGTTTTAATTTTTGTAAAGGGTTAAAGCGTTGATCTGCTGGAAGGCTGTATTTATAGCGGCCATCTGTTAATGGTACTTTAACCAAGTGCAATTCTTTAATATCCCTAGAGACGGTTGCCTGCGTTACGTTATATCCTGCGCTCTTTAATTCATCTACTAATTCATCCTGCGTCTCAATATCGTTGCTGGCAATAATTTCTCTTATTTTAATATGGCGTTGACCTTTATTCATTTTTTCACCTCGTAATATGAAAAGCGCAAGCGCCTTGGTCAGCCCCGATAAGCATAAGACAAGCCGGCCGAAAGGTTGCTTTTTAACCTTTTGGACGGATTGGCTGTAGACCATCGAGGGGCTAGGCGCTGGAGCTAGACAATTTCTCAAAGTTAAAAGCTTTTATACTTTTGTATCTAATAAAAGAACATCAGTTATGTCCTATCTACCAATATGTTAGCCCATTTCCAAAGGAATGTACATTTTTTTCTCATAAAAATACATTCACATGCAAAAGGATAGGCTATTTGCCTACCCTTCATCCTGTTTTGTGTGAAATTCCTTATGGGATTGCTCGACAATTTCAGCAGGCTGAATTTGCAGTTGATTAATCCCTACTTCTCGTTCATTTTCCCATCTTAGGTGAAGTAAAAATTCAATATTTCCATCTCCGCCTGTAATAGGGGAGTAGGATAAGTTTTTAACAACATAGCCTTCCTTGATGGAAAAGTTAATAATTTTTTCAATAACCTGTAAATGTACTTTTTCATCCCGCACAATTCCTTTTTTACCGACTTGCTCTCGTCCAGCCTCAAATTGCGGCTTAACCAAAGCAATAATATCACTGCCAGGAATTAATAATGTTTTTAAAACTGGTAAAATCAACGTTAATGAAATGAACGACACATCGATAGTGGCAAAGTTTGGCATTTCACGACTTAAATCTGCTGGTGTGACATATCGGAAATTGGTTCTTTCCATTACTATAACACGTTCATCCTGCCGCAGTTTCCATGCAAGCTGATTATAACCAACATCGAGGGCATAGGACATCTTTGCACCATTTTGCAATGCACAATCTGTAAACCCACCAGTGGAAGAACCAATATCCAATAAAACCTTATTTTCGACATTCACATCAAAGACCTTTAATGCCTTTTCCAGTTTTAAGCCACCACGACTCACATATGGAAGTACGTTCCCCTTTATATTTAAGGGTATATCTACTTTAACCTTCTCACCAGGTTTATCTAGTCGTTCCTCATTTGTATAAACTAAACCTGCCATAATCGCTCTTTTGGCCTTTTCCCGCGTCTCAATAAGTCCTCTTTCAACTAATAAAACATCTAAACGTTCTTTGTTTTTCATATTTATGCCCTTTGTTGTTTTTTTCTAGCCTGCGCTAAAATAGAAGTCCTCTTTACTGCTTCTTCTGTTGTTAAACCGATTTCCTCAAGTAAGGAATCCACATCTCCGTGTTCAATAAATCGATCTGGAATCCCTATTCTGTCTATAAGTGCATCGTGATATCCATGGGACCCCGCATATTCAAGGATTGCACTGCCAAATCCACCTTGTAAAACAGCCTCCTCAATGGTCAGGATAGGAATATGCTTATCAAGAAGTTCCGTTAGCATCCTTTCATCAAGCGGCTTTATAAACCTAGCATTAACAACCCTAATGGAGAATCCTTCTTTTTCAAGACTTTGTGCTGCCTCCAAAGCCATTGAAATGGTGGTGCCAAAGGTTAAAATCGCGGCATCTGTTCCTTCTTTTATTGTCTCCCAAGTGCCAATCGGAATGTTCTGGAAGTCTTCATCCATCTCAACCCCTAATCCATTCCCCCGTGGGAATCTCATCGCAATCGGTCCATCATTATAATTTAGTGCGGTATAAACCATATGCTGACCTTCATTTTCGTCCTTAGGCATCATTAAAACCATATTGGGAATATGCCTTAAAAAAGCTATATCAAATACTCCTTGATGTGTTTCACCATCGGCACCTACTAAACCAGCACGGTCAATTCCAATAAAAACATTTAAATTTTGCCTACAAATATCATGCAGCACTTGGTCATAGGCTCGTTGTAAAAAGGTTGAATAAATAGCCAAAAATGGCTTCATATGTTGAGTGGCTAGTCCTGCTGCAACAGTTGCAGCATGCTGCTCGGCAATCCCCACATCGAACATTCGGTCAGGGAACTCGCTGGCAAAACCTTCTAGCTTCGAACCTACAGGCATTGCTGGGGTAATTGCGACAATTCGCTCATCACTTCTTGCGAGCTTACGGACGGTTTCACTGACAACACTACTCCATGCAGGCGGTTGTTTTTTTGTAGGTTTGACAAAATCTCCCGTATCCATTTTATATGGTCCAGTTCCATGCCAAGTACCAATCTTGTCACTTTCAGCCGGTCTAAACCCCTTCCCCTTTTTTGTAATAACATGGAGAATCACAGGTCCGTCGGTCTTTTTTGCTGATTGGAGGCTTTCAAATAAAGTATCAAAATTATGACCATCAATCGGTCCTAAATAAGTAAAGCCCAGCTCTTCAAAGAACATACCGGAAACCACTAAATACTTCAGGCTATCCTTTACTCTTTCAGCCGTTGCAGCGAGTTTTCCACCAACAGCGGGGATTTTCTTTAACAGTACTTCAAGTTCATCTTTTACCCATTGATATTTTCCAGCCGTCCGTAATTGGCCCAATATATTATGGAGTGCGCCGACATTGGGAGCAATCGACATTTCATTGTCATTGAGGACTACAATCATATCTTTTTTCTCATGTCCAATATGATTTAGGGCCTCAAGCGCCATTCCGCCCGTTAAGGCACCGTCGCCAATTACAGGGACCACAAAGGAATTTTCCTTTTTTAGATCCCTTGCAATCGCCATACCCATAGCAGCTGAAAGAGAAGTGGAGCTGTGTCCCGTCTCCCAAACATCGTGCTCACTTTCTACCCGTTTCGGAAATCCGCATAATCCCTTAAATTGTCTTAACGTGTCAAATTCACTTGCCCTGCCAGTTAAAATTTTATGAACATAGGATTGGTGACCAACATCCCAAATAATTTTATCCTTTGGACTATCAAAACATCTATGCAAAGCGAGCGTTAGTTCCACCACACCTAAATTTGGTCCGATATGCCCTCCGGTTACAGATAATTTTTGAATTAAAAACTCGCGAATTTCTTGACTAAGAGCCTCAAGCTCCTGATTCGACATCCTTTTTAAGAAGGATGGGTCCTTGATTGATAATAAATCCATTTCTGGACCACTCACTTTCATTCTTTTTCGTTCTACATATATTATTCCTAGTATTTCTATCTCATCTGAAAAAATAGCCGCTAACACACTAAGTGATAACGGCAATTAACAACTTCTCTACAATGAGAACAATTAGAACATACTAATACTCAGCCTAAAAGCACGCTAGTGATCCCTTGATGCAACTAAATCCGTTATTTCGTTAAGAAAAATAGTATTTAAATCTGTCTTTTTTAAGTATTCTTTGGACAGCATAATCTGTTTCTGAAGGGCAGCTCGTGCCCCTTCCAAGGATAATAATTGTGGATAGGTGCTTTTATGGTTAACGGTATCACTGCCAACAGGCTTTCCAATTATTTGTTGATTGCCTACCAAATCTAGAATATCATCCTGTATTTGGAAAGCAAGTCCAAGGTGATGAGCAAAAGACGATAGGTTTTGTAATAAGCTTTCATTTGAACGAGCCATGATGGCTCCTGCAACCACACTGAATCTGAGCAGCTTACCTGTTTTGTGAATATGTATATACTCTAGTTCTTCAAGGGATAGAACTTTGTTCTCCCCTTCCATGTCAGCTACTTGTCCGCCTACCATTCCTTCAGCGCCGGCTGCTTTTGCCATTTCTATTACCAACCTCGTCTTTACAGAGGGTGGAGCAAAATCATCGGAAAGCATGTTTATTACTTCAAAACTATAGGTTAATAAAGCATCCCCAGCGAGAATCGCAATCGCATCTCCAAACACCTTATGATTGGTTGGTTTTCCTCTTCTCAAATCATCATTATCCATGCTGGGCAGGTCATCATGAATTAAAGAATAGGTATGAATCATTTCGATTGCGGCTGCAGCCGGAATGCCCTTTTTAGGGTCAATTCCAAAAGCATCTAAGGTTGCGAACAACAATAGGGGGCGAATTCTTTTACCGCCTGCTTCTAGAGAATAAATCATGGAATCCTTTATTACAGAAGGGGCATCCAGTTTTTCTACCAGCGCTCGAAGTTCCCGATTTAGCAGTTGTTGATATTCTTTTCTAAATGCGTCTAGTACCCTGGTTTTCAAGCCTAATCCTCCTCTGTAATAGAAAAACGCTCAGTACGTCCGTCCTCCGTAATAATTTGCGTAAGCTGTTCCTCAACAGTTTTTAATTTATCATGACATAGTTTTGAAAGTTCCATACCTTCCTTGTAGAAAGTAATCGCTTCTTCTAATGGAACATCGCCTTCTTCAAGCTTCTCAACAATTTCCTCAAGCTTTGTCATGGCCTCTTCAAAGGTTAAAGTTTTTTCATTTGTCACTATTTTCTCTCTCCTTTATTGTTTCCACTTTACAGAAAAGGCTTCCATCTGTTAATTGAATTTGAACTTGCTCATTCGCTTTAACCTGATTGACACTTTTAACGAGCCGGTTATCCTCTGTATAGGCTAAACTATATCCCCGCTCCATTATTTTAAGTGGGCTTAATGCCTGAAGTGTAGAAACAATCCGATCAAACTCTGTCTGTTTTTTTACATAAATTTGCGATACCGCTCGATTTAGATCCTTTTGCGTTCTGTCAAAACGTCTTTTAGCCTCCTGCAGTCCTTCGTTTGGATGTTTACGCTGCAATCGTTTTGACAAAATCTCATACTGGTCATTTTTTACTCCTGTTAATCGAGAGGTTCCACGTACCAGCCGTTCTGTTAACCGATCCACCTGCTCAAGCCTTTGCTCGTAAAGCCGGTGCGGATAGCGAAATGCATATGATTTTTGAACACGATTTAACCGTTCTTTTTCAAAATTAAACCTTCCGCTCATGACCCGGATTAGACGAGTTTGCCGCTGCAAAATTCGATCCATCAGCTCTTCAATATGCGGAACAGCTAATTCTGCTGCACCGGTTGGTGTAGGAGCCCGCATATCAGCAACAAAATCAGCAATCGTAAAGTCCGTTTCATGACCTACAGCTGAAATAATCGGAATCTTGGATAAAAAAATAGCACGGGCTGTCATTTCTTCATTAAAGGCCCATAACTCCTCAATAGAACCTCCTCCCCGTCCAACAATTAAGACATCAATTTCCTCCATGCTGTTGGCTTTTTCGATGGCCTTAACGATTGAAGGGGCAGCGTTCTCTCCTTGAACCAGAGCAGGAAACACAAGTATATTAGCAATGGGATAACGTCTTTTAATTGTGGTAATTACATCCCGTATGGCGGCTCCTGTAGGGGAAGTAATCACACCAACCGTTCTTGGATATAGAGGAATGTTTTTTTTGGTTTCAGGAGCAAATAACCCTTCGGCTTCTAATCTTTGTTTAAGTTGTTCATATGCTAGAAATAATTCTCCAATGCCATCAGGCTGCATTTCTCTAATATATATTTGATATTGGCCGCTTGGTTCATAGACACTGACTTCACCCTTAACAATCACTTTCATACCGTTTTCAGGTAAAAATTTCATAAATCGAGATTGTCCGGCAAACATCACGGCAAGAATTCGGGCTTTCTCATCTTTTAATGTAAAATACATATGTCCGCTCGAATGCTGTTTAAAATTTGAAATTTCGCCTCTTACATGGACCTCACGTAAATGGGGATCAGCATCAAATTTCCGCTTGATATATTTTGTTAAAGCATTCACAGATAAATATCTTTGTTCCTGCATGTGCAGCTCCTTTTGACGAAAGAATAAAACTGTCCTTATCTATTATACATTTAGCGAGATTTTTTGTCTGTAAAAAACAAATCGCTCCTAAATGTATAAGATAAGGACATCATTTACTTAATTTCGGACAAGACTCTCAGCAGCAGATTTCACAGTATTGTACATAAGCATGGTGATGGTCATTGGACCGACACCTTTTGGAACTGGGGTAATAAACCCTGCCTTTTCTGCAACCTCTTCAAACGCCACATCGCCACAAAGTTTTCCAGCTTCATTACGGTTGATACCTACATCAATAACAACGGCGCCATTCTTAACATGCTCCGCCTTAATAAAGTTCGGTATTCCTACTGCAGCGACAAGAATATCCGCTTGGTTTGTATGTAACGGCAAATCTTTTGTTTTAGAATGACAATAGGTAACAGTGGCATCTTGATTTAAGAATAATTGACCAACTGGCTTACCAACAATATTACTTCTACCCACTACGACTACATGCTTCCCTGGAATAGAAATACCAGTTTCCTCCAGTAACACCATAATTCCATAAGGTGTACAAGGTAAAAAGGCATTCTGTCCTGTCATCATTCTACCAATATTGATTGGATGGAAACCATCGACATCCTTTAACGGAGAGATGGATTCAATTACTTTCTTTTCATCAATATGCTTCGGCAGCGGCAGCTGTACTAATATACCGTGAATGTCATGCGTTTCATTTAATTCAGCAATTTTAGCTAATAGTTCCTCTTCGGAGACTTCTTCTGGCATTTCAATTAATAATGAATTCATGCCTAGTTCTTTACAGGCCTTTTCTTTGTTGGTCACATATGTCCTAGATGCATGATTATTGCCAACTAGAATTACCGCTAAGCCTGGTGTAACGCCACGATTTTTCAGGTTAACAACCTCTTCAGCAATTTCTAACCTTTTTTTTGCAGCTATTTCTTTACCATTAATAATCTGTGCTGTCATGATTTTTCCTCCCGTTGTCCCTATAAAATAATCGATTAATTGTTATGAAGTGTATCTTTTATCTTAGATAAAACACCATTAATAAACTTACTTGATTGGTCATCACCGTATATTTTTGCAATTTCTATCGCTTCATCTAATATAACATTGCCGGGAATTTCCTGACAAAATTTCAATTCAAATGCAGCCATTCTTAATAAGTTCCGATCAACAGTAGCCAATCGATCTAAAGTCCACTTTTCAAGGTTTCCGATAATAAGGTTATCGATTTCAGCCTTCTCTTCGACGACACCTAGAACTATCCGTTTTAGATAGTCATCACTCGGCTCGCCTTCCAAGACATGTTCAATTGCTAATGATGGTTCGGTGTTACTAACATCAATTTGAAAAAGTGCTTGTAACGCCTTTTCCCTAGCTGTTCTTCTTTTCATTCTACCGTTAACTCCTTTAGTCATATATTAACTTCTTCTTTTTAAATTTTGTTTATGAACTGGCACTAAGCACTTAAACCTAGCTTGCACATAAAAAGATAATAGCATAACTAAAATGGAATCGCACGGTATGTCTAAATATTTTATAAAAGAGCAGCCAGTATTTTAGTGATAGGTAATAATTTGTACCCATAATGGTTATTCACAAACTCAGGGTGAAAATAGAAGAACCAAAGGATTCGATACCTTTGGTTCTAAAAAACTTAAAGTTCAGTGTCAATTTCCTGTTCGTTCTTTTGGGTTTCAAATGCAATCCCCACTACGTGAATGTTTACTTCTTCTGCATCTAAGGCAGTCATATTCAACAAAGCTTGACGAATATTATCCTGAACCTTACCTGCAACTGCTGGGATGGACGTACCGAACTTCATTAAGCAATATACATCCACTTTAATTCCTGTTTCAGTAAGTTCTACCTTAACACCTTTACCGTGATTCTTTTTCCCAAGACGCTCTACAACACCTGTTGCAAAATTACCGCGCATCCCGGAGACACCTTCCACCTCGGATGCAGCGATTCCGGCAATCACTTCAATAACCTCAGGGGCTATTTCAATTTTACCATGTCCATTGTTTCCTTGATCCATTTCCAAGACACTAAATTCGCTCATTTTAAACACCTCCAGATATTAGACAGACTTCATCACATCATGCAACTCCAGAAATTTTGTATTAAAATTGCCTTCCACAAATTTCTCATGCTCTAACAATTTTAAATGGAACGGTATTGTTGTATGGATACCTTCCACAACAAACTCACTTAATGCCCGTTTCATTCTTGAGATCGCTTCTTCTCTGGTGCTGCCATAAGCAATGACCTTTGCAATCATGGAATCGTAGTAAGGTGGAATGGTATATCCTGGATACGCTGCTGAATCAATACGAACTCCTAACCCGCCTGGTGGTAAATACATCTTAATTTTTCCTGCTGAAGGAAGAAAGTTCTTTTCTGGATTTTCTGCATTAATCCGGCACTCAATGGCCCAGCCTGTAAAAGTAACATCCTGTTGTTTAAGAGTTAGTTTTTCTCCGTTTGCAACTCGGATTTGTTCTTTAATCAGATCAGTTCCAGTGACCATTTCTGTCACAGGATGCTCGACCTGAATTCTTGTGTTCATTTCCATAAAATAAAACTTGCGATTGCGGTAGTCATATATAAATTCTACCGTGCCTGCACCCGAATAATCAACTGCTTTTGCCGCTTTTACAGCTGCAGTTCCCATTTCTTCACGAATCTCACCATCTAAAGCCGGTGATGGCGATTCTTCCAACAGCTTTTGAAGCCGGCGCTGGATAGAACAATCTCTTTCACCTAAGTGAATCGTATTTCCATGTTTATCACCTAGCACCTGTATTTCAACGTGACGAAAATCCTCAATATACTTTTCTATGTACACACCAGAATTCCCGAAGGCCGTCAACGCTTCCTGCTGAGTGATATTAATTCCTTTTATTAATTCCTGCTCATTTTTGGCGACACGGATCCCTTTACCGCCCCCGCCTGCTGTTGCCTTAATGATGACAGGGTAATCAATTTGTTTAACAAGCTCAAGTGCTTCATCAATATCATTAATAATCCCTGTAGAACCTGGAACAATTGGTACTCCTGCTTCACGCATGGTTTCCCTGGCAATGTCCTTCGTGCCCATCTTCGTAATCGCTTCTGGGCTTGGTCCTACAAAGGTAATATTACATTCTCGACAGAGCTCTGCAAAGTCTGCATTTTCAGCAAGAAACCCATATCCCGGGTGAATGGCATCACACGAAGTCAATCTTGCAACACTAATTATATTTGTAACGTTTAAATAACTGTCTTTTGATGATGTTGGTCCTATGCAATAGGCTTCATCTGCGAGTTGAACATGCAGGGCATCACGGTCGGCCTCTGAGAAAACGGCAACCGATTCAATCCCCATTTCCCGACAGGCACGAATAATCCTGACGGCAATTTCTCCTCTATTTGCAATTAACAGTTTCTTTATCATCCTGTTATCGCTCCTTATTCTGGCTTGACTAGAAATAACGGTTGTCCATATTCTACTAATTGGCCATTTTTAACCAGTATTTCAACGATTTCTCCGTCTACTTCTGCCTCAATTTCATTAAATAATTTCATCGCTTCAACGATACAAACGATTGAATCCTTTGATACCCGGTCTCCTGCTTTTACATAATTGTCAGCATCTGGAGTTGGTGAAGCATAGAAGGTTCCAACCATTGGCGAAGTGATTTTGTGTAAATTGGATTGCACTGCTGCTGGTTCGTTTACTGTTGCTTTCACTGGTTCTGGTGCTGCTTCTTGAACATGAGCAGTTGGTACTGGCTGTGCAGCAGGAACAGATTGAACTGCTGCGTTAGCTGCCTGTGGTACTGAAGCTGGCTGAGAAACAATGGTCGTTTGACTATTTTTCTTCATTTGGATTTTTGATCCATCAATTTCATATACAAATTCATCGATACTGGATTGATCAACCAGTTTAATCAATTCGCGAATTTCTTGTACTTTTAACATTGAGTAACACTCCTTGTACAACTTTAATTAGGACTAACTACTAATACTATACGATAATAGCTAGTAAAAGTTCAATCATCTAAATTGAAAGGACCCTGACAATTTGATAATTGCTAATGCCTTCCCTTTTATATTAATCTTTTTTGCTTAAAAAAAGAAATTTTTACGGCTTACTTCCTTACAAATGATGATTTTTTCCTACTCATAAGGGATTTAACCATAAAAAAAAAGGAAAGCTTAACTTTCCTTTTTTATGGTTATTTACTTTGCAGGCTGATATTCAACGGCTACATAGTTTGTTTCATCGATCTCTTTTTTCACTTCTAGCATAATCTTATTAGCATCGGAAACAGATGGCTTCTTCTTGGCTTTTACTGTAACAATCACCTTTGACCCATCTGCTCTTACTAGAACATCTTCATAACCCATTGTTTTAATAAATGTTTCAAGCAATTCTTCACTTTGAGCTACTTGATTTAGTTTATCCATTTGATCTTTCACCTTACTTTTTTCATCAGGAGTAAGATCAGTTGAGGCTAATTGACTTGTTAATTCTTCCTGTTTTTGACTGCGTAGATCTTCAAGCTTCATGCGGAGTTCTTCAAATGCTCCATCACCAGCTACACTGGACACGACGGTTTTTCCACTATTTTCCTTTGTTTCGGTTGTAGTTTTACCTTGATTTTGATCTTTCGCCTTTTGTTGAACAGCTGCTAGATCGCTGCTTTTTTGCTCCGGTGATGTAATGTAATAAACTGATAAGACCACGACTAAACTTAACATTGTTAATAACCATACTGTTTGTTTTTTCAAAAGCATATTCTTTTCCCCCTTTATTTTTTAGGCATGACGGCCACTCGGTGGCTAGGTACTCCCAATGCCCTTGTAACTGCTTCCTTAATCCATTTTTTAACTTCAATATTATCTGCGCCTTTGGCTACTACTAGCACTCCGCGGATATCTGGTTTCTTAGTTTCTACGACAATAGGAACCTCTTTATCTCCATTACGGAGAATCACTAGCTGCTCGTCAGTCGAAGAATCAACTACTTTACGCTGGCCGCCTTCACGGTCTGTTTCATCGGTTGTTTGCGATTTTGTCACTGTATTTTTTTCTAGTACCTTCTTGTCGGTGGAATCAATCGTAACTACCACGGTAACATCATCAACACCCAGCATTGCCTCTAAAGCCTTCTTCATTTGATTTTCATATTTTTCCTCATAATCGGCGATGGCTTTATTCTCAGATGACTTTTTCAATCCAAAAGCGGGAACATCATCCGTTGCGACTTTTTCATTTGTTGCTGCTGGCTCTGCTTGTGTAGTCGAATTATCTTTAAAAACAATATTTCCTACAAGCATAAAGGCAGCTCCAATACACAGGACTAACAGCATATACTGGTATTTTCCGGGTTTCTTTTCGCCCTTATTTTCCGGTTTAAATATTTTTTTGAGCCATGATAACGGTCCTTGGTTGTTATCCATTATTCTTTTTAATCCCCCCTTCAATCGAAACTTCTACTGTTTCCTCTGTTACATTCCATTTCTGTGACAGAAATGAAGCAATTTTCTCTGTTTCTACTGTTGATCCTTCAGATGGAAGAGGTTTTTCGGTGTTTATTTCGATTTGTTTAATTGCTTCGACTGTCTTCACGCCGCTGTCTGGCTGTTTAAGAAGAACCGTAACCTTTTGGAGGTTTTCAGGGAATGCTTTGTCGCTTTCTGCGTTTACTGCTAGGTCAATTTTTTCTATCTCCAATCCGTATTGATTCATCAACTCCTCCTTAACATCCTTTTTTAGCTGGACAGCCATTTCTTCTAAAATATATGCATGTTGGGAGGCTTGTATTTCTTTTTTCTTTAAATCTATTGAATTTTTCATATTTTTTTCACCAGGAGCCTGATATGAAGGGATGGAGCTCATAGTTGTTTCAAAATCCTTGGAAATAAGCTTAAAGATTGGTGTAAGAATGATCGCAATCAAAAGCAGTCCTGTAACCATCTTGGTATATTTCTGCATACTGGAGTTGGGAAGAAGCATATCGATGACAGTGGCTAGCAGGATAAAAAGGATAATATTTGTTACCCATTCTTTTAAGAAATCCACGACTTCCCCCCCTTATCTCATCATCATAGTTAAATTTCCTGCTGCCACAATGACCGTAATACTTAAAAAGAACATAAGTGAGACAATCCCTAGGGCTGCAAATACATAGATGACACTTTTACTGATAATATCAAGGCATTTTATAACTGGACCGCCCCCTAATGGCTGTAGAATGGCAGCTGCAAATTTATAAATAAACGAAATCATTAATATTTTTAATGCCGGAAACGCCACGATGATTAACAAAATCGCGACACCTGCAATACCAACTGTATTTTTTAACAACACAGAAGCACTAACAACCGTATCCGTTGCATCTGTAAACATTCTTCCGATAACAGGAATAAAATTGCCAGTAACGAATTTAGCCGTTCTGATTGCCACTCCATCAGTAACTGCCGCTGATGCTCCTTGTACCGAAATCACACCAAGAAATACGGTTAAGAAAAGTCCCATTAACCCGATGCTCCAATTTCGTAACAGCGCTGCTAACTGCGACACCTTGTATTGTTCAGACATTGTACTGACAATACTCAGTAAAGTAGCTAAAAAGAGGAGCGGCAGAATAATATATTGCATAATTAATCCGCTTGAATTCATTAAAAATAGGATGACGGGGTGAAAAAAGGCAGCAGAGACAACTCCTCCTGACGCTGCAATTAAAGCGAGCAGAAGAGGAACAAGGGCCAGGACGAAGGAGATCATCGTTCCAATCGCTTCATTTGTGTAGCTGATGGCGATATGGAAACTATTTAGAGCTAAAATAACTAGGACCATATAGATGATTGAATATGCTACTTTACTAATCGTGCTCTTCTCAAAGGCATTTTGCATCGACTGTAGAAACATGCTGAAAATGGTTAACATGATTAAAGAACCCAACAATTTTCCATTCGCAATAAACTCATGAAAAGCGAATTTAAGTATTCCTTGTCCCCATTGTTTAAAAGAAAATTTTTTATCTCCTTTTACAAAATCATAGAGACTGCCCTTTTGACTCTCCGGCAGGAAGCCGCCATATTTATTGGTAATATCCTCCCAATATTGTTGAAGCTCACTTATATCCAGTGACTCTAACTGTTGGTTTACCAAATCCTGAGCCGAGAGTGTTTCTTGAGTGTCTTTAGATTCTTCCGCAGCTTGTACACTTGGAATATAAAAAAACAAGAATAAGAGAATCATAATAGGAATAAACTGCAGCTTTTGCTTCATTACTACACCTCTTTTAGGAGCTGTCCTCAACTTGGAATAAGTTTTATAATGGTTTCGATTAATACGGTTAAAATAGGGATGGCCATGGCTAGAATGATAATTTTTCCGGCTAATTCTATCTTGGAAGCAATTGCCCCTTGACCGGCATCCTTTGTAATTTGGGTGGCAAATTCTGCAATATAAGCAATTCCAATGATCTTTAGGATCGTCTCGACATAAACCATATTTACCTTTGCATTTACGGCCAGCTTTTCAAGCATATGAATAATCTCAAATATTTTATCGACTAAAAAGAGAAAAATCACACAGCCTACAAAAACAACTAAGAGAAAAGCAAAATTAGGTTTTTGCTCTTTGATAATTAAGGCAAGAAATGTGGCGATCAGGGCTACACCGACTATTTTGATGATTTCAATGGCTGAGCCCCCCTTTCTATTGAAACAAGAATACAGATTTTATTTTTTGGAAAAGATCATCCACAATGGTGGCTACCTGGAACAAGATATAGATAAACCCAAATAACGTAACCCATTGGGCATATTCTTTTTTGCCTACCTGATCCAAGACTGTGTGCAAAAAGGCAACAACGATTCCTACCCCAGCAATTTTAAAGATAATATCCACTTCTAAACCCATTGCATTTCCCCCTAAAATAATAAGATAATCAGTAACAATCCGGATAAGAATCCCAAACTCTTGAGCATCTTTTCATATTTTGCCTGGCGATCGACAGCATCAGCTTCTTCTCTTTCAAGATGGGAAAGCGTAAGCAAAATATGCTTTTGCTGGGAAATGCGATCATGACGGCCTAATGTTTCCCCAAATTGCTTCATTATTTCGAATTCTCCCTGTTTTAAAGCAGTTAACTTCCAAATCTCTTGTAAACTAGTTTCCCAGGCATCTTTTACCGTTGTTTCTGTTTTCGTTAATCTACTCGCAAAGGTTTCAAAGAACTTTGACAGCGGATTAGTAAGCTGGTCGGCTAATCTCCTTGCCGCCTCATGTAGCGGTGTATGGCTGTACATAATTTCAGCCTCGAGTGATTGCAGTGCTGAGCGTAATGCCCGTAACTGCTTAGGGCGGTCACTAAAATTTCGTGCCGCTTCAAACCCTGTCCAGGTGGTCGCAACAATAATAATAATGGCACCGATTAACTTAATCATTTTATGTCACTCTCACTTTTTGCGGCATTTCATTGCCATGGGCATCCAGGATGCGGGTTATCGTTCCAGGTCCCGATGCCCTGCTCAGAATTACAAACCGTTCAAATATCTTTTGGTCCATGATTTCCATTAAAGATGGACGCTTTCTAATTTCTTCTATATTTGATCCATGGGTAGTCATCATTAGTTTTATTCCTGCATGTACCGCCTCTTGAATGGCCTCTGCATCTTCTCGGCGGCCGATCTCGTCAACAATCAATACATCCGGACTCATCGAACGGATCATCATCATCATTCCCTCAGCTTTCGGACAAGCGTCTAAGACATCAAGGCGATGGCCAAAGGTTAACTGTGGCACTCCATTAACACAGCCCGCAATCTCACTTCGCTCATCAACAATTCCCACTTTACTTGCTTTATTACCGGTTGGATGATTACCAGATGAAATGATCCTCGCAATATCTCTTAGCAGTGTGGTTTTTCCTGTTTGCGGCGGTCCAATAATCATGGTGTGCATCCAATCTTCTCGAAAAATATAGGGAACAATCGCCTCTGCTATTCCGACCTTTTCTCTGGCAATTCTAATGTTGAATGAGGAGATATCTCTTATCGCCTTGACCTTTCCTGCTTCGAGAATGACCTTTCCTGCTAGTCCAATACGATGTCCCCCGGATATAGTAATATAACCGCGTTTAAGTTCTTCTTCCAATGTATAAATGGAGAATTGACTTATTTTATTCAGTAGATTTAGGGCATCCTCAGGCTGAATAATATACGATAAAAACCTCGGAGCACCCTTTAGGGTGATTTCGATTGGACGATTAATCCGGATGCGGATTTCCTCTACTTCTTCTTTTTGATTAGGAGGGATTTGGCTGATTAGGCTGGCAAGATTTTTGGGTAAAAAGGTGAGAATCGATTCCACGTATACGTCCTCCTCAAATTTCCTTTCTCATTATTTAAAATGTATGCCTGCTTGGACACAATATGACATGCACGTCTGTTAATTTCATTCTATTTTTTGGTTATTGTTAATAGAACAAAATACTGCTTTTACTAGACTTGTAAGATTAGAGGAACATTATCCGGGGACAGCCATATTTTATATAGAAAAAGCGTAAGCGCCCGTTTAGTGAAGTCCAATAGTCGCTGGCTACTGGAACTGGACAATTCTCAATGTCATATCCATAAGAAAAGTATGAAGGGAGGAAGAGTAAAATGTATCCATATCCTGTACCAACTCGAAATGGACTGCATCCTAAAGGTCATTTAATAAAAGTGATTGGCGAAGGGGAACTGCTCCTATCACCCGATTCAGCTTCGGTGACCTTAGGAGTAATAACAGAAATGAAAGAACTTATACCCGCTCAGCAGCAAAATTCTGTTGAGGTGACAAAAGTGATTAATGCGCTTAAGACACTGGGTATCCCCCAAAATTCAATCCAAACATCTGATTATCGAATTGACACTGAGTACGATTATGAACAAGGGAAACAACTTTTTCGTGGTTACAAAGTTACACATCTTTTAAATGTTAAGATAGACGATCTATCTTTAGTAGGAAAAGTAGTGGACACTGCGGTTCAAAACGGGGTGAATTATGTTTCAAACATCCAATTTACCCTAAAAAATAAAGAAGGTTTTTATTTACAAGCCCTGGCTCTTGCACTTAACAATGCAAGTGAAAAAGCGAAAACGATTGCGACAACACTTCATGTCACTTTAAATCCGACACCTAGTTCAGTAGTTGAGAGCGGTTCTACCGTGCAACCTATTCATTATCCAGCTGAAACCTTAGCAAAAGGGTTTAGTTCGACTCAACTTGAGCCTGGGCAGCTAAAAGTTAAGGCCGTAATATCAGCAGAATTTCACTATCATACCACCGTATGACAGAAAACAAAAAAGGACTGAACCATATAGGTCTCAATCCTTTTTTGTAAGTATAAATTATTTATTATATTTCTTTGCCCAGTTATATAATTGCATCTCCGTAACAGGGCCATTAAAATGCTCTCTGATGATTCCTTGTTTATCAATGACAAAGGTCTCAGGCTGTCCTGTTACATTATACATTTTCGAAACCTTGGCATTATAGTCAAATAAATAGTTCATTCCTTCGTGGTTGTTTTTGGTCGACTTTTTTATCCGATCAATTGTTTCGCCGCGGTTTATCATAAGAAATGGATATTTGTCTCCATAATCCTTTTGAAATGCTGCCAGCTCTGGGAATTCTTCTTTACAAGGTTCACACCAGCTCGCAAAATAATTGATGATAACCACTTTTCCTTTGTATTCAGAAAGTTTCGCAGTACCCCCCTCATATTTTGGCAGTTCGAAGTTATAAGCCTGATCGCCAACATCGGTGTTTTTACCTTTTGTAACCAAACTATAACCAAAAAAACCAAACATACCTACAATTAGAATTAATACGAGTAATTTGATGACTCGCTGGTTCATCATGCTTCCCCCTGACACCGATAGGCTTTTTAAAAAGGGCTTGGAAATGCTTCACAGGCCCTTCATAAAATCACTTATCCAGTTCCTTTAAAAACTCAATTTCCTTTTTAAGTTTTGTGTGTCTTTTTCCTAGAATTAACATGTAAGCAAAAATAACCAACCAAGCAACAGAATAAGCACCGTACATATATTCATAACCCATAATTCATTCCTCCTATTTTTCCATGTCTGCTCTTAATTTTTCTTTATAACGTTCAACCTTAATTTTCATATTTTCGAAGGTAACACCTTTTTGTAGAAGGTAACAATAAAGAATGGTGAATGCTGCAAGAGACACAAACAATGCCGTCAGCATCGTGCCCTCAATTCCTCCACCTTGTTGTAAAGGTCCACTCCCAAAAACAATTGGATGGAATTTTGTCTGCCACCAGCGAATAGCAAAGAATACAATCGGAACGTCTGCAAAACCTATAATTCCAAATACAGCAGCAAGTCTTGCTTTTTTATCCCAAACACCATCCATTTGGCGTATCATAATGTAGGCAATGTAGATAAAAAATAGGATTAACGTGGTGATTAACCTTGGTTCCCAAACCCACCAGGTATTCCATGATGATTTCGCCCAAATTGGTCCTGTTGTTAACACAATAATCGTAAAAACAATACCAATCTCTGCAGACACATATGCATAAGTATCTAAAATTCTTTTTCGCTTAATCAAGAATAAAATACTAAATACAAATGTAACGAAAAAGGCCATAAATGCCAGCCATGCTGAGCTTACATGGAAATAAAAGATTTTTTGTGCTGCGCCCATTGTTTGTTCTTCCGCAGCATAAATAAAAATAAAATAGAGAGCAATTAACATGGAGACAACTGTCCCGCCAAACAAAATACTCGATATATTGTTTGGCTTCGTTTTGGTCAAATCAGCTCCAGGAAGTACAGCTTTCTCTCGTTCGAGATTCATACTCATCACTTAAACCTCCAGCACATAATCTATTAATAAGAAACAAACAACAAAGAAGATCATATCGTAGGCAGTAACGAGTTGGATCCAAGCTATTGCACTTGAAATTTTCTCCATATTCGTTAAGATAATCTTTGTTGCTTGTACGACACCAATTAAGATTGGTGTTGTGATTGGGAAGAGCAATAATGGCAGCAGCATTTCACTGCTTTTGGAATTTGCTGCAAGAGCGGCTAAAAATGTCCCAATTGCGATAAAGCCAAAACTCCCTAAAAAGACGACTAAGATGAAAAAAGGGAGACTGCCAAGAAATTTAAAATCAAACAGCAAAAACAGAAAGGGTATTGAAACGATTTCAACCACTAACATCATCGTGAAATTTGCTAGGAATTTACCTAAATAGATACTTGCCGCTTCCATTGGGGCTACCAGCAAACCCTGCATGGTATCATTTCGCTGCTCGGAAATAAAAGATCGATTAAGTCCAAGAATCCCGGCAAATACGATAATGACCCAAATAACTCCTGGAATGACAGCCTTTGTTGTATTGTTAGCAGGGTCAAAGGCAAAACTGAAAACTACAATAACAAGTCCTGCAAAAATAATTTGTGTTGTCAGAATTTGTTTTGTTTTTAACTCTGAATATAAATCCTTCTTTGCTAAGAAGAGGGCTGTTCGGAAAAGGTTCATGATACACCCTCCACTAGAAGTTCATATTTTTCTGTAACAAAACCAAGATTGTGATTTTGAATCCTAAAGTCATCAACAATTTTTCCATTCTTCACAATGATTACACGGTCACAAATTTCTGCTGCTTGTTTAAAATCATGAGTAACCATTAGTGTTGTAGTACCTTTATCTTTCATAGATAAGATGACATTGTTTAAAATAGATATGGCCCCTTGGTCCAATCCAGTGTGAGGTTCATCTAAAAGAAGGATCTCTGGATCATGGATAATAGCCCTTGCAATCGCAATCCGTTGAATCATGCCGCGGGAAAAATTTTTGACTGGCTCGTTCAAGAAAAAGGATAATCCAACATCTTTTACAAGCTTCCTCGCTTTTTGTTCGACATCTTGCACCCCGTATATATCCCCAAAGAATACGAGATTCTCTAGCGGAGAGTAATGATCATAAAGTAAGCTGGAATGGGGTAAATATCCCAATAATTTTTTTATTTCTATTTGGTTTTTTCGGAGTGCCAAGCCATTAATCAAGACATGACCGGATGTCGGTTTAATTAAAGTAGCTAGTACCTTTAGAAGAGTACTCTTCCCCGCACCGTTTGGCCCTAAAATCGCAATAGTTTCCCCTTTTTTTATTGAGAGGTCTACGCCACGTAAGATCAGCTTATTATCAGCTTGTTTCGTCAACTTTTTTAATTCAATCATCGTGCAGTCCCTCCCATCCCAGCTGTTACTCAATAATACTGCGTAAATTTAGCTTAACTTGTACTAGATGTTGTTTGTAGGCAGCAAGCTTCGCATGATACTCATCTTCTGAGAGGTTACCATCACCAAAAGTTTCTTCTAGTTCAATAATCTTTTCCATAATTGCTTTTTGTTTTGCCATTAATTGTTTGAATGCTTTTTCTTCTTTATCAGCCCCTAGTCTTTCCTCTTCCAATCTAGCTTTTCTCTTAAAGTAGATAAAATAAGAAATACCTGCAATAATGATCGCTCCAATAATAATTAGAAAGATGTGTGGATTAAAACTGTGTAATGGCGATTGTGCCCACATCCTAAGATGTCCAGGGTTATGAAATGCTGGTGCGGTATGTGTTACACCGGTAGTGCTTTCTTTATCAGTAGTTGTTGCAGATTGTTTTGTTTCCTCTAATGGCGGTTGAACATCTTTCTTATAGACTAGCGTAAATGCCTGGTTTTCCTTCAAACCTTCGATGCTGTATCCAAAATAGTTTTGGTCATCAAATTTAAATAGACCTTGGCTAGTAGCTTCTGCACCAGTAACTACAACACTGCCCATGCCTTCTGGTACAAGAATTTGCATCATTCCAACAGGGTAATTCATTGTTAATTTAATTTTTTTCCCTTTTGGAATTCGATAACTGTATGGGAGCACAGTTGTTTGATTTGCTGGAACTGGGGTTGTGGTAATAAACCCCTTATCTACTTGTTTATAGGCGATTTTACTATCTAAAAAATTAAGATCCTTGGCGTTTTCCGGCAGCGTCACTTTTAAAACAGCGTTACTCTTTCCATCACCTTTAAATTCCACGGAAGATGTATTCGTATAATTGACCATATTCATCATATTGGTTGACCCATCTTCTGCCGGGCTTACCACAAGGTAGTGCAAGTCAATGGATATTTTTGTATCTGTTGCTGCTAATCCATGAAATGGTACTAGCAGCAGAAGTCCAAGGAAGAATATGGTGATTTTTTTGATCACTTTCCTTCCCCCTCTTTCTTTGCATAGAAATTCATTTGTGCCTCAATTTCTTTTTCTACTTCTGCCATTAAGTCTTTATCAATATTTGTAGCTATTATTTGTTGTTCTTCTTCCTTCATAATTTTGGCAACTTCTGTTTCATATTGTTTTTTTAAGTTTTTATAATCAGCGTGTGAGATTTTATCCATCTTGTACTCAAACTCAATTTCATTGAGTGTGGTTAATAGGGCCTGTTTCGTTGTGACTAAATCTTGGTCCTTTGAACCAATTTGGATAAACGTATCCAACTTAAAAAATGGAGCCAAGATTAAAAACAAAGCTATTAACGCCAAAGCTGAAGTGAAAATCATTGAAATGATTGAGATATCATGCATTTTTTTCACATCCTAAAGATACTTTTTGCGTTCTTCATCGATCATCGAGGTAAGGATTTCTCCCTCTACTTCATCCGCAGTGCTTTCGTAAACATTGATTTCAACTTCGGTACCTTTTTTCTTTACCCACTTACGGATAATAATGAATACAGCCACTGCTGCTAATCCTAATACGACAAACGGAAGAACCCAAGCTGTTAAACTAAAACCGCTTTTCTCAGGGGATGTTAAGATTTCTTCACCATAAATATTGACATAATATTGACGAATTTTATCCTTGTCCCAGCCTTTATTCATCATCTCAACTAAGTCTTTCTTAAACTCAGTCGTAAGATTACATGTATTAGGATCACATTCATAATGATCCTGACCACAGCCGCACGTACAGGCAAATTGCTGGGCAACAGCTTTAAACTCTGCCGATTTATAATCAATCTCCTTTGCTTCCGCTCGAATGAATGAACCCTGAAAAATAATTGCAATTAAAAGGAGCCCAAGATATAGTTTATTTCTCATTTTATGATACCTCTTTGCGTACTCCTGTGTATCTCGGAGTGACATTTCCATATTTTCCGTTCCATACTGCAAATAGCGCACCAATTACAATCATAAAGGAACCTACCCATAACCAATCCATCATTGGATTAACTTTGACAACAAAGGTTGATTTCCCATCATCTTCCCAAGCGCTTAATACAATATATAAGTCCTCCTTCAGAGAAGAAATAATCGCTACCTCTGATGATGGTTGTTCCCAGTTACCATAAAACACCTTTTCCGGCTGAAAGGTACCAAGTTTTTTACCATTGTTAAATACAGTAACGTCGGCATAGACGATATCGTTAATTCCCTCTTTCTTTTGATCCAGGCGATCATAATTGATCCGGTAATCCCTTAGTTCAATGGATTGCCCTAGAGCAACAGTTTTCATTGTTTCCACATCATAGTTTTGTGAACCGATAATCCCCATCGTAATGAAGGCAATGCCGAGGTGAACAATATATCCTCCATAGCGGCGGCGGTTACGGATCATTAACCGATATAAAGCAACTATTGGCGATTCTTTTGTCATCTTTCTTCTAGCTTTTACACCTCTATAAAACTCTAAGAAATGGGTAGTTAATAATAGAATAATCACTCCGTAACCGATGACAGCCCATGCCTTTTGGATGCCTAATACAACCATTAAAGTCATTCCAATTACGGCAAGAATCGCTGGAATCATGAAGTTCTTTCTAAGATTTTTCACAGTAGATTTCTGCCATGCAAGAAGTGGACAGACAGCCATCACAAACATCATCGACAATAGGATTGGTGCTTCTACCTTGTTAAAGAATGGCATCCCTACTGTTACTTTCGTACCACGGACAACTTCAGAAACAAGCGGAAAAATAGTTCCCCAAAATACTGCGAATGCCGCTCCAACTAGTAATAGATTATTCACTAAGAAACTGCTTTCTTTTGAGATAAAAGAATTAAATTCCCCGGCACTGCGTTTAAGCAGGTTATAGCGGCTCATTAATACATATAAGGATAGAATGACAGCTACACCCATGAAGATTAGGAAATATAAACCTAGATTTGAGTTTGCAAAAGCATGAACAGAAGTTAAAACACCACTGCGCACGAGGAATGTACCAAATAATGTCATCGCATAAGAAACAATAATTAGGCTAATGTTCCATATTTTTAGCATGTTTTTTCGCTCTTGAATCATGACCGAATGTAAAAATGCTGTTGCTGTTAACCATGGCATAAATGACGCATTTTCTACCGGGTCCCAAGCCCAGTAACCGCCCCAGCCAAGCTCTACATAAGCCCATTGTCCACCAAAGATATTTCCAAGGCTTAAGAATAACCAGGCAACAATTGTCCAACGTCTTGTCATCTTTATCCAGAAATCATCTACGTTTTTTAAGATTAATGCCGCCATCGCAAAGGCAAATGGAACGGCGAGACCTACATAGCCCAAGTATAATGTGACTGGATGAATAATCATCCCCGGGTTTTGCAGCATTGGATTTAGACCTTTTCCTTCTGTCGGTACAGTATCCAATAAGACGAAAGGTTTGGCGACGAATCCTAAGATGAAGAAGAAGAAAACAGCATTGGCCATTAAAATGGCCGAGATGTAAGGAACCATTGGGTTTCCTTTCATCTTTCTGGAATACGCAATCATGAGCATGTAAAGAGTTAAGAAAAATGTCCATAATAACAATGATCCTGCATTACCAGCCCATAAAGCAGTAAGTTTATAAATAATTGGCAGTTCACTGCTGGTGTAATCGGTAACGTATTCATATTGAAATTGAGAAGTTGCTAAAAGGTAGAACAATGAAAGCATTGCCATTGCTGCACAAACAAATAATGCGATCATCCCGCCTTTTCCACTGTTCACGAGTTTTTGATTTTTTGTGCTAATCCCTAAGGTTATAATGAGGAGCGAATAGACGGCAATGGCTAAACCTATATAAATCGTTGCGTTGGCAAATAAATACATTTCGTCACCTTCTTACGTTGACTATTATTTTTCTTTTACTGGTTGATCTAGCAGTTGTTTATGTTTTTCTGGATCATAGTTTTTCATATCTTTTCCTTCATATTTAGAAGGACATCTAGTTTTGACCGATTCTGCTTCAAACGTATTCTTTTTAGTTGGGGCCCCTTGAAGGATGGTAATTACCCCTTCAGAGAAGTTGTCTGGTTTTGTACCGTGATAGATAACATGCATGACGCTGCCGTGATTATCTTTTACGTCAAATTTCAGTTGAATTTTGTCCGGATTCCATTTAATCGTATCTTCCATTAATAATCCTTCAACGGTTACAAAATCGTCTTTATGCTGGTTCTGGGTGGCCAAAAGTTCTTTCATGGTCAGCTCCACACCACTAGAACCTGGAGTCGCAGCCATCAACAAGAATACTATTGCACCGGCAATAATAAAGCCGCCTAACATCACTAGCGTATTTTTTTTCATTCAACTCACCCCATTAGATTAATTTTTTCATTTCTTCCTCGTACATTTCTTGATCAATTTTGCCAGTTAACAGCTTTTTACGAAGTTCCTTCTTTTCTTCGGCATTAATTGTTTTTTGATCTTTTTTCCCAGCTGGATGCTTTGAGGCCTGCTGTTTATGTTTAGCCCCTTTTGCTGGCGAACGCCGTCCTGATTGAACATTACCTTTTAATCCTAAATAAACGAAGATGCCTGCGATGATTAAAGCTAGTCCAATGACCGATGCTCCGCCAATACCAATAAGCGGCTTATCTGTGCTGCTGCTTGATGTTCCCTTTTTTACTTGGTCAGTTGCCGTTACACCACTATGGTTTTCATCATTTGGCGGCTGCTGTTTATTAATGGCCTCCATTGTTGATTCAGTTCCATCCTTTTTGTACGAAAAGGAAAAGTTAAGATTTTCTTTTGCCTTTACATTCTTGTATTGGTAGTAATACAATTCTTCGCCATACTCACTCTTCGTGTTGTTAACTGTTTTTGGTTCTAGCTTTATATTTTTCGCATCCATTGGAGCGTAAAAAATGACATCTAATTGGTCAATTCCAGCGTTATTTATCAGCTGATATGTAAAGTTTTTTTGGTCCTTTACTTCTATAGTTTTAGTGTAGTATTCAATTACAAATTGATAGGTTTCGTTATTCTTAATTGCCTTTGCCGGCTTCCATGAAACAATTCCCTTTTTCTTATCTACATCATATGGACGTTGAACCTCTGGTTTATTTTCTTCTGGAAACTCTGCAACTAGATAGGCTTCAAATCCCTTTTCCATAGCAGGAACAGGAATTTCGATTTTCCCATTATAGTCTTGGCCACTTTTATTTGTAATGGTTCCGTACTCGCCTACTAATAATGAGGGAACATCCCGTGATCCCCAGTCTTCTGGGTAATCAAACTCCGGCATCATTTGTACCTGCATTTCCTTAAACGGAAATTTCTCTGCTTGAAATACAGTTGCAGCACTAGTTTTAGTACCTATAAAACTAGTTAAAAATGATGCAATAACAAACATTGCTAACCACTTTTTCTTTAGCATAATAATCCTCCTTGGCTTCCGAACACTCTCACTTAAACACTCAATTTTCACTATAGTCCTCTTTGAAATAAATATATCCGTTCTACTACCTTGAAAGTCGAATGACTCTTGAACATTTTGTTAAAGGGCGGAAACGTTTGAGTTTTTGACAAAAAACCACCACAAAATGTTCACATTTTTAAAATTACATTGATTTATTTGAGTAATTTGTCGGATTCCGAAATAGTATTATTAGTAAAAAAAACCTGCACCCTAAAATAACAGGAAACAGGTTTTTACAAAAATCTATTATTTAATCTATTTCTTTTCTTCCAAAGAACGGATATAGCTAACAATATCTGAAATATCCTGTTTCTTTAATTGACGGACACCGTCAAGACCCTTTAAAGACGGACCCATTCTTGTCTCTTCACGGCCATATGCTGTACTAATCCAAATTTGCTTATCAGTTGTATACTCTAGATAGTCACGATGCGAAAGAGCTGTTCCCATTCGCAGCATTCCTTTACCTGCTTCCATATGACAGTTCTGACAATATAAAGTGTACAGTTTTTTTCCATTGGCTGGATCCCCAGCAATGGTTTTGGGGACATTAAAATCAATATTTTCCGTTTGCGAATTACGGATAAAGGCTACAATATTTTTTAATTCCTTCTCTGATAATCTAGGTCCATAGGCTGGCATACCAGTTCCTACTCTTCCATATTTTATATAATTATATAAATTCTTATCCGTTACAGAATTTAAGAAATTTTGATTATTTAAAGCGGTTCCAGCTTTTATCCCTTCACCTTTTCCAGTATCACCATGACAAACCAGACAGTTTTTATTGTATACCCTTTCACCGGCTGCAATCGCCTGTGAATTCTTGTGACCAAATATATTATTGTTACTGATGCAAACAACAATACCTATTATCACCAAAATATAAAATCCAATTAATATTTTTTTCATGGGTTACCCCTACTTTGGCTGAGGTGTTGGGGTTGGTTCCCCAAGATCTTCATACTTTTCAGTTATCAATTGATAAATTTTATCAGGACTTTTACCGTTTAGATGCATTTCTATTGCCTCCCGGGCAATATTAACACAAGTATCTCACGATATGCCATGTGAATCCCATTGTTGTACAGCATTATCTTCACCAACACTCTTAACAAAGCAATCTAAATTGCTCTTATGTCCATCTGCCACACAACCACAATAACATGGTACTTGAGCAACCACATCTGGATATGTTGAAGCCATTATATAAGTTTCTTGAACTTTTTCAGAAGAATTTAATACAAAATCAGGGAGTGGATTATGTTTTTTATCAAGTTTCCAACTTTGGTCATCAAGCTTTGAGCTGCATCCTGCAGCTATAATGGCTAATAGAATGAAAAGGAAGAAGAAAGTTGTCATTCGTTTCATCTATTGATTCACCCCTTTCCTAATATTCTTATACTAGTTCATTTTATCAAACAGACGTTTCCTAACTTACTCTTAATTCTTACTATTTAGTGAAGTTTTTAAGTTTTGGCTCTGTTAAATTTGGCTGTTGATTTCCGCTCCAGGCGCTCAGCGAACCCGCGGGCGTGCCGGGGAGCCTCCTCGGCGCATTAGCGCCTGTGGGGTCTCCCCTGCCCCGTACTCCCGCAGGAGTCGAGCGCCTTCCGCTCCAATCAACAGAGTTTAAAAAAACAACAATATCGTTTAACAGAGCCTAAGTTTTATAAAATTAATAAGTTTATTAATAAACAAGAAGGCGTCACAAAAAAACCTTAGATCCGTTTTCCGGTCTAAGGTTTCTTTATTATAGCTTATGCACGAGAAACATAACTTGCTTCTGTTGTATTAATGATGAGCTTATCTCCTTGGTTTATAAAGAAAGGCACTTGAACAATAAGACCCGTTTCAAGTGTAGCAGGTTTTGTACCGCCAGAAGCTGTATCCCCTTTAATGCCAGGTTCTGTTTCGGTAACTTCTAATTCAACCGTGTTTGGCAATTCTACACCAAGTGTTTCATATTGGAACATCATGATGTGAACTTCCATATTTTCTTTTAAGAACTTTAATTCATATTCAATGTTTGCTGCTGGAAGTTCCACTTGTTCGTAAGATTCCATATCCATGAACACGTGAGAATCACCGCTTGCATAAAGATATTGCATTTTACGATTGTCAATCTGTGCTTTTTCTACCTTTTCACCTGCACGGAAGGTTTTTTCTTGTATGGCTCCATTACGCAAGTTACGAAGCTTTGAACGAACAAATGCAGCACCTTTTCCTGGCTTTACGTGTTGAAAGTCTAGAACGCGCCATAGGCCGCCATCGACCTCAATGGTTAATCCCGTTTTAAAATCGTTAACAGATATCATGTGTAAATCCTCCTAAAATCTTACAATATAATTAAATCCTTTGTAGAGTGGGTTAGAGCTTCATTATGAGTGTCCGTAATTAATGTATCGTCTTCAATCCGAACGCCGCCAAGACCTGGGATGTAGATACCCGGTTCACAAGTTACCACCATGCCAGACTCTAAAATGATATCAGACCTCATTGATAAACCAGGGCCTTCATGAATTTCAAGTCCAATCCCGTGGCCAGTTGAGTGACCAAAGTATTCACCATAGCCCATTTCTGTTATGTAGTCTCTTGTAATTGCATCTGCTTCTTTTCCTGTAATACCAGGTTTAAATCCAGCCATCCCACGCAGCTGTGCTTCTAGGACAATTTGGTAAATTTCCTTCAGCTTGGGATCTGGTTCACCAACGGCAACTGTCCGGGTTATGTCGGAAACATAGCCATTATAATAGCAGCCATAGTCCATTGTTACAATATCCCCTGCTTCAATTACTTTATCGCTTGCAACACCGTGTGGCAGGGCGGAACGATGACCAGACGCAACGATGGTATCAAAGGATGAGGAAGCAGCACCAGCCTTTCTCATAAAAAACTCAAGCTCATTTGATACTTCTAATTCGGTTTTACCTGGGCTGATAAAATCCAAAATATGTTTAAATGCAGCATCAGCGATATCTGCTGCTACCTTTAATATCTTAATCTCTGCGTCTGTCTTAATCAAGCGTAACTTTTCAATTACACCGGAAATTGGGACTAGGTCAGATTCTATTTCTTTGTCATATACTTTATAGGAAGAATATGTTAGGAAATCTTCTTCAAAACCAAGCTTTTTAATGCCTAAATTTTTAACTTGCTGAGCAACTTCTTCCGAAACAGAACCAGAATATTTGATAATCTCAAATCCTTGGCATTGTTCAGATGCTTGTTCAATATAGCGGAAGTCTGTAATGAACTGAGCTTTGTCTTCGCTGATTAAAACTACACCTGCTGTCCCTGTAAAATTGGATATGTAGCGGCGATTGTAAGGGCTGGTAATCAACATTCCATCAATGCCATTTGCAGAAAAAGCTGATCGTAACTTCTCTAATTTTTCCATTGTATCTCCACTCTCCCTAATAATGGTTACAGATAAAAATATTTTATCATAACCTTTAATTATTCGACTAATTAGAACTTAGGTTGAAGCCTCTTTGTCTTGCACTTTAGTAATTTCATATTCATAATTAATGGAATATCCGATAAAAGTTCCATATAACATATATAAACAAATAGAAGTTATAATGGTGTCCCTTCCTAACTCTGTAAATGGTTTAATTCCTGGGAAAATGGGATTAAGAACAAAAAATACCAATAAAAATAAAACAATGCCAAATCCAATCCCAAACCATATGCCCTTTAGTTTTCTTAGGACAACATAATAAATGAAAGCAGATATAATTGAAACAATCACCAAAAATATCAACGAGATTACTTTACCAAGCCAGCCGTACTTCCAATCACCCAATGCCCATGGTTCCAGTATGACATTGGGGCTAACTTCTGTAAAATTTAAAAAATAAGCAACGTACCCAATGACACCCCAAAAAAATCCTCCAAACAAACCAGTCCAAAAAACCATCATTAAAAAAGACATTGGTTTTGGATAATGATCCATATGCTTTTCATTTGACATTATGACTACCTCCATTCTTGCTTTAACCTTGCTTTTTTATGTAATTCTTACTAATTTCAACATTATTATGCCCTTAGAAAATCAATCCTTACATAGAAAAAATTTTTTTCTGTTTTTATATGGAAATATTATGTCATCCTAGAGGTTTTTTCACTTTTCTAGTAGAATAAAATTAAGTACATACAGATTTATCATTTCTGCTATTGTGCAACTAAGTTAATAGGTTGGTGTTTAAACCCATGTCTAATTCTCAAAAACCGGTATATGGCGGCCAAGCAGTCGTTGAAGGTGTAATGTTTGGCGGGAAACATCATTACGTTACCGCTATCCGCAGGAAAGATCGTTCTGTAGAATACTTTCACTTGCCACGGAAAACCAATCCTTCTTTATCTATTTTAAAAAGGATTCCGTTTCTTCGTGGTATCATTTCAATCATTGAAGCTAGTGCGAATGGCTCAAAACATTTGAACTTTTCCACTGAAAGATATGATGTTGATCCTGAAGATGATGATACAATTAAAGAAAAAGAAGTTTCAAAATTAACGATGTATTTAGGGGTAGCCGTTATAGGAGTCATTTCGTTTTTATTTGGGAAATTTGCTTTTACATTAATTCCAGTTTTTTTAGCTGTCCTGACGAAACCAATTTTCCCATCAGATTTTGCTCAAGTACTTGTTGAAGGCTTCTTTAAGCTCTTACTGCTCCTATCATATATATATTTTGTTTCACTAACTCCTCTTATAAAAAGAGTGTTTCAATATCATGGTGCTGAGCATAAAGTAATAAACACCTTTGAAGCGGGGGTAGAATTAACAGTTGAAAATGTGCAGGCCCAATCTCGGCTGCACTATCGCTGTGGCAGCAGTTTCATTTTATTTACGGTCATTGTCGGCGTTTTTGTGTATTTACTTGTTCCAACAACACCGCTTTGGTTGAGGGTTGTTGACCGTATTCTTTTAATACCTGTGGTGTTAGGGATTGCCTTTGAGGTCCTACAGGTAACCAACAAATTGAGAGATATTCCAGTATTAAAGTATCTGGGTCTGCCTGGACTTTGGCTTCAATTGTTAACGACAAAAGAACCAAGTAATGACCAAGTAGAAGTCGCCATTCTCTCTTTCCAAGAATTATTAAAGAGAGAGCAAGAAACAGAGTTTGATTCAAAAAATGAAGAAATTGTCTAAATCTTTATACCTATGTGTTTAAAAGAATAAAAAAATGCTTAAGATGCTCTTAGGGAGGTGGCTTTCTTGAAAAATCGGACATCAACGATTATTGTTGGGGTACTTATTATTCTTGCATTACTAGGACTTGTCAGTTCATTTACAGCAAATCCTGCCGGTTTCATTCAGGGAATAGCTGTCGTCGCATTGATCGGTTTAGTCATTTATTTCCTTTTTCGAAGGTTTTCAAATTCGAGCCCTCAGAAAAAAGAGCAGCGGGCATTTCTTAAGGCAGCTAAAAAATCAAAAAAACGATTACAGCAAAAGAGTGGAGATTCTACTGCTAAGACCTCCTCTCTGGGGACTTTAACTTCATTAAAGAAAAGCACCAAGACAAAAAAGAAATCACCTGCTCATTTGACCGTTATCGACGGCAAAAAGGGTAAAAAGAAAAATCGAGCGTCTTTTTAGACACTCGATTTTTTATTAGAAAAGTTTCAGCTCCTTGAACAGGGAAAAAAGTAGTTCATTTTTTCCTAGGCGCTGAAGCAAGCTATATAACACACCTTTAATAACTCCATCGGTTCAAAAACTTCTTTGCATGTTCCCTGCCGATCTCAAATAACTTTTGTTTCTTTTCATTTGTAAGGTTAAATTCGGTTAAAGAAACACCCTCTGCTTTAATAAATATAATATTTTCGACATGCTTTTTAGAAATATATCTTTGATCATGAGCGTCTTTCATCGTTTCAAATAAGGCCCCGAATAATTGAATACCGTTTTTGATTTGATGTTTTTCATGTTCATATTCGCTTGGATTTAACTTTATGCCCAGAACAGGCCTGACCTTTTTTACATTTTCTTTATCAAAGAGCCACATAGGAAAATTACTTAACACTCCCCCATCCACTATAACATTCACTCCATCTATTGACCGCAATTTAACTGGTTCAAAAAAATACGGAATACTGCAGCTCATTCTGATGGCCTTTGCAATTGAAAAAGAACCAGGGTTTATTCCGAACTTTTCTAAGTCATCGGGCAATACCACCATTTGTCCGTTCGAAAGATCCGAAGCAATTAATCTTAGTGTATCCGGAGGGAGATCTGAAAATGTCCTCAACCCTTTTGCTTCGAGTTTCTCCTTCAACCATCTTTCAAGTTCATTTCCTTTATATAGGCCTAATTTCCAATAAACGAGCAGCCATTTAGCGATTGAAAAAGGAATTATGCTTTTTCGGGAATCAAGTAATTTAGGCAGATCAAATTCATCCACCAATTCATATATTTCTTTACTTGTATAACCTGCCACCACTAACGCGGCAATAATTGAACCTGCACTTGTTCCCGCGACCCTAACAAACTTAAATCCTCTGCTTTCGAGTTCCTCATAGGCTCCTATGAGGGCGAACCCTTTAATTCCCCCTCCAGAAAAAACGCCGTCTATATTCATGGGCAGCCACTCCTAAAGATGAACTTGTTACATCTTTAGTCAGCATGATTCGAATATAGTACGGCGGACAAGTAAAAAATTTAAGTAAAATATTGGACTCGCGACTTAGGGAAAAATTCCTGGACATATTCTCGGATGGTACTTTCAAGGTCCTTTGCCTCTTCGGTTGGGTAGACATATTTACCAATACCGTACCTTCCCCATTTATACTTTCTTTTTTCTTCATTCATTTCAAGCTTTGTTTTTGGGTAACGTTTGGCAATAACATTTTTTGCTGGTTTCGTAAAACGATGCTGAATTAATTCAAAAGTAAGATCTGGGATGTCTACACCTGTAAGTTCCTCGCTTAGCCGCTCAAATAATTCTCGATATCCTTCCTTCCATTCGTCATGCATGTAGATAGGCGCAACGATAAAACCCAATGGATATCCGGCATTAGCGACTTTACGGGCAGCTTTTAATCGTTCTTCAAAGGAAGAGGTTCCGGGCTCAAAGTTCTTAATCACGTAACGAGAGTTAACGCTAAACCTGAATCTTGTTTTTCCATTATGCTTAGCATCGAGAAGATGGTCGACGTGATGAAATTTTGTCACAAAACGAAGCTGACCGTATTCGGATTGTCCAAAGAATTCAATTGCTTTCTTTAAAGAATGGGTTAGATGATCTAATCCGACAATGTCGGATGTACAGGCCGCTTCAAAGCGTGTAATTTCGGGTTTACGTTCATCCATATATTTCTGTGCCTGCTCAAAGATTTCATCTAAATTAACATAAGTCCTGATGTAGGGCTTACTTCCAAGGGTTGTCTGCAAGTAACAATAATGGCAGTGGCCCATACATCCGGTTGCGAGCGGAATAGCATACTCAGCAGATGGTTTAGACGTTTCGAATTTTAAAGTTCTCCTGATTCCTACAACCAAAGTTGATTTGGCATTGCGGTATTGCTGCAGTTCGTTATCACCGGGTATTCCTCTAACTTGATTATGTGAAGTGGTTTCGCGAATCTCGAGACCTAATTTGGTGAACTTTTCTTTTAGCTCCCTGCCAAGGGGGTATTCTAATGCTTTGGGCTCGATATAGACAAGCTGTGGCATAAAAGGGTCCATAACTAACTCCCTCTTTTCTGTTTGTTTTTTAGTAGTATGAGTTGTGTGAGGGAAGATAATAAATAATAATGGAGAGAAGTTTTTCCATCTATAAAGCGCAAAAAAAGAGCATCGGATTACCGATACTCTTCCTTCATTTATACTTAGATACGTTTTGCACCAATATATTTTGGTTTCCAATATGTGTTGCTTGTATAGGTGATAATGACACCCTTAGATGAAGAGGCCATAATCATTTTACCTGAACCAATATAAATCGCTACGTGTGTTGGTCTGCTTGCCTTAGTAGGGGCAAAGAACATTAAATCTCCAACCTGTGGTGAACTTACGCGATATCCTTTTGTATAGAACATGTCCGCTGCGGTGCGTGGCAATGGTACTCCAGCCTTACCAAAAGAATATTTTACAAGTCCAGAACAGTCAAAACCTATAGGAGTTATTCCGCCCCATCTATATGGAACACCAAGGTTTGCTTTCGCTACTGAAATTGCTTTTGTATGATAATATGCCGCTTCTGCTTTATCACCCGAGGTTGCAAATAAAGACGTAGTTATTGTAGCTGTGATTACAAATGCTGCAATTATTTTCTTTATCATTTTGTTATTCCCCCTTGGGTGATTTGATACCTTTACTATACTAGGAAAGGATAACAGGCACGTCACAGCTATATTACAATATGGTTACAAAGTTATTTTGAAATAATTTCTGAATAAAAAAAGAGAATGGAAGCTAATTCCATCCTCTAAAAAGTTATTATAAACCACACTTTAATTGTGCATTACAGTTTGTACATGTGTTGCAGCCGCCAATTTCTTTAACTTTTCCTTTGCGGCAGACTGGGCATGTATTACCGACCTCAGAACCGATGGTTACGTCTGTTGAGCGAAGGTCACTGATTGTGTCTACAAGAACCACGTGTTGATGTGGTTTTTCATCAAACATAGATAATTGTTCATTTGTATTTTCTTCTGCTTTAAGCGTTAATACTTGTGAATCACGTGAACCGTCAACATATACTGTACCGCCTTTCGCACCGCCGCGATATAGACGCTCGTATACTTTTTCTACTTGTTCTACGCTGTATCCTTTTGGTGCGTTAACGGTTTTACTGATGGAGCTGTCAATCCAACGCTGGATGACACATTGTACATCTGCATGGGCCTCTGGTGCAAGCTCCATGGCCGCAACGAACCAGTTTGGCAGGTTGTTAGCGTCTGCTTCAGGGTGCTGATCTAGATATTCTTGAACGATATCGGCTTTAACTTCAATAAATTTGCCAAGACGTCCACTGCGGAAGTAAGAGAATGAGAAATAAGGCTCTAATCCTGTCGAAACTCCGACCATGGTCCCAGTAGATCCAGTTGGAGCCACTGTTAGCAAATGTGAATTTCTGATTCCTTTTTCGAGTATAGATTCGCGAACATCTTCAGGCATTTTTTTCATAAAACCAGTGTTAATGAATGCCTGTCTTAAACGGTTTGTTTCATCAGGTGTTTCACCTGTTAAGAATGGGAAGCTGCCCTTCTCTGTTGCTAATTCAACAGATGTTCTGTAAGCAGTTGTTGCAATCGCTTCGAATACTTTATCAACTAGCTTATTACCTTCTGGTGAACCATACTCCGTTTCACAGTAGATTAACAGATCATGTAATCCCATGACTCCAAGGCCTACACGGCGCTCACCAAGAGCTTGTTTTTTGTTTTCTTCTAAGAAGTATGGGGTAGCGTTAATAACGTTATCCTGCATACGTACACCGACCGCTACAGTTTGTTTTAGTTTTTCAAAATCAACTGTTTTAGATTCCTTATCTGCCATTTCAGCAAGGTTTACTGCTGCAAGGTTACATACGGAAAATGGTGCAAGTGGTTGTTCTCCACATGGATTAGTTGCGACAACTTGTTGTCCATATGCTTTAGCATTTGTCATGTCGTTGGCATTATCAATGAAGAATATACCTGGTTCTGCAGAGTAGGTAGCGCAGATGTTAATTAAATTCCAAAGTTCTTTTGCCTTAATTTTTTTATAGACACGAACTTTGTATCCAAGTTTTTCCCACTCACGCACGTCACCGACTTTGTGCCATTCTTCATTATAAATGTTCATTTCTTCATGATTGTAGTGTTCAACATATGGGAATCGGAGTTCATATTCACCATCGTTTTCTACAGCTTCCATAAATTCCTTTGTTAAACATACGGAAATATTTGCACCGGTTAGGAACTCAGAATTATGAACAGTGTAATTTCCACCAGTTAGAAGCTTTTCCTCAGCATGAGCAATGCTATGTTCATCAAAACCACCAAATCCAGGAATTGTTTTATAATTTACAATCCCTTGGTACATCGCAGTTTCTTGAGGAGTTAAAGGTGTAAACTTAAGTTTATCCTTTGCGTGTTTTTTAATGGTTTCATCGTTTGTATTTTCAATTAAGAATCGTAGGATTCTCGGATTCTGCATTTTTGAAATAATAAATTCAATAATGTCTGGATGCCACGCTCATACCGTCCCTTTCAGGATATTTTCTCTGCTTGTCTGCAGACGGTCTAGACTATATCATCACCCTCAGTATTCACTGTTAGGGGCCGGGCGCTTAATGAGAGTTTATTGTTGGGACTCACTCTCTAGTCGTTGAACCTTCGCCATTAACTATGCCCAATGACGCTTGGCTGCGGATTGTCCAATACTTGCAATTTTTAAAGCTTTCACGTCCACCGTTTCCAGTCACGTTGTAGCTTGCAAGTCTCTAAGGATTTCCCCGCAATTCACCCGATTTTCTAGTCATTCATCTCTGAATGACGCGGACTAGTGCATCTTTAATTAATCCGCCAACATTATCATTTGTGCTCCACGCTTTTTGTTACACTCAAACCTGTTGAGTGGCCAGGTCATTTCTGCCTAGCTCTCATCCTTTCAAATGAGATCAGACTATATCATCAAGGAAGAAAACTTTTCTAATTTTCGTTTTAACTTTATATCTCCATGTTTATACATTTCTTCGTAAATCAATCGGATATCACAAATGCTGCTAATGTATAAATCTGAACATCCTTGTTTCTCAGTGATAGAATTAACATTTTTTGCGAACCCTCTTGATTTTAGATAAAACAAGATTGATTTTAGCATTTCAACATTGCCCGTAAATCCCATCCTGGCTTTTAGGTAACCATTTCTCATATATACTCTAATATGACCATCCGCATCAAAAAAACCTCTTAAAAAAGCCCAATCTAGAGTATCACAATTAAAAGATAACCATTTTTCTTTACCAGTTTTTCGGGGGTCGATTCCAAGTTTTATTAAATCGTTACACATCTTAGTTGAATTTATTGTTAAAGAATATTTATTTTGTTCATTCTCTTTATTTTTCTTTCGGAATTTCACCGCGTTCATTATGTGGTTTAATAAATCTTAGCTCATCATTCCAACGTTTGATAGTTCCACGATTTAATTTCAACTGGATGGCAATATCTACTTGGCTAAAACCTTTATTATGGAGATATACAATTTGTTCAATTAGTTCTTCCTTGTCTCGTGCCCCATAAGAACGTCTCCGTATGTTATGGTTTACTCCTCCCATTTCATCCATTTTCAATCACGCCTTTTTTATTTAGGTATTAGGTAAGAATTAGGGAGTTTCAATAGTCGTTGAACGTTCGTCTCCGTTTCCAGAGACGCTTCGCTGCTGATTGCCCAATCCTTATCATTTTCAAACCATCACGCTCACCGTTGCCAGTCACGTTGTGGTTGATAAAGCTCTAAGGGTGTTCCAGCAATTCACGAGATTTTAATCCCGCCGATGGTGTTAGTTAACGGGATCCACCTTGTTCAACAAGATGAGTCAATTTAGCAATATCATCCAACCATGATACTGAACCAGATGATTTACCGTTTACGCCTCTTGCTAATGTATTGCGCGGTCTTAACGTTGAACCATTTGTTCCAACACCGCCGCCTCGGCTCATGATTTCCATGACCTGCTTACGGTGGTCTGAGATTCCTTCACGTGAATCCGGTACAAACGGCATGACATAACAATTGAAATACGTAACATCCGTATTGGCCCCTGCACCATAAAGAACCCGGCCCGCAGGAATAAAGTTCAGGTTTACCAACTCTTGATAAAACTTCTCTGTCCATTCTAAGCGTTTCTCTTCCGTTTCTTCTACCGCAGCAAGACCAGTAGCATTTCGCTTCGCAATCTGCTCATAGAAGAGTTCTAATGGCTTCTCAATCACATCAAGAGACCTGATGATGGTTCCTGTTGATGCTTCTTCAGGATCATCAAGCACTCCCCTAAATTCCTCTTCAACCAAAACTTTCGCTTTTTTCTTTTCCCAATCAATCTCCAAAATCGTACCTAGACCACGTGCCGGAAATTTTGGATCCTCTTTAATGGTTAAAACTACAAAGTCGCCAGCTGTTAGAGTAATTTTTGCTGTGTCTTTAAAGGTGTAACGATCAAGCATAACCAATCTTGAAACACCTTTATGAGTTATTTTCATATCTGGGGTAACCGGATGTACTTGGGGGAATAGGCGGATATCCTCATTCAACCTTTCAAAATCAATATTCATTTTTTGTCTAAAAACTACAGACATGAGAACAACTCCTTTATATAAATCTCTATATTATGCTAGATTCTAGTAGGATCGCTATATCTAGTTGACTTAATAAATTTAAGTTACCATAGTTACACATTATAAATCAACATATAGTACCGAAAATATTTTCGACACTACTATATATTGTATGACCAGCAAATAACATTCATTTTGTCAAACGCAAAAAAAACTAGAATTAGAAGTAAACAAAAGATATTAGCCGAATTTCGGCAAATAACAAGATATTTTAACAAATTTCGAGGCTTGCCTCTTTTTTTTTAAAAGTAATAGCCAAAAAGAAAAAGCGGCATGCGCCGCTCCTTAGCTCATCTTTTAAAATTCCATTCATCACTTTCGTAACGCTCTTTTGCAATCTTCTCCACATAAGCAAGCTCTTCATCTGTTAATTGGTATGGTTCCAGTTCAATATTTAACCCTTCAGCAAACCCTTTATAAAAAGCCTCTTTGGCTTCATCAAGTGTTATTCTGCGGGGACTTATTGCGTTAATAGCAACCGCCTTATCCTTAAATGCCTTCTTCATCCGTTCCTTCACTCGATCATTAGGATATTTAAATAAACTGAATAGCTTGTCCTCATCCAAATCCAGAAGAATAGAACCGTGTTGGAGGATCACACCCTTTTGTCTAGTTTGTGCACTTCCTGCCACCTTCCTGCCTTCGACAACTAATTCATACCAGCTCGGGGCATCAAAACAGACAGCTGAGCGGGGATTTTTTAATGCATCTCTTTCTTCCGCTGTCTTTGGAACCGCAAAATAAGCCTCAAGTCCTAAATGGTGGAAACCTTTTAAAATTCCTTCAGAAATAACACGATAGGCCTCTGTAACCGTTTTAGGCATCTCTGGATGATCTTCCGAAACAATGACACTATATGTAAGTTCATGCTCATGGAGAACACCGCGGCCGCCTGTTGGTCTTCTAACAAACCCTAATTGATGCTCTTTAACGGCATCCATATCAATTTCTTTCTCCACCTTTTGGAAATAACCTACAGACAAAGTGGGCGGATTCCACCCATAAAATCGAATAACTGGAGGAAATTCACCTTCACTATGCCAATCAAGTAAAGCTTCATCCAAAGCCATATTAAAAGATGGTGAACCATTACCAGAATCGATAAATCGCCAAGTTTCTTTTTTCATATTAAAACCTCATTTAACTATAATTATTACACATTTTAGTCTACCAAAATCTGATTGGAATTCAAAATGAGATGTTTCTGGTATAATTTTATTAGGCACCGTAAAAAAGTTTTTCCTTTTCATCTTTATCTTTAATGGAATGACTTATATAATAAATACTAGTGCAGTAAAGCTTGAAAGGAGCAATAGAAGTTGAATTCACTTTATACTTTATTGATTATTGTTTTAGCCGTTATTATCTACTCCGTTTTTACCTACTTTTATCAAAAGAGGATAGTTAAAACGGTATCAGAAGAAGAATTCCGTGCAGGATATCGAAAGGCACAACTAATAGATGTTCGTGAACCGAACGAGTTCGAGGGCGGCCATATTTTAGGAGCACGCAATATCCCAATGTCTCAAATGAAAATGCGCATGAAGGAAATCCGCCAAGATATGCCTGTATATTTGTATTGCCAAAGCGGCATGCGCAGTGCACGTGCAGCACAATTTCTACACCGTAGAGGTTATAGGGACTTAACCCAGCTTGAAGGCGGATTTAAAAAATGGACTGGTAAAGTAAAAACAAAGAAATAATCGGCTAAGGGTTCCGGATCTACTTCCGGAACCCTATTTATTTTTAAAAAAGGTAAGGCCAGATTCGATGGATCTGACCTTACATTATTAAGCCTTTTGATATTTTAATACAGGTTTACGAGCTGCTAAAGTTTCATCCATTCGCCCCACAACGGTTGTGTGTGGTGCCTCCTGAACGATTTCAGGATTTTCTTCCGCCTCTTTGGCAATTTGAATCATCTTATCGATGAAGGAATCAAGCGTTTCTTTTGATTCTGTTTCTGTCGGCTCAATCATAATACATTCCTCGACATTTAACGGGAAATAAATGGTTGGTGGATGATAGCCAAAATCAAGCAGACGTTTGGCTATATCAAGCGTCCGTACCCCTAATTTTTTCTGACGTTTACCGCTTAGCACAAACTCATGTTTACAATGTTTATCGAAAGGCAAATCATAATACTCCGCCAGTCTTCTCATCATATAGTTGGCATTTAGGACCGCATACTCCGTTACCGCTTTTAGGCCATCAGGTCCCATGGAACGAATATACGTATAAGCCCTAACGTTGATGCCGAAATTTCCGTAGAACGGCTTTACACGTCCAATTGATTGCGGACGATCATAGTCTAAAATATATTCATCTCCGCGCTTGGTAATAATAGGTTTTGGCAAAAACGGAATTAAATCTGCTTTCACCCCAACAGGACCGGAACCAGGACCGCCTCCGCCGTGAGGACCTGTAAAAGTTTTATGAAGATTTAAGTGGACAACGTCAAAACCCATATCACCAGGTCTAGCCTTCGAGAGAACCGCGTTTAGATTGGCACCGTCATAATACAGCTTGCCGCCTGCATTATGAACAATGTCAGCCATTTCAAGGATTTGCTCTTCAAATAAGCCAAGCGTATTTGGATTAGTTAACATCAATGCAGCTGTGTCATCACCTACAACACGTCTTAAATCATCCAGGTCGACAAGGCCTTGATTAGTCGATTTAACCGTAATGGTTTCAAAACCAGCTATCGTTGCTGAAGCAGGATTAGTACCATGAGCAGAATCCGGAACGATTACTTTGGTCCTTTTATTGTCACCATTTGCTTCATGGTAAGAACGGATGAGCATTAATCCTGTCCATTCACCATGTGCCCCTGCCGCAGATTGTAAGGTGACTTCGTCCATACCGGTAATTTCAATTAAATGCTGCTGAAGGTCATATAAAAGCGCGAGCGCCCCTTGAACAGAGCTTTCATCCTGTAGTGGATGAACATGAGCAAAACCATTGAACCTGGCCACATTTTCATTGATTTTTGGATTATATTTCATTGTACATGAGCCAAGTGGATAAAATCCCGAATCCAGGCCATGGTTTCTTTTTGAAAGTGCTGTATAGTGCCGCATGATATCAAGTTCGGAAACCTCTGGGAGTACTGGCTCTACTTCACGCAGGTACCCCTCTGGCAGGAGAGTGCTGACATCTAATTCTGGTACATCCATTTCCGGTAGGCTATAACCGATTCGGCCGGGAGTGCTACGTTCAAAAATCAGTGCTTGGTCTTGGTTATGCATGCAAATCCCCCAATTCTTTCACAAAAGTATCAATCTCATCCTTTGTTCTTTGTTCAGTTACCGCAATCAACATATGATTAGATAGCTCTGAATAATCGCGTCCTAAATCGTAACCGCCGATGATTCCTTTTAGAAACAAAGTTTGATTGATTTCTTTAATAGGTTTATTTAATTTAACAACAAATTCATTAAAAGAGAACCCATCAAATACAACTTCGATGCCAGCTGCTTTAAAAGCAGTTTTAGCATAATGTGCTTTCTGTAAATTGGCTGCTGCCATCTCATGGACACCTTTTTTACCTAAAGCAGTCATGGCAACTGATGCAGCAAGGGCATTAAGTGCTTGGTTTGAACAGATATTGGAAGTTGCCTTTTCACGGCGAATATGCTGTTCACGGGCTTGGAGTGTTAACACAAAACCACGGCGTCCTTGGTCATCAACAGTCTGACCAACTAGTCGCCCCGGGACCTTACGCATTAATTTGTTGGTAACCGCAAAATATCCGCAGTGCGGGCCCCCGAATGCTGCTGGGATACCAAATGGCTGGGCGTCGCCAATAACGATATCAGCACCGAACTTACCAGGAGGAGTTAATACACCTAAAGATAACGGATTGCTGTTAACAACAAACAGGCCTTTATACGTATGAATAATTTCCTCAACTTCTTTTAAAGGCTCAATTCGGCCAAAGAAGTTTGGATATTGAACGATTACAGCCGCAACGTCCTCGTTGACTAAGCTCTTTAGGGCTTCAGCATCTGTTACACCTTCTTTGATAGGAGCTTCAATTACCTCAAGATTCTGTCCTTTTGCATATGTTTTAAGGACCTCCCGATACTCAGGATGAACAGCGCTCGAAACTACAATCTTTTTCCGTTTTGTATGTCCTGCACTTAGCATCGCCGCTTCTGCAAGGGCGGTGCCTCCGTCATACATGGAGGAATTGGCAACATCCATACCGGTTAATTCACAAATCATCGTTTGAAATTCAAAGATTGCTTGAAGTTCACCTTGGGATATTTCCGGCTGATAAGGTGTATAAGCCGTATAAAATTCAGAACGAGAAATAACATGGTCCACGATAACAGGCATATAATGGTCATAAACACCTGCACCTAGAAAAGATACATTTCGTTTGAGGTCAGCATTTTTGTCAGCTAACTTAAACAGTTCCTTCATAAGTGAAGTCTCAGACTTAGCCTCTTTAATCTTGTACTCGCCATTGAATCTTACTTTTTCGGGGATATCGCTAAACAGCTCATCTATGGAAGAAACACCAATGGTTTCGAGCATAGCCGTCCTATCTTGTTCAGTCATGGGTAAATAGCGATGTTTCATAAATCTAACTCCCTTCGTTAGTTCTTTTCTCTTTTATAAAAAGGTGTTGGAACTACATTAGCTTTTAACCGTTTACCACGAATTTCCACTTCTACCTCTGTTTCTAGTGCGGCAAATTCGGTCTTAATAAGAGCAAGACCAATATTTCGCTTTAAAGAAGGCGACTGTGTACCGGTTGTCACTTCTCCGATAAGCTCTTCTCCTTTATAAACAGAATATCCATGTCGAGGGATACCACGGTCAATCATTTCGATTCCTACTAATTTCCTTGGTAAGACATTTTCCTTCTGTTTTCGTAATGCTTCCTTCCCAATGAAGTCAGCTTCCTTATTTAACTTCACGGCAAAGGAGATTCCTGCTTCAAGGGGAGAGATCTCAGGCGAAAGCTCTTGCCCATAAAGTGCCAGCACAGATTCAAAACGAAGGGTATCACGTGCACCTAATCCGCATGGAAGAATACCCTCCTCTGTTCCTGCCTCTAAAATGGCCTTCCAAAGGTCAACCGCATCGGCTGCATCACAGTAAACCTCAAAACCGTCTTCACCGGTATATCCTGTTCTTGATACTAGTACCTTCTTACCGTTTAGAATTACTTCTTGCATAAATTTGAAAAAGCCAATTTGACTTAAGTCTGTATCTCCTGCAAGCTTTTGCAGGACCTTTTCTGCAAGCGGACCTTGAAGCGCAAGCTGGGCTGTCTTTTCAGACAAGTTATCAAGGAAAACATCCCCCTCAACGTGATCCAGAAGCCATTTATAGTCCTTTTCTATATTGGAAGCATTAACAACTAGTAAATAATGATGGTCCTCGATTTTATATACGAGCAGATCATCCACCGTTCCGCCGTTTTCATAACACATTGCCGTGTATTGAGCACCGCCATTTTTAATTTTTGAAATATCATTGGTCATCATTTTTTGTAAAAATTGTAAACTGTCTTTCCCTTTTACTTCCACTTCCCCCATATGGGAGACATCAAACAGACCTGCTTTTGTACGGACCGCTTCATGCTCTTCCTTTATGCTGGAAAATTGGACAGGCAGCTCCCACCCGCCAAAATCGATGGTTTTCCCGCCGTGTTCTTTATACACTGCAAAAAGTGGAGTACGTTTTAATTCAGTCATCCCTTAATCCCCCTCATTTGATCCACATTTTTATAGGTTCAACAATTCTATAAAAGTTATTTCCCTAAACTTTTGTGAAACAATTCGACTTTTTTTAAAACATAAAAAAGGACAGAAAACCTCCTTAATAAATTAAGTAGGTCTCTGTCCTTGCACCTGAAAGTTTACCCTTAAGCGGTTTTCCCCTTTGGTGGCTGCAACAAACACTAGCAGCGCTCTCCAGAGCTGCGTCAAACAAGAGTTCTTTTGCCTGAGAGATTCACATTTTCTGCTTGCTCCTTCGGCGCTACTCTTCGTAGTCTCTCCCCTTGCTATCATTCGCATTATAATATTTTTCAATTTGGTAATACTAATTATACTTAAAAAAATAAATTACTTTATTAAAATATTTAAAACATTCTAAGCTATTATCATCCTACCATTAAACTACAACATTGAGCAATCATTTTATAAGAAAACGATAGGCAGCAGACGGTCTTAATAATTGGCAAACAGATGATATTACAATGTATGAAAAGGAGCTGTAATAATGTCGGTTGAAATTGAATTTGATTCCTCGTGGCAGGATGATTTTTTACATAGAATTGACAACGATGGTCCGTGGGGGAACTGGGAGCTTTTTAAATTAGCAATCGATGTTGAAAAACATTTGGTCATCCCGGAGTTTGAAGGCTTACAAGCTCCAAATCATCTTCCTAATTTAACACCTCTTCCACATCAGCTTGAAACAGCGAAACAGGTGATTGAAAACATGAATGGTAAAGCTATTCTAGCTGATGAAGTGGGGCTTGGAAAGACAATTGAAGCTGGGCTGATTTTAAAAGAATACATGATTCGCGGTTTAGTAAAAAAGGTATTAATACTCGTTCCTGCATCTTTGGTTACCCAGTGGGCGATTGAGCTAAATAGCAAATTTTTTATCCCGGCCGTTACCCAAAGGAAAAGCTATGTCTGGGAACAGTGCGATGTCGTTGTTTCTTCAATTGATACAGCGAAACGAAATCCTCATCGGGACATTATCAACAAACTGGACTACGATCTCATTATCATTGATGAGGCACATAAACTTAAAAATAACAAAACGAAAAACTACGAATTTGTTCAAAACCTTAAAAAGAAATTTTGTTTATTATTAACCGCCACACCGATCCAAAACCGAATCGAGGAGATCTTTAATCTCGTTTCACTCCTAAAGCCTGGGCATCTGGGCAGTGAGACGGCCTTCTATGAAAAATATAAAAGAGATGCCCGCTCGTTAAATGATGATGAGCATTTAAAAGAATTAGTGAATAAGGTTATGATTCGAAATCGCCGCGCTGACACTGGTATTGAATGGACAAAAAGACAAGTTGAAACCATACCAATTGAATTCTCTTCTGCTGAGAAGAATCTGTATGATTCTATTTCGGTGCTGAAAAGTGAAGGTGATTGGGTTCAAACCAGTGCTTTTTCGGTGATGACCTTACAGCGTGAGGCTTGCTCAAGCAGAGAGGCTGTTTTTTATACCCTTAAAAACATGCTGCAAAAGAAAGAGAATCCAACTCCTGCTTTTGAAGAACAAATCGAGTTTTTAATTAAGAAAGTTGAAGCTGTTCAGCAAAATTCAAAGGCAGAAAAAGCTCTTGAATTAATTCAGCAGGTAAATGATAAGGTGATTATATTCACTGAATATCGTGCTACCCAGATGTATCTTCAGTGGTATTTAAAGCAGCACGGAATCAGCTCTGTCCCCTTTCGCGGAGGTTTCAAACGTGGAAAAAAGGACTGGATGAGGGAATTGTTTCAAAAACATGCACAAGTCCTTATTGCTACTGAGGCCGGCGGTGAGGGAATCAATCTGCAGTTCTGTAATCATATCATTAATTTTGATTTGCCATGGAATCCGATGCGGCTTGAACAACGGATTGGTCGGATTCATCGTCTTGGTCAAGAAAAGGATGTCATGATTTATAATTTCGCCATCAAGGGTACAGTTGAAGAGCATATTTTAAAGTTGCTTTACGAAAAAATCCACCTTTTTGAAAAAGTTATCGGTGAATTGGACGATATCCTAACAAAGCTAGAATTTGGTAATATTGAAGACCATCTTATTGATATTTTTGGCCAGTCTAGTTCTGAGGGTGAAATGCGAATTAAAATGGAGAATTTATCATCTATGATTGAATTTGCGCAATCAATGAAGGAGGATGAATCACATGCAGCAGCAGGAAATTCATGATTTTCTTCTTACCTATTTTCAAGCAAACGATTGCCCCATTATTGAGAATAATCCTGGATATTTAATCGTCCAGTTAACCGTTGAGCTTGATAAAGAATTAATGAATCGGCCCTTTTACTGGCACTATCTCGAAAAAACAGGCGGCATCCCAAATCCTATGAGGTTAACATTTATCACTGATCAAAAAAAAGCACCGGAAAATATGAAGGGAGAAATTATCCATTTTGGTTCACCCCGGCTTCACCAAATATTCGATTCCACCAAAAAGTTGGCAAGTTATATCCGCTTATATGAAAATCATCAGCACATCCAAAGCCAAACGGCCTTGTTTCCGTGGTTGTGTATGAATGTAAAAATCTCATATCAATGTGACCGAAAACGAGATATCTTTAAGTCCATTGGTTTACAGCTTATAAACGGACAAATGGTTGAAGATTTTCACGAACGGTTACAAAAAGTCCCATTAACGCCAAAGATACCAGACTATTCTTTTACATTATCACCGCTGGTTAAACCCAAAAGCGGGATGATAAGGGTTGAAAACTATTTAAAATCTGTGATCTCAGAGGATGATCATTCCTGGGCTGACGAGGCACGAAAACGGTGGGAACAGGACTTACGGTTACTAAATCATTTTTATGAAGATGAGGAAGAAGAAAATGAGAACTATGAAACCGAAAAAACGGCCCTGCAAGAACAATATGAACCGAAAATTAACATTTCCTTTATCAACGGCGGCCTCTTCTACCTAACCGAAAAAGCAATATAAAAACACTTTATACCTTGTTTAGGCATTTAACAGTGACAGGCACCATGTGAATATTTCACATGGTGCCTGTCACTATAAAATCACAAAAAAATTTATATATTTATTAAAAAAAAAGAAGGATAAGCATAAACCCTGTCGAATTATGATTATGAAAAAGTAAAAAGGTGGTGGTACCAATTGTCAGTTCAATTGAAATACTAGCTAATCGAATCATTAAAGATGCCGTCCGAAATCAAGCAACAGATATTCACATTATTCCTCGAAAGAATGACACACTTGTTCAAATCCGTTTAACAAACAAACTCATTCCCAGATTGTCCCTCCCAAAAGATGAATGCGACAAATTAATCTCACATTTTAAATTCACCGCGAATATGGACATTGGGGAAAGAAGACGACCTCAAAGCGGAGCCGTTTTTTGTGAAGTAGACGGACAATTAATGGGCCTTAGGCTTTCCACACTCCCTTCAAACAATAGAGAGAGCCTTGTCATCCGGCTTTTGCCGCAACAGGAGCAAATCCCCTTCCATCAGCTCTCATTATTCCCTTCTATGACAAGAAAGCTATTAGCCCTGCTCAAACATGCACACGGATTAATCATTTTTACAGGTCCTACCGGATCTGGTAAGACCACAACGCTTTATTCCCTGCTAAACGAAACAGCCCATCTCTTTCATCGCAATGTTATCACACTTGAAGATCCTATCGAAAAAAACTATGACTCTGTACTGCAAGTTCAAGTAAACGAAAAAGCTGGCGTGACCTATGCAGCCGGACTAAAAGCGATACTCCGGCATGACCCCGATATCATCATGGTTGGTGAAATCAGGGATGCTGAAACCGCTAAAATTGCTGTGAGAGCAGCGCTTACCGGGCATTTAGTTTTATCCACAATGCATACACGTGACGCAAAAGGGGCCGTTTACCGTCTCCGTGAATTTGGTGTGAACTGGCTAGAAGTCGAGCAAACCTTGATTGCTGTTACAGCGCAAAGATTAGTAGAACTAACCTGTCCCTATTGTGAAGGAGAATGTTCACCGTTATGCCATTCCTATAGCCGTTGGAAGAGAGCAAGTGTTTTTGAACTCCTATCCGGCCGAAACTTAAACAATGTCATGAAAGCAGCCAAAGGTGAAATATTAAAAACCCATTATCGGACATTAAAAGAAGTGATTAACAAGGGCATTGCTCTAGGTTACATTCAAGAATCCGAATACGAACGGCTGGTGTATGAAAATGAGCCGTCATAAATGGCGTGTAAATGAACAAGCCAATTTCTTAAAAAGAACAGGGGACTTACTTTTACGGGGTTACCCAATTGCGGAAGCAATTGAGTCCATAGCATTGCAATTGCCATCCAATCGAAAGGAGGAATTATATGGTTGTTTAGTAGAGTTAAAGCAAGGCTCACCCTTTCATGTCGTATTGAGCAACCTGGGTTTTCAGAAAGATTTGATCGGTTATGTCTATTTTGCAGAACAGCATGGCAGTTTTGCTGAAGCACTCCTGGAGGGTAGTGAACTAGCTCTATTAAAAGATAAAGATTTACAAAAGCTTTTAAAACTTCTGCAATATCCATTATTATTAATGTTTATCACTGGGTTTCTATTTATTTTTATTGAAAACACCTTATTGCCTAGATTTACAACGCTGTTTGCTTCGCTTGGACTTAAGGAAAATTTCTTTACTAAAGTCCTATATGCGTTTGACCATTATTTTCCGACAGCTATTGGGACTGTTCTTATCATCCTCTTCTTGACGGCCGTCTATTATTTTTTTGGATTTCGTAAACTCTCGATCCTCAAGCAACGGGTCCAGCTTGTTCGCATCCCCATTGCCGGCAGCATCCTCAAATTATTGTTTACACACTACTTTTCCATTCAATTAAGTTTCCTACTATCCGGTGGCATATCCGTCTCTGAAGCCCTTTCACTTTTTGAAAATAATCAAAAACAGCTATTTTACAGTCAAGTAGCCGCGGACATTAAAGCCAAACTTGTAACCGGAGAAAAATTAGAAACTATTATTGCTTCCTTTTCATTCTTCGAGAAAGAATTCCCCATGATTATCAAACATGGCCAAGAAAATGGAAGATTAGAGCAAGAATTACTTTTTTTAAGTAAGCATTGTGTCAGCAGTATGGAGGAAAAGATTGAAAAGAGTTTAAAAACTATCCAGCCTATTCTGTACATATTTATAGGTTGTTTAGTGGTTTCTATGTATTTAGCGATTCTGTTACCAATGTTCCATCTACTTGATGGAATCTAAAAATGGAGGTTACTTAAAATGATGAAAAATGAAAAAGGATTTACATTGATCGAAATGATGATTGTTATGTTAATTATTTCTGTTTTGCTGATGATTACTATTCCGAACGTAGCCAAACACAATTCAAATATCAACAATAAAGGGTGTGAAGCCTACGTGAAGATGGTCCAAGCTCAAGTTCAATCCTACCAAATGGAAAAAAATAAAATTCCAACGCTCGGGGAATTACAAACAGCAGGCTATTTAAGGGACGTCAAGGGCTGTCCGAATGGTCAAGAAGTGGTCATCGATTCGGAAGGTAATGTTACTGCTGCAGAAAAAACAGAATAATAACCAAAATGAGCAGATATCAAAAAGGCTTTACATTGGTTGAGTCATTACTAGTTCTCTCAATATTCATGATTATTTCTTCCATCACAGCGTTTACTTTACAGCCGCAACAGTATGTATTGGAAGATGAAGCCTTCATTTCACAATTAAGGTCGGATCTCCTCTACACACAACAATATGCTATTTCTCACCAGTATGAAGTATCCATAGTGATAAAGCCCGATCAATACAAATACTATGTAATTGGAAAGGCAAATCGTCCGCCTATTGTAGAGCGGAATTACTCCACCAATATTACTATTACTGAAGGATCGGTCCCCCTCTATTTCAAATTCCTGCCTGATGGTAATGTCAATAAATTTGGCTCCTTTTTTATCCAAACTAAGAAAAAAAATTATCGGGTGACCTTTTTAATTGGGGAGGGACGGTTTTATGTTACGGAGCAATAAGGGTTATTTCCTTCTGGAATTACTGCTGTCACTTTCTACCATGTTAATGATCTGTCTATTCTTACTCCCCTTGTTAATGGAGTTGAGAGACCAAACCAGAAAATTAGAAATAGAGCGAACAGCACAAAGATTTCTGTATCAAGAACTGAAAGCAAAAATAATTGATAGCCGGACATTGTCCAATTACACCCTTATTCAAAATAATATTGAATATAAAATTATTTGGGCGAATACTAATCCGGCCGATCAAAAGGAGGTGTGTGTAAAGGTTGAAAAGAATTCATTTCATCCGGAGGCAAATATTTGTGGTGTCCTCGAATGATAGAGCCTTTACCTTAATTGAGGTATTGATTGCTTTTTCGATTTTTTCCACGATTGTATTCTTTATGGCACCTATTTTTCAAATCCTCCTTAACCAAAAAAGTACCCAAATAGATTTGCAGGGAATGGAATGGGAAGTTTTTTGCAGTCAAGTAACAAAAGAAATTGCCACAGTTTCTCGTGCTGAGGTTCTTTCAGGACGTTTGATTTTAACAAAAGGTTCAGAAACCATTCAATATGAAAAGTATGGTTCGAACCTTAGACGAAGAGTAAATTCCACCGGACATGAAATCATTCTCCAAAATGTTTCACAATATTCATTTTCAATCGTAAACAATGCCGTGAAAATTACCGTTGTGGATTTATGGGGAAAAGAATATTCAGTTATTGCCTTCTCCTTCCTAAAATGGACTACAAGTACATGAAGAAGCATGAAAATGGTTTTACCTATCCTCTAACCTTATGCACCTTACTCCTATTCCTGATCTTTTTCTCAATGAATATTGAACAATTACTATCAGAACGGAAAATGGCAGGTGAAACTACGGAAATTCTTAAGCAGGAATATTATTTCTTGTCTTCTGCCAAAAAAGTGGAATCGCTATACCAATCCGGTGGTATCATGCCTGCTAAAGGGACAATTGTGTATGTAAATGGAACAATGGATTACCGGGCAGAGACTCCTACTGCCTATATACAAATTGTGGATTTCACACTCGTTCTTCATTCTCGTGAACCTATAGCGGGTTATGGGTACTTTGATACGCGTTCAAAAACTATGATTAAATGGGAAGAAGCCAAATAAACAGTATGAATTTATAAAAAATGGACATAATGTAGGTGTAAAAAGGCAGGTGTGTCCATGAAAACAAATGATTATGTTAAATATATGACCCAAACAATTGTAAAATATGTTGATCAGCCAAAGGAAGAACGGAAACGAAACCGGATTGAGAAGAAGCAAACGAAAGCCGATTTTTGGTACCGTTGGTTTGGTATCCTCCCCTATATACTTTATTCTGAAATAAAGAAAAAACGAAGATTTAAGTAGCGATATTTATGTATCGCTACTTTTTTGTTAAATATACCCCAAATTCTTCTATTGACAAACAAAGAAACTTCTTTAAATCAGAAACTTTATCTAAAAAAAGACAGGAATTGTGAACATTTTCTAAACATATAGTGTTAACATTGTTAACTTCATTCCTTTGTTATTTCGCCTGTATTATAATGGAATAAATTATGGGGGTTCGAGGTGAACAGTGATGGAACAAACATTAAAAATAACAAACGTTTTGTCAGATCCAACACGGTACTACATTTATCAATATATTACCAAACGCCATCAAGAAGTTACAGTTCAAGAGGTAGCTGAAAATTTTAATATCCATCCAAATGTGGCAAGACTACATCTTTCCAAGTTAGAAGATGTGAATATGTTAGCATCTGAAACAAAGAAAACGGGAAAAGGCGGCAGACCAAGCCGACTATACCGCTTGTCTGAGGATGTTATCCAACTGCATTTCCCATACCGGGACTACATGCTATTATCAAAAGTGGCCATGCAGACGATGATTTCGCTTGGTGAAGCTGGTAAAGAAGCACTATTTATCACCGGTAAACGATTTGGAACTGAAATTATTGAACAAGAAATGGCAAAGAGGGCACTTGGCGAAGCACTGACATTTGATCAAAAGCTGACGATTTTAAAAAGTGCTGCAACCCTTGCTGGATTTTATCCAGAGTTTGAAGCTAACGGTGACCAATCTAAAATTCACTTCCAAATCTTCAATTGTCCTTTTAAAGAAGTTGCAGAGGAACATACTGAAACCGTTTGTAATATGCACCATGAATTTTTAAAAGGCATGTTCGGTGCATTATTTGAATCAGTTGAATTAATTGAAAAAGAAAACATGATTTCAGGCTGTGAAACGTGTTCTTATCAAGTACTTGTGACAAACTAATTCGAGTCCGATGTTTACATTATGCCTCCTTTTACTTTATAATATTATATTGATGGTACCGTAGGATAAAAGGGGGTATACATATGGATCGCATGTTCAGAGTTTGTGGTTTTTGGACTGGTATTTTTACCGTAATGCTCTATCTGGGTGATTTGGATAGAACAGCAATGCTATTCTTGGCTCAAACAGGATTTTTCGTTCTGCTTAGCTACCTAAAGCTTTCCGAACGTATGTATTTGTATGTTTTCGGAGCATATTTAACTATCTTCTTCGTCGGCTTTACATATTGGACAACGTTCATGATGCCGCTTGGCGCAGGAGAGTAATAAGAGCGAAGCGCCAATAATGTATTCTGACGCTGCAGAACAAAAAAAACGCCGGAGCACCGGTGTTTTTTTTATTCTACAAACACGTCATCTTCCTTTAATTGAAGACCTTTTTGCTGAATCACGATATGAAAATAAGTGCTCAGCCCTGACGGCAAAATTAAACTGCGAATGGCACGGTTTCTTTTGCTTACCTCGGAAAAAGGATTAGGATCATAATGCTCCTCTAACTCCTTCAAAATTCCTGCCTTTAACAGAAATTCATCCTGCCTAAGTTTGGTTAGCAACTCCAGCTGATGATTCAATCCTTTTTGAACGAGTTGATCAAAGTGGATATGGGTGGTTATGTCCATCTCACCTGGATGCTGCAAAACATCGTCTATCATCATATGTTGGTGGTACCCTCTTAAACTCCCCATTTTATGCTGAGGATGTGTCCACTCTTCATTGGTGTAACCATAATCAGCAGTCACAACTATTCCTTTAATTAAGACCTTTGAAATATCCTCTATCATTTTATCCATCGCGATGGGAATCTCAATCCGTTGTTTTTCTTTTATGACCAGTTTACTTTCTGCAAGAAATGAAAGGATAGCCTGGTTGGTTAATGCTTCCCTTTGTTCAAAAAGTTGTCCGTCATGTGTCATCCCCACCATCACTTCCACAAACTCGCCGTTTATTTTTTCAATAACATGAACCGGAAGAGCGTCAAAAAGTTCATTTGAAAAAACCATGCCAGAAAAGGGTTCAACCTGCCCGAGATTCTCCATTTGAACAATTGAAAAGGGCTGAAGTAATTCACGCTGCCGCTTTCGATGGTAGGGGCTACTTTCCACTATAATATAGTTAAGTGGCGTTCCAATCGAATCATACCACTCTTGTAAAAAGGCATTCGCAAAACGCCCTGTTCCAGCTCCTATCTCACAAAAAACTGGCGGCAATTTAGTTTTTTCACAAATAGTAGAAAACCACTTAGCCAGAAGTCTGCCGTATACATCAGAAATATTACTGGTAGTAATAAAATCCCCATGTTTTCCGATTTTAGGTTTGTCCTTCATATAATAGCCTAATTCTGGATGATAAAGGACGGCTGATATATAATCGGCATAAGAAATAAGCCCCTTAGGTGAATTAGAGATTATGCGCTTTAAGTAGGTAATCATAATAACTCCCTTTTAGTTGGGTCTTTCTTTAGTATTCTAAAATCCATTTAAAAATGGGTTACTATCCATTTCCTCGCCAATGGTTGTCACAGGTCCATGGCCTGAAAGGACATAGGTTTCTTCCGGCAAACTAAGCAGCTTGTCATGGATACTTTTCAATAGCTGTCCAGAATTCCCACCAGGTAAATCAGTACGGCCGATTCCCCCCTGAAATAAAGCATCACCGGAAATAACAACATCATTTTCTTCAAAGTAATAAGAAACACTGCCGGGTGAATGACCAGGAGTATGGAAAACATGGAACGAAAATTCGCCTATCTTCATGTTCCCCTCATTATGTATAATATGATCGGCTTGATTCACCACGATTGGTTCAATTTGCATAAATAATTGCGAACCATTTAACCTAGGATCTTCAAGCCATTTTTCTTCCTGTTTGTGAATATAAACAGGAATTTTATAAGTTTCCCTGACAACATCTATTGCCCCAATATGATCAAAATGAGCGTGAGTTAAAAGAATAGCAATTGGCTTTAATTTTCTTTGACTCAATAAGTGAATTAATTTTTTCCCTTCCTCGCCCGGGTCAATAATCAAACATGTTTTATCAGGATTTTCAACAATGTAGCAATTCGTTTGCAGGGGCCCTAAAGGGATTTGTTGCCATTTCATAAATTTGTTCCTCCCATACATAAATACATCAGGTTTATTTTACACTAAAGAACATAGGAGAGAAAGCGTGCTATTAATAGTGCTGTATATTTGCCCTCGACAAATTGGTGAAAAAAATATAAAATAGGAAACGAATGTATATAATATAGTTACATAATTTTTGGAAATGGCTTTTACGAAAAAGGGGGAACTAAAAATGGGTTTAGTGATTATTTTTGCTCTTGTAACAATCCTTGCAGCCTATGCCGGTTATAGCTCACTGAAAAATAAGAACTTCCTGGCCGCTTTTTGGGGGGTTGCTTCATTCCTAGTTTTCGGCTGGTTCACAGTGATGACTATAATTGAATCCGGTTTTCCAACTGGAACACACTAATACGAAAAGCGCAAGGCGCCCGCCTATCGGCGACAAGCACAAGACGAGCCGGCCGAAAGGTTGTTCTTTAACCTTTTGGACGGATTGACTTGTGACCTCGAGCCGATGGCGCCTGGAGCCGGACAATTCTCTAAGTCGAAATTAATACTTTTCTTACCTTAAGCAAAAGACTGTCCTCTGACAGTCTTTTTTGCATTCCTTATTTATCCGCATTTTCTTTCAACAGGCTATTAACCCGTTCAACCTTATAATCCATGCTTCGCTTCACATCTCTGCGATCATCAATTCGAATTGTAGTCGCAACCCGCTTAATGCCTTCAGAGAAAGGAACCTCATGCATGGCCTGGATGACTTCAAAAAGAACCGGCAATTCTCCTTCAATAATCGTATTCATCGGTGTTAATTGGAAATTAATTTTCCCTTCCGCTTCATAGCTTCTTAATACCTTTTGAACACTTGCTACATATTTACTTACACTTGGCGTTTCAGTCCCAATCGGTATAACTGTTACATCTACAATTGCCATTAGAGTATCACCATCACTTTAACATTTTTTATATTCCTTTGTGATTTTACCATATCAATCAACAAAGGAAAAAAGAATGACCTTTTGATTGTCATTCCTTTATTAATTCATAGCTTTTCTTTTTGTTTAAATCAATGATCTTTTCATAGTTATTCCCTATCAGAGCTGTGTCCCCAGATGGTGAAATCGAGATAGGGACATTGTCCAAGTCTCCTAGAATCAGTTTACTGCTGCCCTTCTTTAGGTCATAGCTAATAAGTTGGAATCCATCTGTATATGTATCCATTTCACCACTCTCTAACGGTCTGAAGGTGAGAAATTGTTTCTTCTGTTCGCTATAATCATAAAAAGGAACCAGCCAATCTGAAAACTTGGTTAACTGCGGTATAGAAAAGCTAAACAGCCTTTTCTTCTCTTTGTCATAGAATGAATAGTCGGCAATAGATGAGTCCCCCTTATTTACAGTAACCGTCATGAGCAGATTACGATAGGCTGCAAATTGAATTAAATTAGAAAAAACAGTCTTGTCGCCTTCACTTCCTAATTGTTTAAATATTAGCGGGGCAACTAATGAGGGACTAGTTTGATTCCAATTCAAGTAGGCAATTTCATCCTTCCTAATCCATTTAATAAATGGCTGCGGAAGATTGAGTTCAGTTGTACTATCATCCCTCGAATCTAGTATAAGTAATTGAAAGCTCCAGTCTTCTGCGAATTTTGTAACCAGAACCTTTGACTCATTATAGGGATTCCACTCAAACCCTAGATCATAGGACGGAAATGTATTTTTTAAAAGTTCAGTCCCTTTAGCATCAATGATCGTAACCACTCCCTCATAGGAGGACGGTGAGGTATGGACCAATAGATATTTCTTTGATGGGCTTATTTGAACATTGACAATCGGATTCTCAGTTTTATAAATCAACTTACTTTTTCCTGTTAACAGATTATAAAGAAATAGATTGGAGGTTTGGTTTAAGTTGGTTACATAGAAAATTTGTTGGTTAGTATACCAGCCTGCTACCTTATAAAATTCACCCTGACCTGCAGGAATCGTTATTGGCAGTTTCCATTCGGCACTGAGTGATGCAGCAGGTACCTTTGTCTTTTCATTATTAAGAGGAAGTTTTTGTTTAGGCAGATCCTTAACGGCACATGCACCTAAAAAGAGAGACGACAAAATAAAGATTAGCAAAATAAGTGTACTGTTCGCTTGGTTTAATTTGTTCAAATGAATCAAGTCGTCTCCTCCTATCCCTATCATGGTTACGACGGTTGATTAACAAAATATTTCAAACATGCTCCACCTAACTTAAATAGGAAAAAAAGCCGCAGATTGCCCGGCTTTTTTAATCGATGGTTGTCAGTGGACGGTCTTTAAGGCCCCATCATTATCTAAATTTTCTCATACTAGTTCCACTCTATTTTAATAACAGTAGGGTGATATTACAAGTAAGAAACCAGGAAAATTTAATAAGCTAATGCAGCAAAAAATATTCCTTCAGCATGTTTAAGTATTTCTGGAAATTGAGAAAGCGGTAACGGATTAATTCCCTTCCCCAGCTCTAGAGTAAACCCGGGCCTATGAAATTCCTGAATAAACCAATCCTTATATCCTGCATGACTGTTTACATAGCGGATCGCACGGTACCCACTCACTTTTTCAAATTCTTTCGCAAGTAATTCAGACTCAGCAGGTTCAAGTCCTTCATACCCCCAATAAAATTCCTCTCCTTGGGTATGAAAGGCAAGAATGAGGTCAAAGTCATTTTTATGGGCTAAATCCGCCATAGCGGCTGCCTCAGGTTCTGTTAATGGATCGTCTCCTGGAAAGTCACGGGAGGCCGGTGCCTTTGGCTTCTTATTTTTTCTGCATAGCTCCCAGTTAGCTGGAAATTGGTTGTTTAAATCGATGCCTCTTATATTTGCTTTCCAATGGATAAAGTCATCACTGCCTTCATTAATTTTTGTAAGATCTTCTCGTAAATGTGCAGGCGGCCCGTTTAACACCAAATCTACTCCATCAGGATTAACCATTGGTACAAGGGATAACTCAACGTTCTCATAAAGAGCTAATGCCTTCCTCCCTCTAACGGGTTGATTATTTGTGATTGATATCAAATACCGGTTTAGTAAACTCATGAGGACCATTGTAGTAATCCATTCATTGGCATGGAAGGAAGCATTCATATGTATTTTCTTATCTCCCTTTCCAATCCTGATTTCATGAATGGGGTTTCCTAAAACACTCGTACCAATGTTTGTTACTTCCATAAAGGGATAAACTCGCTTAAGATTTTTCATTAATTTTGCCAGTCTCTTATAATCTAACGGGGTTTTTTCTTGTACAAGGGGAACGACTATTTTTTCGGGGACAAAAACCTGCTCACCAATAACCAGTTGGGTTGGATCTATGGTTTGATTTAGTAGAAAGAGGGAGTCCAGCTCTATTCCTCTTAATACAGAAATTTTTCCAAACGTATCTCCCTCTTTTATAGTATAGGGAACTGAAACATATCCAGGTAAATGAATTTTATCTGCTGGTTTCATATCCATTGGATTTACGTGTGAGTTGGAATCCAATATTAGCTGGAGTGGGATTTTAAATAACTTGCTTAAATATGATAGAGTATCCTCAGGTCGTACACTTATCTCCATATACTCTCCTCCCATCATATAGAATATATGTAAATCTTCATCAAAAAATGATAAAAACCCGTAATTCTACGGGTTTTTAAATGATTATTGATTTAATTTATTTTTTATTAACCAGGCGGCACCTAAAACACCTGCATCATTTCCTAATGTGGCAATATCTATTTCAGTAGAATTTCTAACTGCAGGGAAGGCAAATTTCTCGAAGTTCTCTTTTACTGAATCTAGTAAAATATCCCCTGCTTTCGATACGCCTCCACCTAAAACAATTTTATCAGGATTTAGTGTGTTGCCGATATTTGCTAAAGCTAATCCTAAATGGAAGGATACTTCATTTAATACCTTTTGGGCCAATTGATCGTTATCGCGGGCTGCATCAAAAATATCCTTAGCAGTGATCCTAAACAGTTCTCCTAATTTACTTGATGAGCTGCTGTTTTTAACGGCCTCCTCGGCTAACCGAACAATCCCTGTAGCAGAGGCAACGGTTTCAAGACATCCTGTTTTTCCACAATTACAAGGCGCTCCGCCAGATGGAATGACTGTGATATGACCAATCTCACCGGCTGCACCGTTAATACCCTGGATAATATTTCCATTAGCAATAACCCCGCCGCCGACACCAGTCCCTAGTGTAACACAGACGAGATCTCTTGCCCCATTCCCAGCACCGCTCCACATTTCCCCTAAGGCCGCACAGTTTGCATCGTTTTCAACAGCTGCAGGAAGTGAAGTTGCTTCTTCCAGGCTATCCTTGAGTGGGTAGTTATCCTTCCAGCCTAAATTTACGACATTTAAGATAATCCCTGTCTCATAGTCTACAGGTCCAGGTGCACCCATACCAATCCCCATTAACTTTTCTTTGGTTTCACCAATCTGAGACAACTTCTCTTCAATTGCCTTAGCAATATTGGAAGTAATATTTTGACCTTCATTCGAATTATCTGTTGGGATTTCCCACTTATGTACAATATCACCGGAGTTTGTAATAAAGGCTATTTTAGTAGTTGTGCCGCCGAGGTCGATACCTGCTATCCATTTATCTGCCAACGTAAATTCCCCTACCTTTGGTTACTTTTTTCTTTTTGAATCTGGATTTCGTGTCTTAATAATAACAAAGCAGACTGATATTCTCTTGGTTCAATTAATTGTGCCTGATATAAGTCTTTTAACTCTGCTTCCATTAGCTCAAGGTCACCAATTCGATCACCAACATAAATAATGGTTCCAAATTGTTTCAAAAATTGCTGAATATCATAGATTGTCTTCATCTAGAGACCCCTGCCTCCTTCATTTTGAATGGAGAGTATATTCTTATACTAATTAAAAGTATACCTCACGAACGCTCTCGAAGCTATCCTTCTTTTCCTGTGGATTGTGCTTGATTAATGTAATTAAGCAATTTTGAAAAGTCTTGATCACTTGGATTCAGCTTCACAGCTTTTTCCGCATTCTGTTTGGCTTGTTTAAAATTATTCTCATTGAAATTTATGATAGCTAAATAATAGTATGCTGTCGATAATTTGGAATCATATTCAATAGCTTTATGCAGATGTGTTTTTGCATCCGATAATAGGTTTTGTTTGTATTCAACAAAGCCTAAAATTAAATATGTTTTTTCAGTCGGATTACTGGTTTTCTGTTCAAAATCTTTTAATACCTTATAAGCATCTTTATAATTTCCTTTATTCACATACTCTTGTGCCAACATTACAACCGAATCCTCATAGACTGTGCTTGAAGTTGAATGGTATCCATAAAACAATGATCCGCCAACAATGGTTACGGACAAGAAGAAGAAGAAAAGTTGTAATAACCATTTTTTATTTTTTGGAAAGTGCATCATTCCTGCAGCTAAAAATCCTCCTGCTAATCCACCTAGATGGCCATAGTTATCGATTCCTGAAGATGTAAAGCTAAATACAAGGTTAATTCCGAGTACCACAATTAAATTTAATCCTATTGACCGCGAAAATAATTTGGGGTAAATCGTACCAAAATATAATAATGCACCAAAACAGCCATAAATAGCCCCACTTGCCCCAACTGATACGATTGGACTAAAAAGAAAACTTGAAATAAAACCAGTAACACCAGCAAATAGATAAATAAAAAGGAACCGAATATTGCCAAATATTCGTTCAACTGTTAAACCTAAAAAATATAATGCTAGTGTATTCATTACTAAATGTAAAAAGCCACTATGCAGAAAAATGGGTGTAATCAATCTCCACCACTCACCTTGATAGATCAGGGCGTTTACTTTGGCACCATACTTTATTAATGTGGATGTATTAGTGCTTCCCCCGTGTATTTCCATCCAGAGGAAAACAGCAAGTTGAATGACGATAAAAACATATGTAAGCAACGGCTTTCCATTAAACAGAATCTCTTGTTCGGCTTTAACCTTTTTAACGTTAAGATTTAATGCCGACTTCTTTAATTCCTCCACCTCTTGTTCTGAATAATCATCCTGGAATTCAAAATGAATATCCGAACTAAGATTTTCGGAAATGTTTCTAAATCCTGATTCAAGTTTACCGTTTGCCAAAATAATAGAGGTGACGGTCGTTTTATTTTCTTGTGGAAAAACAAAAGGTTTTGCAAGACGATATTCATACTCATCCACCGGCGGAAACTGACTGACATAAATATTCATTACATTAAGTTCACTCTTACCGATTTGTTTACGCACTCTTTCCCCGTTTGAAGCTGTATATTCAATATCTCTCTGCATGGCATTACTCCAATTTAAATCATGGAGCAGCATTCGAATAATAGGAGCTTTTTTATTTTCTAACTTTTCAAGCCACAATTCTTTTTGATTTTCAAATAATTGTATAACCCGATAACCCTGATCAGAAATGAAAGAATATGCCACCCTCCAAAAGATGTAACCTGCTTTATTGTTCATTTCTCCCCTACTTTCTATTTCAGCTAAAAGTATATCGTTAGTTATGGCCATTGCCAGTAAATTTACACCTTAAGCTAAACTTGATCTTAGTATTAATCTGTATTTATTTCTCTCCGTTCCTTTCATTATAAACGAAATGATCCATCAACAATGGCTCTAAACCACTGACAAAATAAATTTAAAAAATTGGACAAAAAACAGAAAACCATCTGTGGTTTTCACCTAGCAGATGGTCCTCCAAAAACGGATGACATTAATTTTTGTCTTACCCCAGGGAAGCTCATGATAGAGCCTACAGCAAGCCTTCGCATCCAGCCTGTCCCGATCAGGGCATTGATAATTCTGTACCTGTAGCGGAACACAACATAACCAATTGAACCTATCATAAAAATCGATGTTAATAGACGAGACATCATCATCCCTCCTACTTACTATTCTGTGATAGCTGCAAGAGATTTATCCATTATTCATAAAGAAAAGAAACGAATAAGAAACTCGTCTCTTTTATCATTAACATTTAGAATTTCTTAAACACAGGTTCCATTGTCTTTTTTAACACTTGAACAGAATTTGTAAACTTTGCTTTTTCTTCCTCATTAAGATCAAGTTCAACAATTTCCCTGACTCCATTTCGATTAACAACAGCAGGAACACCGATATAGATATCATTGTGACCGTATTCCCCGTCCAAGTAGGCGGAAACTGTTAGTACAGAGTTTTCATTTCGTAAAATGGCTTTTGTTAAGCGGACTAACCCCATGGCAATTCCGTAATATGTAGCACCTTTGCGTTCAATGATGTGATAGGCGGCATCACGTACATTTAAGAAAATTTGATTTAAATCATCCGGATTAAAGTCTGCTTTATTTTTAGTCCATTCAGAAATGGTTGTTCCAGCGATATCAGCATGACTCCAAACAGGAAGTTCTGTATCTCCATGTTCTCCAATAATATAAGCATGTACATTCCTAGTATCAACGTCAAAATGTTCACCCAGTAAATAACGGAAACGGGCCGTATCTAAGATCGTTCCTGAGCCAATAACGCGCCCTCTTGGGAGACCAGAGAATTTCCAGACAGCATATGTTAAAATATCCACCGGATTAGTGGCAACTAAAAATATTCCATTAAATCCGCTGTCCATAATTTGATCAACTATACCTTTAAAAATTTTCGTATTTTTTTCGACTAGGTCGAGTCTAGTCTCTCCTGGTTTTTGATTCGCCCCAGCCGTAATAACGACTAGATCCGCTACACCACAATCCTTGTAATCCCCATACCAAATTTTCGTCCTAGATGGAGCAAAAGGCATTCCATGATTTAAGTCCATGGCATCCCCTTCCGCCTTCTCCTTATTTAAATCAACTAATACTAACTCTTCCGTAATGCCTTGATTTAAAAGGGCAAACGCATAGCTTGACCCAACGAAACCTGTTCCAATCAGTACAACCCGATTAACGCGTCTTAACATTCTCATTCCTCCCATTTTGTTTTAGCCATTGATACTGTGTAAACATTATATGAATATCAAAAAAGTCTTAAAATTACGATTGATAACAATGAAGCTATAAAACCCGACAGAAAATTCACCATATCATTATCCACTAAGGTGAGTCCTTTTATTCGAGTTGTGGGCATATGACAATGGCTCTTTTTTTCAGTAGTAATTCCACAATGTCCACATACATAAACTTGTTGGTAAAATGCCCCAAATAACGTATCAATGACATTTCCGATATAGCCAAATAAAAATACAATCAACATTAAATAGATATCTAATTGGAAAAGAAAATAACCTAGGATGGAGATGAAGAAAGAGCCGACAGCAGCCGCTGCACTGCCTAAACCACTAATTGCACCTGAAGTTCCTCTTTCAATTCGTTTAAATGTTCGTATGTATATAGGGTTCTTCTTGCTTAAACTGCCAATTTCCGATGCCCATGTATCAGAATTGGCGCTTGCTAAACAAACCATAAAGCCGATCGACCAAGCCCGTTCAGGCAGGAATAAATAAAGGAGACTAAAAAGAGCAGCAGCCCCCCCGTTCGCTAGGACCTGAAACCAATCTCTTGTTGCTCCTTTTGCCAATTTTTCTTCCATAGTTTTTTTTACATTTCTCTTATATTTTGACCAAAAGTTGGAAGATACAAAAAAAGCACCAAGCAATTCAAGTCCATTTAGACCCATACCGGCATAAACAGAAATCCCAACCAGCATAGCTGCAAAAGCACCGGTTAATGTAAGGGATTTTTGAAAATATCCAGCCATCGCCCCAATTATTATCACAAGATTAATAAACAAGTCTTCTAGCATTTCGTTATGATGACCTCACCATTTGTAATAATTTTAGAAACAGGAATATCATGATCTTCAATTGGAAGATGAGAAATGATTTGTTGATTAAAGGCTAGCGATAGAGTTTTACCGGAAAAATCAGCTAAGAAACGATCATAGTATCCGCCGCCAAATCCTAACCGATAGCCTGACCTAGTATATCCGAGGCCTGGTACAATTATTAAATCAATCATTTCAGCATTAATTTCGGCAGTCAGTTCTTCTATTGGTTCTAATAACCCATAATAGACCGATTCAAGCTGGGAAAATTCCGTAAGTGTTCTAAATGATAACCTTTTGTCAGTTGGACTGCATCTTGGTATAACTACTTGTTTCCCTTCTTCCCAAGCTTTTCGAATGATTTGATATGTATCTACTTCAGGCTGTCTTGAAACATAAATTCCGATGATTTTTGCCTTCTTCCAATCATCATCAGCATATAAAGTTCTGGCGATCTTATAGGAATAATCCTCATAAAGGGGTCTTGACAGCGTTGAAAGTGTTTCTTTAACCTGTTTACGTATCTTATTCTTATCAGTCATAAAATTGGCTCTCCTTACTATTTGATGGCAACAAAAAAAGCAGCAGGAAGCCCCACTGCTTATTTTGTTTCACGATGTGCTGTTGTACGCTTTTCTCTTGGGCAATATTTCTTAAGCTCAAGACGATCTGGGTTGTTACGTTTATTTTTTGTTGAAATATAGTTACGATCTCCACACTCAGTGCAAGCTAACGTAATATTTACACGCATGTCAATTTCCCTCCAAACGATTAAGCTGTTCGTTCATACGACTTTTCTATAATATCATTTTTCATTAGGAAATGCTAGTGTGTTTTTTAAGAAGTGCTTTTTCTAATAAAATCAGTTCGTTTTTGCTTGAACCGCTTATCGTCCAAGTATCCATTTTTCTAGTTTGATGTGGTCCAATAGACGTTGTCATCTTAAATATACTAGCTGCAGGCCCTTTTGCCATTGGTTGATATTTTAAGCTTCCTTTTTCAATGGAACTCCAAATCCGGTCCGTATATGCGTTCCGCATAGGCACAGCTGTGTATTCTTTCATACTTGCATGATTACAGTGTCCATTCACAAGGTAAACCTGTGTTTTCGCATGATGAATAATATGATTTTCAACTGGTGACAGGAATGTTAAGTTGTCTTGTCCAACATTTAAAAAATGGTGCATTGCTAAAAAATGAATCTGTTTCGTTTTTTGACTGTGATTGTTTACAGAAACATTTGATAGACAAATTTTAGAATGTATTTGTTCTTGCTTTACTTTGATCACTAACTCTTCATCGTAAATCACTTTTTCCATGGTGTCTTGGAGCCAAAAGTATTTCCCATTAACCCAAATTCCCGGAATTAAATGAAGTGAGTCCATCGCTAATTCAAGATTAGGGGCAATTTTCCCTTTTTGCAGTTCAGTAGTTAAATTCATCATCATGCACACCTTATTTTTCATTTTTTGGCACTGACTGTTGCTCCTTCTCATTTACTCGTTGGCTTAATAACGTATCTTCCATAATCCTAACTGTTTCTGAAGCGATTCGTTTCCAGCCATATAGACGTTGAACAATTTGCTTACCCCTGCTGCCAATCTCTTTCGCTTTCTCTGGTTGATTGAATAAAAACTCAATTTGTTCGATTAGACTTTGTGGATTTCCTGGGACCATCAACATCCCCGTTTGGAGATGCTTAATAATTCCTTTCATTCCACCAATATTAGAGACTATGGTTGGTTTTCCGAGAACCATTGTTTCTAATACAACAATTCCGAATGGTTCGTAAAGGCTTGGTATCACAGCTAGCTCACAGCCTTGAATTAAGGCATTTCTTTGTTCATCCGTTACGAAGCCAATAAAGGTTACGTGTTCCTCCAAACCAAGCTCTGAAACCTGTTTTTGATACTCCTTCTGCATCGGCCCTTTTCCGGCAATGACAAAAACGAAGTCTTGTTTCTTTTTTTCTTTTGCAATCGCTGCTGCCTCGATGATCGTTTCGAATCCTTTTTCTTCAACTATCCTTCCAATTGAAAAGATATATTTTTTATCCTTTAGTACTGGCATTACCTCTGCAATTTGCCGATTTACTGTCAATGGTTCAATTCCATTTGGAATGACAGCCATCCTCTCAACATGCAGGGTAAAAACCTTTTTTAGTTCTTCCTTCATATATTCGCTGCAGACAATAATTTGGTCAGACTCTAAAATTAATTGCTGTTCTTTTTCATGGATGAACTGCTGGATCTCGGTATAGATTCCATTATTTCTTCCATGCTCTGTCGCATGGATTGTGGTTAGTAGTGGAATGCCTAATAATTCCTTTAGGGAAATCCCTGCTGCTCCGACAAGCCAATCATGAGCATGAATAATATCGAAGTCTACTTCTTCTGCTAGTTGTTCTGCCTTAAAGGCCATTGCTAAATTTAAGCCGGCAATCCACGACAGAAAATGATCGTCATTCGCATTAATTGGCCTTACACGGTGGACATTTATTCCATGCATCATTTCAAATGTTGGAAGACTAGTTTTCCCTGCTGTTAGGACATGAACTTCATGTCCATTTTCCGCCAAATGAGTTGATAATCCTACTACATGTCTTGATAGTCCTCCAACAATATTAGGCGGGAATTCCCAGGAAAGAATTAATATTTTTAACTTCCAAGGAGCTTGGCTTTTTACATCTAAGTCAACTGGTCCTAGCTGTCGTTTATCCATTGTGCTCCCCCAAGTTGTTCGATTTCACATAATAACTGTAAGTACTCACTTGCTCAACCCATTTAGGAGATTCTTCTTCATATCGGTGGAATTGCAATAATTCCTGCTGAAAAGTATTACCGCTTAGTATTTCAGGTGAAGGCATTTGAATACAATTCGAACGATAAAGCGGAAAAAATTGATTGTCAGAGAGGTGTACTCCTAATTCGGAAACATAGCTCCGATTTTCTGACAATCCTTTAATAAACCAGTGTCCACTTTGGTAAGGAACGGTTATTTCATTATAATGGTGAGCATTTTTACCATTAAACAAAATATTCGTTACGTCATAAATTCTAGTAACAGTGACAAGTTCTTCAAACTTTCGATTAAAAAATTGTTCAATGATTTTTTTCGGTAACTCGGAAATGTCCCAGAAAAGAATTATTTTGCGAGGTGTAATAAGCCTTGCCTTTAGCTCTCCCTTTTGTGGAATTAATTCTAGTGAAATAGAGTCATCTGAGGAATTTGAATCCTTAGTAGATTGCCTATTAAGTTCATCCGTTATTTCATTATTATTTTCTTCAATCCATTTATTCCAGCGGTATTGAACTTTACCAACTGTCGTATTTAATTCTGAGGCGATTTTACGAAATGATAATCCATCTCCTCTTAGTTTGATAATTTCCTCAATCATTTTTTTCCTCCGTTCTGTAAACAATCAATATATGCAACCATCGCAAAATAATTCTTAATAATTTATAATTTAATGGTATCACCAGATTAGAAAGCATACAATAAACGCATTTTGTCGTTTTTTGGTTATCCTATATAGCAAGCTTTGTTTACGATAATTAAATTTTTTTTAGATACTAATTAACCATCGTTTTTTACATGTATCAACAAATTTCTAAACTGGATATGATTATCTTTTCGACAGCATTATCTATAAAATAAAAGAGGAGGCTGCACAATTTAAGCAGCCTCCTCTTTTTTAAGCATTTAAGTTTATTCGTTTTCCTGTAACAAGATAAATTACATTCTCGGCAATATTCGTTGAATGGTCAGCGATTCTTTCAACATTTCTACAAACAAATGCTAACTGAATAATTTGGTTGGTTGAATTTAGATTTTGCGGAATATATCCCATTAATTCTTGGATTAACTGGCCAAACATTTGATCCACCTGGTCATCTTTTTTTGCACATTCTTGTGCCAGAGAAACATCCTCGGTGGTAAAAGCTTCAATCGACTCAGAAACCATCTCCAAAGCGATTCCCATCATATTTGGTATATCAATAATCTCCTTAATATGCTTTTCATTACCTATATGAATGGTGGATTTGGCGATATTTACGGCAATATCAGCCAATCTTTCAATTTCTGATGATACCTTTAATGCAGCGCTTATTTTTCTAAGGTCAGTAGCTACAGGTGATTCTCTTGCAATTAATAATAATGCTTTATCATTTATTTCTTGTTCCAATTTATTAATTTCATCATCCCCCATAAGAACAGCCTTTGCCTTATCGAGGTCTTGATTGACTAAAGAGAGCATAGCATCTTTAATAGCCATTTCCGCTTTTTTAGCCATGGATAATAACATTTTATTTAATTGCATTAAATTATGATCAAAATTAGACCTTGTAGTCATTCTGTCCACCCCATCATCCGAATCTTCCGGTAATATACCCTTCCGTACGTGAGTCCGCAGGGTTTGAAAATATAGCAGCAGTAGCATCTAATTCAATAAGTTCTCCCATTAAGAAGAAGGCTGTTTTTTCTGACACCCGTGATGCCTGCTGCATGTTGTGAGTAACAATAACGATTGTATATTTCTCTTTTAGCTCTAAGATCAATTCTTCTATCTTCAAAGTGGAGATTGGATCTAGTGCAGAGGTTGGTTCATCCATCAGTAATACCTCAGGTTTGGTCGCTAAAGCCCTGGCGATACATAATCTTTGCTGCTGCCCACCAGATAACCCTAAAGCAGGTGCGTGTAATCGGTCCTTCACTTCATCCCATAATGCTACGTCCATTAATGATTTTGTGACAATTTCATCAAGATGTACCTTCTTTTTAATCCCATGGATTCTTGGTCCGTAGGCTATATTATCATAAATAGACTGTGGAAAAGGGTTTCCCTTTTGGAAGACCATCCCCACATGTTTGCGAAGGTCAACAAGGTCCACTTTCTCATCTAGTATGTTTTTACCATTTAGATTAATTTCGCCTGTCATTTTGACATTTGGTATCATATTAATCATTAAATTAAGTGTTTTAATAAAGGTTGACTTACCACATCCTGATGGTCCTATGATCGCTGTAACTTCTTTTTTATTAATGGAAAAATTTATATCCTTTAAGGCATGATGGTCTCCATACCATAAATTTAAATCTTTTATATCAAATATTTGTCTTGTTAATGTTGAAGTTGCCATGACTTCGCCCCCTTATCCGAATCTTCCTGAAATATACTCTTCGGTCTTTTTTACGGAAGGATTGGTAAAGATTTTTTCAGTAGAATCATATTCGATTAAATCTCCATTTAAAAAGAAGGCTGTCTTATCAGAAATACGGGAAGCCTGCTGCATATTATGGGTAACAATAATGATGGAATAATCCTTTTTCAAATCAACGATCAATTCTTCCACCTTCGCATTGGATATCGGGTCTAATGCTGACGATGGCTCATCTAGGAGCATAACCGCCGGCTTCATCGCAATAGTCCTAGCTATGCAAAGACGCTGTTGCTGTCCGCCTGATAGTGAAAGTGCAGATTTATAGAGCCGGTCCTTTACTTCATCCCACAAAGCTGCCTTTTCAAGACTTTCCTGTACGAGATCATCAAGCAGGCTTTTCTTCTTAATACCACTAAACTTCAAAGCATGAGTAATATTTTCATAGATTGATTTTGGAAATGGATTTGGCTTTTGAAATACCATACCAATTTCCTTTCTCAATGCGACCACATTTATTTGCCCGGATAAGATATTTAGATCTTCATAAAGAATTTCTCCCTCAGCCCTAGCCCCAGGAATTAAATCATTCATTCGATTGATACTGCGTAAAAACGTTGACTTACCACAACCAGACGGACCAATTAATGCAGTTACAGCATTTTTCTCTATATCCATTGAGATACCATTTACGGCACGTTTTTCCCCATAAAATATTTCTAAATTATTAACCTTTAAAATATTTTCCATTTGGAATGGGACGGTTGATTGAAATGTTTGTTCTATTGTTTCTTTTTCCAATAAAGTCGTAACCATCCGTTTTCACCTGCCCTTTATTTTGTTGCAGTGATTTTTTTATGAATCATGCTTCCTATCCATCTAGCTAAAAGGTTAAATAGTAAGACTGAAATAACCAGCACGGCTGCAGAACCATTTGAGACTTCTTCAACGTCAGGGATTAACCCCTGTGTATTGACCGACCATATGTGTACAGCGAGTGTTTCTGCAGGTCGAAAAATATTTAGCGGCGATTGATCCGAAAATGGATTCCAGTTTGCATAATCTAGCCTTGGTGTTGATAGACCAGCTGTAAATAACAATGCTGCCGCTTCACCAAATACCCTTCCTGCCGCTAGAATCGCACCAGTTAAAATCGATGGAAACGCACTTGGTAAAATAACGGTTTTAATTGTGTGCCAATGTGTAATCCCTAACGCAAGACTTGCCTCTTTTAAATCACGAGGCACTGCACGAATGGCGTCCTCACTCACCCGCACCAGCACTGGAAGATTAAACACCGTTAATGCTAAGGCACCGCCCAAAATCGTATAACCCCAGCCAGTTAAATTAACGAACATTAATAAACCAAACATTCCGATGACAATAGATGGGAGGGAAGCAAGTACTTCAATACAAGAACGGATTATATCCGTTACTTTTCCGGGCTTAGCATATTCAGCCATATATATTCCACCGCCTATACCAAGCGGAACTGTAATTAACATTGTTATAAATAGGACGTAAAAGGAATTAAATAATTGATCGCGAATCCCTCCGCCCGCTTGTACATTACTTGAAGGCGTGGTTAAAAATTCGAGTGATACATGTTTAAGTCCATTCACTAAAATATATGAAAATAGTCCAACTAAAATAGAAATGATAATAATAGCAATCGCCACAAATACTCCTGTGGCTAAACGGTCAGCAGTTTTACTATTCATTACAGCTTCCTCCTCGATGATAGATAACGGATCAGGAGAATAAACGCAAACGACATGACTAATAAAATGAGTCCCATGGACCAAAGTGTGTTATTTTCAACACTTCCGTAAGTGGTATGTCCCATGTTCAAGGTAATAATTGTTGTTAAAGTTGCAGAAGCATCCAAAAGGCTTGTTGGTAAATCTCGAACGTTTCCGATTACCATTTGAACGGCTAATGCTTCTCCAAATGCCCGCGCCATACCTAAAACCACAGCAGTCAGTAAGGTTGGCAATGCTGCTGGAATGAGGACCTTGCGTATAGTTTGCCAGCGGGTTGCTCCAAGAGCATAAGAGCCTTCTCTTAAATTCTTTGGCAATGAACTCATCGCATCTGTCGCAATGGTCGTAATCGTTGGTAAAATCATAATCGATAACACAATTGTCCCTGAAAGCAAACTAAATCCTAGTCCGCCAACATGTTCCCTGACAAAAGGAACTAATACTGTTAGGCCGATGAATCCATACACAACGGATGGAATTCCAACTAAAAGCTCAATGATCGGTTGTAATATTTTCCTTCCCCATGAAGGTGCAATCTCTGTCATGAATATTGCCCCGCCAATTCCTAATGGTGCAGCAACAATTGCCGCTAAAAAAGTAACGGCAAAAGATCCAAAGATAAACGGTAATGCCCCATATTCTGGATTAGCTTTATTGGTAGGATTCCAGTGAATACTGGTTACGAACTCTATAAGACTTACACTATTCTGAGTAAATGATTGTAAACCTTTTGTACCAAGAAAGATGGTAATCGATATGGTAGCAGAAATCATAATCACAGCACATAAAATCACAAGAAACTTTCCGCGAACTTCTCCATTCATCCAACTTTTCTCAGACTTTAACAATCTTTCCTTTGCAGGTATGATCTTTTCCATTGCAGCAACACCCCTAGATACGTCATAAGAGGGTAAATGCAAGACCTGCACTTACCCAGTTATTCAATTAAACGAACAGTTTATAGATTTTCGTTGTTTTCACTTACATATACAAGCATAAATCCTGAGTGTAAACGGGGTTTTAATCGTATGTAAAGGTTTTGTAAATCTATGTATAGATATTGTAAATTCGGAAAAAATAAAAAAACCACCTGTTTCGATTTGAACAGGTGGTTCAATGAGTATTAAATTATTGACTAGTTTGGCTGTTTTGAGCGGTATCAACTGCAGTTTGGTTTGCCTGCTGCTCCGTCCCTGAAACACCATCTGTTGTTTGACGTGTTTTCTTTAAGTCAAAATAGGCATCCAAAACTCTGCGGCCAATTAGGTTGTTTATACTTGGACCACTGCTGCCTGAATAGGCCCATGGCACAACTACAGCCACAGCTACTTCTGGATTATCAGATGGTGCATAGCTGACAAGACTTAAGTTCCAGACCTCTGTACCACGTTTTGTTTTATCTGATCCATCATAAAATGCCTGTGCTGTTCCGGTTTTCCCTGCGGGGTGGTATGGTGCACTCCTAAAGTAACTAGTTGCTGTACCATCGCCCACCTGCATAACCATTCTGAACCCTTCTTGGACACGTTTAATCCAAGCATCCTTCATATCAATACGATTTAATACTTTGGGTTCAATTTCTTCAACAATCGGTCCTAACTCATTACTTTCCATTACCGGTTCACGAATTTCCTTTACAATATGCGGCTGAACACGATTACCGCCATTGGCAATTGTGGATACATACTGTGCCAGCTGCATTGGAGTATAGGTATCATACTGACCAATGGCAAAGTCAAGAAGTTTACCCGGAATATTCTCAGTCCCTGGAAAACCGCTCATTTCATTTGGCAGGTCAATTCCTGTCCGTGTCCCAAGACCAAATTGGCTAAATGACTGCCGCATAGTGTTAAAGGTCTTTGCAGTTTCCATATTTAATGTACCATTTGGAACATATTTTCCACCTGCCATTGCAATAACGGTCTTCCACATATAAACGTTGGAAGAAACTTGTAAGGCTCGTAGGTCATTAATGGAACCAAAGGTTTTCCATGATTTCTTGATAGGAGTATTTTTAATCACTAACGGTTCATCTAGTTGGTATGAACCCGGTTTAATCGCACCAGTTTGATATCCAGTTAAAATGGTAGCTCCTTTTACTGCTGACCCCACGTTGTAAGAGCTCGTAAAATTACCACTAGCATAGTCCTTCATGACTGTCTTTCCATTACTGTCCTTACCAATTAGTTTTCCGGCCATCGACAATATTTCACCTGTATTAGGATTCATGACAACGGCAAAGGCACGGTCCATAACACCCGTATTAGGTTTACTTTTAGCAGACCACATTTCTTCTTCTACTATTTTTTCAACCTGCTTTTGAAGGTCCATATCAATGGTTAAAACTAAATCATCGCCGCGCTTCCCTTCTGAAACAACTTCAGTAGAAAGGATTTTTCCGGCTTTGTCTGTTACGGTTTTCACTTTTGCCTTTTGACCATGAAGAACATTTTCATATTTTAATTCTAGATAACTTTTCCCTACGCGGTCATTTCTACTGTAACCCTGTGCAAGATATTTATCTAACTGCTCCTTAGGGATACCTGCTTCGGAGGAAGTGACATCCCCTAATATAGATTTTAGGGTGTCACCAAAAGCATATTCTCGTTTCCAATCTGTAGTTGTATCGACGCCTGGCAGATTTTCTAGATTTTCACTTACGATAGCAAATTCATCCGGGGTAACATTTTTATTTTTAACAATTTGAGGTGTTAAGGAATAACCACTATTGAATTGCCTATAAATAGCAAGCGTTTCAAGCTCTTCTGGTTTAAAACTATTTAATTCCTTATCGGTAACCCGGTCCAGCTGTAATTGATAAATTTTCTTATCATCTATTTTTTTCTGATTATAAGCTGCCCATTCTTTTTTGGTAATTTTCGCTTTGGCTTCTTTCGGATGATTGGTTATCCAAAAATCCTTTTTGTCACGGATTGGAATTTTTGAAGTATCCATCGAGATAAGCTTAGCTAATTTAGCTGCTGTGTCCAACATTTCCTTCTGCGTAACATTTTGACTTTTTGTATAAGTAATCGCATTTAGCGGACTATTATCAACAATTGTCTTACCATTACGATCATACATTTTCCCCCTTGGGACAGGGGTATTGACGGTAATATCCTCAGTTCGTTCAATTTCCCGTTTAAAATCATCGCCAAAGACAATTTGCAGTTCTCCCAGACGAAGTATGAGAACAGAAAAAAGGATAAATACAACAAAAAACACCATATTTAAACGAAACGGGACATGTGTTTTTTTCTTTTTCTTTTTAAGATTCAAGGTCAATCTACACTTCCTTTACTCGAAGGCTTACATAACTTTCTCTATTTTAAAGGATAATGTTCTATTTTTCTATGAATAACCCTTACCAATTTTGTTAAAAAACCTAGACCAAATTGTTTCCTTTTTAGTACCTTACCACTTTTCGGTGATTGTACAAAAAAAACGATGAGTATTAAACTCACCGCTTTATGCTGCAGGTAATCGAACTCTTCTCATAAACAAATAGATTAATAAATGACCCGCACCTAAAAAGAATAATAAAATCGGAATACTTTCTTCTTCATTAAACCACGTAACAGCCGCTAGGAAAGCAAGGACAGATATAATCCTACCGAGATTTAGATAGATTTCCCGAACAACAATATACTCAATCCTCATTTCTGCAGCTTTCCATCCAGACCCAATTACATCATATGTAGTTGAACTATAAGGGACTAACAATAGTGGATACGCTATTGCGATCATCCCTCCATATATTAACAATTTTACAAAGTTCAAATCCCAAATAATCAACAGGACTGAAGCATAAAGGATAATCCCGCCAATTAAAATGGCTTTTTTTCGATGTTTTTTCTTAATTAATCGTGACGCAAAATAGTAAGCAACAAAGGAAATTCCAGAATTGATTAGGCCGAACGTACCTAAAGACATTTCACTTCCTGTCGAAATATAAACAAAAACAGAGATAACAAAAGCAAAAGTACCCTCTCGTAGCCCCTGAACAAAATGAGCATTTGTCACAAAACGCCAATTTTCGTTTTGTTTCCTTTCCTCAATAATTCGTGTAAAGCAGTATTTTCCGGAAGCAGGCCTTGGTTTTAACGAAAAACTCATAAATACCGCTAATCCGAATAATGCAAGTGATAAACCAAAAACAAACGTATATCCGGTAAATTCTTCAAATCTTGTGATGATAATACCCGCTGCGATCGGTCCAATCATGCCGCCTGCAGAAGATAATATCCCTAAAAATCCATTAAAAAAATCTCTTGTCTCTGGTTCGGTAATTTCAAAAGTTAACACATTATAGGCTAACCAATAGAAGCCATAACCAATTCCAAGCAGGCCGCCTAATAAAAGTAAATAAGTAGAAGCATTTGTGCCCGTAATCAGCACAGCAAGATAAAACAATGCTAAAGCGATTACACCAATTCGCAGCACAATCACTCGATCGATTTTTTTCGCCCACCGCCCCGCCAAAATAAACGTTAACGGCTGCAATACGACTATTGAGAGGTTATATAGGGCAATATCAGAATACTGTCCTGTTTGCTTCCAAAGATAAATATTCACAAATGTGTTGGATAAAGCAACACTCAATGAATACAAACCTCCAATGATCAGCAAAAGTGATAAATCCTTTGTTAATTCCACGTCGCCTAAAATCTTAAATTTTTTTGCCATAAAAAAAACTCCCCTTTGTCATAAGGGTAGTCTTTATCAAGGACAAGGTTCTTATACAAATTAAAGTGAATAAGAAAAGCGGAAGCGCCTTGGTCAGCCCCGATATAGGGCGACTTGTCGACTGGCCGGCGAAAGCAGGGACAAAGACTAGTCGCCCTTAATGCGTACAGAAAGCGATAGCTTTCTGTAGCCAAGCATAAGACGAGCCGGCCGAAAGGTTGCTTTTTAACCTTTTGGACGGCTCGTCTATAGACCATCGAGGGGCTAGGCGCTGGAGCTAGACAATTCAATTCTCAAAGTAAAAAACTTTTGAACTTTCTTATCTCATAAAAAAAAGACAGCTAAATGCTGCCTTTTTAACGCTTCATTACTTCGCTGCGTTATAACGCTTAGAAACTTCATCCCAGTTAACAACATTCCAGAACGAAGAAATGTAATCAGGACGTTTGTTTTGATATTTTAGATAGTAAGCATGCTCCCAAACATCAAGTCCAAGAATTGGAGTTTTACCTTCCATTAATGGAGAATCTTGATTTGGCGTACTAGAAACTTCTAATTCACCATTGTTTACAGATAACCAAGCCCAGCCAGAGCCGAAGCGTGTAGTTGCTGCTTTTGCAAACTCTTCTTTGAAATTATCGAAGTTGCCAAATTTGCTAGTGATTGCGTCAGCCAATTCACCAGTTGGGGCACCACCGCCATTTGGAGAAAGGATTTGCCAGAATAAAGAGTGGTTAGCATGACCACCGCCATTATTGCGCACAGCTGTACGCGCAGCTTCTGGAACCGCATCCAAATTCGAAATTACTTCTTCAACTGATTTAGAAAGTAATTCTTCATTTCCTGCTAATGCATTATTTAAGTTTGTAACATATGTGTTGTGGTGTCTAGTGTGGTGAATATTCATTGTTTCTTTGTCGATGTGTGGTTCTAGTGCATCCTCTGCATAAGGTAATTTTGGTAATTCAAATGCCATGATAAATTCCTCCTATGTACGTAGTATTTGTTATGGGCTTTAGGCGATTATAACCTATTCCTTATAAGAATAATTCTAAAGCGTTACTTAAAAGATACCAAAATTGGTTTTTCCTTTCAAATAAAATGCTTATACCCAACATAAATACAATTTCCCTTTTACAGATTTTTATACCATTAAAAAAGGGCAGTAATCCATTACCTAGCTATTTTTCGAAAAATTGTCATGATTCACCAAAAAGGCATCTTGTCAACGATTTTTGTCATATCTGAACAAAAGGACTACCTTATCATCAATAAAGCCTTATTGACATGCTATTTATAATGGATTTTAATCAACTTGTAGAGGTAAAAAGGAGTGACAAATATGCAAACCACAAGCATATCAATATATAGTTTAATGGTACAATTTTTCCAAAAAAACGAGCCAATCCAGAAGGTAAAAGCTGGTTCAGCCCTTTTTCACGAAAAAGATCCGGTAGAATATATATACTTAATCCTTAAAGGCAATATTGCATTAGGAAGGGTTCATTTACGCGGCAAGGAATTTATTTTAAAGGTCTTAAATAGCAGGGAAATAATCGTGGAGTACCAGCTTTTTAAAGCCAATCCTCAGTATCAGTTTTTTGCTAAGGCACTAACTGACTGTGAAGTTCTATTTATTAAAAAAGAACTATTTGAAGAATTTATTTTAACAGACCCTGAAGCTATGAATGCTTTAGTTGCATGGTTAAGCACCGGATATTTAAAGGCCCAAATGAAATGTCAGGACTTAATTATGAATGGCAAAAAAGGTGGTTTATACTCCATCCTCATCCGGCTTTGTAATTCTTACGGGGTAAAAACTGAAACCGGTGTATTAATTGATTTGCCTTTAACCCATCAGGAACTGGCCAATTTAACCTATGGCACAAGAGAAGTCATTCAACGTGCCTTAAAAGAACTCCGTGAAAAGGATATCATTCTATATGATAATCAAAAATTCACGATAAAGAACTTAACTTATTTAAAAACGGAAGTTGATTGCCAAAACTGTCCGTTTGAAATTTGCGGGATTAATTAAAAGCTTAAAACGCACTTGACAAGCCACCTGGGTAACCAAGTGGCTTCCCTCCTTTACAGAACTACCAGAAAAAAATAGCCAACCATAATGACTTGAATAATGGTTTTTGTGATAACACTGCTTATAAACCCGATTACCGATCCGACTCCTACTTTCACACTCTCGCTTAAGCTTCTTTTATTAACGATTAACTCTGCTACAATAGCACCAATAAACGGTCCAATTAAAATTCCGAAAATGGGAATCACAAACGGCCCCGCTATAATACCAATCGTACTTCCCCAAACCCCGGCCTTCGAGCCCCCATACTTTTTTATCCCAATTAGGTTCGCTACATAATCCGCTGTAAACAATAACACGACAAATAATCCCTGAATAAGCCAAAACAACCAACTAAAAGGTTCAAATGAAAAAAATACACCATACAAAAGAAATCCCGCCAGCAAAAATAACACACTCGGAATAATAGGGTAAACCAATCCAACAAAGGCTACAACAAATAAAATACTTATAATAATCCAATAAACTGCTTCCATCTATTCTCATCCTTCTTTTTCTTCTTATCCTTTTATACGTATTAACATCAAAATAGTTTCGATACCTCTACATTCTTGTATATATTAATAACACAGGCTACAATAGAAAGTGTGTCTTTTTATCATGTTTCTTTTAAGGTGGTTATTTATGAATATTTTCAAACAATTTTATAAAAGTATTTATTCCCCAAGGGATATTTCCCTATTTCGCTTTCAGGGGATTGGAAAAACAATTTTATATGTGTTTTTCTTAACATTTATCTCCATCCTGCCATCCATTATTTATTTTAGTACCGCGCTCATAGAGGGAATTGACGCTGCAAAAACGATTATAAAAGATGAAGCTCCTTCTTTCTCCATTAAAAATGGACATCTTACAGCCAAAACAGATGTGCCTGTTACGATCGATAAAGACAACTTTACCATAATTATTGATCCTACTGGTGCAATATCTGGAGATGACGTAGCGGATGAAGGAAATGCTTTCGCATTATTGAAGGATGAGTTTGCATTGTCCTCCGGCGGCAACGTTGAGACCTATCCATATTCGATGATGAATGATATACATATTACCAATAGCGACCTGCTAAATTTTGTTGATTCGATCGGCGGAATGAAAGGGATTATTATTCCCGTTGTATCACTGTTCATTTATATTTTCTCAAGCGCAGCTAGTTTCATTGAGATATCAGTTCTAGCCTTTATCGGCCTTGCTTTAAAAGGAAATCGCAAGCTTAATTATCGGCAATTATGGAGAATGGCAGCATACAGTGAAACATTGCCAACCTTATTTTTTACCATTATGACTGCTATTCAAACTGTGGTTCCTAACAGCTTCCTAATTAATTGGTTTGTAGTCATCATTGTGTTATACCTTGCAATTAAGGAAGTTCCAAAGCCTAAAAATTCAAACTAAACGCCCGCCAATGGGCGTTTTTTGTTCTAATTAAGCGTGGACAAGCATACGAATGTACAAACATTCTTTCTGGAGGCTTGTCTGATGAAAAAAATATTCGGTATTCTCTTTTCTATTTTAGTCATATATGTTATTTATTACGACCTAACCGTTGGCACTCTTCCAGCCTCCACCCCTCAACCTGTAGACGCAAAAGTTGAGCAAGAAACCCCAGCACCTGCCGAAACAGACACGCCTTCATTTGATGCCAAGGTAAAACCAGGCGATACAGTGATTTCCATTGTGGAGCATAAAATTAATAAATCACTGCCTGTATCTATTGCTGACTTAATCGAGGACTTTCAAACATTAAATGGAGGTAAGTCCCCTGAAAAAATTCAAATAGGTTCCACATATCATTTTCCAGATTACTCAAAATAAAGAGGATATGTCGTTAATCTTGTCAAAAATAGCACATGGCTGATAAAATAAGATGAACCTCGAATCAGGTTATCACATTCAATGATGATTGTTTGTGGGTACATTCAAAGTACGGACCGTTAACACGGCAATAGATCGGATTTATTAAGATTCGAATCCACATTTGAAGGAGAGCGAATTACACGTGAGTGAAATCATACATCGCACTAAAACCCGGCCAATTAAAGTAGGAAATTTAACCATTGGCGGGAGCAATGAAATTATTATTCAAAGTATGACTACAACGAAAACGCACGATGTTGAGGCGACCGTTGCAGAGATAAAAAGATTGGAAGAAGCGGGCTGTCAAATAGTCCGAGTAGCATGTCCAGATGAACGCGCTGCAAATGCTATTTCAGAAATTAAAAAAAGAATTAATATCCCACTTGTAGTTGATATTCATTTTGATTATAAATTAGCACTTAAGGCCATTGAGGGCGGTGCTGATAAGATTCGGATTAATCCAGGGAATATTGGTAAACGGGAAAAGGTTGAAGCGGTAGTAAAAGCAGCCAAGGAACGTGGAATTCCAATTCGAATCGGCGTAAATGCAGGTTCACTTGAAAAGAAAATTCTTGAAAAATATGGTTACCCAACAGCGGATGGGATGGTAGAAAGTGCCCTGCACCATATTAAAATTCTCGAGGACCTAGATTTCCATGACATTATTGTTTCGATGAAGGCATCTGATGTTAATCTAGCTATCGAGGCGTATGAAAAAGCTGCTCGTGCTTTCGATTATCCACTGCACTTAGGGATAACTGAATCTGGGACACTTTTCTCTGGAACAGTGAAAAGTGCGGCTGGTTTAGGTGCAATTATCAGTAAAGGAATCGGAAATACACTACGTATTTCTTTAAGCGCCGACCCTGTTGAGGAAGTAAAAGTTGCCCGCGAGCTTTTAAAAGTATTTGGTCTCTCTTCCAATGCAGCAACATTAATTTCATGCCCCACCTGCGGAAGAATTGAAATTGACCTTATCAGCATCGCAAATGAAGTAGAGGAATATATTTCAACAATAAAAGCGCCCATTAAGGTTTCAGTATTAGGCTGTGCTGTAAATGGCCCTGGGGAAGCCCGTGAAGCAGATATCGGCATCGCCGGTGCTCGTGGAGAAGGTTTATTGTTTAGAAAAGGTGAAATTGTCCGCAAGGTTCCAGAGGCACAAATGGTCGAAGAGTTGAAAAAGGAAATTGACCAAGTCGCTGAAGAGTATTTCCGTAAAAAGGCAGAAGAAGAAAAAATGTCAAAAACAAAATAAAAAATGAAGAAACCCGGTATTTTAAACCGGGTTTCTTTTTTTGCTCCTTTGCAGAACTGTTAAAAGAACGGGAGAATAAAGATACCGACTACAATTGATATCGCTCCAATACCAATTGCCCACGCCCCAAGACCCTCGGCACCTCTTCTCCTTGCTACGAATCCTAACACAATACCTGCAGCACCAAATAGTATAGGCATTACAAACAGTGATAAAATCGATAACGCTAAGGCAAGGACACCCATCCCAGTGCCGGCTGTGGCTCCAGCGCCAGCTTTCTGTTGTTGCTGCTGTGTATCATTTTGATTTTTCCGCAGTGTAACAGGAACTGGTGCAGCAATTTCAGCTGCAGTTTCTTCCTTGTATTGAGAAGAACGAATAGGTACTGATGCACCAATCTCAGGAGTATTCTCTGACTTTTTCAGGGAATAAGAAGTCCTAATTGGTACAGCAACTTCTGAAGCTGTTTCTTCCCTATATGCAGAAGGAGAATTGGGAATATCTTCTCCAATTATTGGTCCTCGAAGAGCTTCTTGCACTTTCGTGTCTCTTTCATCTGCCATCCTAATCCCTCACTTTCAGTTATAGGAGCATTTATTAGTGTGAACTACTTGACGGTTTTTAGTATGTCAATGTTTGTCTCCAATAGTTATTTATTTGAAATACCGGAAATGGTACTTTTCAAAATAATCCTTTATTGTTGGCCTGTCTTTGGTAAAATAGAAAGAGAACTTGAGACGAGGGTGAAGATGTAATGAAAAGATTTGGTATAGATATAGATGGCACCGTAACCTCTCCCACCTCCCTGCTTCCTTTTATTAATAAAGCCTTTAACTTAAATATTTTGTATGAGGATGTAAATCAGTACGAATTGACCCCATTTGTTAATGTGCCCGAAAAGGAATTTGCTAAGTGGTTTACGGAAAATGAACCGATTATTTACGAAGGGTCACCGCCTGCAGTTGGTGCCATTGATGTGTTAAATAAATGGAAACATAAACATGAATTATTTTTCATAAGTGCACGTGGACCTCATTTACTGGATGTGACGGAGGAATGGTTTTTCCAGCATGGGCTAACATTTCACCATATTGAGTTAATTGGTTCACACGATAAAGTGGAAACCGCCAAGAAGCAAAAAGTCGACATTTTCTTCGAGGATAAACATGATAATGCCGTGATGATTCATGAAGAGTGCCAGATTCCAGTCATTCTTTTTGACACCCCCTATAATCAGGATCCCCTGCCAGAAGGCGTCATACGTATGAAGAATTGGCGTGAGGCACATGCGTGGGTCGAAACTTGGTTAAAGAAACAGGAACCATTACGTAAAAAACAGCTTGTGTAATCCAGAGGGCACTGAAAAACCTTCGGTTTTTTTAAGAATCTGTAAGGCAAAACAAAAAAAGGACGACTCAAAATTCACATTTATGAATTTAGAGTCGTCTTTCTTATCCAATGGGGCTATTTTGCCCCTAAATTTCATCGATTAGTTTTAATATCCTTTTTAGATTCACCGTAAATATTGCCATGGCTCCTTGCAATTCCATGCCAATTAGACCCGAGGATTTTGCAACATTGTACCCGTGTCTGTGTTTTAATTCGCTATTCTTAGCTTCTATTTTATAACGTTCTTTAGATTTGTCTTTAAAGTACTCGCTTTCTTGAAATTTTGCTTGTTCTGTATGTTCATTTGATTTGATGCTACAGAGTAAGTCTTACTTTTAGCCCCCTCTTTATAACATCCTTCTTTAAATGGACAGTGTTTACACTTATCTACATCGAAATAGTATGTAGTAACTTGGTTTCTAGCTTTGTGTCCTGTTCTAGCTTTTCTTATCGCCATATGACCTGCTTTACAAACATACATTCCAGCATCCTTATTAAAATCAAATTCATCTTCTTTTTTACGGAAACCTTGGGTAACAGAAGAGTTCAGTTTGGCAACTAATTTTATTTCATTTTCACTTGCATATTCAATATTTCCCTTTTCAGAATAAGCTGCATCACCGATAACCGTTTCAACTTGCATTCCAGCATTAATACTTTTTTCAATCAGTGTTTCTAGTTGTTTTCCGTCATTCTTTTCTCCTGTAGTAACTGTTGCGGCTGTAATAATCCGTTCTTCGCTCATGGCAATATGTGTTTTATAGCCGAAAAATGAGGAGTCAGCAGTTTTATGCCCTACTTTTGCATCCTTATCTTCAGAGCACGGCAAATGTTCGATATCGTCGTTAACTGTTTCTCTTAGAAGGTTTAACTGTTCCATTACTTTCGGGTATTGGATAAGACCTTCTTCATTTTCTATCACGTCAATGAGTTTCTGGCAATAATCGATTTCATCTTCCAAAACATCGGTTGTATTTTTGTCAGGGAACTTATTTTTCATAGATTCATCTATTTGATAAATAGCATTTCTCAGTTTTTTAGAACGGTCCCTAAGTATTTCTTTTGGTGACATTTGGTTGTATCGGGCTTTCGTATGGGTGGCATCCACAATAATGGATTTACTTTTAATGATTTCCTTTTCGATGGAAATTTCAACAGTTTTATTGATAAGCATATCCAAAAGGTTTACATCTTTTAAACGAAGTTTTCGAAACTTGGTTAATGAGCTTGGCTCTATTACTGGCTCCTCCGGAGCCATGTTAAGGAAATACTTAAAAGACATGTCGTAAATTGAACGATCAACAATGTCGATATCAGATAAGTCAATAGATGGTCTTTAACAATAAATATTTGAACATACGAATAGGGTCGATAGCATTTCGACCATTACTAAGACAATAGTTATCCCTTTAGTTCGTCATAAACAAAAGAGAAATCGACCAGATCATTAATTTTACGCAAAAGATTATCCTTTGGAACAACTAAATCATAAATACCCATATATGGACTAAAAACCATTGATTGTTGATTGTGTATCATAGTACCCACCCGTTAAAAATTGATACTTTTATTATAAAGTAAAAAAGGTATAATTCCCTCAAAATATGAGGAATTATACCTTTTCCCATTAACTAGGAGGACTTTTTCAGTGCCCTCTGTAATCCACAAGCTGTTTTTTTAAAGGCAATTAGGACACCGTCCATATATTTCAAATTTATGCCCTGAAATATCATATCCCTTAAGATTTTCACTTAAACCATCCATGGGACAAGTATCAATTTCTTTTGTTTTTCCACAGTCTAAACAGATAAAATGATGATGATGGTGGTTTCTGGAACAGGTAAAGCGAAAATGTTTTTCCCCTGATAACTCGGTCATTTCTAATATGCCCATTTCGACAAATAGAGAAAGATTACGGTAAATGGTATCGAAACTCAATCCTGGATAATCATCTTTTAATAAATCGAGTACATCTTTAGCGGTTAAATATTTATCATGATCTGCGAATAATTGAAGCATATCTTCTCTTTTTCCTGTTTGCTTAAATCCATTATCCTTTAGGTGCTGTATGGCTTCATTTACATTCACTTAGCTCCTCCTCCTAATCCACTGGTCATTTTTTTATAAAAGATTGCCATTATTAAAATGAGAACGGCAAGCATAACAATCGTACCCCCGGGAGCAAGATCAAGATAATAGGCAGTAAAAAGCCCACCTAATACAGAGAGTTCACCAAAGAGAACAGAAAAAAGAATCGTTTGTTTGAACCCTTTTGCTATTCGAATACTTGCCGCAACTGGAAGTGTCATTAGCGAGGAAACCAACAAAATCCCAACAATTCTCATAGATGCAGCAATCACAAGTGCGACCATGACAATAAAGATAAAATGAATACTTTTCGCAGGTATGCCTGAGGCTTTTGCATGTTCCTCATCAAAAGAAAGTAAAAATAGTTCTTTATACAAAAAAATAATGACTAAGATAACAATCATACTTATAGCCAATATAACCCATAAATCGGTCCGGCTGACAGCTGAGACACTGCCAAATAAATAACTATATAAGTCCGTATTAAATCCATTGGCAAGCGAAATAAAAATAACCCCAAGCCCAATTCCGCCTGACATAATGATTGGAATCGCTAGCTCCTGATATTGCTTATAAACCCCTCTTAGCTTTTCAATAAACAATGATCCGCCAACAGAAAAAACCATCCCCATATAAAGCGGGTTTAATCCAGCCATCATGGTAAGTTTATTCTCAATTAAAAGACTCGCAGCAATACCAGCCAAGGTAACATGGCTTAATGCATCAGCGATTAACGATAGCCTTCTGACAACGATAAACACACCTAGCAAAGGGGCTAGAATTCCAATCAAAAGCCCAGTTAAAAACGCATTTTGTAAAAACTCATAATGAAAAATACCTTCAATCAATTTTTAACGCCTCCATGTTCATGGTTATGGGCCAGTACGTGAACATCATGACCATAAACCTTAGACAATCCCTTGCTGCTAACTTGTTCAAATTCATCTGTATCACCATGAAAATGCAAATGTTTATTTAAACAAGCGACATGTGTCACCTTATCCGAAATGGTGCCGATATCATGGGTAACCAATAACAGTGTGATCCCCCTGCTGGTATTTAAGTCGCCCAGCATCTCGTAGAACGAATGAACATTTTCCGCATCCACCCCAACGGTCGGTTCATCCAAAATCAAAAGATTCGGTTCACTTACAAGTGCGCGGGCAATAAATACTCTTTGCTGCTGGCCACCGGACAGTTCGCCAATATTTCTCTGACTAAACTCTGCCATCCCTACTGCCTCGAGAGCTTCGATTACCTTCTCCTTATGTTCTTTTTTAAAAAAGGTAAACAGCCCTAACTTTTTGGTTAATCCGCTTGAAACAACTTCAAAAACAGTGGCAGGAAATCCTGTATTAAAGGAATTTGCCTTTTGAGAAACATAACCAATTTTTTGCCAGTCTCTAAATTTACTTATTTCCTGGCCAAATAAAAGTATATCCCCTCTTTGCAGCTTTAATAAACCTAATACTAATTTTAACAAGGTAGATTTACCTGAACCATTTGGTCCGACAATGGCCAAAAAAGATCCATCAGGGATTGTAATATTAATATCTTCAAGTACACTCTCTTTTTCATAACGGTAAGAAAGATGTTTTATTTCAATTATTGCTTGCATGGTTCACACTCTCACTTTTAATTATAAGAATCATTCCGATTTAACTTCAAGTAGTATACAATAGGACTTTCCAATTGTAAAGGCTTAGTAACTTGACCAAACCCCTTTATAATCCATTGTCACACTCTATCCCGTTCTTCATACATTAGCATGGAGGAGTGATGAGGGTGAAAATATTTGAAAGCATCATTAATCATAAAATTAACACTATCACAGCAGAAGAGCTTGTAAAGTATGCAAATCAATTTAATATATCAGTTAGTCGCGGGCAAGCCATCAAGATCGCCGAATACTTAAGAGGTAAAAATATTAATATTTTTGATAATACACAGCGTGCGCAATTGGTAAAGCAAATTGCTAAGGCTGCTGGACCTGAAACGGCTCGAGAAGTTAATAATTTGTTAATTCAATTCACAAAGCAATAAAAAGCTGTGCCGGAGCACAGCTTTTTTTCTTATCCTTGCATGATTTCATCTAATAATTTCTCATTAAACACTTGCTCCCTGAGCATATTGATTTCAAATTTATAAGGCGGTTTTTTATTATTTTTGTCTTCACCAACGAAAGGAGTCTCTAATATCTTAGGAACGTCCTGTAATTGCGGATGATGAACCACATAATTTAGTGCTTTAAATCCAATATGACCAAATCCGATATTTTCGTGGCGGTCTTTTCTCATCCCAACTGAATTTTTACTATCATTGATATGAAGTACTTTAAGCTTATCTATGCCAATAATTTTATCAAATTCATTTAAGACACCATCAAAGTCTTCGATAATGTTATAGCCGGCATCATGTGTATGACAAGTATCAAAGCAAATAGACAATTTATCATTAAAGTTGACTCCATCGATAATCATCGCCAGTTCCTCAAAAGATTTCCCGCATTCAGAACCTTTTCCAGCCATTGTTTCTAAGGCAATTTGAACCTGTTCCTTACCGGTCAATACTTCATTCAGACCTTCAATGATTTTTTTGATACCAAGTTCTGTTCCAGCACCAACATGGGCACCCGGATGGAGAACAATCTGCTTTGCTCCCAGTGCCTCTGTTCTTTCAATTTCACTGCGCAAGAATCTTACACCTAATTCAAATGTATCCGGATTTGTTGTGTTTCCAATATTAATGATATATGGAGCATGAACAATGATTTCAGTGATCCCGTTCATTTCTATATGTCTTCTTCCTGCTTCAATGTTCAGATCTTCTATTTTTTTTCTTCTCGTATTTTGCGGTGCACCCGTATAAATCATAAAAGTATTGGCGCCATAGGATACAGCTTCAGCGCTGGCTGCAAGCAGCATATCTTTTCCACTCATTGAAACATGTGAGCCGATTTTCAACATCCCTGTTCTCTCCCTTTATATGATTATTTCTTTCTTTTCTCTATCTTTCGCTGCCGTTTTTTTATTTTATCCATTTCCCACTGCATTTTCTTTTTGTATCCTGGTTTTACCCTTTGTGGTTTCTTGACCATCGATTTAGCGGTTCGATCCGCCTTATCTTCTTTCCTTACACGAGTCTTCCTTTTATTTCTATCATCGATTTCTACGATTTCCTCATTTTTGAAGTCAACATGTTTAAATTGGATGCCCATTTTTTCCAGCCTGTTCAAAGCATCCTCATCAGAGCTCTCATATATCGTTAGGGCAATACCGGAATTACCTGCCCGCGCCGTTCTTCCCACCCTGTGAATATAAAAATCTAAATCTGTCGGAAGTTCATAATTAATGACATGGCTGACACCTTCAATATCGATCCCTCTTGAAGCAAGATCGGTCGCAACAATATACTGATACTCCAAGTCCTGTATTTGTTTCATCATCTTTTTTCGTTCACGAGGATTTAAGTCACCATGGACCCGACCCACTTTTAGGCCCTTTTCATTTAAGAAATAGGAAACTTCTTCCGCCATCTTTTTTGTATTAGTAAAAACAATCGCAAGATATGGGTTGTAGGCAAGCAATGCATCATGTACAAGCTGTTTTTTATTGCGATGCCTTGATGGCAACAGATAATGCTCTAAATTTGCTGCTGCTTTTCTCTTTGATTCAATCTGGATAGTCTTTGGATTTTCCATATATTTTTTTAAAAATGGTTTTAACTTTTCAGGAATAGTAGCAGAAAAAACCATCATTTGCAGTTTCTCTGGCATTTTTGCTGCAACTTGATCGACATCTTCAATGAATCCCATATCTAACATCATGTCAGCCTCATCAACCACAAGGATGTTGGACGTATGGATAAATAGGGCCTGCTCCACCATGAGATCTTTAATTCTACCAGGGGTGCCGACAACAATTTGCGGCTGAACCTTAAGTTTTTCAATGGTCCGCAGCTTATCTGTACCCCCTATATAACATCTAGTCATAATTTGCCTATCAGGACTGCAATGTTCGGTAACCTTCAGAATCTGGTGATAAATTTGTGAGGCTAATTCCCTGGTTGGCGCCGTTATTACTGCTTGAACTTCTTGACGTGCTGGATCAATCCCCTCTAAAATCGGCAAAACATAGGCAAATGTTTTACCTGTTCCCGTTTGGGACTGACCAATGGCACTTTCCCCTTTTAATACTAATGGGATCATCCGTTCCTGAATTTCTGTTGGCTCATAAAAACCAAATTGATTCAGTGCTTCTATAATAAAAGGCTGAAACTTAAATCGCTCAAATTGATTTGCTTTCATAAAATAGCTCCTAGTCTAATTAATCTTATTATGGAGTAGTATTTCCTTAAGGTAAGCTTCCTTCTCTATGTCCATCATGTTATTATAGTAAAATTTCACCTAAATAACCAGTTAACTTATCATTTTATTCTCAGCTTTTACTAATAAGGCAAATTTTAAAACGAAATTAGTTTTTTCCTTGTGTGTAAACCTAAACCAAATTTGGTTTTATGCATACTTTAATGTATGAAGTCATGTAAGAAAGGAGGTCGTGGAATGCAGCCAAGACCAAGAATGCCCTTTAACGGTGGAATGGGGCAGCAAATGTTCGGTGGAGGTGGTCCGATGATGGGACCGGGGGGCCAGCCTTCTTTAGGAAGAAATCCGATGATGAGACCTCAAGCAGGAGCTTTTGGCGGAGGAAACTCAATGATGGGAGCCAGAATAGGGCCCGGATCTGGTCAGATGGGTAGAGCAGGAGGCGGATTACTCTCGAAACTTCTCGGTAAAGGCACTCAGACAGGTACACCAGGCGGACTTATGGGAATGGGCAGAGCAGCAGGAAGCGGTGGCGGCTTAATGCAATCCCTAAGCAATCCTGGGGGATTAACTGGAATTTTAAACAATACCCAGCAAGTGTTAAAGACAGCACAAACCATTGGACCCATGATCCAACAATACGGTCCAATGGTAAAAAATATACCTGCGATGTGGAAGCTTTATCGAGGCTTTAAAAATGCTACTAAGAGCAGTGACTCATCCAGTAAGAATCCAAAGTCAGATTCAATTGTAGAGGAATCTTCCAGCAGCGAAAGTTCAGAATCTGTAAATTCAAATAAGTCTGTCAAGCGGAAGTCCAACCAAAAGTCACGTTCTCAACAACACCAAAAGGGAAGTTCAATTCCGAAAATGTATATATAAAATTCCTGAATGCTGAAACCCAGCATTCTTTTATTTTTCAGATAATTTCCACAGGAAAAATGTATCTTTGTATTATATCTATTAGTTTTATATAATAAATACATAGACTAGCAGAAAAGCCTAAAAGCCAGTGAAAACATCTTTTGGAACTTTACTAAACGAAAAGTTCATTTAGGAGGACTTTATATATGCAAATCATTAAAATATCTCCACGCGGTTATTGCTATGGAGTTGTCGATGCCATGGTCATTGCGAGAAATGCCGCTTTAGATAAATCATTACCTCGTCCTATCTACATTTTAGGGATGATTGTTCATAATAAACATGTCACAGATGCCTTTGCAGAAGAAGGAATCATTACTCTTGACGGAAAAAATCGTATTGATATTCTTGATAAAGTGGAATCTGGAACGGTTATTTTTACCGCCCACGGCATTTCACCAGAGGTACGTGAGCTTGCGAAGAAGAAAGGCTTAGTAACAATTGATGCAACATGTCCTGATGTAACGAAAACACATGATTTGATTGAGGAGAAAACCAAACAAGGATATCAAGTTATTTATATCGGTAAAAAGGGGCATCCAGAGCCTGAAGGTGCTGTCGGGGTTGCTCCAGGTATGGTTCATTTAGTCGAAACTCCTAACGATGTTGAAGCACTAACCGTTCAAAGTGAAAAAATTATTGTGACGAACCAAACAACTATGAGTCAGTGGGATGTTGCGGATACGATGAAAAAAGTAAAGGAAAAATATCCGCATGTTGAAGTCTATAATGAAATTTGCCATGCTACACAAATCAGGCAGGAAGCGGTCGCCGGTCAAGCAACAGAAGCAGACGTTACAATTGTAGTTGGCGACCCAAAAAGTAATAACTCGAATCGATTGGCCCAGGTTTCAGAGGAAATTGCCGGAACAAAAGCATATCGTATTGCCGATATAACCGAATTAGAACTTGATTGGATAAAGGGCGCTAAGACAGTGGCTGTCACATCCGGTGCCTCAACACCAACACCAATTACCAAAGAGGTCATCTCTTTCCTTGAGCAATTTGATCCAACTAATGAAACAACCTGGGAACGCCGTAAACAAGTTCAATTAAACAAAATATTACCTCGAGTAAAAAGTACAGAAAAATAATAAGAAAAACGGAAGCGTCTTGATCAGGGAATAAAGTTTTTCCCTAGACGCTGGAGCTGCACAATTTTCAACTTAAAAGAACCGTGTCCCATA
>NZ_JASATK010000015.1:0-133589 GCF_038440275.1 Bacillus sp. OTU2372
TTAGAATAAATATAGAACAAATTAACCCAATCCATAAATGAGCTTGTCGTGTTTTTTTCATAATAATATTCTCCTTTTTATAATTATTGTTTAGTTGCCCGTCTTTCCACCTGTTGTACCTTGTCCACCACTTGGCGGCGCCATGTCCTGACCATCAAAGTTCCGACCCATACCTTGACCTTGCATCATACCGCCTTGACTAGAAGACGAACTGCTTGAAGTCAGCTCAGGTAACTGAACAGTCTGGCCTTCTGTAACTCCTTCTGTGATTTCTACATATTCGTCTGTTTCAATACCTGTTTTAACCGTTTTTTGCTCACCGGTAGTTCCAGAAGAACTGTCTGTGCTGCCATTGGCTGAAGCAATAATCACATATTTTTCTTTATTGTCATTTGTATAAATCGCATCTACAGGAACATATAATGCATCTGTCTTGCTAGCAGTTAAGATAGTAGCTGATGTACTCATCCCTACTTTTAGGTTGGTTGGTTTATCAATATGAATGGTTACATTAAAGGTGGATGAACCACTTGATGATGATCCTTCCTCTGCAACTGCTGTAACTTTCCCTGTGTATGTCGCATCTGGGTAAGCACTTACTGTTAAAGTTACCGTCTGTCCTACTTTTACTTTTGAAATATCTAATTCATCTACCGAAACGACTGTCTGTAAATCGTTGTAATTGGTAAGATGAGCAACGACTATACCCTTGTTAATTCGATCGCCTGAAGCAACCGACACTGTAGTAATGGTTCCACTTGTTGGAGCAGTAATTGGATCGCTATCATCCGTAAAGGTTACTAATTCGTCTCCGGCGCTCACTGTGTCGCCAGCAGATACTAAAACCTCATCAATTTCGTTATTATCCTCTGTTGCTTTAAGATCCTCGGTGGTTACTGGTTCAACTGTTCCTGAACCACTAATTGTTACTTCTAACTTTCCTTTTTGCACTGTAGCCGTTCGAACCTGCGTAGTAGTGCTTGTACTAGCACTGCTTTTGGAGTGAAACCATTGATAGCCAACATACCCAACAACCAGTACACTTATCAATATCCAAATCCACTTCTTCATTTATCTAAACTCCTTTTATCATGGAACAGTCCGGACCCGCTCCAAGCATTTTTTTTATTTCATGAGCCTATTATCATGTGCGTCCCTTAACTTATCCTTAATAAAAATTAAAAAAGTCAAAAAGTGCCTGACACCAATAAATGGTTTAGGATAGTGTTAAATGTCGCTAATGGTGTCAGGCACCAGCTTATAGCATGAAAAAAGGATATATTATACAATTAGCGTAAGATATGTAGAGTGCGGCGGTGATATTATTGTTTAAGTTATTATTAATTGAAGATGATCAAACGCTTTTTAATGAAATAAAAGACCGGCTTATGGGCTGGTCTTATGATGTGTATGGGATTAGTGATTTCAGTAAGGTGATGCAAGAGTTTACGAGTGTTAAACCCGATTTAGTAATTATTGATATTCAGCTGCCAAAATTTGATGGTTTTCATTGGTGCAGGATGATTCGCTCCCATTCGAATGTTCCGATTTTATTTCTCTCTTCACGCGACCATCCGACAGACATGGTTATGTCCTTGCAGCTTGGTGCGGATGATTTCATCCAAAAACCGTTCCATTTTGATGTACTGATTGCCAAAATTCAAGCGACCCTTCGCCGTGTTTATAATTACAATCATGAACAAATAACCCTGAAAACCTGGCAGGCTGCAACGATCGATGTTGAAAAAAGCACGGTCAGCAGCGCGACCGGGACGGTAGAGCTCACAAAAAACGAGATGTTTATTTTAAAAAAGCTGATTGAGCAAAAAAATAAAATTGTCAGCCGAGAAGAATTAATCAAAAGCCTGTGGGATGATGAGCGGTTTGTTAGTGATAACACGTTAACAGTCAATCTTAACCGGCTGCGAAAAAAGCTGGACGAGCTTAATCTCGGACAATTTATTGAAACAAAGGTTGGCCAAGGATACATGGCATGTGAAGAGGCGCAAACATGATGATTAAAACCTTTTTAAAGGAAAGACGGAGCTGGATTGTTCTTTTTTTCTGTTTACAGTTACTAGTCCTTTTCACAGGCTATATTGATTCCGCCATAAAATTTACACCTCTTCTCTATATTGTTTTTTTATCGACGCTTATTTTTGTAATCTTTTTGTGCTTTCGCTTCCATAAGGAAACGAAATTTTATGCTTCTTTATCGGAATGGGAAAACAATCTCGATTTAACTAATATGGCCAAGGCGGAAAGTCCGTTTGAAAAAATAATTGAGGAAAGTATTGTGGATCAAACAGTGCTGCTAAAACAAACAATTTCGAATAATTTGGTGTCTGTGGAACAGGAAAAAGATGAGCTTTTATCTTGGATTCATGAAGTCAAAACACCTTTGACAGCTATGCATCTAATGATCGACCGTTTAGAAGAAAGTCCATTAAAAGCACAGTTATCTGTAGAATGGCTTCGTATCCACCTGCTGCTGGATTCCCAACTTCATCAAAAGCGCCTGCCCTTTATGGAGAATGATTTATATATAGAAGAGACTGACTTAAAAGCCTTACTTTTTAAAGAGATTAAAACGCTGCAATCCTGGTGTATGCAAAAAGGGATCGGCTTTGAAGTCGAATTAGAAGCAGCCTCTGTCTTAACGGATGCTAAGTGGCTGGCTTTTATTATTCGCCAGCTGTTAACAAACGCAGTGAAATACAGCTCGGCATCGGATATTGTTATACGAAGTTTAATGGAGGATGACCGAACCAAGCTGATGGTTCAGGATTTTGGGCGCGGCATTGACCCAAAAGACCTGCCGCGCATTTTCGATAAGGGCTTTACCTCAACAACCGTTCACCATGACAATGCCTCTACAGGCATGGGTTTATATTTAACCAAAAAAATTTCAGAGTCTTTATTGATTCATATCGATGTCCTATCAGACCCCGGCCTTGGGACCACATTCACGTTAACCTTTCCACGAAAAAATGAATTCGGCGCGATTTCAGGCATGTGACAAAAATGTCACATGCTTTGCTGTTTTGTTCGGTTAATCGAAGGAGAAGTCAACCGGCAAATTTTATAATTGGATTATCAAATAAAGGAGCGTGTTCGTATGAGGATTTTAGCAGCCCAAAAAATTCATAAGAGCTATGGTAATAAGCTGAATAAACAAGAGGTTTTAAAAGGGATTGATATTACCGTTGAAAAAGGGGAATTCGTGAGTATCATGGGGGCCTCCGGTTCCGGAAAAACGACGCTTCTCAACGTGCTGTCCTCAATTGATAAGGTCAGCGGCGGGACTATTACAATTGAAGGCAAAGAAATGACGGCTATGAAAGAAAAGCAGCTCGCTGAGTTTCGTAAGCAGCATCTTGGGTTTATTTTTCAAGATTATAATCTTTTGGATACGTTAACCGTTAAAGAAAATATTCTATTACCATTATCGATTACGAAGGTTTCTAAAAGAGAGGCAGATGAGAGGTTCAACCGGGTTGCAACGGAGCTAGGGATAGAACAGATTAAACATAAGTACCCAAATGAGATCTCCGGCGGGCAAAAACAGCGAACCTCGGCAGCGAGAGCGTTCATTCATGAACCAAGTATAATTTTTGCGGATGAACCAACAGGGGCGCTCGACTCGAAATCTGCATCCGATCTGTTAAACAAACTTAGTGAATTAAATCAAAACCGGACGGCCACGATTGTGATGGTGACACACGATCCTGTGGCAGCTAGTTTTAGCAGCAGAGTGATTTTTATAAAAGACGGGCAGATTTATACCCAGTTAAATAAAGGGGATCAATCCCGGCAGGCGTTTTTTAAGGATATCATGAAAACTCAAGGCGTGCTAGGCGGTGTGCCATATGAGCGTTAATCAGCTTATTTTTCGAAACTTGAAAAAAAATCTAAAAAACTATTATCTTTATGTATTTGCCCTTATCTTTAGTGTTGCCCTTTATTTTTCATTTGTTACTCTGCAGTATGACCCGGCGATGGATGAAACGAAGGATACCCTTAAAGGAGCAGCAGCCATTCGTACAGCAAGTGTTCTCCTTGTGGCCATTGTCTCGATCTTTTTACTGTATGCCAATAATTTCTTTATTAAGCGGCGGAGCAAGGAAATTGGTTTATTTCAATTAATTGGAATGACAAAAACTCGGATTTTCAACCTCCTAAGCGCCGAGAATTTTATTCTCTACTTTGGTTCATTGGTGGTGGGGATCTTTATCGGTTTTTCCGTCTCCCGGTTAATTATTATGATTTTATTTAAAATTACCAAGGTGGATGCAATTGCCCGCTTGCATTTTTCATCGCAGGCTTTGGTCCAGACTTTAATTGTTTTTAGTGTCATCTATATCCTAATTATGCTGATGAATTATCTTTTTATAAAGAGGCAGAGCATTCTATCTCTCTTTAGAGTTGTTTCCTCGACGGAGGAAACAGTGAAAAAAATGTCTATATGGGAAATACTTATGGGGATTTTGGGATTGCTTGCGATTATTTCCGGCTACTATATTTCATCGAAGTTATTTACTGGCGATTTTTCCACGATGACAGAACTGTTTTTGGCGATGATTTATATTTTGGGATCTGTTATTATCGGCACCTACTTGTTTTATAAAGGATCGGTAAGTTTTATTTTTAATATCGTTCGGAAAAAGAAGGATGGCTATTTAACAATCAATCAGGTATTATCCTTGTCGTCAATTATGTTTCGAATGAAATCAAATGCGCTGTTACTAACGGTTATTACAACATTATCCGCTCTTGCGATTGGGCTATTATCGTTGAGCTATATCTCCTATTATTCTGCTGAAAAGATGGCTGAAAACCAGACTGCGGGCGATTTCGCCATTACCAATGCAGAAGACGCCGATAAATTTAAGGATGCGTTGGCCTCGAAGAATATTGATTTCGACGAAAAGAGGATTGAGGTACTCCAGGTGTCCGCTAACCTTAAGAACCTTTTGGATACAAAACTTGAAGGTGTGATGGTGGACCCCAGTGCTCTGCCTCTTCCGACGATTAGTGAACGAGTTTTGAAAAATACCGATGTGGCCGCAGATGAGACGATTTTTACAGGTTATAATGATTTACTTCAGAAGTTTATGAATTTAAAAGAGAGCGGTAGAGTCGAATTAAAGGGGCAAACGGAATCAATTCCGCTTCATTACTTAGGATTAAAAAAGGATTTTGTGATTTCAGGATATTTTACGAACGGCGGTCAGCCGATTGCGATTGTAGACGATTCTGTGTTTGAACGCTTGAAGAAGGATGTAAATCCTTCTATTCAAAAGAAGACCTCTCTTTTTGTTGGCTTTACATTGAAGGATGAAGGTCAGCTCGAAAAGGCCAACCAGGTTTATCAAGATTTGTCCTTTAATGAGAATGACCTTTATTCGTCTCGTTTAGAGATCAGTAATACTCAGAAAAAAATGATGGGATTGATTATGTTTATTGTTGGCTTTTTAGGTCTAACATTTCTGATCACGTCGGGCTGTATTCTGTATTTTAAACAAATGGGTGAGAGTGAAGAGGAGAAGCCGAATTATACGATCTTACGCAAGCTTGGTTTAACGGAAGGGGATTTATTGAAGGGAATTCAAGCTAAGCAGCTGTTTAACTTTGGAATTCCGTTAGTGGTTGGGCTGCTCCACAGTTATTTTGCCGTCCAATCTGGCTGGTTTCTTTTTGGAGCCGAAGTATGGACCCCGATGATTCTAGTTATGGTCCTCTATACCGCCCTATACTCCATCTTTGGAATCCTATCCGTGCTTTATTATAAAAAAGTCATAAGGGCAGCACTCTAAAATAAAAAACGGGACTAATAGAAAAAAGCAGCCATGGCTGCTTTTTTCTATTAGGTGCCTGTCACCATTTCTTTATCGGTTATCTACTTTTTCTGGATAGAGGTCATGGTTCATTAGGCGGTAGTTTGCCATTTCTTCGTATTTGGTGCCTGGTTTGCCGTAGTTGCACCATGGGTCAATGGAGATGCCGCCGCGCGGCGTAAATTTGCCCCAAACTTCAATATAGCGTGGGTCTAGCAGTTTAATCAGGTCGTTCATAATGATGTTGACACAGTCCTCATGGAAATCCCCATGGTTCCTAAAACTGAAAAGGTATAACTTCAAAGACTTACTTTCAACAATCTTTTTATCTGGAACATATGAAATATACATAGTTGCAAAATCCGGCTGGCGTGTCAGCGGACATAAACTCGTAAATTCCGGACAATTAAATTTTACGAAATAATCCCGCTCAGGATGGAGATTATCAACTGCCTCCAAAACTTCTGGTGCATATTCAAATGAATAGGTAGTTCCTTGATTACCTAATAGTGTTAAATCCTTCAAACCTTCTTCGTGGCTGCGGCCAGACATAAAAAAACCCCCTATAAAAATGTGTCCCCACACTTTTTAAGAGAGTTTCAGCTGAATGTTCTTTTTCTATACAAACTAAAGGATAAAAAACAAAAAGCCACATCCTATATGGACATGGCAGAAAGTCATGTATCCATAGTTTTTTATAGAGGGTGTCAGCTATGAACCTCTCCCGTTCAAGTACGGGTATTCTCATCTCTATATAATAAAGAACTGACTAGAGAACGTCAAACAGAAAATTAAGGTAAAACATAGAGCGCGCTGGCATCCTGTCAGTTAGGACTAAACTTCCCTATTTTAGGTGCTCGTTAAGTACATTCTCTTCTAAAACAGAAAATTTGTCTCCGTACACTTTAGTAATGTGATTTTCTCCCCATAAACACAGCGCGTTTAAAATGCTTTCTAGGCTCAATCCATATTCACTAAGCTCATACTCCACTTTTGGCGGGACTTGATTATAAACAATCCGGTTAATAACGCCATCCTCCTCTAATTCTCGTAATTGTTGAGTTAACATTTTTTGTGTGATATCCGGCATCAGACGTTTCAATTCACTTGTTCGTTTCTTCCCGTGTGTTAAATGACAAAGAATCACGCATTTCCACTTTCCACCGATGACCTCTAATGTCGCTTCAACCGATATATTGTATTTCTTTTTCTTCATCTCTAACTCCTCCATTTTAATAGGTACTAAAAAGCACCTACCACACTTCGAACTATCTATAGCACTTTGAAGTGCATACTTTTCATTCACTACTGTATATTTCATAATAACATTTGCCGGTTAAAATATCCCATTATAATTCTTTTTATAGTTTTGCTTTTAGCCAATCATTCATGCAATAAAACCATTTTTAGGAGGAGAGAAACACATGAAATTAGATAAAAAAAGAAGTACACTCGCTTTGTTGGCATGCTTGATCACCTGAAATTTATTAATTTCATTTATGATCAGTTTCTTTTTCAGTTTTAATAGATTCTTTTTCCACCAACCATTCTCCTTTATACGTTGATTATAAATAAAGGTGTTAATTACTATTAAAATATGAAAAAATAGTAAAACAAACTAAACGCTTGTCCAGAACCTAAAATTTTGCTAATGCACTAAGAAAAAAGATAAACTTTACAATTAAGTATTTTTAAGAAATTAGTTATACAAAAATGTTCAATATAAATAAATAATCCCCAAATCCAAAAGGGAATGGGGATTATTTTTGTTCGTTTACTGTAATCTTTTCTTTTAAATAAAATCTAAGGGTTCAAATCATTTTCATCTTTCTCATATGCTATGACTACTACTTTTTTATTAGTACGTTCACTTAATTCATCTTCAAACGTTTTAATCTCACTTACCAAATTAGACGCTAAATCTGCAGCTACATAATGATTGTCTTTATCCACGTTCATCTCTCCTTTTTCTTTTATTATTTCTTCTCCTATTGCCAGTTATTCTCTCTGACAAGTAATTTCCACTTTTCACCGATAACCTCTAATGTCGCTTCAACCGATATATTATATTTCTTTTTCTTCATCTCTAACTCCTCCATTTTAATAGGTACTAAAAAGTACCTACCGCACTTTGAAGTATCTATATCACTTTGAAGTGCGTACTTTTCATCCACATCTGTATATCCCATAATAATATTTGCCGGTTGAAATATCCTTTCATAATTCTTTTATAGTTTTGCTTTTAGCAAATCATTCATGCAATAGAACCATTTTAGGAGGAGAGAAACAAATGACTATAGATAAAAAAAGAAGTACCTTCGCTCTATTAGCATTAGCCGTAAGTGCTTTTGCCATCGGAACAACGGAATTTATCAGTGTAGGGCTGCTGCCGCTCATAGCAAAGGATTTACAAATATCTGTTACAACTGCCGGCTTAACTGTTTCTTTATATGCCTTAGGAGTAACTTTCGGGGCTCCTATTCTGACGTCCCTCACATCTAGGATGTCACGTAAATCCTTGTTACTATGGATCATGATTATTTTTATCATCGGCAATGGGTTGGCGGCAAGCGCATCTAGCATTGGTGTTTTATTAACTGCCCGTGTGATTTCTGCCTTTTCACATGGTGTCTTTATGTCGATTGGATCAACGATTGCTGCAGATTTAGTCCCTGAAAACCGAAGGGCTAGTGCAATATCGATTATGTTTTCAGGACTTACAGTGGCAACTGTTACTGGTGTTCCTTTTGGTACCTTCATCGGCCAGCAATTCGGCTGGAGGATGGCGTTCGTTATCATTGTCGCAGTCGGCGTGATTGCTTTCTTTGCTAACAGTATCCTTGTTCCGTCTGATTTACGAAAAGGGGTTCAGACAACGTTCCACGACCAGTTTAAATTGGTAACCAATGGTCGCTTATTGCTTCTATTTATTATTACTGCGCTTGGTTATGGAGGAACATTCGTAGTGTTTACGTACCTATCCCCTATTTTGCAGGATATTACGGGATTTAAGGAAAGCACCGTTGCCGTGATATTACTTGTTTATGGTATCGCGATTGCCATCGGAAATATGGTGGGCGGCAAATTATCTAACCAAAATCCTATTAAGGCATTATTTTATATGTTTATCTTCCAAGCTGTCGTCTTATTTTCTTTTGTTTTTACCGCACCACATAAAATAGCAGGCTTAATCACTATCTTTTTCATGGGCCTGCTGGCATTTATGAATGTACCTGGATTACAAGTTTACGTCGTTATGTTAGCAGAAAGGTTTGTCCCTGCTGCAGTTGATGTAGCGTCTTCGATTAATATTGCTGCGTTTAATGCCGGTATTGCGATGGGATCCTACTTTGGCGGCGTGATTACCAACTCGATTGGATTAATTCACACCTCTTGGATTGGAGCATTAATGGTCCTAGGAGCGGTCGTTCTTACGGGCTGGAGCTGGAGACTTGAAAGGAAAGACCGTAAAGAAGCCGGTATTAAGATTGAAAAAGTAATTTAATTTCACCCCTTTGTTTTCATAGTAGGCGCGGGGGGATAGTGTAATAGCCCCCTGCCTTTTTATAAAAGAATTAATCTGGAGGATGATTATAATGGTTAACAACTTACAAGACACAACTACACTTAGCAATGGAGTAAAAATGCCTTGGTTTGGACTTGGAGTATTTAAAGTAGAAGAAGGGCCAGAACTAGTCAATGCAGTAAAGTTTGCCATAAAACATGGATATCGCAGTATTGATACAGCTGCCATCTATCAAAACGAAGAAGGAGTAGGACAAGCGATTCGAGAAGGAAACAAAGAAGCGGGTATTTCCAGAGAAGACCTTTTTGTTACATCAAAGGTCTGGAATAGTGACTTAGGCTATGAAGCAACTCTAGAAGCATATGAAACAAGCTTAAAGAAATTAGGGTTAGACTATTTAGATTTATATTTAATTCATTGGCCTGTAGAAGGAAAATATAAAGAGGCGTGGCGAGCTTTGGAAACTCTCTATAAAGAAGGCAGAGTAAAAGCAATTGGCGTAAGTAACTTCCATGTTCATCATCTGGAGGATTTAATGAAAGAGGCCGAAATCAAGCCAATGATTAATCAAGTGGAATTCCATCCCCGTTTAACACAAAAAGAAATCCAAACTTTTTGCCGGGAACAGGGAATCCAAATGGAAGCATGGTCACCATTGATGCAGGGGCAGCTATTAGACCAGCCGGTAATCAAAGAAATTGCTAATAAGTATAACAAGTCTACAGCACAAGTTATTTTGCGGTGGGATCTCCAAAATGGGGTCGTCACCATTCCAAAATCAACAAAAGAACATCGCATCATCGAAAACGCCGATATATTTGACTTTGAACTAACCAAAGCCGAAATGGAACAAATTGATGATCTGAACCAAAACCATCGCGTCGGCCCAGACCCCGACAACTTCGACTTCTAAACAACACAAAAGGGTTGGTAATGATGATGCTTTTTCACCATTACCAACCCTTTCATTGTGTTAATCTACTTTTTGGTGCCTGTCACCGTTTGCGCCCCTTCCACCTTGTTTAACAATTTATCGGTGCCTGTCACCCTTTAGAATATTTTCCCTGGGTTTAGGATGTTTTTGGGGTCGAGGTTGTTTTTGATGATTTTCATGATTGGGATTATATCTCCGTGTTCTTCTAGCAGGAACGCTTTTTTGCCGAGTCCGATTCCATGTTCCCCTGTGCAGGTTCCCCCTTTGGATAAGGCATAGGAAACAATCTGATGATGAACTGCTTCTACTACTTCCAACTCTTCTTCACTGTTCGGATCAATCGGTAAGCAAGCATGATAATTACCATCGCCAACATGGCCCAAAACAGCCCCCTCTAAACCATATCTCTCGATCACTTCCCTGGTCTGCTTTAAGGCCCCAGCAAGTTGTGATAACGGGACGCAGACATCAGTAAACATTAAGACTTTTCCAGGATTGGCGGCTTGAATAGCAAATGCTGCATGGTGCCTTGCCTCCCATAATTGTGCCCTTCTTAACAAGTCATTCTCAAATTCAAAAGAAACACATTGCTCATCCTTTAGAATTTCTTCCATTACTTCCACACTATATGTAACTTCCGGTTCATTTCCGCTAAACTCCAAGAAAAGAGTTGGCTCCTCACGGTAATCTGTAGTCTTAAACCTATTAACTGCCTGAATCGTTTTTTCATCAACTAGCTCGATTTCCCCGATTGCAAGTCCTGATTTTAAGAGAATAGCAGCGGCATTTCCAGCTGCTTCAATCGAGGGAAACACAGCTTTTACAGCAGACACAGCCTCTGGAATGCCCCTCAGTTTTAAGGTAATCTCCGTAAAAATGCCCAATGTCCCTTCTGATCCTATTAACAAGCCCGTTAAATTGTATCCTGCTGAAGATTTAAATGAATGCCCTCCGGTTCGAACGATGGATCCGTCTGCTAAAACCACCTCTAAGCCGAGGACCTGATCACGCATTACTCCGTATTTCACACTGTTAGTACCGCTGGCATTCGTGGCCGCCATACCGCCGATTGAAGCATCTGCGCCTGGGTCCGTCGGAAAAAACAACCCATGTTCCTTCAGAGCCTGATTGAGCTGATTTCTTGTGACCCCAGGTTGTACCGTCACTTGAAAGTCATCTGGCCGGATGGATAAGATTTGATTCATCAAACTAAAGTTAAGACTGATGCCACCGAATACCGGAATAATATGTCCTTCTAAGCTCGTCCCCGCCCCGTAGGGCACGAGTGGAATGGAATGCTCACTAGCAAATTGCACAATCCTGCTTATTTCCTCTTTTGACTTAGGAAACACAACTGCATCCGGGCAGGATGGTGTATGATATGCTTCCCCTTTACTGTGCTGTTCTAAAATAGTTTTATTGATCGAAACACGCTCACTATCCCCGACAATCGCTAACAATTTATCATTAAGATTCACCTGAGTCCCCTCCATAACACTGAAACTAGTACACTTCTTAATAAATATTTTAAACATCGGGGAAGTTAATTTATAGTTAATATTAAAAATTTTCACTTATTTCTTTAAAATCAACAGCTTTTAAATGATAGATTTCAGAGAAAAAGTCTGTTTTGATTAACGGCAGGTTAAGCCCCATTTTCATTAACTCATCTCCATAAAATACTTGGCCATCGTCGTTAATTTTGTATCGAAGCTGCGGATTCAGCCCGCGTAATTTCATTCGTAGGAAAGGTGGATTCGGCGTCGCTAGCGTCTTATAGTAAATTACCACTGCTTGCCTTTGACCGCGTCCTACATACATCCAAGCGGTATCCATCCCCTCAAAGGGGCTCCACAGCCGATACAGGTCACCAAAAAGGACGATTTCTTTTATTTGATGATATAGCTGAATTTCCCGCCCGACTAGCTCTTTGTCTTCCTTGCTAAGTTTATCGATGTTTAATTCAAACCCAAGATTGGCGGCCATGGCAACATGACATCTCATCTCTAATGGTGTCATTCTGCCAGTCTGATGATTCGGGATATCTGAAACATGAGCTCCCATCGTAATAGCCGGATAAACTATACTCGTTCCATATTGAATTTTCAGCCTTTCGACCGCATCCGTATCATCACTCGTCCAGGTCTGCGGCATATAATACAGCATCCCTAAATCAAAGCGGCCGCCCCCGCCCGAGCAGCTTTCAAACAAAATTTCAGGAAAGCGCTCCGTTAAAACTTCTAAAACCCGATACAACCCCATCATATAACGATGGGCCGTCTCCTTCTGTCTTTCTGAAGGCAATAATGCAGATCCCACCTCCGTCATATTCCGATTCATATCCCATTTTACATAGCGAATTGGGGCACTCTGAAATAGATCCGTAAACGTTTCTATCAGCCAATCACACACATCATCCCTGCTTAAATCCAGAATAAGCTGATTTCTCGAAAGTGTCCGGTTCCTCCCTGGTACATGCAGACACCAATCTGGATGCCTGCGGTACAAATCGCTATCGGGAGAGACCATTTCCGGCTCCACCCACAAGCCGAATTGCATCTCTTTACCATTGATATAACTAGCTAATCCGTTCAATCCATTAGGAAGTTTTTTCCTATTAACAACCCAATCTCCAAGCGAACTCTTCGCATTATCACGACGGCCAAACCAGCCATCATCCAAAACAAACAGCTCAATGCCCAGTTCCTTAGCGGCATCAGCAAGATCTCTTAACTTTTTTTCAGTAAAATGAAAATAGGTTGCCTCCCAATTATTAATGAGGATTGGCCTTGTTCTGTCACGATAAACTCCGCGGCAAACCCGGCTTCGAATGATTTTATGAAAAATCCTCGACATTCCGCCCAATCCTTCTGAGGAATAGACCATCAGTGCCTCCGGTGTTTGAAAAATTTCACCTGGCTTCAACAGCCATGAAAAATTAAATGGATTAATTCCCATATTGATCCGGGTTATCTCAAAAGGGTCCACCTCAATGGTTGCCTTGAAATTTCCGCTGTAAACTAGACCAATCCCGTAAACATCCCCATACTCCTCGGTTGCATCCTTTGATAGTAAGGCTAGAAAGGGATTATGCTGATGACTGCTTGCACCCCTTGCGGAAGAAATCGATTGAACACCGTGGATCAGCGGTCTCCGTTCAATTTGACGTTCCCGTGCCCATGTTCCTTGAAGGTGAAGCCAGTCCCATTTCGAGTTATGGAAGTCAACCGACATGCTCATGCTTTTTTCTATCTTCACCTCACGGCTGCCTAGGTTTTCAAACGAGACCGACCTCGTGATCACATCAAAATCTCGGTAAATCGTATAATGAAGGTTAAGACCGACGCCAAGAATGGAATCCACCAATGTTATGACCAGCGTGTCCGCCTCATCATCATCCTCTACATAGACCATCGGCAGCCCATTCAAACGGGGCTTTCCTTTAAAAATCGCATAGGAATCATATACAAATTCAGTTACTGTTGACCCATCAGAACTCTGAAGCTGATAAGCCGGCGTTCGGAAGTCTCCATTTCCAAAGGCAGGATATTCCTGCGGCAGGGTATCAAGCGAAAACCGGGGGTCAGCAGGTTCATTCATCGGCGAAAAGGTTCTTCCTTTAAATGGAAGAATCGCTAATGGCTGGAGCAATTGGACCCTACTCCCCCAATATAAATGCGCTAAATACTTTCCATGGACAAGCTGCATCATGTAACTGATTCTGCCATTATATAAATGAAATAGCTTCTGTTCTTCATTCCATTCAATCGGCATGACATCCACTCCTAAAATGACATTTACTTCACTATATTCGCGGTTTAAGTGGAAAATGGTGTCAGGTCATACATAAAAGTGAAAATTTTTGATGATAATATCTAATAGCTAAATTTTTAGAATTGAATTTAGGAAGTGCAGCGATGGATTATTTAAATCATCTTCTTGAACACTTTGGCTATCTGGGGATTATTTTTGCTTTAATTGGCGGTATCATTGGCCTGCCAATTCCTGATGAAGTTCTTCTTACTTATGTGGGTTATAATGTTTTCGCAGGAAAATTGGCGTACCTGCCATCACTCCTATGTGCCTATTTCGGGGCAAGCAGCGGGATTACACTTAGTTTTATTTTAGGCATTGTGTTAGGAGCTCCGTTTTTACATAAGTTTGGCCCGAAGCTGCATATCAGTGAGGCAAAGATTGATCGAACGAAGAAATTATTCAATAGATTTGGCCCGTTCCTTCTCGTTATTGGTTTTTTTATTCCAGGCGTCCGGCATATTACCGCCTATCTCGCAGGAATTAACAATTATTCTTATAAAAAGTTTGCCCTGTTCGCCTATTTAGGAGCACTAATTTGGTGCTTTACCTTTATCACTTTAGGCAGATTGCTTGGTGGAAACTGGGTATATGTTGGAACATACTTTTCTAGGTATAGTATCTATATTATTGCCTTGTTCCTAATAGGTCTGTTTATTTTGTACACCTATAAAAGGAAAAGAAAAGTATTGAAAAATGCTTCCTATGATTAAGAAAAGCGCAAGCGCCTTGGTCAGCCCCGATATAGGGCGACTTGTCGACTGGCCGGCGAAAGCAGGGTCAAAGACTAGTCGCCCTTAATGCGTACAGAAAGCGATAGCTTTCTGTAGCCAAGCATAAGACGAGCCGGCCGAAAGGTTGCTTTTTAACCTTTTGGACGGATTGGCTGTAGACCATCGAGGGGCTAGGCGCTGAAGCTAGACAATTCTCAAAGTAAAAACTTTATACTTATCTCATGAAAAAGATGCTCTCGAACCGAGAGCATCTTTTTTCTGTTATTACCAGCCTCGGCTTGCACCTCCGCCGCCAGAGGAACCGCCTCCGCCGCCTCGAGACCCTCCACTGCCTCCGCCTCGTCCACCACCACGGGATAGAATGGAGAGGAGTAAATAAGTAAGGGTGCCTCCGAAAAATTTAAAGTCAAGGAAGACGACAACCAATACGATGATAATAATCAACCAGGATGGGATTCCGGTTCCTTCATTCTTTGGCGCCGTTTTTTGTCCACTTTCACCGTTATATTCGGCCATGACTTCTTTGGCGAGTGCTTTGTAAGTTTCCGTTACGGCTTGGTTGGGCTTGTTATTTTTTAAAAAAGGGATAGCATATTGATCTAAGATTCTTCCTGCTTTCGCATCGGGAATTCTTCCTTCGAGGCCATACCCGACCTCAATCCGGATTTTGTGTTCCTTCATCGATAAAACAAGGAGGATGCCATTGTCCTCTTTTTCGCTGCCAATTCCGTATTGGCGAAATGCCTCATTCGCATATTCTTCAATGGTTCTGTCACCAATACTATCAACGGTCAACACAGCAACCTGTGCGGTTGTCTGATCTTCAATGTTTCTGCCTAAGTTGATTAGTTCTGCTCTTTCTGTTTCGTTTAGAACATGAGCAAAATCTTGTACATAGATATCTCCGACGGGAGCAGGTATTTGGACATCCTCAGCAAGTGCACGGGCTGCACACAGAAATAATGTGGTAAAAACCAATAGAAGGCTGAAGATCCGTTTCGCTTTCATTACCCGTTGCCTCCAAAGTCAACTTTGGGAGCTTCTTGGGCTTGTGGGTCTGCTTTGAAATATTCTTTTTCATCAAACCCGCCGATTCCTGCAATAATCGAGCCCGGGAATCTTTTTACTTTTTTATTGAATTCCGCTACTTGTTCATTGTAATCCTTTCGTGCGACAGCAATTCTGTTTTCGGTCCCGGCCAGTTCATCCATTAGCTGGGAAAATTGCTGGTCTGCCTTAAGGTTAGGGTAGTTTTCAACGACAACGAGCAAGCGGCTTAGTGCACCGGATAATTGATCGTTAGCGGTTGCTTCTTCTTCGGGGGTTTTTGCTCCGGCAAGCCTTGCACGTGCATCTGAGATGGAGGCAATGACTTCTTTTTCATGTGCTGCATAGCCTTTTACGGTATTGACTAAGTTTGGTATTAAATCTAGCCTTCGTTGGAGTTGATTTTCGATTTGAGCATGCGACTGATTTACGTCTTCTTCTAGATTGACAAAGCTGTTATAGCTGGACATAAACATGAGGCCAAAGATAACAATGACAGCAACCACAATTCCTAATCCTAACCAACCTTTTTTCAATCTAATCACGTCCTTTCTCACTTATAGTATATATCACATGGTAAATAAGTTCCCTATTTAAGCCATTTAAAAACTTACCTATAAATCCATTTAATTAAACGTTTGATTAGTTTTGCTGCCGAATTGATTAAACGTTTGATTAATTTTTTTCATTCACCAATCCATTTGAATTTAAGAATTTGTTAACCTCCTTATGGCATAATAAAACCATTGAAATACCTTTGTCACTAAAGGCTTTTCCCCAACTAATTAATCGTTTGATTAATTATTATTTATGAGATTTCCGAATAAAAATAGCATTTTATGTCAATCAGAATTATGAAACCTTTAGTGGGCTTAGCCGTATATATATGTATCTTTACGAATTTTGTACCTACAATAAAAACTATAATAGACGGGGAGATATAAATTGGGATTATACATTTTACAAATTGGACAGTATGCTTTTGAAATTTATTATTGGCTTATCTTAATATCAATTTTTGGCTCCTGGTTTCCACAATTTCAATCAACAAAGATTGGGATCTGGATCTCAAAGCTCGTCGAACCATATTTAGGCTTCTTTAGGCGGTTCATCCCTCCACTTGGGCCTATTGATATTTCACCGATTGTCGCTATATTCGTTTTTAGATATATAACAGGATTTGCTCTAGAAGGACTGCGACAGTCATTGAATGTAATTGGTGTGTGATTTTCTCTAACCTACATTAAAAAAACCCGAATAAGGTGCACTAATTAAAGAAGTGATCCTTATTCGGGTTTTTTATTCACTTATTCATTAACCGTTTTTACACTGGATTTAGAGGTTTCTTTTTACTGCTGGACCGGGGTAATTGGTTCTTCACCATTTAATACTTTCACCATATTATCAACTGCAAGATTAGCCATCCTCATTCTTGTTTTAACACTTGCACTTCCAATGTGAGGCAAGGTAACAACATTGGATAAGGATAACAATGGATGATCCATTGTTACTGGTTCTTGTTCAAAGACATCTAACCCGGCACCCCAAATATCACCATTCCTCAACGCTTCATATAATGCTTCCTCATCTACGATCCCACCTCTTGCAGTGTTGATGAGGATGGCATTCGGTTTCATCAGAGATAATTCCTCTTTACTAATAAGATGATGTACTTCCGCACTATATGGAAGCATGAGGCAAACGTAATCGGATTGCTGCAATAAATCCTTTAATTCTACGTAATGAATACCTAGCTCACGTTCTTTATCTTGCTTTCGCGTACGATTATAATAAAGAACATTCATATCAAATCCCTTTGTCCGCTTGACAAGGGCCTCTCCAATTCTTCCTAACCCAATAATTCCTAAGGTCGCACCATATATATCTTGTCCAGTAAACTCCATCAAAGACCATGCTCCCCACTTTCCGCTGCGCAAGACATCGGAGGCATTTACGACTCTTCGGGCAGCTGCCATTAAAAGCGCAAACGTTAAATCGGCCGTGGTTTCCGTTAGGACGCCAGGTGTGTTGGTTACAATAATCCCCTTTCTTACTGCTGCATGAAGGTCGATATTGTTATATCCTACTGCTACGTTACTAATTATCTTTAAAAGCTTGGCTTTAGCTATGACTTCTTCATCTATCTTTTCTGTCAATAAGCAAATAAGACCGTCGATATTTTCTATTTCTTTCATTAAAATTTCCCTTGGAACAGGGATATTTTCTTCTCCCCACATTCTCACATGAAAATACTGAGAAAGTTTATCAATTATTTCCTCGGGCAGCTTTCTTGTAATATACACGGAACTTTTCAACTAAATCTCCACCTTTTTATTAGAAATATGTACTTTACATAAGTAGTAAATAAAAAAATAAAAAAAGGGCACTGGATAATTCCCATGCCCTATGTGATTGACGTGTTAAATTGAGATCGTTTATGTTTAATAATTAAGCTTTTAAAAAATCCGCAGCTATTAATCTTGTGCAGGTTCTTTTAAGGTCGTGATAATTATGAAACCAAGTACTAACAATACTGCAAAGAATCCAAAGGCAATATTGTAATTACCTGTTGCATCAAGAATTGCACCAACGATCATCGGAGAAAAGAATCCACCCAGGTTACCACCGCTGTTGACAGTTGCAATAGCAACTGGGAAAGTATTTCGGTTAGTTAATCCCATTGGATAAGCGGTAAATGCAGGCCAGCCAATGTTAAGGAAGAAACCTGCCAACCCTAGGCTAAGAGATACAAGTGTTGCGTTGTCTGGGATATTAATAACGACAAGCATCATAATGGCTGTAGCGATAGCAGTAATTAACATCGTTGGTTTACGCCTTTTTAAAAATACTTTGTCAGAGATAACCCCCCCTAAAAGCGCGCCAATTAATCCTCCAATTGCAGGGGTCGATGCAACAAATCCCATTTTCATAAAAGAATAGCCTTTTGCATTAACAAGATACATAGGGACCCATGTCAACATGCCGTATAATACACTGTTCATTAAGAAATAAGTAAGCGTATTACCCCAAATGTTCCAAGAAGTAAAAACCTTTTTGGGAGTACTAATTATTTCAATTTTCTGATATCTTATCGCCTTATCAAGCCAGCCAAGTGACCTTTGTTCCCCAGCTGCTTCAACCCTAACTTCTTCTTGGCGAATATATTCTAACTCAGCTTTTGATACCTTTGAGCTGTCTTCAGGCTTTGTTCGAACTACTAAGTACCAGACGAGAGCAATAACTAAACCAGGGATGGCAAACCAGTAAAACACATAACGCCAACCGAATGACATGGCAATCGCAGCCGCGATAATCGGTACAAAGATTGGAGCAAGCTGTGTAGAAGCAATATAAATACCTGTTGCAGTCGCTTTTTCTTTTGCCGGGAACCAATGGTTAATCGTAGTTGACATACTTACCGGTACAGGACCCTCTGCCAAACCTAATAGTAAACGAAGTAAAATCAAAAGTGCAGCACCTGAAACTGTTCCGAGTAAGAAGGTAACAACCGAAAAAGCAATAACGGCAAGAGCTACTACTCCACGAGTTCCTTTTTTGCCAAGTAAAAACCCTGCTGGAATCTGCGAACAGGCATATCCTAAGAAGAAGAAACTTGAGATCGCCCCTGCCTGGAAATTGTTAAGAGCAAAATCCTCTTTAATAAATGGGAGTACTACACCGATATTCGTACGGTCTGCATAACAAACAATGTATACCAAAAAAATAAGCGAAAGAACTAACCAACGATAGCCTGTCTTTTTCTTTAGTGCAAGACCTGCACTGATCTTAGATTCAGGTAAAGACATCCCATATCCCCCGTTCGATTAAAAAATTTTTTTAATATCACTTCAGAAAAAATTTCTTCTCTTACTGTAAGGGTTTTCATTTTTTTGTTAAATAATAACCACTTGATCCTCCTCAATTTTTTCGCCAGTCTCAGAGTTTCGCCTGGCACTCAAGGCAAAAAATGATTTTAAAGAAGGATATAACTCATTAAACACTTTATATAATTCGTCATAGATTCTTAGATGGCTCTGCTCTGGCTGTAGTGTGTAAATTGTGTTATTACAAATTTCTTTTGCGGCATACTCCAAAGAAGAAAAATAACCAATAACCGTGCCAGCAAGTAAACAAGTTCCTAATACACCGGTCTCGGAAACATCTTTAATATGAACGCTTTTGTTCAATACATTGGCTTTGATTTGGGCCCATTCTCGATTTTTCGCCCCTCCGCCAATAGATTGGTAGCTTTCCACTTGAAGCTGATACTTTGTTTCAATAATTTCATTAATTTGCTTTAGTCCAAAAGAGCATCCTTCTAAAACAGCACGAAACATATCTGCTTTCGTTGTGTTTAAATGAATTCCGGCAAATACCCCTCTAGCATTTGGATCCCAAATAGGCGCACGTTCCCCTTGCATATATGGCAGAAAAAAGACACCGCCCGCACCAGGAATTGACTGTTTGCATAAATCTTCCAAAACTGCCTTCGAATGTCCTTCCGGCTTCAAAAATTGCTCATAGAACCATTGAATGGCTGCACCAGGAAACGACATCGCTCCATGAGATAACCAGCGATTTTTTATAACATGGCATCTATTTAAGAAACGCTTATCCAAAAGCTCAGGTTGATCTGTACAAACCGTAAAGACATTAGAGGTCCCTACTGATTCAAACATTTCATTGATCCCAATACCGAGTGCTGCTGCAGAACATGCAGTGTCCGCTGCGCCGGCAATTACGGGAATACGAATGGATGGTAGGATCGGATGCATATATTCCCCAACAACGGAACAAGGATCTACAACACCAGGAAGCTTATCACGATCGATGCCAACTTTCTCATAAATATCTCTCGACCATTGATAGTTTTCTACATCATATATGCCCGTGAAGGAGCTTTGCGTCCAATCCATCACAAAGTTTCCTGTCAACTTATGTAATATGAAAGTAGAAAGGTTCCCCCATTTATAGGTTTGGGCATACAGCTCTGGGTGTTGATTTTTAAACCACAAATGAGTTGTTACCGTATACATTCCAGGCTCTAATCGGTTTTTCGTCACCTTGAACAATAGGTCTTCGCTGACTTGATTTTTGATCCAGTCCGCTTCCTCTTTACTTCTTTGGTCTAAATACAGAATCCCTGGATAAAGTGGCTCGCCCTTTGCATCTAAAAAGACCGAACTATTACAAAAAGTAGAAAGAGAGATTGCCTCTACCTTGCCCTCAACCTCTACCTGCTGCCATACATTTAAAAGTAATGTTTTAACTTTATTCCAAATGTCCTCTAGATCAATTTCTACCCAGCCCATTTTAGGGTAAAGAAGAGAATAGGGCTGATATTCAAGAAACCCTAATTCTCCATCTCTATTCATTGCTCCAACCTTAATTCCGCTTGTCCCAATATCTATTCCAATAATGTGAGACATGACTCATCACCCTCTATACAGTTACTGGTGAATTCATTAATTCGTTATAAAGCTCCAGGGTTTCTTTTACTGTTCCTTTATTATGGATAATGTTTTTAAATGCTGTAACAACAGCTGTTGGATTAGGATTGTTCCATACGATTCTTCCAAAGGTGATTCCCACACCGCCAGCATCAATAACATCGTATACCATTTGGAAATAGTCTTCAATATTATTTCCGTTATCACCACCTGCCACAACGACCTTTCCTGGAGTAGAAGCGACGACCTTTGCGAAGGTTTCTGGATTGCCAGTATACTTTGTTTTGACGATATCTACTCCAAGCTCTGCGCCTGCACGAACAGCGTAAGCTACATGCTTCCAATTATTCTTGTCATCTTCTGGGATTTGATTTCCTCTTGGATAAATGTGGGCAATCATTGGCAAACCATGTGCAGCCGCTTGACCGGCAATTATTCCAAGATTTCTGAGCTGTTCTGGCTGGTCCTCTCCACCAACAATACACCCCATGGAAACTGCATCGGCTCCCAAACGAACTGCCTCATCTACTTCAGTAACCCATGCATCATAGTTTGGCTGCCAAGGTGAGAATGTAGAGCATTTCAAAATAAAGCCTGTTTTTCCTGCATGCGGACGGTAACACATATCGGCAATTCCTTTATGCATGGTAATTGCATCAGGTCCGCCTGCAACAATTTCATCCAACTTACGCTGAATTGGCATAAGTTCTTCAAAAATCCCCCGTGCCATTGCTTGGTCAACTGCAACTGCTAGTAGTTTCCCAGACTTTTGGTTTAATAGACGATTCATACGAATTTCTTTACCTAAAAATGCCATAATATAACACTCCTATTCTCATATTCATAGTTTTTTTATTGAGTAATAACAGTCTTCATACCATTTCCATTTTTCACATCCATGATCGCCCTCTCAATATCATCAAGAGTGTAACCAGTTGTGGTAATTACCTCAGTATTAATCTGACCGGAAGCAATCAGAGATAGTGACTTATGATAGTCTGCTCTTGTTAGAGCAGATGTTCCGTTGATCGTAATTTCATTGTAATGAATGACGTTTGGATCGATTTCTGACATAACATTTTTCGTAAATCCTGCGAAAAGGTTTAATATACCGCCTTTTTTTAATAGGTTCGAACAAGAGTTAACTAAGAACGGAACACCTATTGCCATGATGACAACATCGGCTCCCAGCCCTTCTGTTTCACTTAACACGATATCTTCTAATGATTCAATATCAGGGTTTACAGCAAAGTCAGCTCCTGCAAGGAGTGCTTTTTCACGGCGATGACCAATTGGCTCACTCAAAATAACCGTACTTGCTCCTGCAATTTTCGCTAATTGAACATGCATCAGTCCGATGGGTCCGCCTCCAATAACCACTACAACGTCGCCCATTTTGACATTTGCTTTTCTTTGACCATTGATGCAGCAAGCAAGCGGTTCTGTAATAACGGCCTGTTCAAAGGTAAGATGATTCGGGATTTTCACTAAATTCCCTGCTTCGAGAGCTGCGCTAGGAATCCTTACATATTCCGCAAAACCACCATCATACTCATATCCAATCGCTGTACGGTTTGCGCAGACATTTTCTCTGCCATTTAAACAGTAGTAACACTTCCTGCACGGAATAACAGGCATTACTCCCACTCGTTCTCCTGCAAAAAAGCCTTTCACTTGACTGCCAACTTCTTCAATTGTGCCAACAAGCTCATGACCAATAACTGAAGGAGTCCTCACACCCTTAGTCTTTTTTCCTTCAAAAATACGGACATCTGTGCCACATACAGCACTTGCATTAACTCTAACAAGTACCTCATGTTCATTTATTTCCGGCTTTTTTACCTCTTCAAGCTTCAGTTCATTTGGTCCATGAAATACAGCTGCTCTCATAACTCCTTTGCTCCTTTTAAGGTTAGTGTGGTTTTCTTGTGAAGGAAATTTCCTTCATTATTTTTATAAAAAAATAGAAGATAATTTCCTCTATTCTTTTATTTTAACCAGTTTATCCATACTAGAAGAAGATCTTAGTGAATTTTTGAACCGAATTCACCTTTTTAGGGAACTTGACTATGCTGCTTTATAAATCTTAAAGAGTGGAGATTGAATTTTCTAAAAACTTATTTACAAAATTATCATATCACGTGATGGTAATTTCCTTCAACATTTATTTTTAAAAAAGTGAAACTTTTTTCCGAAATCCCTTACATTTTTTTGTCTATGGTGGATTTACGTGTTTTCTGAAGGTTGCTGTAATACAATTCATATTGCTGGTTGGCAACCGCAGCAACTAAAATATCAATGATAGTTAATTGAGCAATTCTCGAAGAAATCGCATCGGTTCGAAACAATGTCTCATTTGAAGCTGTTTGCAAGACGATATCCGATATTTTCGTGATCGGTGATTTTGATGAATTTGTAATACAAATTATCGTTGCCCCCGCTTCTTTCGCTAACTTCAGAGCTGCTAAAACATCTGTGTTGGAGCCTGTATGGGAAATTCCAATCACAACATCTTGATTTGTGAGCACACTGGCTGACATAGCTTGCAAAATTGTATCGTTATAAGCAAATGATTTAATCCCTAATTTTAATAGCTTGTGGTGAGCATCAAATGCTACCGTTCCTGATCCGCCTGTTCCATAAAACTCAATGAAACGGGCATTTGAAATGGCATCCACAGCCTTCCTAAGTTCTTCATCATTACAAACCTCAATAGAATCGTATAGCGCTTGAATGTTTGACTGAAATACCTTCTTTTTAATCTTGACGACGTCGTCACCTTTTTCAATAACTTCATGAATCTGCTTTTCCGGGGCGATGACTTCCTTTGCCAAATTTATCTTCAAATCTTGGAATCCTTTATAACCAAGCCTTTTACATAATCGGACAACAGACGATTCACTTGTTTCACTTCTTTCAGCTACTTCCGTAATGGAAAGATGTATAATCTCGTCCTGGTTTTGTTCGATAAACTCGATAATTTTTTTCTCCGAATCCCGAAGCCTTGACATGGCGGCATTTATTCTAGTGAAAAAACCTGGATTTGTATTTACGTTCAATTCGCTCATTGACGTTCCTCTACTTTCCCTTTCATTTTTGTCTATTTTCTATTTTATAATAATTATTTAATGATTTTCTACTTGATTTTATTTATTTAAAACGAAAACAAGCATTTTCGTCCAACAAGAAACGGCATTCTCTCTTCACTGAACTTAAATTTCCGACGGTAACTTTAGTCTTAAAAAATAAACTCTAGGTCTTCTAATTAAATGTTTGATTAGTTTTCAAGTTACAGTTCAATCGTATATTGTTGATTATTTTCGCCGTTCTTCGAAAAGACTCTTTCTATATATTGAAGCTTCGTCCCTGTCATTAACATCACCGTTGAACTTCTCGTTCCATAATGCTCACTCTCTATAAACAAGGGCGAAAGCAGCCGTTCCCATTCCAATGTAACTCCTGTACTTGGAAGAGCCTCATCCGGGGCGGGATCCGCATTTTGCAATAGGGTAAACAACGCTTCTGCCATCCCATCGTTTTTCTCACTTATTATTCGTGCCAAACCTTCCCTCCCTTTTTCCACCTTCGGCCAGCTGCTATTTAATAAATGGTTACTCACTCCATATATACCTGGAGCTAGTTTTTCCAGTTTTCCGCCGACATTAGAGTAATAATATAAATCGTGCCCATCCCCTGCTAATAAGTTATAGCCGGGATACAAGTGATTATGTGCTTCAAGATTTTGCATATACTCTTCCATATTCCCTTTATATTTCAAGGCATCAGCCACTAATTCTCCTCGTGAACGTTTTCCCTCCGTTGCTTCCTTGGGATCGCGGTAATTAGTCAATGCCGCAAAGCGCCCGCTCGTTGTCACTCCCATCCAGGTGCCCATTTTTTCTAGGTCCCGTCCTGCAAGGATTTCAGGATGATCCTCCCAAAAGTACGCGGGAGCGGTTGGCCGCCGATAAAATTCATCACGGTTGGCCGCGACAATTAGTTGATACTCCTTATGAACACGATAGGCAAACAGAATTAAACACACAAAGATCACAACCCTTATAAGAAATACTAATACTAAATAGCCTTCCCATTTCATAATTCGTCACATTCTCAACAAAAACCTTTTACAAGTCCTATGACGGAATAATAGTGCCTGGCACCGTTATTACGCTCTATGACGTAATAATGGTGACAGGCACCGCTTGAATGGTAAAAGCACCGAATTATTTTTTGGGTTTAGTGGAAAATAATCTTGTTTGAAGGATGAATAGGAGGGTGTTTTATGTCTGAGTTAGAGCCGATTGAATACGAAACGGGTACTGCGATTCGTGATTACGACATTATCCAAATTACTCAAACCGAGAATGGGTACGAGGTCCTGCTGGATGTAAATTTAGACAGCGGCTACTCTTTAGCGAGAACAAAATTGGATATTACTCATGAAGATTTACAAGGCTATGAAACCAATGAAATAGAAGAAGGCATTAAATATGCGTTGGGATTTTTTTCATAAGGAAGTATTGTAAATTTAATCGAAATGTCCCCGGCCTTTTTTATAAGAGCGGGGATATTTTCTTTCTTTATATTACTAAGCGAATTTGGTTTCCTGCAGGATCATTTGTTACGTAAAAGGTTCCTTCCCTCTTTAGAGGAGCACCAATTTGCTCTAGTTGTTTCATCACTTTCTCTCTTTCCTCATTATTAGGGAAGACGAGGGAATACCAATTTAAACCAACGCTATTTTCAGGAGGTGTCGGGGCTCCTGATCCCTGCCAAGTATTGATAGCAACATGATGGTGATACCTGCCTGACGAAAGAAATACCGCTTGCGGATAGTAACTCACAACCTCAAAGCCAATACCTTTTGTATAAAATTCTTTTGCTTTTTCTAAATCGCCTACATGGAGATGAATATGCCCCATAATTGTTCCGGATGGAAGGCCCTTCCACTCAGCACCACTCTCCGCTAGAATTCCTTCTGCATCCAACTCTTCAGTGGCCATTTCCACCAAATCGTTTTTCCAGGTCCACTCAAGAGACGGACGGTCTCGATAAACTTCGATCCCATTACCATCAGGGTCATTCAGATACAATGCCTCACTTACATAATGATCGGCTGCTCCTAGCGGGTACCCTGTCAAGATTAAATGGCGTAAAAAGTCCCCTAAGTCGGTACGCGTTGGAAGTAATATCGCAAAATGGTACAAACCTGACATGTGCTCTTGCTTTGGAATGACATCCACTGGTTCTTCCAGCGTTAACAGCGGAGTTTGTCCGTCAGCGGTTAGAACCGCTTTCCGTTCACTTTGCTCCAATAGTTGAAGACCGATAATATTTTGATAAAACGTAACAGAATAATCTAGATTTTTTACTTTTATATTAACCTCACCAACATAAATATTTGGCCCTTGATGAAACTGATCCATGTTCATCCCATCCTTTTTTCTTTCATTAACAATACAATGATTATCATTATAGGGTTTAATTCAATTTCATTAATTATTCATTTTGATCATCTTAAGTGTACCTTGCATTTATCTTGAATTCAAGTATTATAATTTAAGTATATTTTTACCTATTATCTAAAATAACACAGTCTTAACACTCTCTTTACACTAGGTTTAGAAAAAATCCATCATCCGCTAATACAATAGAGTAAACAAATCATTGGAGGGATTGGATGAAGGTTACGGTTGCTGGAGCAGGGTATGTAGGATTGGTCACTAGTGCTTGTTTAGCGGAGCTGGGACACGAGGTGACATGCATAGACATTCAAAAAGAGAAAATTGATATGCTGCAATACGGACGTTCCCCCATCTATGAGCCTGGGTTAGAGTCCCTTTTAGAGAAAAATTTACATAACAAACAGCTGAATTTCACCATGAATCCATATGATGCATACTCAAAAGCTGAGCTGATTTTCATTGCAGTTGGTACCCCAGAACAACATGACGGTTCAGCAGACCTAAAATACATTCATGTGGTTGCCCATACGATCGCTCACTATATTGAGCAGGATGTCATTGTGTGCACAAAAAGTACTGTTCCAGTCGGTACGAACGAGCTCATTCAACAAATCATTGACAGCAGAAAACCTCCTAACCTTCAAGCAGAAGTAGTTGCTAATCCCGGATTTCTTCGTGAGGGTACTGCCATTATTGATTTTTTTCATGAAGACCGTATCGTGATCGGCACCAGTGACCCCAAAGTGGCAGCCTTTATGGAACATTTTTACCAGCCGTTGCAGATCCCAATTTTCAAAACGGACATTCGAAGTGCCGAAATAATTAAATATGCTTCCAATGCTTTTTTAGCAACAAAAATTAATTTTATTAATGAAATCGCCAGCATTTGTGAAAATGCTGGGGCTAACATAGAGGAAGTAGCAAATGCATTAGGGCTGGACAGACGGATTGGTCCTCATGTTCTTAATAGCAACAAAATGAAAACAAATAGTCATTATGAAAAAACCAATAGTTATTGATGGCCGTAATTGTTATTCACTTCAGGCTGTTCAACAGTATCCGATTACGTATCGATCTGTGGGAAGACCTAACATTACAATGTAACCTTATGGAGGGGGAAGTGACCATGATGAAGATAATCCATGCGGTTTATGGATTTGAATGCCGCTTATTACAACGAGTAAATCGACATTACGATAAAAAGCTGTTAAATCTATTCTTCCGAATTATTACACAGTTTGGAGGGGCAGATATTACCATCGCAGCTTCCTTTCTTCTTATCATAATCTCTACAGGTGAACCTAGGTTAACCGCCATTAGCAGCGCTCTTGCATTATCGGCAAGCCATATCCCAGTCCATATCATGAAGCAGCTTTTCCCACGAAAAAGACCGTATTTGATGATAGAAAGTACCAAGTTTCCGACTAATCCTTTACAGGATCATTCCTTCCCATCAGGGCATACAACGGCCATTTTTTCCGTTGTAACCCCCTATATTTTATCCATACCGCAACTTGCATTTGTGCTAATTCCTTTAGGAACGTGTGTGGGGATATCTAGAATTTATTTAGGTCTTCACTATCCTTCTGATATCCTTGCTGGCGGCGTGCTTGGCACCATTACCGGGGTTATTTGTTTTTGTTTGTTATGTTTGTAAGATATAAATGTTAGGAGGGATGATATGAGAATTGCCATTTTCACCGATACTTTTTATCCTGACATAAACGGTGTTGCCCGAACGCTGAAAAGGTTGACTAACTTCTTAGAAAATCAAAACATTACCTTTAAACTATTTGCACCAACCTCTCCTTCAGAGGAGCTTGCTTCCAGGCATATTCACCGCTCTAAGAGCCTTTCTTTTTTCATGTATCCTGAATGCAGGTTAGCTTTTCCAAACCTTTCTCAAATGAAATCAGAATTACAAAACTTCTCACCGGATTTAATTCATGTAGCTACCCCTTTTAACATCGGCCTTTGTGGAGTTTATTTTTCAAAAAAGCTAAATATCCCACTTGTGGGGTCGTATCATACTAATTTCGATTATTATTTGCAGTGTTATAACCTTCCATTTCTATCGAAACTACATTGGAACTATATGCAGTGGTTCTATCAAACATGTAAAAAGATCTTCGTCCCCTCTCCAGCTACATTCCAACTATTAAAACAACATGGCTTTACCAACCTTGAGCTTTGGCCAAGAGGTGTGGATTGCCAGATGTTTCATCCTTATTATGATAAGAAATCCGTTAAAAGCCGTTACATCCGGCAAGATTCCTATTTACTGACGTATGTTGGCCGATTAGCGCCCGAGAAGGATCTATCTACCCTCTTAGCTGTGGCGAAGTCTCTTCCATCAGACATTAATCAAAAAATCCATTGGCTGATCATTGGTGACGGTCCGTTGCGGGAAGAGCTTGAAGACCAATCACCCGAAAATATAACGTTTACCGGGTATTTAGATGGGGAGTGTTTGGCAGAAGTCTATGCGGCATCTGACTTATTTGTTTTCCCTTCAGCCTCGGAAACCTTTGGAAATGTTGTGCTAGAATCACTTGCTAGTGGTACACCAGTGATAGGCGCAAAATCGGGTGGTGTGCAGAATATTATTAGGCCTGGGGTATCCGGGCTCTTGTGTAGTCCCGGTAATGTGGAGGAATTTTCCGAAGCCATTCTGCAACTATTAACAAATGAGCCATTACGGCTAAAAATGGGGACCTCAGGGAGACACTATGCCCTAACCCAGAGTTGGGATCGTATATTGCATAACCTCATCTGCCATTACACGGATGTTATTCAAGAACGTGACCAACAAATATACGCTTAAATAAGTGCAAATATTAAAAATGGTGACAGGCACCGCGTAGGACAACGCGGTACCTGTCACCTGTTTTTAGGCCTCTACGATATTGGGCTGTGAATAAGTCTCTTCGTCGAATTCTCCTGTTGCTTTGCTTGTAAGAACACCTGCAGTCATTGCCCCACTGACATTTAAAGCGGTACGTCCCATATCTATCAGAGGCTCAACTGAAATGAGCAGGCCGACGATTGCAATTGGAAGGTTCATGACCGATAAGACAATTAAGGCGGCAAACGTGGCCCCGCCGCCAACTCCGGCAACGCCAAATGAGCTAATAGCTACAACTAGAATAAGTGTCACAATAAAGGATAGGCTTGTCGGGTCAATCCCGGCACTTGGAGCCACCATCACCGCTAACATCGCTGGATAAATGCCAGCACAGCCATTCTGGCCGATTGTTAAACCAAATGACCCAGCAAAATTGGCGATTCCTTCTGAAACCCCTAGATCCTTAGTTTGGGTTTTAATGGTCATTGGCAATGTTCCTGCACTTGTACGTGAAGTGAACGCAAATGTTAAGGTCGGGAGTCCCTTCGTCACATATCTGAACGGATTCAATTTTACCAATGATAAGAAGAGCAGATGCACAAGGAACATGATGATCAGTGCCACATAGGAGGCTACCACAAACTTTCCTAGTTTTACTATAGCCTCATAATCACTTGTTGCTGTCACTTTTGTGATAATCGCAAGAATTCCATAAGGTGTCAGGCGCAGAATGATAGTGACAACCCTCATGATAATCGAGTAGAGGGTGTCAATGATCTTAGCGAAAAACTCGGCAGGTCCTGGGTCCTTTTGTTTAACCCCAAGGTAGGCAATCCCAATAAAAGCAGCAAAGATGACAACCGCAATCGTAGAAGTTGCCCTCGCACCTGTTAAATCCTGAAATGGATTACTTGGAACTAATTCGATGATTTGCTGGGGCAGAGTCATATTTTCAATTCCTGCAGCCCTTTCTGCTAATTGATCATTTCGTGCCTTTTCGGCATCCCCCTGACTAAGCTGGATGCCATCGAGACCAAAGCCTAATGCCGAGCCAATCCCAATCGCTGCAGAGATAGCTGTTGTTCCAAGCAAGATACCAATGACAAGGAAACTGATCTTCCCAATATTCTTAGTCAATTTGAGCTTTGTGAACGCCCCAACGATGGAAATAAAGACGAGCGGCATCACAACCATTTGGAGTAGTTTTATATATCCGGTCCCCACAATGTTAAACCAATCAATGGATGTGGTGGTCACTTCATGTGTGGTTCCGTAAATCAAATGAATAAGATAACCAAAAATAATACCTAAACCCAAAGCCGTGAAGACTCGTTTAGAAAATGACACATGCTTTTTTTGCATCATAAATAAACCAAACATAAGCAAAAGTAAAACAGCGATATTTACAATGATCAGAACGGTATTCATCGTATTCCTCCCCTGTTTCCTTATCAGTCAACTCGGAATTACATTCATCAAAACCTACTGCTGTTACCATATCAAACGTTTGATAGTTAATAAATATGCCAAGTTGGTCAATATATACCACAACCTTAACTTGCAAACATAAGAAAAGGTAACAGGCACCGCCTGTGGACATTGTCCACGGGCGGTGCCTGTCACCCTTTTAACTATTTTCAACTTACTAGTGGGAGTTTGATTTCTACTTTGGTTCCTTCGTTTAGTTTGCTTTTGTAGGTAATACTTCCATTGTGTTGTTTCAGGATCTTGTGGCAGATCATGACGCCAAGACCTGTACCTTTTTCTTTTAGGCTGTAGAACGGCTCGCCTAAACGAGGGAGCAGTTCCTCAGGGATACCGAAGCCGTGGTCTTGGACCCAAATCATGCAATTATTTGCTCCGTCTTTGCCCATTCGAATTTGAATATCACCGCCAACGGGCATCGCTTCAATCGCATTCTTTATTACGTTTAGGAAAACCTGTTTTAGTTGATTCTTTTCCCCTTTAATAATAAAGGGCCCCCCATCAAGCTTTAAGTCAAACTGAATATTGTTCATATTTGCTTGCGGAGAAAGTAACTCGACTGTATTTATAAGTAAGTCCCCTAGATTTACTTGATCTAACTTAACGGCTTGCGGTTTTCCAAGAGAGAGAAGTTCACTTGTGATCGATTCAATCCGCTCTAGTTCGCTTAAAAGCAAATCATTATATACAATCGAACTATTTTCTGCTTTATATAACTGAACAAAGCCTTTGATTGTTGTCAATGGATTCCGTATCTCATGAGCAACACCTGCGGCCAGCTCCCCGACAATCGATAGCTTTTCCGACTGTAAGAGAACTTCCTCGGATTTTTTCCGCTCTGATATATCCCGGCTGATAATGACAATATTTTCAACAGTATCTTCTTCACCCTTAACAGGCATACACTTAGACTCAAATTCAATCCAGTGTCCATCTTTATGTTTTAATCGAATTTCCACCGATTGGGACTCACTATATTCAAACATTCCTTTAATCACATCTAGAAACATCGGTTTATCATCAGGATGAAGTAACATGAAACATCTATGTTTCTCTAATTCAGAGCATGGATAGCCTAATACATGTTCATGAGAAGGAGAAAGGTAACTAATAGCGTGTTCTTTATTCATCAACATAATAAGGTCTGACGTGTTTTCGGCAATTAATCGGTATTTTGCTTCACTTGCTTCCACTAGTTTGTACATGTGTGACAAACCGCGATTTAACCGGACCAGCTTCTCGTGGGATTCTATCAGTAATACGCCAATAATCACACCCAGCATCACAAATAATAAATACTGGATATGAAATAAGGGTTTATCCCTAAATGCATGAAATATGACCGGTACAATGATGATATAAATTGCGACATATGCAGCGTAAAATAAAATGCTTCTTTTCACACAGGAAAGTCGTTTTGTTACAAAGTGAATAATAGATAAAGTAATAATAATAGCCGTCCAGCCGACAATGGCCGTTGTCCATTGACCACTTTCAAGTAATCTCGTGACTAATGCAAAAATACCTGTAATGGTTCCTGGCAACGAGCCGAAGTAGACAAATGTCAAAATGACTGGTGCATAGCGAATATCATAAGAATAGCCTTGCTGCTGAAAGGATAGCTTGATCAAGACAACGGATACGAATCCGGCATAAACCCCAACCCAATAACGCCAATGTCTCATAGGCTTATGATTAATAAATGAGCCAATGACTAACGGGGTACTGACCAATAGAGAAAAAATGGAGAGATTAATAATGTAGTCTAAAAGAACCAACGGACTCCCACCCAAACTTTGTCAAATTTAAACTATCTCTCTTATCTTAAACCAGAGTTAGTACTATTTCTATATGGACGATGCAATTTATTGCAGGACGATCATCCTAATTTTTGTATAAGATAGAAAATCTATTTTATATCATATAACTTACATTTCTCGTAAAATCTTGTTTTGCCTATTTCCAACAATCTTGCTGCTTCCTGCTTATTTCCGTTTGTCACGGTCAGCGCATTTATAATTGCTTCTTTTTCGACTTGAGCCAGTGTTTCCTTTAACGAGGGAATTGGTGAAAACAATTTTCCAACAGGTTTTGTTTCAGCAACGGGACTATCAACTTGGCTAGAACTCTGCAATTCTAGTTCGCGTAAATATAATGGAAGATGGAATACTTCAATGGTTTGTCCATCAAGCACATTTATGGCCCGCTCCAACACATTTTCAAGTTCACGAATGTTTCCAGGCCAAGAATGCTCCATTAATCTTTGTTCCACTTCTTTGGAAATTTCAATTCCTGTACGAAAAAATTTCCGTTCCAGCTTTTTTAATAGACCCATCGATATTAACTTAATATCCTCTTTCCTTTTATTCAAAGAGGGAATTTCAATTTTTATCACATTTAAGCGATAATATAGATCCCGACGGAACTTCCCTTCGTCCACCATCTTTTCTAGATCGCGATGTGTAGCGGCGATGATACGGACATCAACAGGAATTGATTTTTGCCCACCGACCCGCTGGATTTCTTTTTCCTGCAAAACTCTAAGCAGTTTACTTTGCATCGAAAGCGGCATATCGCCGATTTCATCTAGAAAAAGCGTACCATTATTCGCCATCTCAAACTGCCCTTTTTTCCCTCCCTTTTTCGCTCCTGTAAAAGCACCATCATCATAACCAAATAGTTCTGATTCTAGAAGATGTTCAGGAATGGAAGCACAGTTAATCGCCACAAACGGCAAGGAGGAACGGAGGCTGTGGTTGTGAATGGCATGGGCAAACAATTCCTTTCCTGTACCGGATTCCCCTATTAATAGGACTGAGGAGTTGCTGACAGAAATTCGCTCCGCCAAATTTTTTGCCGCGAGAAATGGCTGACTGCTGCCAATTAAATCCTGAAAATAGTATTTACTCTTTAACTCTTTTTCTACTTTAGTTTTATAATATTTTAATTCTTCCACTAAATGCTGAATCTTTGTTTTATACATCCGCCATTCTTCTGGACTGCGAAACATAACGGTCCCAAGGGCCCCTACAAGTTTCCCTTCGACGAAAAGAGGGTACCGGTTTGCGATCATTTCACTGCCATTAATGGGATGCAGGGCGGCCAGCTCTTTTTTGCCTGTTTTAGCGACAATATGCATCCTTGAATTTTCAATCACATCCTGAACAGGGCGGTTGATCGCCTCTTCAACAGTTGTTCCTAAAAACTCACAATAGGCTTCATTTATATAGATAATTATTCCTTCACGGTCGGTCACGACGATTCTTTCCGCTAATAGATTGATAATCTGTTCATGCCAGTTAGCTGGAATCGCTTCCATTCCTCTAGTCATAGATTCACATCCTTGCTGTATTGGATATATTTATTATAACAAAGGATGATTGGGAATAAATAGATTAGGAGACTTTTCATCACAAGTACAAAAGCGCAAGCGCCTTGGTCAGCCCCGACAAGCATAAGACGAGCCGGCTGAAAGGTTGCTTTTTAACCTTTTGGACGGATTGGCTTATGACCTCGAGGGGCTAGGCGCTGGAGCTGGACGTCGACAGTCCTTTATAACAGTTATCCACAAGCGAAAATTTTATAATTTCCAAAACGACAAGAAAATCCTATCCGATAACGAATAGGATTCTAAAAAATTATTGTGCTGTGTAACCGCCATCCAAAATAACGGCCTGGCCGGTGATTCCTCTTCCTTTATCACTTGCTAAAAAGACAGCATAATCGGCAATTTCCGAAACAGATAATAGTCTTTTTTGTGGAACAAGCGGTAAAAGCACTTCATCAATCACACTGTCTAAACTGACATTTCTTGTTGTGGCTAGGTCAGCTAACTGACTTCTAACGAGCGGTGTATCGACATATCCCGGGCAGAGCGCATTAACGGTAATCCCACTGGTCGCACCTTCTAATGCCGCGACTTTAGTTAATCCGATGACGCCATGCTTTGCACTATTATAGGCAGCCTTTCCAGCAAAACCAATCACCCCATTGATCGACGCCATATTAATCACCCGGCCAAAGCCCTGGTTCTTCATAATCGGGAAGACATTTTTAATGCCAATGAATGGTGCCGTTAACATAATTTTCACTAAGAGTTCAAACTTCTCCGTTGGAAACTCTTCAATCGGTGAAACATATTGCATCCCGGCATTGTTGACTAAAATGTCAAGCCGGCCAAAAGTTTTATAGGCTTGGTGAATACTATTTTTAAAGGCTTCCTCGTTTGTTACATCACACGGTGCAGCTAAGGCTTCAAAGCCCTGATCCCTTAATTCTTCTGCCATCAGTTCACTCTTTTCAGCATTTAAATCGGAAATGATTACCTTTGCTCCCTCATGGGCGAAAGTTTTTGCTATTTCTAACCCAATTCCGCTCGCTGATCCGGTAATGAATGCTGTCTTTCCCTCTAGTAACATGCTCATTTATATATGCCTCCTAATTGCTAATAAACTCTTTTTCTTAAATGATTCCAAAGACCGTATAAAGTGCGATAACAAAGAATACAGCTACTGTTTTAATCATCGTTATAGCAAAAATATCTTTATAGGATTGTTTATGTGTTAAACCTGTTACGGCGAGCAGGGTAATAACGGCTCCGTTATGCGGAAGTGTATCCATCCCGCCTGATGCCATGGCAACCACGCGGTGCATAACTTCTGGCGGAATATTGGCTGCGGCGATTGCCTGGTTATACTTATCGGCCATAGCTCCTAACGCAATCCCCATTCCACCTGAGGCTGAACCAGTCATACCGGCAAGTGTACTTGTTGTGACTGCCCCATTTACAAGCGGATTCGTGAATGTACCGGAAATGCCATCACTAATTTTTGCAAAGCCAGGAAGTGCGGCGATGATACCGCCGAATCCATATTCAGCACCTGTATTCATCGTTGCCAGCAAGGATCCGCCAATTGCGGTGTTTAAGCCTTCTTTAAAGTTTTTCGTAACCCGTTTCCAATCATAGAGAAGAGATGAAATAATACCGACAACTAATGCCATAATAATGGCCCAAATCGCAGCCATGGCCGTTACGTCAACCGTGTAGGCTTTCAAACCAATCGCTGAAAAGTCAAATCCGTTTGGATACCATTTTGGAATGTACGTAATAAATAATTTATTCGTCACTCCCACAAGAATGAGGGGAACAAACGCTAAAATTTGTTTTAGAACGGATTGTTGTGAGGTTAAATCTGGAGCCGCTGCTTCCTTTTCTTCCAATTTTTCAGCGGCAGCTGCGTTTTCCGTACCAAAGCCGTAATAGCCTTCACCAGCTTTTTCTGCTTTTCTTCTTCTTGATTCAAGATACAAGAGTCCTAGAACTAGAACAAAAATAGCTCCGAGGATTCCAAGTGTTGGTGCCGCATAGATATCTGTTTTAAAGAAGTTAATTGGGATGACGTTTTGAATTTGCGGTGTTCCCGGGAGAGCGTCCATTGTAAACGTAAAGGCACCAAGAGCAATCGTACCTGGAATAAGCCTTTTAGGAATATTTGCTTGTCTAAACATTTGTGCTGCAAATGGATAAATTGCAAAAACGGCTACGAATAAACTTACGCCGCTATAGGTTAAAATCGCTCCTAATAAAACAATCGTCAGCATCGCACGTTTTGCTCCAAGTAAACGAACAATCGTTTTAGCGATGGATTCGGCAATCCCTGACATTTCAACCACTTTTCCAAAAATCGCCCCTAATAAGAAGACGGCAAAATAGTTTTTAATGAATCCAACCATTTTTTCCATAAATACTCCAGAAAAGAATGGTAATACATGGCTTGGATCAATAAGTAATACAGCAAGGAGTGCACATAATGGCGCGAATAATATAACTGAAAATCCACGATAGGCTACAAACATCAGCAGCCCAAGCGCCAGTAAAATAACAAATAATTCCATGTAAATCCCCCTAAATTGTTTTTGTAAGCTTCCTCGTTCCCCCCCGAGAGGTAAGCGTTTCCATTTATAAGCTTACATCTTTTCATTTGCAAGAATTATGCCAAAGTTATTTATTAAAGGATTAACTTAAATCCATGTGGATTGATTCCGTTATTCCGGAAAAAATACTGTAAACGTTTCCGATAAAACGGAAAATTCCGTTTTTTCGGAATTACCGTTATTTTCCAGTCTTTTTAAGGATTTGCTTCAAATCTCTCACCAACAAACAATTTTATCTTATTGCTGGACTAACAGTGAAAGAAGCTTCCGTCTTTTCCTTTACTGTTTCTAAATCAACACCCTCTTGAAGTCCCTCCAGAACCAAACCATTCTCTGTTACACGGAAAACAGCTAATTCCGTTACAATTAAGTCAACTACACCCTTACCGGTCAAGGGCAAACGGCACTGCTCGAGGATTTTAGACGAACCATTCTTTGCTGTATGTTCCATCGCAACAATCACCTTTCTTGCACCTGTTACAAGGTCCATTGCCCCTCCCATGCCAGGAACCATTTTTCCAGGAACCATCCAGTTGGCGAGATTTCCCTTCGCATCTGCTTCAAGCCCGCCAAGGACAGTAACATCGACATGCCCGCCGCGGATTAGTTCAAAAGAAAATAGACTGTCAAAGAAAGCACCGCCGCGAATAATACCTGCAGGCTGTCCGCCGGCATTAACCAAATCCGGATCAATGTCGCCTTCTAAAGGACCAAGACCGACATAGCCATTTTCCGATTGTAGGATCACGTTAACGCCCTCAGGCAGATAGTTGGGCACCATGGTTGGCAGCCCAATGCCAAGATTAACAACATCTCCATCTTTCATTTCCTCTGCTACGCGCGCCGCAATGATTTGTTTTGGATTTACGAGTGTAGTAGTCATTACTGACAGCCTCCTTGAACATAAATTTTATCGACGAGGATTCCAGGTGTCATTACCTCATCCGGATCAATTTCTCCCACCTCAACAAGCTGCTCTACTTGCACAATTACAGTGTCTGCAGCCAATGCCATCAAAGGATTAAAGTTTCTGGCAGAACGATGATAAATTAAATTCCCAGCTTTATCAGCTTTATAAGCCTTTAACAAAGCAACCTCAGCACGGAGTGGTTTTTCAAGCAAATATTCACGACCATCGACTGTGATTTTTTCTTTCCCCTCTTCAACAATCGTTCCCACCCCAGTAGGAGTTAACACTCCGCCTAATCCTGAGCCCCCGGCACGTACACGTTCGGCCAAAGTCCCTTGTGGTACTAGTTCTACTTCCATTTCACCAGATATCATTTGCCGGCCGGTTTCTGGATTTGTCCCAATATGTGAAGCGATCACTTTTTTCACGCGTTTATTTACAATTAAAGGCCCTATACCCGCATCCACGAAAGCGGTGTCATTTGCGATCAAGGTAATATCCTTTACATTTGCTTCAAGCATTGCCGCAACAAGCTCCTGTGGTGTACCTACCCCCATAAAACCCCCAGCCATAATCGTCATACCATTTCTAAAAATGGATGAGACTTCTTCCAATGAAATAATCTTATTCACTTCAAAAGCACCTCCTGAAATTAAAAGCGAAGTAAACATCTTTCGCTAAATTAATATGCAAGAACCGTGCCAAGAACAAAAGCGCAAGCGCTTGGTCAGCCCCGACAAGCATAAGACGAGCCGGCCGAAAGGTTGCTTTTTAACCTTTTGGACGGATTGGCTGTAGACCATCGAGGGGCTAGGCGCTGGAGCTGGACGTAGACAGTCCTTTTATTAACAGTTATCCACAAGCGAAAATTTTTTAATTTCCTAAACGAAAAAAAGGACTTTCTCGCTATACTAGCGAGAAAGTCCTTTTTCAAAATCATATTTTGAGAGAAACCTCGATTTATTTAGGATCTACTTTTGTATTAAATACTTGCTTACCATCTTTATATTCTAAAACAGTTGCCGATTTAATTGGGTTGTGGTTTTTGTCGATTGTCACAACACCTGTAACAAGAGAAAGATCTTTAGTCTTTTCTAAAGCTGCTTTAATCTTAGTTGGATCTGTGCTGCCTGCACTCTTGATTGCATCTGCTAATAGATAGACAGAATCATAGCCAAGGGCGTTGAAAGCATTCGGTGATTCTCCATTGTTCTTTTCTTTATAAGCAGCTACAAATGTTTGAATCTTTTTGTCTGGGTCTTCAGATGAATAGTGGTTTGTGATAAATGTGTTGTTTAACGCATCGGCACCAGCTAATTCTACTAATTTCGGTGAATCCCAGCCATCTGCACCCATAAGTGGAGCAGTGATTCCTAATTCACGGGCTTGTTTTACAATTAAGCCAACTTCTTCGTAGTATCCAGGGATAAAAATAAATTCAGGATTTTCGGACTTAATGCGCGTTAACGTTGCACGGAAGTCTGTATCCTTTCCAACATATGCCTCTTCAGAAACAACCTTACCGCCTGCTTTTTCAAACGTTTCTTTAAATGAAGCTGCCAAACCTTTGGCATAGTCACTTGCACTGTCTGCAAAGATCGCAACCTTTTTAACCTTTAATTCGTTAGCTGCAAAGTTAGCTGCAACTGTTCCTTGGAATGGGTCAATAAAAGAAGTACGGAATACGTAGTCGTTTAATTTCCCTTTATCTGTAACCGTTACGTTTGGAGCTGTACCTGATGGAGTTAATAAAACTGTTTTATTGCTATCGGCGATTTCAGCTTGGGCAACAGTGTCACCGCTTGTAGCAGCACCGATAATAGCTGTTACTTTATCTTGGCTGGTTAACTTGATGGCACCATTTGTAGCTTCAGCTGCATCTGATTTATTGTCCACTTTAACAAGCTCAATCTTCTTGCCGTCAACTCCGCCCTTTTTGTTAATCTCATCAACAGCAAGGTTGATCCCAGAAGCTAGTGACTCACCGTAAGAGGCAACTCCTCCTGAAAGCTCTAAGTTCACGCCGACTTTAATCGTATCGCCACCGCCGCCGGCACTATCTTTCGCTCCCGAACATCCGGCTAATACGCCAGCCAATAATGTTGAAGCCATAAACATCTTTGCAAAATTCTTCTTCATTATGATAATCCCCCTTATATCTATTTTCTGATTTTTCTGACATAAACATCCGCTAATTAGTAGTTTCGTAGGAAAGGTATGTTTAGTCGTTGAATTAATTGATATTTAGTATTGTAATACAATTAATTTCATTCGTCTAGTATATTATTTATTAATTTAAATATTTCTGAAATATATTATTTTTCGAACTCATTTAACCTACATAACTCATGTTATTTAGTAATTATCACAATACTTCACTTCTTCCACCAATCTTTAAAGATATTCTATAATATCGAACGATCCATTTTGCAGATAACAACCATAGTTGCGTTTTCATCAATCATATAGTAAAAGACAGCTCTCCAAGTTGGAGGCTGCCTTTGGTTTTGTTATTTTTTCTTTGCGTGTTTGCGCATATCGAAGGCTACTGCGACGATGATGATTAAACCTTTTACGATAAATTGGATGTACGGGCTTACCCCTAGGAAAGCTAATCCATAGTTGATAACCTGGAAAATAAGAACCCCGGTTACGATTCCCGGCACTGTTCCAATTCCACCTGTTAAGGACACACCGCCGACTACACAGGCTGCGATTGCGTCCATCTCATACATATTACCCGTATTGTTTGTGGCACTACCTACACGGCCTGCTTCAAGAACACCTGTGAAGCCGTAAAGAAGACCTGCGATCATATAGATGATGATGATATTTTTTGCTACGTTAACCCCTGAAACCTTTGCTGCTTCAGGATTTCCACCAATTGCATACATATTCTTACCAAGCTGCGTTTTATTCCAAATTACCCAAATAATGAGTGAAACAATAATGGCATAGAAGATCAGGTATGGGAATTCATATTGCCCAAGCTTAATTCCTCGTTGTGCAAACGTTGTAAACTTTTCGCTTAAACCGCCAATCGGCTGTGCACCATATGGAGGGCGGTCAAAGTAGATAGAAGAAGTACCGTACACCACAATCATCATACCTAGAGTGGCAATGAATGGCGGAACATGAAACTTAGCCACAATCACACCACTGATAGCGGAAATCAAACCAGTTGCTAACATTGCAATTATAATTGGAACAAATAGCGGTAATTCTTGTAAATGCGGGTACATTTTATAAGCATAATCACTTGCTTGAAGCATGGAAGCTGAAACAACCGCTGCTAATCCGACCATCCGGCCTGCTGAAAGGTCAGTACCGGCTAGAATAAGGATACCAGCTACCCCAAGGGCGATAATAACACGTGAAGATGCCTGACTTAGAATATTAATTAAGTTCGTCATCGATAAGAAATCCGGGGATGCTACCACAATCCCAACCACTAGTAGAAGTAATACCAAATATATAACATTATCAACAATCCATTTTGAGAAACCTGATTTCGATTTTTGTATATCCTTAGATCCCGATTTTTTTAAAGCTTCTGTACTCATTTTTGTCGCCTCCTAATACAATGCGGCTAATCGCATGATTTCTTCTTGGGAAGTCGTCTTCGTATCAACGATCCCAGCTGCTTTTCCATTACTCATCACGAGAATTCGGTCTGTAGTACCCAATAGCTCCGGCATTTCGGAAGAGATCATGATAATTCCTTTTCCTTCTGCGGCTAATTGGTTGATTAATTGGTAAATCTCGAACTTTGCCCCAACATCAATACCTCGAGTTGGTTCATCTAGCAATAAAATATCAGGCTTTGTTAAGAGCCATCGCCCGATAATAACCTTTTGCTGGTTACCGCCGGATAGACTGCCAATCGATGTTTTTTGCGATGGCGTTTTTACCTTCATCGAATCAATGACCCATTGAGTATCATCCGCTACTTTCTTATTGGATAGAAACCCGCTCTTTGTTTTGTACTGCCTCATGTTAGAAATAATCGAGTTAAAGCTGATGCTTAAATCTGAGAAGATTCCTGTTGACCGTCTCTCCTCGGTTACAAGTGCAAATCCGTTTTTGATGGCATGCTGTGGAGAATGGTTTTTAACCTCCTTGCCGTTCAGCTCAATTTTTCCGGATTTCAATGCCCTGATTCCAAAGAGCGCTTCGACTACTTCTGTCCGCTTAGAACCAACTAAACCGGCAATTCCAAGAATTTCACCTTTTTTCAGTTCAAAGCTTACATTTGAAAAAGAAGGCTGAGTTTCTGCTGTTAAATCCGAAACCTTTAAGATCACATCTCCGGGCTTGTTTTCCTTAGCAGGAAAGCGCTGTGATAAGTCGCGGCCTACCATTAGCTTAATAATCTCGTCTGTAGTTAAGTCCTTTGCACTTCTAGTCGCAATGTACTGACCATCACGCATAATCGTGACTTCGTCAGAAATCTTTAAGATTTCTTCCATTTTGTGCGAGATATAGATGATCGCGACATTTTCACTTTGAAGCCTTTTAATGATTCTAAATAAATGATTGACTTCCGTCTCTGTTAAGGAAGATGTCGGCTCATCCATTACGATAATTTTTGAATGATAGGACACAGCTTTTGCGATTTCGACCATTTGCATCTCTGAAACAGATAACGAACTAACCTTGCTGCGCGGGTCGATATTAATGTCTAAACTTTTAAAAATAGCAGCGGTATCCTCGTACATTTTCTTTTCATCTACGAAAATACCTTTCTTCGGATAACGCCCAAGCCATATATTATCCATGACATTTTGCTGGCGGACCTGGTTCAACTCCTGGTGCACCATGGAAACGCCGTTTTCTAAGGCTTGTTTGGAGTTGGCAAATGAGATCTCATTTCCATTAAAGGTGATTTTGCCTTCGTCCATCGAATAAATTCCAAATAAGCATTTCATTAAGGTCGATTTCCCTGCACCGTTTTCACCCATTAAGGCATGGACCGAACCCGGTTTCACTTTCAAGGTAACATTGTCTAAAGCAAGTACCCCGGGGAATCGTTTTGTAATATTTTGCATTTCAAGTAGATTGGCAGTACTAGATCCTGTCATAAGTGAACCTCCTAACTTAACAATTTAAAAAATATGAGTGGCCCTTCCTATTCCGGCTCATATCTATTTAATAAAAAACTATCTGAATTTAAAATTGCACGGTTTCTAGCTTTACTCATGAAAGCTTAGTTCTCCGAACGAAGGAAAAGCATAATCTTTTCCTTCGTTCGAAGAGCGCCAAGGGGGATGGCTCTCCCACCCCCGGAAGGCGCTTCCGCTTTTCTTATTGTCTAGCTCCAGCGCCTAGGGGCTCGGGTCATAAGCCAATCCGTCAAGAAGGCTAAAGGGCAGCCTTCTCGCCGGCTCGTCTTATGCCGGTCGCCCCTGGGCAAGGCGCTTCCGCTTTTCTATTTATAGGCATCCTTACCAACTTGGATGTTGTCTTTTGTGATTTCAACGTAAGGAACACGAACCGCTTTCTTGTCATCAAGCTTCCACTCTGTTCCGTCTAGAACATCCTTGCCTTTTGCAGCATTTGTAGCTAGGTCAATCGTTGCTTTACCTTGGTTCTTCGCGTCATTCAAGACTGTACCAACCATTTTGCCTTTTTCAATCATTTCAAGTGCTTCTGGAATCGCATCCACACCTACAACTGGGACGAACTTATCTCCAGAGAAGTAGCCTGCTTTTTCAAGTGAGGAAATTGCACCTAATGCCATACCATCGTTGTTAGCAATTACAAATTCGATCTTATCGCTGTACTTAGAAACCCAAGCATCCATTTTTTCAGTTGCTTTGGTTGCATCCCACATCGCCGTATCCATTGCCAATTGTTCCACTTGAATACCTTTAGATTTCACAGTGTCAACTACATATTTTGTACGAGCCTCCGCATCTGGATGTCCTGGCTCACCTTTTAATAGAACATATTGAAGCTTGCCGTCATGGTTTTTGTCCCACTTATCTTTGTTCGCTTCCCAAGCCTTAGCGATTAATTCACCTTGCAGAACGCCTGATTCTGATGAAGTAGTTCCGACATAGTAGGCTTTATCGTAGCCTTGTAATACACTTTCATCTGGCTCTTTGTTGAAGAAGATGACAGGAATATCTTTAGCTTTTGCTTTATCCACAATGGTTTGAGCTGCTTTTGGATCAACTAGGTTGATTGCCAGCGACTTTGCACCTTTAGCGATTAACGTATCTACTTGCTCGATTTGTTTGGCTTGGTCATTTTGTGAGTCGTTCAGCATTAAGTTAATATTTCCTTTTGCTGAAGTTTCCATTGCACGGCGTACGTAAGACATGAAGTTATCATCAAACTTATAGATGGTTGCTCCAACAGCTGGCAGCTTGCTGTCTTTGCTGCTTGCAGAATCTCCAGAACCGCTCGTGGAACTGCTGCAGCCTGCCGCTAATAGAATACTAGATGCAACTGTTAAAGATAGAATCAAACCTTTTTTCTTCACACTCATCAATCTCCCTTTACTGTTTTATAAAGACCCTATTAAGCTGTTTTCTTGGAGCTTAATTCAGCCCTAATGTAAGCCCTTGCAAATATAGTAGCATGGTGACAACGGTTACAGTAGGGGCGACCTATAGCACATATTTGCGATTATCTAGATTATTTTGCAATCTTTGAAACATCAATGTAATAAAACTATTTGAAAAAAAAAGGGGGCCAATTTCTCGCGAAATTGGCCCCAACAAGATAATCCTAATTTACCGTTGCCTTACGAAACTCACTTGGCGACAATCCTGTCAGTTTCTTAAACACCCTGCTGAAATAGTTTGGATCCCGGTAGCCGACAGAATAACAGATTTCCTTCATGCTCTTTCCCGGGTCGAGCATTTCCGCTTTGGCTTTCTTGATTCTAATCTCCGTCAAGTAATCTATAAAGGTCATTCCAAATCGATCTTTAAATAGCTTGCTAAAATAAAACGGACTTAGTTCTACGTATTCAGCTGCAGATTCCAATGTGATCGAATCAGCATAATGCGTTTCAATATAATCCTTGGCTTTTTGCAGCATTCCCTTTGCATGATTATTCCGCCATACCTGAACATGCTGAACAACCGCAAGTAAGTGAGCTTTTCCCGCTTCTAGAACCATCCGAATATCCTCTGACTCATCAATGTTAGGAATCCGATCATATGTAATCCCAAGATCATGAAGCATACGCGAAAGGAGTATAAACAGCTCCTCGAACGATTTTTTTACAAAGGAGGCTTTTATATTATTTGACCCTAGCTTTGACACAAAGGAATCAAAGATTAGCATCACCTGATTGACATCACCCTGTCTGACACTATCAAGCAGCCTTTTCTCCACCTCAATGATCTCAGAATCAGAAGGTAATTCGAAGGCAGGCCCCTGCTTGTTATAAAATAAATATTTGCGGTTAGACGTTTTTAAAAGCTCCTCAAGTGCCAGTATTGCTTCATGATAGGATTTATTCAGCTCATGGGCATGGTTATAAGGGTGGCCAATCCCAATCCTTAATTCTGCACTAAAGTTTACTTGTTTAAAGAGACGATAGAGGTTCTCGATTATGCTTTCTGCGTTTGTTCTAAAATGGGTCTTCTCCGCTGACTTTTTACAAAGAAATAGGACTGGAACTTGGCACTCCATCATCGCCCCCACCATAATTTCATGCTTGACCACAATAGATTTTAGCGTATCTTTAAGCCAGCCATACCATTTCTCTTTTTCTAACGAAGTTAGTTCCGTCTTAGAGGTTTGCTTTAATGTAAATAACATCGCATAGCCCGATGTAATCTCCACGCCTAGCAGTTGGCTCCACTCGTCAAAGGTCATATCTTGTACCTGATTCATCAACAAGGATGATACCCACTCTTTCTGAGCAATCGATACGGCTCGGTCGAGGTTTTCTCTTAGGCTTTGCTGTTCTTCCTTTGCCCTTCGTTCTGCAAGGATTTCGTCTGCAACCCTCTGCAAGCTATCAAGAAGATCCTTTTTACTGCTCGGCTTGAGGATGTATTCCTTGACCCCTTGCTGCATTACTTCTTTGGCATACTCAAACGTATTAAAAGCAGAAACCATGATAAAACGAATGTCTGGTTCGAACTTTTTAATCTCTTTTACTGCTTGGACACCGTCGGTTCCCGGCATTTTGATATCCATAAAAATTATATCTGGGCGGTGTTCCTGGGCCATTTCAATGGCGATTCTCCCGTTTTGCGCTTCCCCAATAACCGTTACGTCCACTTTCGAGCCTTTTATGATTTTGGCAACCGCTTTTCGTTCAAGTATTTCATCATCTGCTATTAGAATTTTCAACAAGTTTGTTTCCCCCTCTAACCGTGACAGGTATCTTCAGTCGGAAAATCGTTCCTTTGTTTAATTCTGATTCAATTTCCACCACATTCTTTTGTTGGTAAAAAAGCTGCAGCCTTTTAATCACGTTTTTCACTGCAATACCATTGGATTGTTCTTTCGTTTTCTCCAGTTCCACATTTTCTTCATTGTCCAATCCATCTACATAATGAAGGAGCTTTCTCTTCGTCCGTTCGTCCATTCCCGCACCGTTATCAATTACTTCAACATGAATATGGTCATTCAGCCGATAAATATGAAGTTCGATAATACCATTTTCTTCATATTCTTCAACGCCATGAGTGAATGCGTTTTCAATTAAAGGCTGTAAAATAAGACTAGGAATCTCAATGTCTAGATATTCTTCCTGAATTTCCGTGATAAATTGAATACGATCGCCGAATCTTGTTTTTTGAATAAAGAAATATTCTTTCACAATACTGACTTCGTCTCTTAAGGTTGAAACTTTATCGAAATCACTTAGATTGTAGCGTAATAGTGCCGCAACTGCTTCAATCAGTCTCGATGTCTCTTCCGCTTCTTCTAAGTAGGCCATCTTTGAAACTGTATTTAAAGTGTTAAATAAAAAGTGCGGATTCATTTGGTTTTGCAGACTTCTTAACTCTAATTCTTTTAACAGCTTATCGAGTTCTCCCTGCTGTTTAATTTCGGTGACAAGTACTTTAAGGTTGCTGCGCATTTGATTAAATGTTTCTGTTAGCAGTTTGAGCTCATCCTTAGTGGTTATTTTAATATCCTCACCGGAAAGGTTTCCTTTCGAAATCTCTTTAGCCGCTCTCGATAACAAACTGATGGGTTTGGTAATCCCGCCCGATATCCATAACGCAAGCAAAGTGCTTAGGAAAAAGGCAGCCGCAAACAGAGATATAGACAAGAGTTTATAGTAATGATTTTGCTGCTCCATTTGGTCATAGAATTTTTGATAGTCTGTTAATTTATTATTTAACAGGGCAAGTGTACTTTCCTGGATAAAGGAGTTAACTTTCAAAACCTCATTAAAGTGATTGGAGTATAGGTTGATCTGATCCTGCTGGAATGCGCCAATCGTGGCATCTCCCTCATCTAAAAAGCTATCAATCATATTTTTATAATTCGTGAGTGTCACATCATTGGTGTTCATCACTTTCACTAGTCTCTTTTGGTCCTTAATTAATTTCAATTTTTCGCTTCGGTAGTCTTGAAGATACGATTTTTCCTTATCTAAAATATACCCATGAAGCTTTTCCGTCAGAAAATTACTTCTTTGTGAAATATCATTAAGCAAAAGAAATCGTTCAAAACTTTCATCGTATTCAGAAACGAGTTTTTCACTTCGGTCATAAAAAAACATCCCGACTGAGGTAAGTAAAACGACAAGAACAATAAAATATAATAACAGTTTCGATCTTATCCGGAATAACATCAGTTATCAGCCGCCTTTCGGTGCTGATTACTCAAAGGTAAGTCTGATTTTCTTAAGATTCGAGTATCGGTATGAACAATTGGTGAGACTTTGTTTCCTTGGATAAGCTCAATCATCGTTTTAACGGCCCCATATCCCATTTGATAGGGTTCCTGAACGACGGTTGCATTGATCGTACCCTCTCGAATAAAATCAAGTGTTTCCGGAAGCGTATCAAAGCCAATTATATAAATCTGCCTTTGTTTATGATATTTTTTTACGACATGCGCTATTTCAATTCCATCTAAGGCACTTGTCCCAAAAAAGGCTGTTACCTCTGGGTGTTCCTGCAGAATTTGATTTGCCTTTTCTGCCGCTTTTACCCTGCTAATCTCGGATTCTTCCACGTCGATTATATTGATTCTTTTCTCCGGCTTAACGGCATCTTCAAACCCCTTGACCCGCTGCTGCATATGGTTAGCATAGAAACTGCCGGTAATAATCGCCACATTTACTCTTCCAAATGTATCCGCTATCAAAGCTTTGCCCGCTAAATACCCCGCATAATAATTATCGGTTCCAATATAGGCTAGTCTCCTGCTATTAGCGGCATCCGTATCAACAGTGACAACTGGAATGCCGCTGGCAACGACCCGGTCAATCAGCGGAGTGAATTGCTCGTCATTCAACCCTTGGGTCATGATGCCGTCTACTTTGGAGGCTGCTGACATTTCGATCGTCCTTACATGCTCATCTACGTTTGCCTGCTTTGGCCCTGCATATTCAAGCAGAACACCATATTTTTTGGCCGCATCCTTTGCGCCTTTTTCTACGAGTTTCCAATATTCGTTGTCCAACTCTTCTGGAACAAGAACAAAATGGTAGTTATACTTTTCTACTGTTTTTTGTTCTTTGGGTAAATCATGTGTAATCACCTTGTAACCATAAAATATTGAAAATGAGCAACTGATTAAAAAAAACAAACCTCCAACTGCATACACTATGATGGATAATCTGCTCATATAACAACTCCAATCCCTCAGCATAGATAAATCTATTATACGTAAGATTCCAAATATCGACAATCTTCTTTTATGGGAGCCTGTTTCTTGATTTTAATTGAGCTTCTCGGTTGAAACCTAGAAAAAACCAGCCTGCATTTTCTTTTAATGCAAGCTGGTTTTTTCGATTTATTGTTTAGTAAGCCGCTTAAAGCCAACTTTAGATTTTAGGACATCACTGACTTTTTGTACAATCATATCATGGTCGACTGTGAAAGTTGCAGACCCTTTTATATTTTCGGAGGATGCGCCTACTTTTACTGTATAGGTACCTTTTTCAAGAACCCAAGCGGATTTTTCTTCGTCAAATGAAGCTAGATCTTTAGCATTGAGATTGAAATGAAGCAGTTGACGCTGATTAGGTTTTAACACCTTTGTTTTGGCAAAAGCCCTTAATTCTACTGCAGGCTTTTCAAGCTTTCCATCTGGAGAAGAAACATAGACCTGGACTACTTCTCTTCCTGGAATGCTCCCAGTATTTTCAACAATCGCACTAATAGTGAGTTTGCCCTTAAATTTCTTGCCTTTGTTGACTTCCACATCTCTAATGTCAAAGTCTGTGTAGGATAAACCATAGCCAAATTCATAAGCAGGTTTTACTCCAAAGGTTGTAAAATACCGATAGCCGACATAAATATCTTCCTGATAAATTACTTTAGCTGGGTTTGCAGCCGGTGTTCCTGGGAAGTTAGCTGCTGAGGGGACATCACTGTACTTTACAGGAAAAGTAGTGGTCAATTTCCCAGACGGATTCACTTTACCGGAAACTACATCGGCTACAGCATTACCCGCTTCCTGACCTGGCAGCCATGCTAAGAGAATGGAATCCACCTGATTCCTCCAGCTTGCTACTTCTATTGGTCCTCCAATGTTCAAAATCACTGCCACCTTTTTCCCTTGGTTATGGTACTCGGTTGTTACTCTTGAAATCATATCCTGTTCAGCATCACTTAAAAGGTAATCCCCTTTTACCACTTTTCGGTCTTCAGCTTCCCCAGAATTTCGTCCGATAACGATAATCCCAAAATCCGTTTCTTTTGTAACAGAAGTAATTTCATTCTCCTCTAAAGGTTTCTCTGGGATCACTGGGACCAATTTTCCAAAATCTTCACCCCATGGGTTCGGTTTAATTTTATATGGTTCTTGCCGGCGCAACGAATCAATATAGGTTTTATATTTACTTAATAACTCTTGATTAATTTGGTAGCCAGCTTTCTTTAAACCTTCTGCAATCGATACCGTATAGGCTGCGTTTACGTCACCGCTGCCAGTCCCGCCCTTAATGGTCTCAATCTGTGTATTTCCGAATAATGCAATCTTTTTATTTTTATTAATAGGCAGAGCTCGTTCTTTATTTTTTAATAGGATCATTCCGTCTGCAGCAGCTTTTCTTGCCACCATTGCATGTGCCTTTAAATCGGGCTGGTCAGAATTTTGATATTTCTTAAACTCAGGAGTTTGAACGACGATTTGTAGAATGTTCTTAATATTACGATCAAGGATTTTTTCTTCTAATCTTCCGCCTTCTACAGCTAACTTAATAAGATAAGATTTTTTTGACGACCCAGGCATAATTAAATCATTACCAGCCTTCATTTGTTCCACTGGGTCCTTACCAGCAAACCAGTCAGTCATAACAAAGCCTTTATAACCCCAATCTTTTCTTAATACTGTCGTTAATAAATCAGTGCTTTCCGACGTATATGTCCCATTGATTTTATTATAGGAGCTCATTACAGCCCATGGGCGGGACTCTTTTACCGCCATTTCAAAACCTTTTAAATAGATTTCCCTTAACGCGCGTTGGGATACAATTGTATCGATAATCATCCGGTTCGTTTCCTGGTTGTTTGCAGAAAAATGTTTAATTGTTGCCCCTACACCATTGGATTGAATCCCATTCACAACGGAAGCTGCTATTTTTCCAGAGATTAAGGGATCCTCTGAATAATACTCAAAGTTTCTTCCGTTTAACGGATTCCTATGAATATTTAGAGCTGGTGCCAAAAACAGATCAATTCCATATTCTTTTACTTCATTTCCCTGAGCCTTGCCCACCGCCTTTGCCACAGCTGTATCCCAAGTAGAGGCTAATGATGTGGCGATTGGGAAGGCGGTTGCGTAATAGGTTTGAGTCTGCCCAGGTCTTGTAGGACGGATCCTTAGTCCTGCTGGGCCATCTGCCATCCGCAATTCAGGAATACCAAGTCGTGGAATCCCATATGTACCACCTACTGCTCCTGTAATTTCAAATGGCGCTCTTGTGATACCAGGCATTCCTACCCCCACAACAAATTTTGCTTTTTCCTCTAAGGTCATGGCTCGAATAACTCTATCAATAGAGGCTGAATCTGACAGGTAAGGTACTTCTGTCTGTCCGATAGAAGTTTGGTTTTTGTGTACTCTGGGTAAATTTTGAGTCTTGGCGGATGCCATGTCAAAAGTGAATCCTGAAAGAAGTAATGAAGATGAAAATGTTATAGCTAATAATTTTGATAGCATATTTTACTATCCCCTTTAAGTTAGGATTTCCAGACTAAAAACAAAAAGCCGCTTTGTCCACAAATAGTGTGGACAAAGCGGCTTTTTTTATGTTCTAAAAGCTGCTATTTCGAATAATAAGTTTAGTAGCGATGAGAATCTTTTTGGCTGTCTTTCTGCCTTCAATACGCTCTAGCAGTGTATCTACCGCAGTCTCACCCATCAACTCCGTATAAACTTTGACTGTACTCAAAGTTGGAAAAACATATTTTGAAATGCTGATATCATTGACCCCTATAATGTTAACCCGGTCAGGCACTGCGATTCCTTCTTCTAGTAATGCTCTTAAGGCCCCGACAGCAATGGAGTCATTTCCCGCAAAGAAAGCTGTCGGTAAGTTATCACCATGTTGCCCGATAGCCTGTTTCATCAGGGCATGACCATCATCCGCCGAAAATTTGCCATTATACAAATAGCTTTTATCAAAAATGCACTTTTCAGTTAGATAACGCTTAAAGGTTTCTTCTCTTGCATCTTCAATAGCGGAGGTCTTATCTTTAAATTCCTCTTTACCGCCGATATAGCCAATTTGCTTATGACCCTTTTCAATAAAATGATCAAGCACCTTTTTCGTCGCCTTCTCAAAGTCAATCACAATCGAATCAAACTGCTCTTCATCTGGAGAGGTATCAACAAACACAATGTTCTTGGTAACCGACCGCAGCTCCTTCACTTGTTTGCGGCTAAACTTACCAATTGCGATCAGTCCTTGAAGCCCATCATCTTCTCTTAATTCTTCATAGTTATCCTGAAAATACTTTACAAGTTGGAGACCCTGATGACGACAACGGTTTTCAACACCTAGCCGTATCGACATATAGTATAAATCTTCAAGTTCTTCCTTTTCGGTATACCACTGGAGGACCGCAATCCTGCCGGAGTCCTGCTTTTTAGCTGGTTTCTTCTTGTATGAAAGCTCCTCTGCTGCCTCAAAAATCTTCTTTTTTGTTTCATCGCTGACAGAAAGCGTCGTATCATAATTCAGTACGCGCGAAACCGTCGCAATCGAAACCCCTGCTAACTGAGCAATATCTTTTATTGTTGCCATAAATTAATCACCTAACGTATTGGTTAAGAAACGATACGTGGTATTAGCACGATATACATCCTCTGGATTTAATGTGACCGATGGAAAGCTTGGATAATGGATGGCATCCGGCAGCCCTTGGGTCTCTAAACAAACACCAAGATAATTTCTAGCCTTTACACCCGAAATTTCAAACTCTCCATCTAACATATTCGAAGTATAGAGAACAACGCAAGGCTGGTCGGTCGTCATCAGAAGGACACGTCCGCTCTCTTCCTCACTTAGCACAATCCGATTATTTCCTTCTTTTGAAAAAATAAGCGGGTGGTCGTAGCCTTTTCCTACCAAAACATTCTGGGGATAGGAAGTTTCCATGCCATCTTTCAATTTTCTTCCCGCAGTAAAATCAAATGGAGTATTGGCCGTCTCCAGCATTTTACCTGTTGGCATAAGGTCAGGAGCCAATTCTAAAAAGCGGTCACTATCTAATTGAAGGACGTGTCCCGAACAATCGCGTTTGATATTTCCGCTTAAATTAAAATAGGAGTGATTGGTTAAATTCACTACTGTTTTTTTGTCTGTTCTAGCTTCATAAGTTACTTTCAACTCATTATCATTTGTTAATAGATACGTTACTATGGTATCCAGATTTCCAGGGTAGCCTTCCTCCCCGTCTGGACTACGATAATGGAACTTCAATCCAATAGCATTTTCTTCCTCGACCTTTTCTGTTGCCCAAATCACGGAATCAAAACCTTTTACACCACCATGCAGATGGTTCGGTGCCTCATTTTGAGCGAGTACATGTTCTTTTCCATCCAGTTCAAAACTTGCACCCTTAATTCGTCCCGCCACTCGGCCGCAAACAGCCCCAAAATACGGCGAATATTTCGGATAGTCTTCAAAGCTTTCAAAACCAAGGACCACATTTTCTAGCTTTCCATTACGGTCTGGGACAATGATTTTCGTAATCACACAGCCGAAATTTATACAAGATACAGTCATGCCTGAATCATTGCTAAATGAATATTCGATCACATCTGCTCCATTATACCGGCCAAAAAGTTGTTTTTCCATTTTCATTGCTCTTCCACTTCCTTTTTCAATTAGGGGACGTTTATAATGCGCCGATAAAGCGGCGGAATCCTGCTTCTCCCTCTTCATTCCGCTTAAACACACCAGCGTCTTCTAATACTCTCAAAAACTTTCTGCCTACTTCTTCTCTAACCAGTGTTTCCACATTGGATTCATTCGCAATCGTTCCATAGTTGTTCTTTAACTCATTGGCCCAGTCTGCATGATAATCTGCAACTGCATCCGTTTTACCGAGCAGGAAGTTTTCTACCTCTTCCAACTCTCCTTTAAGGCGGGCAGGCAGCACTGCCAATCCCATTACCTCAATTAGACCGATATTTTCTTTCTTAATATGATGGACATCGGCATGTGGATGAAAAATTCCTAGTGGATGTTCCTCACTTATCCGGTTATTACGGAGAACCAAATCTAGTTCAAACAAGTCACCATTTTTTCGGGCGATCGGGGTAACCGTGTTATGCGGTGTCTCACTCGTCCGAGCCAATATACCAAGGGCTTCATCACTGTAAGCTTTCCATCTTTCAAAAATATGGGCTCCTGCTTCCACCAGATTCCCTGTTTCAGATGATCGTAAACGAATCACCGACATCGGCCATTTAACTACAGAGCATTCCACATTCGGAAAACCATCAATGGTAAAGTTCCAATCAGCCCCGGCCTTTGCCATCGCAAATTGATAATTCCCGCCTTGATAATGCTCATGTGATAAAATCGAGCCGCCGACTATTGGAATATCAGCATTAGACCCTAAGAAGTAATGTGGGAATTGCTCCACGAATGACAACAGTCTTTCAAACGTGACTGGACTGATTTTCATATCCGTATGTGTTTCCGACAATACAATGCAATGCTCATTATAATAAACATAAGGAGAATATTGTAAATGCCAATTTTCATCTGTTAAATTCACTCTGATCATCCGGTGATTTGAGCGAGCCGGGTGGCCGATTCTTCCAGCATATCCTTCATTTTCGATACAAAGTAAACATTTCGGATAGCTGGATTTCTTTGCGAGCTTCTCTAGTTCGATACTCTTTGGATCTTTTTCCGGTTTCGATAGATTAATAGTAATATCTAACTCCCCGTATTCGGTCGCGGCCTTGTACTCGATATTTTGACGAATCCGCTTCATCTGGATGTAATTGCTGTTTTTACTTAACTGATAAAAATATTCGGTCGCCAGCTCTGGACTTTGTTGATATTTTCCATAAAACTGCTGGTTCACACTCGAAGGCCGTGCGATAAAGCAATTCATAATTTTACTGAAAAATATATCCTTTACATCAAAAATATCTTCGATGATACCTTTCTCCACTGCATACTCACCGATTCTATCAAGGAGATCAGGAATTTCCGGGATACTTCCCCCAATCTCTATTTCCTTATACTCCTCCAATTGCAGCAGTGCAAGCACTTGATTTCTAGCGTATATTTCATCTTCCCGCTCAATTAACTGAGTGGCAAGCGCCTGTTGAACTAATTGTTGGACTAGTTGAAAAATCATATTGATCGCCACCTATTTTGATAACCATTTGGATGATGCTTATGCCAATTCCAAGCATCTGTTATAATTTGTTCAATTGATGCTCTTGAGGGGTTCCAGCCGAGTACTTGCTTTGCTTTATCCGATGAAGCAATCAGTGTACTAGGGTCGCCTGCGCGACGTTCTCCCATTTGGACCGGAATATCTAACTGTGTTACAGCTTTAGCCGTCTCGATAATCTCTTTTACTGAAAACCCTTGGCTTGAGCCAAGATTGAAATAATTACTTTTCCCGCCATTTTGTAAATACTTAAGCGCTAAAATGTGGGCTTCAATCAAGTCCTCGACATGGATATAATCACGGACGCACGTACCATCCGCTGTATCATAATCTTCTCCAAACACAATAATGGCAGGTCTTTTCCCAAGTGCAGCTTCGAGAACAACCGGAATCAAATGCGTCTCAGGGTTGTGGTCATCCCCAATCACCCCTTCACCTCGCGCTCCGGCCACATTAAAGTAACGCAATGCCACAAAATGAATCCCGAATCTTTTTTCGCACCAAGCCATCATTTTTTCCATTGCAAGTTTCGTTTCACCATATGTGTTCGTCGGCTTTGTTTCCGCTGATTCGGTAATTGGAATCACCCTCTGTTCACCATATACAGCGGCGGTTGAAGAAAAGACGATGTGCTTTACACCAAATTCCTTCATTATTTCGAGAACAACCTGTGTACCAAATACATTGTTATCATAGTATTTTAACGGCTCCACCATCGATTCCCCGACGAGAGAATTGGCGGCAAAATGGATGATTCCTTTAATCTTTTCTTTTTGAAAAACAGACCGCATGAACTCTCGATTACGGATATCTCCTTCGTAAAAGTGTGCCTTTGGATGAAGTGCATCACGGTGGCCTGTTTGCAAATTGTCAATAACAACCACTTCATACCCCTGATCAATTAATTGGTATACGGCATGTGAGCCGATATAGCCCGCTCCGCCTAATACAAGAATACTCATGATACCAACATCTCCTTATAATTGTTTCGCTCCGTCACCAATGCTGGCTACGTAAAAATCCGCCTCATAACCAATCTTGTCAGCATAGGCTACTCCTACGTTGTTAATAAAGCTTTCCACCTCATCATTTTCCACTATTGCAATCGCACAGCCGCCAAAGCCTGCGCCAGTCATTCGTGCCCCAAGCACCCCTGGCTGTTTCCAGGCTGCTTCTACTAAACTATCAAGCTCAATCCCGGTCACCTCATAATCGTCTCTTAGTGAGATGTGTGATTGGTTGATCAATTGCCCGAATGCCTCTAGATTTCCAGCTTTAAGCTCTTCGAGTGCACGCAATGTTCTAATATTTTCATATACCGCATGCTTCGCCCGTTTACGCACCGTTTCATTCGTAATCAAATATTGATTTTCATCGAACTCTGCTTCGGAAAGCTGCCCAAGCGCTTCGATTGGAAGCTTCTGCTGTAGCTGTGATAACGCTTTTTCACATTCGCCTCTGCGCTCATTGTATTTGGAATCCGCTAACTCGCGGCGCTTGTTTGTATTCATAATAATAATTTTGTGATTTTCAAGTTGAATCGGTGCATACTCGTATTTCAGCGTCTGGCAATCAAGTAAAATTCCTGCATCTTTCTTGCCCATACCAATTGCGAATTGGTCCATTATTCCACTGTTAACGCCAATGAACTGATTTTCAACCTGCTTACCAATTTTAATTAGATCAAGTCGTGGAATTTCTAAGCCATACAACCCTGTAACTAAAACCCCGGTTAATAATTCAATTGATGCTGAAGAGGAAAGACCTGCACCATTTGGAATATTTCCTTCGATGACACACTCAAAACCGGTTGGGATTGGGTATCCTGCCTCTAAAATGTAGCGAATCATCCCTTTTGGATAGTTAGCCCAATTGTGATCTTTATTGTAATCAAGCTGGTCTAATGTAAACTCAATAATCCCTTTATCCGGGAAGTTAGCTGAATACAAGCGGACTTTCCTGTCTTCACGCTTCTTAGCAGCTGCATATGTCCCGTACGTAATCGCACATGGAAAAACATGGCCGCCATTATAGTCTGTATGTTCACCAATTAAATTAATTCGCCCTGGAGCAAAGAAAGACTTCTCAGGGGCCGTTTCAAAAATTTCATTAAATTTCGAGTTAAGTGCTGTACCGTTCATTTTTCCGCCTCCACTAATGTAATCCTTTTCATTTATCTTTATTATCATTTTACTTACTACAGTAAATTTTATCAATATTTTTACTAAAAAAATTACTAAAATTTTTATTATCAAAAAGAGGCGCATGAATATTTTCTCCATGCACCTCTCATATCCTCTTAATTATTGCTTACCTGGTATAAATTAAAGTCATCTAAACTTCCCCAGGCACCGCTATCAGCCTTTATACGTGCTCCAATCGTAATCGTTCCATCCTCTGTTACGAGAATGTTATTTATTTGTGGATTGTTCCAATTCACCCAGCCATTTACAGAGGTAACTGCTTTATTTTCCTGCCCGCCAGATATAGCATAGAGATACATCTCTGGATTTCGGGCATCTCCGCCCTGCAAAAACATGGATAAATTATAATATCCAGGCTTTAAGCCGGTAATCGTTTGTTCCACTTTAAAGTCGACAGCCGTACCTGAATAAAAGTGCAGAGAATAGTCCCCTGATTTAGCGTCCGAAGCTTTTAATTGATAGTCTGTGTGCGGAGTAGTTCCCGTTCCATAGATAATCTTCCACATGCTCCGATCACTATTTTCAAAGCTTGGATTCACCACAAAGTTCTGAGGCTTTATTTCTAACCTTGCCTTTACCGTCATTCCGCCTTCGACCGCGCCATTAATCACATAGGTGCCAACACCCGTGCTGATGGCTTGATGTAGAGCTGCATTATCCCAAGTAACAACAACCGTCCCTTTGCTTCCATCATTATAAGTAACAGCGACAGTATCTGGTAAATTAATATTTTCCCCTGAGATAGCAAATATCGATATATCTTTGATTTCGTCAATTTTTAACGTGGCAACGGCTCCTGTGTCTACATATTTAAAGACATTTAGGGATGCAAGCGGATGTCCAGTAAAGTCAAACAATGCCTGGTTGTCTACCGCACTTCCGCCGTACCATTTGCCAGCATCTTCAGGGTCATACTCTCCGGCATAACTTGATGCCCAGCCTGAACCATATTTTTCCCATTTCGTTTGATTCTGTTTTAGTTTTTCAGGCGGTCCCACTGGTATCCAAGCAGGCTCCCAATAAAAGACACCTATCCCAGCATCACCAACATTAGCAGCCGCTTGGATTACATCCCTTACAGCATTGGCCTGACCTTGGACTGTAACAGGGTAATTTAATGTTTGGCCAGCATCCTTTGGTGCAGTATTTCCGTGTCCATCACCGTCCGCAGCTGTATAGGTGTAGGATGCTTCAGCCACCATTACTTTCTTTCCATACGTATCAGCCACATTCTTTAAGACTGATGTTAAATTACTTAAGGTACCATGCCAGAATGGATAATAGGAGCTTGCAAATACATCATAATCTACATTATTATCAGCAAGAGTTTTAGCATAAGAAGCATATCTGCCTGTTGTTTCAGGGTTTGTAAAATGAACAGCTACTAAGATATTCGGATCAACCGCTCTTACTGCTTTACTTCCTTCATTAAATAAAGCACTAATTTTTGTCCAATCCTTTTCTCCTGCCACTCCTCCATTCGTTTCATTGCCCACTTGAACCATACCAATATTAATTCCTGCCGCTCTCATAGCTTTTAGGCTTTCTTTTGTATAGTTATATAAAGCTTTCTTCTTATCTTCGAAACTTAAGTTTGCCCATGCCTTCGGTGCCTGCTGTTTAGCAGGGTCGGCCCAGAAATCAGAATAGTGAAAGTCTACTAGCAGCTTCATTCCATTAGCTGTTGCTCTTTTCCCAATTGCAATTGCCTTGGCTAAATCGTTATTACCACCGCCGTATCCATTTCCTTTTGCATCATAAGGATTATTCCATACACGGACACGAATATAATTGACTCCTGCCTCATGTAAAGTCTTAAAAATGTCCTGTTTTTTTCCAGCCTCATTGTAGAATTTAACACCGCTGTTTTCTAAAGAAATGATACTAGAAACATCAACACCTTTAATAAAGTCCTTATCGAGTCCATCTACTCTTTTTACAAAAATATCAGCATCAACGGCCTTAGGGACAGATTTCAATGTGAAACTATCTAAATACCCCCATGCCTTTGGTGATCCGCTAACAGTTGCTCCCACTTGAAGATTAGACGTCTCTTGTTTTAAAACAAATTTCAAGGTAATGGTCCCCCATGCATTGTAGCCTGTTGTGGCAACAGCATCTATAGTTTCCGCTCCCGCAAAAAGTTTAATATTGCCGGCTTCAGCACTTGCTCCCCCCATCGATTTTACCGATAATTCATAACTTCCTGCAGGAAGTGTCGGGATTGTTTGCTTTACTGCAAAAGATGGAGTCCCTGTAGCCGTTTCCTTAATCCAATACTTTAAAGCATGGTCCCCTTCATCTTTCGTCATCCAAGGATCAGAGGAATATAAATAGTGTTGAATATCAATGTTGTCCCAATTTAACGTTTCAATATTCCATGAGCCATCATTCCAAAAATCACTTTCAAACCCTCCATTTGTTAAGTATTGTGTTTGTGATTCTGCAGCAAGGCTAATGTGACTATTCAAAACTAGTGTGCTAAACACCATCACAATGGCTAACAGTATTGCAAACGGCTTGACTATTCTTCTCATATTCTCCTACCCTCTCAAGTTTTTTATGACTATAGCAACATCTTTGCTAAATCAACAAGGAAACGTTTCCATAATACTGTAAAACTATCAATCTATAGAAAAGACACCCACTCTACTAACGAAATGGATGTTTTCTATAGATTGGACAAATCAAGCGGGAAAAGCTCCCGCTCACAATCATCCATTAATTATTTCTTGCCTTTTCCAGAATGCGAACTTCATACGTTTCCAAAGTCAGCTCACCTGTAAGTTCTTCACCAGTAACTAAATCTTTTACAGCGTCCTCCAGTACAATTGGCTGCTTCTTTTCCGTAAAATTCATAACGAAAATATAGTCATGTTTAGGAGCTTGTCTAACCTGCACCGATACGCCCTTTTCATGTTTTACAGAAACTACGGGCTGCAGTGCCAACTCATTAATTAGTTCCTGGTAAAATTCCCGATGAAACTCATCTTCTAATCGGCCGCCAATATAATAGGTTTTACCTTGTTCATACTGATGGCTCGTAACCGCTGGGGTATTGGCATAAAAGTCTACCTTATATTGACCTTCAGCCTTGGCGGTATCAAGTTCAATAACAGTTGCATAATCTTTCAATTCGTAGACCTGGCTGCGATAACTTACATAGTTTCTATCACTTGGATACAATGTATCAGCTTCAACCGGCTTCATCCCAAACATCTCTTTCAAGTCCTTATGCCAGCCGCCAAGATAAGTTAAATCATGTTCATTGACAAGTCCGCTAATATAAGTCATAACCAATCTGCCGCCATTTGCAACGAAGTTCTTTAAACGGGCAATGGTTTCTTCACTTACTAAATAAAGCATTGGAACAATCAATAATTTATAGGAAGAAAAATCTTGTTCTTTTGTAATCACATCAACCGGAATATCCTGTTCCCAAAAGGTACGGTAATGATCGACTAATGTTTGCGGATATCGCTTGGTTTCCAACCCAAACCCTTGAGCGTCATTTAGTGCCCAATTGCTTTCCCAATCATACAGAATCGCCACATCCGCCGGACGATTTGTCCCAACAACATCAGACAGCTTTTCTAACGTTTGACCAACTTTTGCAACCTCTTTGAAAACACGATTTTCTGGACTATTATCATGATCAACCACTGCGCCATGGAATTTTTCCGATGATCCACGGGATTTCCGCCATTGGAAATACATAACACTATCAGATCCATGAGCAATCATTTGCATGGATGCAAGTAGGTGCATTCCTGGACGTTTTGCCTTATTGACGTTATGCCAATTGACACCGCTTGGGGTAGATTCCATTAATAAAAATGGCTTTTGCTTTAGACTGCGGTATAAGTCATCGATAAAGCCAACTCGCATCGCTAAATCTGCCGTACTTTCCCAATCATTGTGCCACGCAGGGTACGCATCCCAGCTGATGACATCAAGGTGTTTAGCAAACTTGCTATAGTCCAGTGCTTGGAATGGTATGAGTTCATGCGTGTCAGCCATAAAGTTTGTCGTAATCGGTATATCAGGTGTTAATTCCTTAATTGGGACAATTTCATTTTCAAAGAATGAAATGGTTTGGTCAGTGACAAACCTGCGCCAATCTAAGTTTAATCCGTGAACCATGCTCTCTCCGATTGGAGATGGGGATTCAATCTGCGACCAGTTACTGTAAGTATGACTCCAGAACGGCCCCCACCAAGCATCATTCAAAGCTTTAAGATCATGATTGTATTTTTCTTTCAGCCAAATTCTAAAAGCATCTTGACATTTGTCACAATGGCATTCGCCGCCGTACTCATTTGAGATGTGCCACATTAATAAAGCTGGATGATTACCATATCGTTCTGCCAGCAGTCGATTCATCCGCTGTGTTTTTTCACGATAAACTTCTGAAGTAAAACAGTGATTATGTCTTCCGCCATGCAATTGTTTTATCCTTGCACTATTCACACGTAATACTTCTGGATATTTCTGTGACATCCAAGCAGGACGTGCTCCGCTTGGTGTAGCTAGAATAACACGTCCGCCAATTCCATGAATGTTATTAAAAATCTCATCTAACCATTCAAACTTGTAAACTCCCTCTTCCGGCTCTATTGCAGCCCAAGCAAAAATTCCAAGGGAAAAGGTATTCGTATGAGCTAGTTTCATCAATTCGATATCATCCGCTAATATATCTGGGCGATCTAACCATTGATCCGGGTTATAGTCTCCTCCATGAAGCATGAAGTTCGTTTTCGTTGTATAGTTTTTTTCATGATTTGTCATAATAATCTCCTTCTACCATTAGTTCCAACTGACGATTCATTAACCTTTTGTTCCACCTGCTGTTAAGCCTGAAACAAAGTGTTTTTGCAATAACAGGAATGCTACGGCAATAGGTATACTGATGAGAATGGCCCCTGCAGCAAAGGTTGTATAACTTGCACCCATTACTTCATTGACTAAATTGTAGAGTCCAATTGGCAATGTGTAAGATTCTGGTGTTCTCAAAATGGTCGATGACATAACGAAATCCCCAAGTGGACCAGTAAAGCCATTCATCGCAACAACCGCTAACATTGGCCGTGACAATGGCATGATAATTTGCAAGAAGATTCTTGTATTGCTTGCACCATCGATTTTGGCACTCTCATCTAAGTCCATAGGAATAGAGTCCATATATCCTTTCATCAGATAAGTATTCATTGGAATCGTCCCGCCAATATACAGGAGGATTAAGAGCCAGTGGCTGTTCATCATCCCTAGAAGCTGCGCCAGTACAAACAGAGCAATTAACGCTGAGAACTGCGGAATCATCTGCAATAACAAAAACAGAGTTAAAGCATTTTTTCTGCCTTTAAAGCGAAATCGTGAAAAGGCATACGCCGTAAAGGAAACGCTGATAACCGACCCAATCATTGTAAAAATACTGATTTTAAGAGAATTTAAATACCAATGCCCATATTGCAGACTTTCTTTTCCTGCAAATAGTTCTTTATAATGATCCAACGTAGGATTTTTTGGAATAATCGAATTACTGACTAAACTGTTACCGGGGTTAAAGCTTGCTCCCACTGTCCACAGTAGGGGGTAAATGATAATAACCGCAATTAGAATTAAAATTAAATGGGAAGCAAAGAGACGAAAAAATCGATTTCCCTTCATACCTGTTAACATCTATTAAGCCCCCTCCTTAAACGAATTTGTTCTTCTGAATTGCCATAAAGCAATCGCAATGACAAATACAGATAACAAAATGGTTAATGCGGCAGCAAGTGAATATTGACTCGACTGCATGGTTAATTTGTAAATCCAAGATACTAATATATCGGTTCCACCGGCATTTGATCCAGGAACTGCTGGTCCTCCGCCGTTGAACAGATAAATAATATTGAAATTATTGAAGTTAAAAGTATATTGCGTAATGATAATTGGTGCCATTGCGAGTAAAATCATTGGCATGGTGATATGTCTGAATTTAGCAAAGATAGAGGCCCCATCAATCGTGGCCGCTTCATAAAGGTCGTCAGGAATAGACTGAAGGACACCTGTAGTCACGATGAATATATACGGAAATCCAAGCCAGCCCTGCATTAGAATAAGCGCTAACTTGGACCAAGCAGCATTGGTCATCCAAGGAATTGGATCAATGCCAAATGCAGCTAAAATTGTATTATTAATCGCACCAAAGCTGTCATTAAATAGGCCGGCAAAAATTAAAATCGTAACAAATCCTGGTACCGCCCATGGTAAAACTAAAATCGTACGATAAAGTCTCTTAAATTTAAGGTCTTTTTGGTTAACTAGTACAGCCAAGAAAATACCAAGTGCAACCTGAACTGTCGAAGCAACAAGTGTCCAGATAACCGTCCAGCTTAAAACATCGAAAAAGGTTGAACGCCAGATATCCACTGTAAATATTTGCTTAAATGTACTTAATCCAACCCAATCAGCTAAGTGCGCTGGAGGAGAATGGTATAAATCATAATTCGTAAATGCTAATGCAAAGCTAAATAATATTGGAAAAACAACAGCGAAAATTAAAATAAATAGCGAAGGTCCACTAATAACATAGGGATAACCTTGTGAAATTAAATTGTGATAATCTTCTTTAAGAGAACTTGGATTCATGTTTTGGTCACGCATTTTTCCATTCTTATAAGCATCCCGGAAATTGGCGTAATAAAAGGCAAGTCCAAAACAGGTAACAATCAGGGCAATAATCCCCTCTGCCAGCAGGAATATGGAATTATCCCGCGGCACTTCGGTCCCAAGTGTCATTAGCCCCCAAAAACCCATATTTAATAAATCTTTAAATACCGCAATGAACGATATTCCTAAAATAAGGAACAATAAACCTTTTACCCATTGTTTATTGTACAATTGCCCAAGCCCAGGAATAACAGAAAGTACTAAGGCGGTTTTACGATGCTGCATTCTCTTCACCTCTTTTATTTGAAAGTGCAAGCGCCACGTTCAGCCCCGATATGGGGAGGCTTGGCGCTGAAGCTAGACATAATCAAAGTCAGGAATCATTAGAAAACAAATGGTGTCAAACCTCATTAGGCGTTTGACACCATTCTTTATACCTAATTATTTGCTGTGTTTTGCTTTTATTTGTCCTTTAATAGTTTCAGCCGCTTGATTTAAGGCTGCTTTTGGTTCTGCCTTGCCTGTTGCAATAGTTTGTAATGCTGCATCAGCAGGCGTCCAAACTTCGTTCATCTCAGGAATATTGGGTGTCAATTCTGAGAATTGAGATTGCTGTGCAACAGCTTTTGCTGCATCACTCTCTGTGACAACTGGGTCATTAGCTAAATCTTTTACAGCTGGAACTTCTTTTGTAATTTCAAAACGTTTCTTAGAATTATCTTTGTTAGCTAAGTATTCAACTAGCTCTTGTGCAAGGTCTGCATTTTTTGAATATGCACTTACGTTATAGCTCTTCACACCGACGAATGCACTCATGTTTTTACCATTATCTAGCTCAGGAAGTTTCGCTACATCAAAGTTTACTCCCGCCTTTGTAAATGGGTCAATGTTCCAAGGTCCAGAAATGATTGCCGCTGCTTTTCCCGACGTAAATAATGATTCTAAAACATTAATACCTTGTGCACCGATAATACCAGCAGGGAATAACTTTTCCTTATAAAACTTTTGAATAATTTCTGCCCCTTGAACCGCACCTTTATTATTAATACCGATGTCCGCTGGGTCATATTTACCCTGATCATCTTTATTGAAGATGTAGCCGCCATAACCACTCATTACACTTTGAGCATAATAAATTTGGTCAAATAGAGCTAAGAATCCATAATTGCCGCCTTTAGTTACTTTCTTATCATACTCGTACCATTCATTAAGAGTTTTTGGCAGGTCCTTCTCTGCGATTAAGTCTTTATTATAGTAAAGCATTGTCGTTTCCACTGCTTTTGGAAGACCGTAAACCTTGCCGTCTACTTTTTGTGACTGCATAGCAACATCCGTATAGATTGATTGAACATCGTCACCAACGTTTAACTCTTTAATTAACCCTTCGGTTACAGCTGTACCAATTTGGTCACCAGGCATTGTTAATACATCGGGGCCTGTCCCGGCTGGTCCATCTAGACGTAAGCCTTCAATTTGTTTTGCGTATGGTTTTTCAACCACCTTGATTTTTACGTTATGGTCTTTCTCAAACTGGGAAATGGCATCCTTGATACCAGCAGATTTTTGTTGGTCTTCCCAAACTAGTAATTGTTTTGTTTCTTTTGAATCTTTATTTGCAGTATCAGAACCTGACTTACTACTGTCTTGTGGTCCACATGCAACCAATGAGAAGCTCAATGCAAGTCCACTAACGATCCCGGCATATTTCTTAAAATTTTTCATATCTTTTTCGTCCTTTCAAGTCAAATGAGTGAAAGCGGTTTACAAGAATAAATATATCACCGTTAAGAAAAAGTGTAAACAACTTTTTTACTAAATTAAGTGAATTTTTTTACGAAAATTAGTCAAAAAGAAAAGCAGTAATTTTACTGCTCTCTAATTGGTACTTTTTCTGACTATTAACTCCGATCCTAAATATAAAGTCTTTACGATTTTACGTTTTTCCAGCACTTGTTCCAAAAGCAATTCAATAGCGTTTTTACATATTTCCTTCAAATCAATATGAAATGTAGTCAAAGGCGGCGAAACATATTTTGCTACACTAATATTGTTAATACTAATAATGCTTACACGATTGGGAATGGCGATTCCATTTTCATTTAATGCTTGCAGACAGCCAACGGCAATCGGATCTGCTGCAATAAAGAAGGCGGTGGGTAATCCATCACCGAGTTTTTTTATGGCATCCGTCATCAAACGGTAGCCAGTTTCTACAGAAAAACCTCTGTGACAAAAAATAAATTGCTCCTTTAATAACCCCTTCTCCACCATATAGGAACGAAACGTCTGCTCACGAATATCCATTTCATCTTGATTTGTATTGGGGTTATGATAGGTACCGCCAATTAAACCGATATCGGAATGGCCTTTTTCTATTAGAAAGTCTACAGTTCTTCGCGTCATTTGCACTAAATCAGGCCGGACGGAATCATAATGATTCGGGTCTGGTGTTGTATCGAGGAAAACACCCTTTGTAGTAATCTTTCTCAAGTATGCTAACTCTTTATCTGAAAACATACCTACGGCAATAAATCCCTCAATTGTATCAGGGATTTTCTCGATTCCATCGCTTATTTTATAAGTGGTTAGCTCGATGTTATATTTACTTGCCCACTTTTCAATTTCTATCCTCATGGTCTTAAAATAGACATCTTCTAATTCTTCAATGTCTGTTAACCAATACAAAAAGGCAATATTCTTTACTAAAAGCCTTACCGTTTTCTTACGATAGTTTAGTTTTTCTGCAATTTCATATATTTTTTCCCTTGTTTCATCCGGAACAGAAAGGCTTTGATCATTATTTAAGACACGTGAAACCGTCGAGATTGAAAAACCAGACTCTTCGGCAATATCTTTAATTGTCGCCATTCTATTCACCTCCACTTCTGTTATCGTTTACATAAGAATTTAAAAATATTAATTTCACTTATTTATCAATGGTATGTTTCCACAAAACAAAGTAAAACTTTTTACTTGTATTTTACTAGTTTTTCTTAAACAGGTCAAGCTTTCCTAGAGTACTTTAGTTTACAGCCCCTCCACCTCGAATTTATATTCTAGATCGCCAAAGCTTTTTTACACAAGAAAAGAGCCTGTATACCCAGGCTCTTTCTTGCTAATCTCCCTTACCCATTGGAATATTAATTTTCTCAAGTCCCTCTCCAATAATAATTTCTACATCCGTAACCACAACATGCGGTACATTGTCCCATAGATTAATAGCATTCACACTGCCCGGTTGCCCAAACACCGCATTTACCAGCCAGTGCGTACCTAGATTAAGGCTTGCCTTTACTGTCGGAATGACTGTACGGGTATTCATCAAATTCGTGTTTGCATTCGGATAGACCAACTCCGGCTGCCCGTTTCCATAAATACTTTTGATGCCGATTGCTCCCCACGGTAATACGGCTAAGCTTTCTAGCTTATTCGACACTACTTCTATTTTTTGATCTATAAATGCGTTATGTTCTAGTCCTAGTGCGAATCCCCCATCCGCAACATCGAGGCTTCTACTCGTCTCAATACAATGAATACGGATATGCCATGGTATCCCCGCCACAATCCAGGTTCGAATCACGACATCCTTCCACGGTTTCCATTTTGTATAAATCACGTTTTCATCAATGGTATATTCTACACACTTTCTTTTACCTCTAAAAATGTTGTCACACTCGCTGACAGCCAGCATTGAATCAAATGCACTTTGCCCAAGCCCCCACTCTGCTTTTGATACACTAAAACCAAATACATTTGAATAAACAAACTTTTCGTATTTGGCCGCAGTATGGGAGTGGTCATTCGTATGCTGATATCCCGCGTTAAACGCAACAAGATGGTCTTTTTCATCCTGTCTGCACAATATAAAGCGTGGTGCTGGTTGAGCCACCTTCATTTTTAAAACTGGAAGCGGCATTTCTTCTGCCTGCCAAAAAGGATGATTCTCTGGCAACGCTAAAGGTAAAAAGGTCTTCAGGGCCCAATACGGTGAGCCGGGTGAATTGTAATTTTCCGCCATGAGCAAATTGGGATAGCGATAGCCAATTGTCAACAAACCATTAGAATCAAAAATTGGCTGACTGAACCACCAGCGGAGGTTCCTTAAGATCAGTCCCTTCATCACACCCATAGGAAACGGCTCCGCTCCAGCATATACGAGCGCACCCCAAAAGGCAGATTGGGCAAATCTATAGGTTAAGCTTCTTCCATATGGAAGGGCAGAACCATCACTACTAAACCAATAGATAAAGTCTTTAGCGTAAGCCTCGGCTCTGCTTTTATAGCGCTGCGCCCTTATTGGATCCTCTTCACTCATCAGTGTTGAATATAGAAGACTGTAAAAATGGATCGCAAATGGCCCGTAATAGTCACAATGAGCATCTGTTCCGTCCGCGTACCATCCTTCTCCTATATGAAATTGGTCTATGCGGTCAAGGTTTTCCTTCACTTTTTCCTGTTCATAAGGTAATCCCACTCTCTTAAAACCAAGGTTCACAAGTACAGGAAAAAACAACCAATTACAATCATATACTTTGATTTGATTAATTTGATTGAGCCAGTTAAATAAATTCCCTTTTTCTTGATTGCTAAGCGGTTCCCAGACCTTTTCGGGTGTTAGTGCTAAGCAATAGCCAAATGCCGCCATTTCGACTGCCTTTTGATGGAAGTCGGTAATTTCTCCCCAGTATTCCTCATGGGAAGGGTTTGTACCATTCTTGATTCCTTGCAGACAATCTTCCCAGATTTCCGATTCTTCTCCTCCAGCCAATAGTGGAACGAGACCCCAAAGCACCCTTGAGAACCCCTCCATTCCAGCAATTGAATCAGAGTAACCGGCACCTGTACTTCCAATTTCTAAAAGTGCTCTTCCCTTACTGTAATAGGGTTTCAATGGGTTTATAATTTGATTTACGGCATTAATAAAATCTCGTCGTGATTGGAGAGGATTCTTTTGTATAGGTAAATCTAGTTTTAACATACACGATAGCTCCTTTAAACTTCGAGTGGTCCCAGCCGGTCAATGATTCTACCAAAATAATTCCTTATAACCTTTTAATCTGGCAAGACCTTCAACAAAATAGTAATCCCCGTAAATCAGTGGGTTATCCGTATATTTCCCTTCAGGAAAATGGCTTGTCCCATGCAGGATTAATCCTTCCTCCGAACCATCCCAATTACCATAATTCCTGTAAAGGGATTCGAGGATTTTCTCCCCAGCTCGCTTGTAAACAGGTGATTCTGCCGTTGTTACCTCCGTTGCCAATAACAAGAGACCCGATGCGGCTATAGCACCTGCAGAAGAATCCTTTGGTGAATCGATATCTGCAGGAAGGCGGAAATCCCAATCAGGAACAAAATCCTCCGGGAGATGGGAGATAAAGAAATGAGCCACTCTTTTTGCAGTTTCCAGGTATTTTGCTTCTTTAGTATAGTGGTAACACAATGTCAAACCATAAATCGCCCAGGCGGTTCCTCTAGACCATGCTGAATCCGGTCCGTAGCCTTGTCCTCCAAAAGCCTCAACCTTATTCCCGCTTTCAGGATCAAAACGGACTATATGATGAACACTGCCATCATTCCGGATGAAATGCTCCAACACCGTGTCAGCATGCCTTTTAGCAACACTTTTAAATCTTGGATCACCTGTTTCTTCACTTGCCCAGTACAATAGCGGCAAATTCATCATGCAATCAATAATCGCTATCCCGCTATTGTCTTCTCCCTCTGTCCATGGATTCCAAGCTCTGATAAAGTTTCCATTAACATTAAATCTTCCCATGAGGAGATTGGCAGCCAGGAGTGCACGACGTTTGGAATCCTCATTTCCTAAGAGTTTATAGTGGGCAACACTGGTTAGAGTCCACATAAACCCCATATCATGATCGAGCCGGTAATACTCATTTTGGACAGCGTCCAACTTGTCCTCACATTCCTCTGCCAGCTGCTTTAATGCAGCATCTTTCGTATCCAGATACACTAGCCACAGCAAACCAGGCCAAAAACCTGCTGTCCACCAGTGCGGTTCCGCAAGAAGATAAGTCCCGTTTTCACTTGCATGCGGAAAATTGGCTCCTACTGTTTTGCTGGTTCTGCCTATTTTTTGCGTAACTTGCTGCCATGCTTCATTTACCCAGTGCAGTTGCTCTGTCATTCTCTTCACCCCTACTTATTCAAATTGAAAAACTAGCTGGACACTACAATCCATTTCCGGATTGATTAAAGCAAAGTCTAGTGCGATATTATTTTCTGTTTCTCCGAAATGGTTTTCAAATGCAAGTATTCTTACTACTAGCCATAGCTTTGCTTTGTCATATAAGATTCTGAGCCTATGTTGTCCCTCAAGGATCACTCCTTTATCATCCTTTGTTATGGAAAGTGAGGTTATGATGAACCGTTCAATAATAGAAACAGGTTGTTCGGTAAATGTGTATTTATCTTCCAAAATAAGCTTAGGCTGATTTTGTTTCACCCAAGTAAACTTTCGTGATAATTTTTGAAGACTCTCTTCTTCATACGCATTTTCAATATCCAATTCAAAGGTATCAACCTCTTCTTCAAATGAAGCATTACAGATGCTGGCAAAACGCTCTGGACCTTCTTTTTGAAATTGATTATTAATAATAGGAACAGAATGTCCCTGGGAACCGTTACATAAATACGTATAGCGTTTGTCATTAAAGTAATCTTTCGTGTATAAACCAGCACCCAAATCTTTTAAAAAAACTTCATTATTACCTTGCAAGATAAAATGGCCGAGATCATTATGATTATGAGGTTCATCATTATGACCGCCTTTTGCCGCGAAGGAAAAACAGCCGAATTCTGATTGATGCCTTGAAATAAACCATGCAGGTTTTTCCGAGTAAAAGGTTTCGCTCTTCCTTTGTGTCGGTAATGCCGTTTCATCAAACCATAGTAGATTGCGAATGGCTGGAGCCCATCTGCTGCAATGATCCTCTGTATACTTCGCGCGTAAATCCTGTTCCGGGACCTCAAAATCATTGTAAATTCTGCTTAAATAATGACTCAGGCCTAAAAAAACGGTGGCTGTCGGCTGGGCATCTGAAAAGTTCACAACCAAGTTCCGGCTCAGAAAACACCTTTGTTGAAAGAGGGCAATCTGATGGACCTTTTCAGAATCAAAGAGGTTCAACTTGCCTCCAGTCCTCTTTTTTAATAAGTCTGCAAAATAAACATAATAGCCAAAGCCATATTGCCAGTAGCCGTACCCCTCAAGACAAATGCCATCATCATTGAAACCTTTTAAATAAGAATCCATGGCTGGAAGCACCCGCTCTATTACTATGGCGAGTTCTCCAGGATCCCTCATTAAATGCAGCGCAGCTGACCCAATTGATCCCGCACAAACAGCAGCCCAATTATGGGTCTGTGTTTCCCATCCAAATTGATTTTCCATAAATGGATGAAAGATTCGTTTAAATACTTCCTCATAAATACGCTTACAAATGAGCGGATTCAAGTAATCCTCTGTGAGTCTCAATATTTCTGCCAAAGAAAATGCGGTTTCAGCTGCAAACAAGTCAATCGAATATGCTTGCACAAAAGCCTTTTTTAATGAGTAACTGACTTGTACCGATGTTTCCGGACTATTTAGCAAATGAGCGGGCAGGCACCAGCTGTACTCATTACAAATCGACCAAATGGTATTTTCAAACGCCGTTAAATAATCAATGTTTGTAGGTTCGAGCAAAACCATGATCGCAAAGGTATTCAGCCGTCTCCTCTTTTCAAAATAAACCTTTTCATATTCAAGCCTGAAACCCGTTTCAGCAAAAATTTTAAACAGTGAATAGGGCAGCTCTGGGTCTTTTTCTGTCAAAAGCCTCCCTGCCTCATTCCTAATTTCATCAAGAAGCGGTTGAAAAGCGGCATTGTGGCTGATAGATCTCCACCATTTGTTTTTTTCTTCCTTGCTTGAAAATAACAAAGAAGTATTCACTTCTAGCAATCTTTTATAATCAACAATGATCAAGCCATTCACCTCCTAATTTACCTTACTTAAGGAAAAAGCCTTTTAAAAAGAGGAATCCGGCTTTTACCAGATTCCTTATACCCTTCTCTTTTTTTCCTTTTTATCCCACTTCTAGGGATTGATGTTGTGATTGGTGCAGGTTCCAATAGTAACTCTTTCGGCTTAATAACTCGTTATGCGATCCTTCCTCGATGATTTTGCCTTTATCGATGACAAGGATACGGTTTGCATTTTGAATAGTAGAAAGGCGGTGAGCAATAATAAAAGATGTTCTTCCGGCAAGCAAGGTCTCAAGGCCTTTTTGCAGCGCCAGCTCTGTTTCCGTATCAATCGAAGAGGTAGCCTCATCCAGAATTAAGATCTTAGGATCGGCCAAGAGTGCACGGGCAAAGGAAATCAATTGTCTCTGTCCGGTAGAAAGCCTTGTGCCACGTTCGTTGACCTCTGTTAGATAACCATCGGCTAGACCGCTGATAAACTGATGTGCCTGGACCGCCTTTGCCGCCGCGATCACTTCCTCGTCTGTAGCATCAAGCCGGCCATAACGGATATTATCCATAATCGTGCCAGAAAAAATAAATGGATCCTGCAGCATAACGCCCATTTGCTTCCTTAGAGAAGGAATGGTAACTGTACTGATATCAACACCGTCAATTTCTATTCTTCCGGTGCTTACATCATAAAAACGGCTGAGCAAGCTGACAATTGTGGTCTTTCCCGATCCGGTAGCACCGACAAGTGCGATGGTTTCACCAGGATTGACAGAGAAACTTACATTTTTAAGGATTCTTTCACCTTCTTCATATTCAAAGACAACATCCCTAAATTCAACTTTTCCTTTGATAAGAGGAAGCTCCACAGCATTTGGTTGATCTTCTACAGTAGGCTTTTCATCGATCATTTCAAAAATTCGTTCCAAATAGGCCGTTGCATTAATAATCGCATTGTAGAAGTTTCCGATATTGGCAATTGGAGCCCAAAACATGCTTATATACCCAACAAAGGCAACCAACGCACCGACGGTTACTCCTTCTCCAATCTGGGATATACCGAATACATAAATAATCGAAGTAGTGAGAATCGAAATATTCTCAATCGAAGGCCATAGCAGAAACTGGATTCTAACCGCTTTCATCCAGGAGCTTCGATAACTCTCCGATACGTCTCTAAAGATTCGTTTATTTTCTTCTTCCCTTGTAAAGGCCTGAGTTACTTTGATTCCATTGATACTTTCATGAATATAAGCATTCATGTTGGACTGCTTATTACTTAATGTTTGCCATGCTTTCCGCTGTGCATTTTTAATAAGGAGAATGACGGCAGCAAGGACAGGAAATCCGAGCATCGCCATTAGCGTTAACTTTACATCAATCGCTAACATAAAACCGACAATAACGAACAGGCTAAACAGGTCCGTAATCAAATTAATTAATCCATTTGATAATAAATCACTTAAGGAGTTAACATAGTTAACCACCCTCACTAAAATCTTCCCGTGCGGCCTGCTGTCATAAAAGGAAAAAGACAATTTCTGCAAATGGGTAAACAAGTCTTTTCTAATGTTGAGGATGACGCTCTGCCCTATCTCGGACATCATTCTAATTCTGAATTTCATACAAATCCCGGTAATCACTAGGGCACCAAGGTAAATGCAGGAAAGGACCACTAAACTTCCTACATCCTTGTTTGGAATACTATCATCGATTGCTTTTTTAATTAAATAGGGACCAATTAAATTGGCTCCGCTGGCAATCAGCATAATCAAAACGGTCAATAAAATCTTTTTTCTGTACGGTTTTAAATAAGTAAACAATCGTTTCAAATGAACAAAGCTGAAGGGTGATTCCAACTCTTCATCCACATCAAATTTATTGCGCGCCATTGAGATAAATCACATCCTCACCATTGTGCTGACCATCAAAATTGCCATTTTGATTCATAAATACTTTGTAGTAATACCCTTTTTTCGCAAGCAGCTCTTTATGCTTACCTCTTTCAATGATTTCGCCATTTTCCATGACAAGGATTAAATCAGCCTCTTTTACAGAAGAAATCCGATGAGCAATGATAAAACATGTCTTCTCTTTTAGTAATGACTTTAATGTCCGCTGGATACGAAGCTCCGTTTCCATATCGACAGCTGATGTTGTGTCATCAAGGACTAGGACGGATGGGTTCTTTAGAATAGCCCGGGCTAAAGCAATCCTTTGCCTTTGGCCTCCCGAAAGACCTACACCCCGTTCCCCAATAATCGTGTCGTAACCTTCTGGAAGGTTGGTAATAAAATCATGAGCCTCCGCCATTTTAGCAGCAGATTGCACCATTTCCAAGGTAGCATCTGGATTCCCATACGCAATATTCCCCTCAATCGTATCGGAGAATAGGAATATATCCTGCATGACCATGGCCATACTATCTCTCAATTTAGAAATATCCCAATCTCTAACTTTAAGCCCATCCACTATTACTTCCCCGCCGGCTGTATCATAAAAACGGCTTAAAAGGTTTACCAATGTAGATTTACCAGCTCCGGTTGGACCGATGATTCCTACTGTTTGGCCCGGAAGCACTTTAAAGCTGATATCTTTCAGGACCTGTTCATCCCCATAACTAAAGGACACATTGTTAAACTCAACACCCCCACTAATGTGTCTAATAGCTGCTCGGTTTGCTTCATTGGTGATTTCTGGTTCAGTATTTAACAAGTCCTCCACTTTTTCAGCTGAAGCAATAAACCGCTGCACATCATTGATTAACCATCCAGCCATTCGCATAGGATTATTTAACGCCCAAATCAAGGAATTAAAGGTTACTAATTCCCCAAACGTAAGCGAACCATTAATGACCATAATTCCTCCAACCAAAATCATCACAACAGTTAATACTCCTGCAAGTGAATCGAGCACAGGCAAATATTTTTCCCAAACTTTTGCAGAATCAAGACTCTTTTCCTTAAAGGCCTCATTTTCGACTGAAAACTTGTCAATTTCGTAATCTTCCTTCGCAAATGCCTTTACAACCCGATTTCCGCTAATGTTTTCCTGTACCACTGAGTTTAACCGTGCAAACTGTCCCCTAATCTCTGTAAAGGTCGGTTTGACCGTAAAGGATAAGCGAGTAGCAAAGAAACCAATAATCGGTGTTACCGCTATCATTGCCAAAGCCAATAATGGGTTAATATAGAACATAAACCCAATCGCAATGAGTAATATGGTTAGATTTTCGAAGATCATATAAATAGCCCACGCCGTAAAATGCCTTACAGCTTCTAGATCCCCGGTCATACGGGCCATAATATCTCCCGTTTTGGTCCGATCGAAAAAACTAAAATCTAAATGCTGAAGCCGGTCATACAATTGTTCTCTAATTTTAAATATGACGTTTTGTGAAACTGCTTCAAACATTAATTGGTAATTATATCGAATGACCGTTTTGATAACGGTAACCCCAATCATAGTCCCTAAAAAGGGCCATAATAAATTGTTCTGGTGGCCATAAATCACTTTATCGACAATTTTTCCTGCAAAATATGGATTCAGCATGTTTAGCATGGAAACAGCTAATGCCAGAAATAGTCCACTGAATAATCGAATGCGAAAGTTCTTAATATACCCCCACACCCACCGTATGCTTTGCATAATTCAACTCCCCCTCCCTACACCTCTTTACATAAATACATTAAAATAAAAACATTTATGAACCAATTATAGTGTTATTATTAAAGAATAAAATATAAAATCATAACAAAAAATTGCACAATCCTAACATTAGAGGAGAGATCAAATGCTTCAATTGTTTGCCCCGCCTTTACCAACACTTCTTGCCGCCGGTAAAAATACTTTTGATATCGGTCAATCACATCTAAATCGAAATAATATTGGTGTTTTTGATTTATTAGTTGTCACAAAAGGACAATTGTTCATGGGTGAAGATTATCGTAAATATAAGGTTAGTAGAGGAAATGCATTAATTCTCTACCCCGATCGGCACCATTATTCTATTTCACCGTGTGATGAAATTACCGACTTTTTTTGGTTTCATTTTGTTTCTTCGAAGGGCTGGCAGGACCTTACCATTTCTAAACCTTTTCATTACGAGGAAAGAGCTGCTGAAGATTGTGGAAACTTTTTATCAGAGAGCCCGTTCGGAATTACACTACCCAAATATTGCAAAGTATCCAATCCTGAAGCGGTTGAACTCCTGTGCTCAAAAATTACTTCATCGGAAAATGAGTCTATCTACTCTAGAGAATGGCAGCGGCAGATCCTTTTTCAGCAATTACTCCAAGAACTTTCAAATCATATGCACTTAGCCAATTCTCTGCCCGCATTCGCGGTCGCAGAAAAAGCAGCCGTTTATTTGCGGAAAAATTATGCCAAAAAAGTGACCTATGAAAGTATTGGCCGGGCTCTCAAATTCCATCCCAATCATATTGCAAGATGCATGATCCAGTCCTTTGGCTGTACACCGATTGAATATGTAAATAAAATTCGTATTGATCAAGCAAAGATATTATTGGTTTCAACAGATTGGAGCATTGATAGGATTTCAGAAAGCAGTGGTTTCACACAATCCGCATATTTCAGTAGAATCTTCAAAAAGCTGGAACATTTAACTCCCAATCAGTTCCGAAAACAATATGTTGGAAAAGTACCTAATAATAAATCATCAATTAAAAGCAATGAGGACACGCCCTAGTTCTGTTTCATCACTCAACTAGGGCGTGTCCGTTTTACTTTATTTTTCCTTTAGATCTGTCTTTTTTATTTTAATAAAAGGTTACTAGACAGTGATATTAATAGATTTGCTTGCTTTTCCGTAATAGATTTACCGCTTTGGGCCGACAGTTCATTCACAAATGCTTTAAGTTTGCCTGCCACAGCCTCTTTATTTCCTCCAGCAAATGCTTCTTTTGCTGAGGCAAGTTTGGCTGTAAGTGAATGCGCTATTCCTTCGTCTGTAATAAACGACTCAGTCAATCGGCTTAGACTGTCGAAGTCAACAGTCACTGTAAATTGAATTTCAGCTTCCGAGGAATTCCCTGCATGATCTGTAGCTTTTGCTGTAAATTTATTTACACCAACACTATATTCATATGCTGGACCTTCAATGGCCGGACAATCAACAGATTCAATTCCAGATAAATTATCGCTTGCACTGCAGGAGATGGATATGTTTCCATCAACAGAATAGGTTCCCTCATTACCTTTAACCGTAATGACTGGAGCTGTTGTATCTTCTTCCACAATCATAATCCAGCTGATTTGCGGATCTGGTGAACCAGGTATCCTGCGAACAGTCACATCCAATTTTCCATCCGTTACGTTCACATGTTGATAGCTTAGAACATCATATGCACTTGTAAATACATATCCCTTTGTTTTTGTTTCACCGTTAATTAGGATATCCGCTTTTCTGCTTCCCTTAGTCGATGAATACCAGCGATCATATAGACCGGTATATACCGTGTACTTACCATTTTTTAGATCAAACTTATATGAAAGGTCATCACCAGAATTCGCTAAAAGGTAGCGTAATGAAGAAAATAAATCATCACCTTCTCCGCCAGCAAGTCTTGTTTTATCCCCAACAAATCCCCATGTCTGACCATTAACTGGGTCATACTTTTGATCAATTACATCTTTGTTTAATAGTGTATTCTCCATATAAGAAGACCATGTCACGTAATCACTTGTTTTCACTCCGCCCGCATGGACAAAATATCTTACATGATCCGGGATAACTAAGATTTTTGTTCTAATCACTTTATTGGCTAACTCAGAAAGTGTGCCTTCAACGACAACGGTACCAGGCTTTGAGAAATCTGCTGGATTAATTGCCCATGTTACCGCCGTATCAAGCTTTTCCCCCTCTGAATTTGTCACATTGATTCTATTCGGTAAAGTGGGCACTTGACCAACAGACACCTTCTCAGGCAGTTCTGTATTGATGGTGACTTTCCCCATTCTGTCTAATGCATCCAGTTTCCACTCTTCATACCATTGCAGACTCATTTCATCACCCTGGCCGAACTCAATTGGCAGCCAAATATATCTTGAATCTTTTAAATCACTAGCCTTCCATCTGTCAGCCATAAAAATAAACTTACCCTTTTTAGCATCGACTGGAATAACGTTGGTACTTTGTGAATCAAATGTTGTTGAAGCTTTATCACCTATCGAAGGATCACGCAAAGGCTTCCAATCTCCAAAAATATTATCCGCCACTGTATACCTTGCTGGATTTGGGTCCCAGCCGGTAGCGCCAGATGTTATTAAATAGTATTTTCCTTGATATTTAAACATTGCCGGTGCTTCACGCTGCGCCCCTGGAAAGACTCTCACATAATCCTCTCCATATACAGCTTTGTATTCAGTATCACGTACTATATTTCCGTCCTTATGCCAGCCTGCCACATCGGTATAAGAATCATTTAGCTTTGAAATATAAATGGTCCTATTTTCTTCACTGGAATAAATCAAGTATGCAGTACCGTCATCATCCTTGAACAAGTTCATATCACGAGCCATCCCCGGCTGATCTGGCTGACCATTGTAAGTGGCATCTTTAGGCGCTCTATCCATCCGATTGCTTACTTGATAAACGAAAGGTCCTGTAGGAGAGTCACTTAATGCATAACCTGCTTCCGCTTTTGCATACATCGCAGTTGATGTAGTCGAAGGGCCATCGGTATGCATCCACATAACATATTTTTTGGTCTTTTCATTGTAGATTACTTTAGGCCTTTCAATTACCCGGTCTGTACCAATATCATTTAGAATATCGGACTTGTCCTTTCTGCCTTCATAAAGCATAGAGATTAATGGATCGGTTTCAAATTGGTCCATCGATTCAATCGCAGTAAGGGCTACGCCTTCATCTTTCCAGTTATATAAATCAGTAGAAGAATAAACTCTTACCCCTCTGGCAGGAAGATATCCATTTGTTTTATCTTCGCCGTACCAATAGTATTTTTTCGTTTGCTCATCATACATGATTCCGCCGCCGTGCGCCTGAATAGGGGCACCGTTTGTATCTGTCCATACTTGCCCCGGTTTATAGGAAGTATTCGGAGCGTATACAGTAAGTCCAGCCAATGCAGAGTCTAGATTTTTTATGGCTGTTCGAATTTGCTCCTGATTGGTTTTATTCTGAGCATCTAACCCGTTTTCATTGATATTTTTAACCAGGGCATCTGCTTGTGTGATGGCCTTATTTAGTGATTCCAGGCTGAATTGGGTATAGGTATCTGTTTTTTCCGCCTCTTTCTTCGCTGATTCTATTTTTGCTTCCAAATCTGAAAGAGGAATCACTGTATATTTTTTTATAATGATATAGTTTACTAATGGGTCATTATAGTTTGATAGAGCAGCTGTGGCAGGTCCTTGGATCCTGACATCTAATTCTCCATCGGTTATGGAAACCTGTTGATAAGTGACCTCTTTTTCAGCGTTATAGCTTCCAATATCCAAATCTCCATTAGATAGATTTTGTCCCTCACCGATGATATTCACACTTCGGCCGCTCCACGGATTTTTGAATCCTAATGTAAGATCATATTGACCATTCGGCAGCTCGAACTTATACTCTAATGCCTTATCCCTAACTTGCGATCCGTTATAATATCGAAGTGAGCCAAATTTATCAGCGCCATTAGAGACACTAGTATTACTGGCGGTGGTTACCAATCCCCACTTTTTCCCTGTAACGCTGTCTACACCGTATTTTTGCTCTGTTTTACTAGAAAACAGCCCAAATTGATCGGTTCCCTCGACTGTATCAGGGGTCGGGTCACCTGCATTCACAAAATAGAGCACGTCTGTGTCCTCGGTTGTCCCCTCAGCAGAAACATGTCCGGTTGAGGAAAAGGTTGGGATTGTAATGAGTGAAGCTGTTAAAATGGACGATAAAACCTTTTTCATTTTAAACAACAAGATTCCTCCTTACTTTATTAATGTTTCTTTTTTTCTATAGTCAAAGAGGTAAATTCATCGATGAACCATACTCCATCAGCCTTTAGCGAATAGGGTTGATTGCGTTTTTAAAGGTGTCATATACCAAGCGTGGTTTTTCTTTGTCGAAAGACATTAAGCCCATTGTGGAAATTCCATTAATCTGTTGGTTGTAGTTTAATCTTTCTTTATAATCTTTTAACACCCAGAACGTATAGCCGGCCATATAAGGCAGGCGACTAGGATCTGTTACCTGATTCCAGTGATTTAGGAACTTATAGGATTGCCATTCTTCTGTTCCGGACTGCGTTTCTGGTCCATGATTATTAACCTCATCTGCATAGGCCCATGTTCCATTTTCCGTAATCAGAATCGGCTTATTTGGATAGGTTTTATGAACGATATCCAATGTCCGCCCCAAGTCTGAATCCTGCATATAAAAATATCCGAAGTATTCATTTAAACCAATTACATCCGCCAAGTCATAAGCCGGGTCCCAGCTGCTTCCAGATGCCCATGTGACGGGACGTTTTTGGATATCAACGCTTTTTACCGCTTCCTTCATATCTCCCAGCCAATTACGATAAACGGTTTGATCATCCCAAATCCCTGACTCATTCTGTAATGACCACATGATGGTGGAAGGGTGATTGATTTGATTCCAAGCCATACTTAAAGCTAAGGCTCTAGAGAGACCATAAGAGTTTGTTTGCAGCACTTCCTGCTTTGTATCAAGCCACATATTCTCTACTTCATCAAGTACCATTAATCCATGTTGATCCGCAAAATCATACACATATGGATGACGATTGTAGTGGCTATTACGTATGAAGTTTGCATTTACATCCAGAACATGACTCAATTCCGTATTATATTCTTCAATTGTCATAGAGCGGCCGCTTGCAGCCGTTTCCTCATGCCAGTTAAGTCCCTTCAAAAAGACCTGTTTCCCATTTAGCGTTAATTTGCCATTCTCTACAGCAATGGTTCGCATTCCATAATTTGTGGAAAGACTATCATCGATAGATCCATTACCTTTTTGAATAACCTGACCTTCCCCTTTTCCTTTATAAAGTGCTGCGGTCACTTGATAAAGAGTCGGGGAATCCGGTGACCAATAGGCTGCTTTTGGAATCTGGAAATCCATTGAAACGACTTTTACTTCACCAGGTTTTAAATCCACATCCTGTGACTTGGGTTCTCCACCCGTTTTTCCCCCTGGATCGACAACTAATTGTCGATGTACCTCTTTGTCTCCATGATTGTACACCACCACTTTTGTTGTTAAGGTATGGTCACCTGTTGCAGTTAGTATTTTGCTAACATTTACATCGGATGTTGCTTCTAAATAAACACTGCGTGTAATCCCTGCATATGGCCAAAAGTCTACCGGTTTATACGGCAGTTCTGTGTCAGCTGTAATTGGTTTCGGATTCGAGCTTGTATAGGAATCATAGGTCGGTTTACGGTATACTCGGACCGCAATGACATTATCTTTTCCAGGTTGTAAATATTCGCCTACATCCAGGGCAAAAGGTGAATATCCCCCTTCATGTTCCCCCACCAAATGACCATTGACATAAACCCATGCACGATAGTTAACACCAAGGAAATTAAGCTTGACGAATTGGTTTTTCCAATTGGCATCAGGCCAAAAATGTGTCCGGAACCAAGCGTAACCATCGTAAAAAGCACTTCCTTTTCCGAAGTTTGATCCATCGTATGTACCAAATCCAGGGGTATCATACAGATCCCAACTGCCCGGAACCTTTTCTTCTTGCCAATTTTTATCATCGTATCCTTGTTCAAACCACTTTTCATTCAACCCTTGATTATTTGGGTCCATGGCGAATTTCCACTTACCATCAAGGTTTAAATAACTTCTACTTTGCTCTTTTAACGTCCATGTATCAAACGAAGGAACTGGTTCCCCATATTGAAACAACACATTCGTTCCATCAATTGATTGCACTTTCGTATTCATTGGTTCATGTTCAGCAATATTCACATTATTTCCTTTTGTATCTGCCTTGGCATTAGGCAGCCCAGCAAAAAGCGTGGAACCAAGAAGAAGAACACCAATTCCAAAACTAGTGAATTTTCGATTCATTTGCCAACCTCCCGTTTGATATAAATCTTAATCCTGAAAAGTAAGTACTTCTGAATTTGAAAACATCACCTTTTTAGACTGCTTGATTTCAAAAAAACAACTTATTTTTGAAATCGGTTTCATTAATTCCTAAAATTGAAACGCTTACAATTATTTGGATAAGTAAATTTCTCATCACCCCCCTAATGGCCTTCAAAGTGTTGCTTCTAAACGAACCTTGAGTCGCCATATTTTATACTGCTGATACTTCATCATTACTTTTTCTGATCAGCCAAAGTTTAATGTATAAGCTGATTAACGAATGATTGACCAAATATTTATTTCTTGATATCAAAATAACTAACAGACTATGAAACCCGTTTCAAAATTAAGTTTCATAATTGCCTACATAATTAAATTTAAAGAATATTTTTACAATTGTAGCTAAATTTTACATGATGGGCTTCTACTGTGTCATGGGCCTATTTTCTTATGTTAGGCTACTATTGAATAAATTTCAGTTTGAGATGGATACTATTTTTTTAAAGGGGGTATGATAGTGGATTTAAATTCATTATGCTATCTCGGACTTGGATTCATTAGTATCATTCTTCTTATTTATATATGTATAAAATCAGATGTCAGACAAGCCTTATTAACTTTTATGGGCATGGTCGGGCTGGGTTATATCATTGAGGCTGTTATTTATAACTTTTTAAGCAGCTATCAATATTATCCTCATATCATCAAACACAATCCTATTTATGATAGTGCTTTGGGGGCCATCGCATCTAATGCCTTAACATTACCTGTGACTGCCACCTTTCTCGCTGCTTTCCGTAAAAATTGGCTTTGGGTGGCATTTACGACTGCTCTGTATACGGGGATTGAATGGATTTTTTTAGAACTACATATATATAAGCATCATTGGTGGAGGACTGTCTATACGTCCATTGGCCTTCCCTTTTACTTTCTATTTGCTAAATTTCTTTATCGAAAAATGAGTGTCCCTTTAAAAGGCTTTTTTCATACCCTTTGTTTATATCTCATTATAAGTCCCTTTTCAGGTTCGCTGCATTTTATCCCGATTATGTTTTTTTCTAATCGCTATTATGAGTTTGGTTTATTTGCTAACCAATCTAAAGATACGACAGCTTTTTCAACCATTTTTTATTTATGCGCGAGTATTGTTTACGTGTTTATGGGCAAATTTCAACCTTTACCACGATGGGGAAAATACCCTGTTATAGGACTTTGTATGTACTTCGCCACACACATCCTGAGACGTGTCGGAATCCTCCACAGTTTAGTATGGTGGGACACATGGTATTACATTGTACTATCTTTCCTCTCCCTTCTCTTTACCGAATTCATTAGTAAATCTCTCCATAAAGGCTCTTTTGCATCCAAAATCTAAAGCAAAAGCGGGTCAACCTATCGGTTGAACCGCTTTTGCATAGTGACAAAATGATTAATGGTGTCAGGCACCACGTTTGATTTGTTTGAATTGACCTTTGGAAAGGACTGTTTTTTCGAGGCGGTGGGCCATTATTGCAGCTAGGACGGATAAAACGATATCCTTCGGCAGGGGTGCTGCCATCCATAACCATGCCATTTTGTAAGAGAAACCTTCTGGAGCTGCAGCCCAAAGTTTATATGCGAAATACATCCAGTTGGTTCCGAAAAGATAGTTGACCGCCATTCCGATTAACGAAGCAGTGATAAACGCAGGCAGGCTTTTATTCCTTTCAACCATTTTACCAATCATAAATGCTACAAAAATATAAGAAAGAATAAAGCCAAATGTAGGTCTTATGATGATGGAAAGCCCGCCAGTAAAGTCAGCAAAAACAGGAACTCCGACTAAGCCCACTAACATATAAACAGTCATAGCAATTGAACCTAAACGGCTTCCTAAGATGGCTCCTGCTAAAATAGCAAAAAAGGTTTGTAGTGTAATCGGAACTCCGCCCACATGTAAAAATGGAGCAATCGTCGAAATATTTGCTCCAATGGCCATCAGTGCCACAAACATAGCAGCAAGTGTTAAATCTAATGCCCTTAACTTCCTCATTTAATCCCCCACCCATATTTTTTATCTTATCTTTAAAATAAATGGTAAGGGGATTATTGTCAACTAAAAATCAATAGTAGTTAACAATATGAATATCGAAAGCTTTGGAGAATAACCTTATTTATTACGGCAGTTTTTACAAACCTGGATGGTTTGGCCTGTTTCTGTTTTATGTGAATATAGCAGTTTTATCCCGGTTCTTGCGCATAATGGGCATGTCCCCCGTCCATTTGAAGGCAGGTTGCTGATTGTCTTTCCTCTGTTTCTCTTTGCCATTCTCATCATCCTTTTTCTATTAATCTTGTTTCTTTATCTAATGATGGACTGGCACAAATATTGTTAGGCAAATAACGTTTTTAAGATAATTTTTTGTCCCGATTATTATAGCCGTCAGGCAAAAGGACTAGCCTCACTCTCCCCAGACTTCCCTCTCGTTTTACTATTTTTTCAAAACACGACATACATATTAATTAGATTGAAATTGAAGTTATTATCCGCACGACAGTTGTCCCCCCGCATAAGATAGAAATAAGAGGAAGTCTAAGTTTTTTAACGAAGGGAAAGATGTGGTGTTTCAATATGAAAAATAATTCAGCGTACCACCATACATTTCAAAATCTTCAAGAGAATGGGCTCTCATTCGAGCAGGTGTTTGAGCGAATTGTTACCTTTATGTCGTTCAATCCTAAAGGGAACTATCGCTTGATGGTGGGCACAGATTCACAGGTCCATAAATCGCAAACGGTTTTTATCACCGGAATTGTCATTCAAAATGAAGGAACTGGGGTGTGGGCCTGTATAAGAAAGGTCGTTGTCCCAAGGAAGATGACACAGCTTCATGAGCGGATTTCACTTGAATTATCTTTAACAGAGGAAATAGTCGCCATGTTCACCGAAGAACGGAAAAATCAGCTTATCGCGATCGTCCTCCCTTATCTTTACGAGGGTTCAACCTTCACCATGGAAGGGCATATCGATATTGGGGCCGGCAAACGTAATAAGACGAGAGAATTTGTTAAAGAAATGGTGACACGAATGGAGTCGATGGGGGTGGAACCAAAAATCAAACCGGATGCTTTTGTAGCCTCTAGCTATGCTAATCGCTATACGAAATAAAGCGTCAGACACCGAAATTCTTATGGTGCCTGACGCTTTTTTATTAAAGGGCTTCTTCTACCTCTTTTGCCATACTTTTCAGCGATTTTAAACCGCCGCCGCTTAGGTACCAGGAGTCAGCATCTAAGTAGACAATTTTGTTATTTTTATAGGCTGATGTCTTTTTGACGAGCTCATTTATTATTTTAATGATATTGAAAATCATTATCATTTGAATTAAGTATAAACAATTGAGGAAAATAGTGTCAATAGCTAATTGAGAATTTTTATCAACTATTTTAAAATAACCCGTAGGGAAAAATCCACCCTTTGTATGGACTAAGAATACTGTCCTTTTTTTACTCCCTAACATATTGGACTTCCAGCGCCTCATAAATTGAGGATTAGGGGGTGATTGAGTGAAAACTGGACTATTAGCCATTGTTTTACCGTTCATTTTGCTGTTGTCAGGATGCTTTAGTGACCCAGTACAGGATGATTTGTTAAATTATGTAAATAAAGAAATGAAACAAGCAGGGAAGTTAGAAGCGGCAGCGGTTTCTGCCTATGAGGGTGTGTCCGGAGCGAATTATCAGGATGACCAAACGATGTACGATGCGTTAACCAAAGAAGTCATTCCAAACTATAATGAATTTATTAAAGAATTGGATTCAGTCAAGATAGAAACCGATGAGTTACAGGAGATACATGAGATTTATATTGTGGGGGCTGACATTCAATATAAAGCATTTGTTACCATAAAACAGGCCCTCGAGGAGCAGGATCCAGCGCTGGTTCAGGAGGCAAATGATATGCTGGCCGATGCAAGAAACCATATCCGGGATTATAAGAATAAGTTGAATAAACTGGCAAAAGATCATGATGTTAAAATTAATCAATAACTAATACTTAGATATTTACAAAACTAACAAAGTGCCCGCCCAGCATTCTAAGAGATGGAGCGGGCACTGAGCTTTCTTAGTATAATGACTGCCTCCAGGACGGAAAGGCTGAGGCTCGGCTAGGATCATTTTCGCATTGGGGGTAACTCCAGATAGGTCAAAGCTCTCCATACCCACTCCATTGGACCGAAATTGAAATAACGAAGCCATAGTGTACTATAGATTAATTGGATGACATAAATAGCCAAGCATATATAGAGTGTTTGAAGATAATTAATATGATTTTGCAGCTGAAGGATTTTTCCTGCCAGTAAGATTAAGGTTGTTTGCATCAAATAATTAGTAAATGCCATTCGGCCATAGCTTTTTAAAGGAGCTAATAGTTGACGGAAAAAAGGTAATTGTATCAGCATCACGATGCATCCCGCATAAAAGGCTGAAATCACAGGGCCAATCGTAATACCTATGCTCATAAACTGCTGCGTTTGGATGGAATTAGCGACATCCGCAGGACTCGGTCCGGATTGATATTGAAAGATCAGCCCCGCTAGACTTACGACTAACATTATCACCGTAAACACAGCTGTTGCCTTTATGTGATGCCGGATTCTCTGAAACAGATGATATTGTCCCGCAGCAATCCCCAACAACATCAACGGAATAACCATAAAGATTTTTACAGCAAAAAGTCCTAATACTACTAGCATGATGACGCCGAAGATAAAATTGACGTTTCTGTTCACTTTGTAAAATGGCAGGAGGATCAAACCTGAGACGGCATAGATTGTTAATGCTTCTCCCGGATGGAACTGCACATGCCCCCATCCAAATATGAATAACACGATCAGTCTCCGTACAAACAACACTTGTCCTTTCTTCCCTTTTGTATTGGCACGGTCGATGAAAAGAAATAATCCGACACCAAACAGGAAGGTGAAAATCGTATAAAAACGGCCTTCCATAAATAAATACAAAAACCGCCAATAAGCTGCATCCGCAGAATTTGCCGCTGGGGGATTGGCGGACAATAATGGCCCAATATTGACCAAAATAATTCCCAGCAAAGCAAACCCCCGCAGATAATCCAACACATCAATCCGCTCATTGTCCCCTATTGCACTCATAGTAATCTCCTAATCAGTTTCTTTTACCATGTCACTAGTTTACCATGTTTTCTTAATGTTAATGGTGCCTGTCACCAATAGTGAGCTTTATCTTTTTTTTATAGTGATGAACATAGTTATACTCAGATTCATATTTTATTTATATACCGATCTTTTACCGAAATAAAATAAACCGTGGTCACCTACTCCACGGCTTAATAAGTGTGCAAATACGAGCGTGTTAATCCATCCTTTGTCGGCCAAACAAGTTTGGATTATTTTTTTGGCTTCTTTTTCTTACTAAGTGGATCACCTTTCCTTTTCCCTTCTTATAGACTGATAACCTCTTTGATGCATTCCATCTCTAACTTACTGAAGTGCTCCCCCAAACAAACTGGAGACCCAATAATACAAGACAACTAACGTAAACAAGGTTGCAGGTGGTATAACAACTACTGTAACTTTTACGTATTCCCACCAAGAAAACTTGACCTTTCCCTTCCTTATAATATGCATCCACATCAGCGTGGCGAGGGTTCCCATTGGCAATAGTAATGAACCCATATCACTTCCAATAACGTTAGCCAAATAAGCTACTTTTAAGGTAAGCATGTCTAGCCCCATATGTGTTAACGTGAGCGTTCCAACCATCAGGGCCGGATGATTGTTAAAGATATTAGATAGAACGGATAGCAGTGTCCCCATCATCACACTTGCATGCAATAAACTTCCGGAAACCATCGGGCGCATGAATCCGATTAACCAGTCCGTTAGACCAATATTGTTGAGGCCATATATGATGACGTACATACTAAATGCGAAAACGAGAATATACCAAGGCGTTTTTTTAATCATATCCACCGGTGGAATTTTTAGGTAGACCCATCTCCAGCCAAGCAGGACAAGCGAACCAATCACAGCCATGACGGAAACAGGAATTCCAATGTAAGAGGCGACAAACAGGCTTATCCTCACAGCAAATACAAATAGAAGCACATTCCGCATAAACTTGGACCGCTCTTTTCCGGAAGAATATTTTGGCCCCGGCTTAAGTGGATGGTAAGATGTAAGTGTTAATCCGCTTACCTTGGTAGGAACAGTTTTCGGTAAAACTTTTTTAAATCGAAGGTACAGCAGAAAAACTAAGAACAGAAGCCCGAGTGTTGCTGGTACAAACATCATCGCTGTGTGCAAATACAAACTCATATGCACGATTTTAAGTGCAATCAGGTTCACAATATTACTCACACCAATTGGAGCACTCGATGCTGTCGCTACCAGCCCGCCTGATAATAAATACGGAATCTTTTGATGGTTCTTTAACCCCATATTATTTAGCAGCATCACCAAAATTGGCGTAGTGATTAAGATACTTCCATCATTATTAAAAAACAGTGTCATTAGGAAGCACAAGAGATTCACATACCAAAATAACCGAATCCCGGACCCTCGAGCCTTTTCAGCCAGCTTCTCGGCAACCCAGTTAAAGAATCCAAAGCTTTCTAACACGATCGCCATGACAATTGTCGCAATAATCGTTATGGCAGCACCGCTTATAGTCTCGGTAATCACTCCAAGGTCAGACAGCGACACACTGCCGCTTAATAATACAAATATCGCCCCAATTGTTGCTGGAATTGCTTCATTAACCCCTTTTGGCCTCCAAAGAATAAAAATTAACGTAACCACAAAAGATATGATCGTCATCCATACCATTGGTTGTAATAACATGTCTATCCCCTTTCATTCTAGTTAGTGATTCATGATGTTTCATAAGACGGACCTGCCTCCTCCCTCAGGTTTGTCAGCACTTGTCCCTCCCTTCCATTTATCTCTCTGTATGACTGTACTTCATGATATGTAACCCAAATTAGACAGGCTCTAGGTTTGTACCCTTTTCTAGGATAAATCCACGTAAATCTAGATAATAAAAAGGTGACAGGCAGCACGGATGGACATTTGTCCATCTGTGGTGCCTGTCACCCATACTACTCTTAGCACTGTTTGTACTTATATTATACGGTTTGGCCAACCGGTAATTTCATCGTTCCATTCGCGGAGAAGTTTATGTGCCAGGATAATGCTTTTTCTAAAACATGAGGAGTTTGTCCGCCTCTCATTCGTGCTTCTTGATAATATTCGCGCAGCTGTTCGCGATACAACGGATGAGCACAACGCTCAATTATTAACTCCGCTCGCTCCCTTGGTGCCAATCCACGCAGATCTGCATATCCCTGCTCTGTCACAATGACGTCCACGTCATGTTCGGTATGATCAACATGGGACACAAACGGGACAATACTTGAAATCCTTCCACCCTTTGCTATCGACTTTGTTACAAAAATAGCTAAACGGGCATTACGTGCGAAATCCCCTGAGCCGCCAATCCCATTCATCATCTTAGTTCCTAGAACATGGGTAGAGTTCACATTCCCATAGATGTCCAATTCTAAAGCTGTGTTAATCGAAATTAACCCCAGACGGCGAATGATTTCTGGATGATTTGATATCTCCTGCGGCCTCATGATTAACCGGTCACGATACTTTTCAAAGTTCCCGTAAACCTCCTTCATCTTTCCGTCAGAAAGGGTAATGGAACAGCATGAAGCAAATTTCACCTTACCGGCATCAAGTAAGTCAAATACAGCATCCTGCAATACCTCTGAATAGACTTCTAAGTCAGTAAACTCCGAATCTAGCATGCCGTGCAGGACAGCATTAGCCACCGAACCAATCCCGGATTGCAATGGAGCAAGCCGTTTCGTCAATCTTCCTGTCCTCACTTCCGTCCGCAAAAACTCAATCAAATGGTTCGCCATAACGACAGTCTCATCATCAGGCGGAACAATCGTCGACGGAGAATCTAGCTGATTTGTAAACACAATCCCTTTCACCTTTTCCATATCCACCGGGATGCCGATGGTTCCAATTCGATCATCTACCTTTGTTAAAGGAATCGGGCTGCGCTCGCCTTGCTTCCCAGGATCGTATAAATCATGCAAACCTTCAAGACTGACTTGATGAGCCAAATTAATTTCTATAATAATAGATTTAGCATTTAACGCAAATGAGAGGGAATTCCCTACCGAAGTTGTTGGAATCACCATTCCCTCCTCCGTCACAGAGAACGCTTCCAAAATTGCAAAATCGACAGGCTCCATTACACCCGCTCTTACTAATTCCGCCGTATGTGATAGGTGCTGGTCTACAAACATCATTTCCCCATTATTAATTTTATTCCGCATGGTCGGATCAGCCTGAAAGGGAAGTCTTTTTCCAAGAATCCCGGCCTCTGCAAACAACTTATCAACATCAGAACCCAAGGACGCACCCGTATACACATTTACCTTAAATGTCTCCTTTTCAGCACGTTTAACCAAAGCGAATGGTACCGCTTTCACATCTCCAGCACGTGTAAACCCGCTTAACCCCAAAGTCATCCCATCTTTTATCCATGAAGCCGCCTCTTCTGGTGTTACGATACGATTTAACAAATGCTGATCACGAATCCGCTCTACATAATTTTCCATGCGATCTCCACTCCCCTAAGTGAATTTTGAGATAATTGTAACCGATAAAGGTTATAAAATAGAGATTTCCAGGATAAATTACGGAAAATTCAGATAAACCAGCATTATTACGTTCTCAAACAGTATTTACTAAGAAAAGCGCAAGCGACTTGGTCAGCCCCGATATAGGGCGACTTTTAGACTGGCCGGCGAAAGCAGGGTCAAAGACTAGTCGCCCTTAATGCGTACAGAAAGCGATAGCTTTCTGTAGCCAAGCATAAGACGAACTGGCCGAAAGGTTGCTTTTTAACCTTTTGGACGGATTGGCTGTAGACCATCGAGGGGCTAGGCGCTGGAGCTAGACAATTCTCAAAGTCACAAACTTCTATTCTTTCTTATCTAATTAAAAACCTAGCAATCTTCGAAAATAACTTGAATATGATTGACTCACAGGGACTTTGTCGCAGTTATCCATCGACAAGATGAAGGTAGAGTGAGTGTCAGGAAAGATCGCTTTAATATGATTTACATTTACGATAAACGAGCGATGACAACGGATAAAATAATCCTTTGGCAGATGGAACTCAAATTCCTGTAAAGAGTACTTATGTGTACCGCTAAGTTCCATAGTGGTAACATACGTTTTTTTATCCTTGGCTTCGATATAGATCACTTGAGAAAAAGGAACCGGTATCCAGCCATCCTCTGTTTTGATCGTCACGACCAGCTTTCCGCTCGTTAAAGCAGGATAAATTGCGGTCACACAACCTTCCAGCCTGCCTTCATGAAAGAAAGGAACCGCCATACCGTGATAAGGGACGCCAAATAGGTCCCGATTTATAAACTCGGAAATCTTTTGTTTTGAATGGATCGCCTTATAGGCTATCGTCCCCTCCTTCAATGGATCCCCCGCCCTGATCTTCAAATCAACCCGCTTACTCGGCCGGAAATAAATATATTCCCGAGTATTAGAAACCGCAATCGAAATCTCCTCCGAAAACAACTCACTAATCACATCTAAAAGAGAAACAACCGTAATACTTTCCATCACTATAACTCCCTTGGAGAGATTGTAAATGGTGGCAGGCACCATTTCTACTATTTTACACTTATCTACAGCACTAGCCGATAAATTAAAAACCGTTCATTCTGATTATGCTCGTAAACATACGGTAAGATTACTTCCTTCTGTAACTCAAAAGCAGTATCCTGTTCTAGGAAGTAAATATAATCCTCAGACGGATAATATAAAACCAGTTTTACTTCCCTTGGGTTCCGTTCTAAAGAGCGCAGGATATTATTAACTACTCTTCGAAACACTTGAATCGAAAACGGATTAAAAAAATAAAAACGATTATCGAAGCTGCTGATTTCATACTCTTCTGCCAGGCAGCAAACAAATTGAATTTTGTCCTTCCCAGTCTTTTTCACATAACGCTTCTGATTTTGCAGTGCCTCATCATAAAGGTCTTCATTCATTTCAACCCCAACAACTCTAACATCATAGAAATAATGAAGATAAAAATTGAGCCGTCCCTTACCAGATCCAAAGTCCACAATATGCTCGTCATAACGAATCCCATAATGGCGAAACAGTTCCTCTAGTGCACTGTACGGTGTGGGCTCGTAACGATGATAATGCATGGACTTATTAAATCCCTGCTGGTCGCCGAGGGTTTTAATATTAAGTAATTTATCATAGTAATATTCTTTCATAGGTGACTCCTAAGTTCTCTATTTCCATTTATTTTAACAAAGAAGACCTAAAAAAACCGCTTAGATACAAAATCAATCTAAGCGGCACTCTTTATTAGTTCTCTTTCCTTAGCTTATAAACCTCATCGGCGACAAATTGAACATTCGTACCGATAATAACTTGGATACTTTGTGGACCAACAATGTTAATTCCCGGTACACCGGCCGATTTGACTCTCTTCTGGTCGACCTTACTCATATCCTTCACTTCTAATCTTAAGCGGGTCACACAGTTATCCACTGAAACGACGTTCTCATCACCGCCCAATCCTTCATAAATGATCGCTGCCATTGAAGCAAACTTACTTTCGCCTGCGGTCTCTTCCACAGCCTCATCTTCGTCATCTTCGCGGCCAGGAGTCATTAAATTAAATTTAACAATAATATAACGGAATAAGAAGTAATAAATAACCGCAAAAACTAAACCTTGAACGATTAACATATATGGCTTATTAGCAATTGGGATTTTAAAACTTAGCACATAGTCGATAAGTCCGGCACTAAACCCAAACCCAGCTGTCCAATGGAACGCTGCTGCAATTGCCAATGACAGACCTGTTAAGATAGCATGCACAAGATAAAGCATAGGAGCTAAGAACATGAATGCAAACTCAATCGGCTCCGTCACACCTGTAAAAAAGGCGGCAAAGCCGGCGGCTAACATTAATGACGCGACTTGCTTTCGCTTCTTCGTTTTAGCCGTATGAACCATAGCTAAAGCGGCTGCAGGCAGCCCGAACATCATGATTGGGAAGAATCCGGCCTGGTACATACCGGTTACCCCCTTTTCCCCCTTGCTTGCCCAGAAGTTTCCGATATCGTTAATGTTGGCCACATCAAACCAAAATACTGAGTTTAAGGCATGGTGTAATCCGGTAGGAATTAAAAGGCGGTTAAAGAAGCCATAAAGGCCAGCACCAACAGCACCTAAATCACTAATTGCTTTACCAAAGGTAACCAATGCCGTATAAATTGGCGGCCATATAAAGAATAATACCGCGGAAACAACCAGCATTGAAATAGCTGTCATAATTGGGACCAACCGTTTACCGCTGAAAAATGCGAATGCATCCGGTAATTTCACATGACTATAACGATTGTACATCTTGGAGGCCACAATACCGGAGATGATTCCAACAAAAGCATTTTTGACTTTTTCAAATGATGGATCGACTTTAGTTGGATCAACCCCTTCTAAGAGCGCTACTGTGCCTGTTGAAAGCAATGTAGTCACAACCAAGAAGGCAACCAGACCACTCAGTGCGGCAGAGCCATCTTTCTCTTTTGACATCCCTAAGGCAACACCGACTGCAAAAAGAATCGGAATATTATCGATAATCGCACTGCCAGCTTTAATTAAGAAAGCGGCCAGAGGACTGTCTGCACCCCAACCGGTCGGGTCAATCCAATATCCGATACCCATTAATATCGCTGCTGCCGGCAGGACCGCAACCGGTAACATCAACGAACTTCCTAATCTTTGCAGGTATTTCCTCATTTGCTGAACCCCCTATTAATGTTTTTTCTGTAACGCTGCAGCTATCTTGAAAAAACGGACAATGAATAATAATAACTATCAAACTAGTAAGATATGCTGCTGGTTTTTCTTATCACCACCTCCGCTAAAGACCATGTCCATTAATAGTTTACTGTCTGGTACTGACTCCTATTACTGTTATTAGGAAGAAGCAGAAAATAAAGAGGCTTTGAGGTAAAAAGGAATTAAACTTTCCTGGCTTTAAGAAATAATTAAGTTTAAACCGTTAAAGTAAAGGCAGATAGCACGGAATTGTTTCTCATCATATCTTTGAAAGGAGAATTGAAACGGTGAAAAATATAAAATATTCGATTATTGTGCCTGTTTTTAATGAAGAAGAGGTAATCCAGCAAACCTATCAGCGTTTGATTACTGTGATGGACTCCACGGATGCCCCCTATGAATTGCTATTTATCAACGATGGCAGCAAAGACAGAACGGAAGAAATACTGATTGAAATTGGGATAACCGATGCAAGAGTCAAACTCATTAACTTTTCGCGGAATTTTGGACATCAAGTAGCGATTTCAGCTGGGATTGATTATGCACAAGGAGAGGCCGTCGTCATTATTGATGCCGATTTGCAGGACCCACCGGAACTGATACTAGACATGATTGAAAAATGGATGGAAGGCTATGAAGTCGTCTATGCCAGGCGGCTTTCACGGAAGGGCGAAAGTTTTTTTAAAAAGAAATCAGCCTCCCTTTTCTATCGGACACTCCGCTCGATGACGGATATTGATATACCGCTTGATACCGGGGACTTCCGCTTAATGGACCGGAAAGTCGTCCAGCAAATGAAGGGGCTTCATGAAAAAAATCGATTTGTTCGGGGAATGGCGAGCTGGGTCGGCTTCCGTCAGACCGCAATCGAATATGAACGCGATGAACGGGCCGCAGGCGAGACCAAGTATCCTTTAAAAAGAATGTTGAAGCTGTCAATGGACGGGATTACATCGTTTTCCTATAAACCTCTGAAATTGGCAAGTTATGCGGGAGGGTTGCTCGCGATTACCGGTTTGATTTATATGTTTTACGTGTTCTATTTAAAAATTTTCACCGAAGCAACGATCCCCGGATGGTCTTCTCTCATCATCATTCAGTTGTTTTTCAGTTCGTTTGTTCTTATTTTGTTAGGAGTTATGGGGGAATATATCGGGCGGATATATGATGAAACCAAGAATCGGCCATTATATATTGTCCGTGACCACTACGGGATGGATGAAATAAAAAGCGTAAGACAAGAACCGATTACTTTAAAAAAATAACAGTTGGAAGGTAACCAAATGAAAACAATTAAAAAAAGAGTTGATTATCTCCTAGTCGGGATTCTCGTATTATCGGCAGGTTTAAATTTTTATAATCTGAACAATGCCGGATCAAACACCTACTATACGGCGGCAGTCAAAAGTATGATGCAGAATTTCCATGCTTTTTTCTATGCGTCGTTTGATCCTGAAGGTTTCATCACCGTTGATAAGCCGCCTGTGGCACTGTGGGTTCAAACCTTAAGTGCCAAGATCTTTGGACTTAGTGATTTTAGTGTATTACTGCCGGAAGCACTGGCCGGGGTATTCTCGGTTTACCTAATGTATATCCTTGTAAAACCAAAATTTGGGCGCGTAGCGGCCTTACTATCCAGTTTAGTTCTTGCGTGTTCACCCATCTTTGTTGCTGTTGTAAGAACTAACAATGTGGACAGTATTTTAATTGTGACCCTTTTAATTGCCACTTGGGCATTAATGAAAGCTGTAGACAGGAAAAAGCTCGGCTGGTTAATTCTAAGTGTTTTCTTAATCGGCGTCGGCTTTAATATTAAAATGCTGCAAGCCTATATGGTCATCCCAGCCATTTACTTGTTTTATTGGATAGCCGTTAAGTTAAACTGGAAGAAGAGATTGCTGCATTTAGCAGCGGCAACGGTTGTGTTGGCGGGCGTTTCTTTATCTTGGGCTTTAGTGGTTGATTCTGTTCCAGCCAGTGAGCGTCCATATATCGGAAGCAGTCAGACCAATTCCGTCTTGGAACTAGCTTTTGGCTATAATGGGATTCAACGTTTGTTGGGACAGGATAGTGGAACTTCTACTGGGGTTCAAAAGCAGGATAATAGCTCATCAACCAATACTAGTAATGATCAGACTGGGCAAAATCAATCAGGAACAGCTGCTAGCCAAGCCCAGGGAACAACAGGAACTGACAGTTCGTCTACCAGCCAAGTGACAACGGGGGCTGGCACTCCGCCAAACTTCCAAGATGGAGGCATGGACGGAAAAGGCGGCGGAACAAGTGGAATGTTTGGCACGGGCAGTACCGGTCCATTACGTCTATTCTCAACTGAGCTTTCCGGGCAAATAAGCTGGCTGTTACCATTTATCCTGTTTGCCGTAATTGGTTTAGTTGCGGAATACCTGAAATCAAAGCAATTTGATTTACGCCTTAAATTTGCAGCCTTTTGGCTGGCATGGTTGATTCCAATGATGGTATTCTTCAGCATCGCCGAGTTCTTCCATCAATATTATTTAAGTATGATGGGACCTGCCATTGCTGCATTAGTAGGAATTGGCTGGACAATACTATGGAACTTTTTTACAAACAAAGAGGGATGGAAGTCTCGGCTTCTGCCTTCAGGGATCCTGGTTACTTTCCTATTTGAATCATTAATTCTTAACCAAAACTCTCAATCAAAAATCTTGGTAATCGGAACTGTTCTTGTTGGGGCTTTCCTCTTTATCCTGATGGTTCTACAGATGAAAAAAGAAGCCATTTCCCCTGCTCTGCCAATGGCGGCCCTGCTGGCTCTATTGATTTTGCCGCTATACTGGACGGGGGTTACTATTAATAAACCAAATAATGCAAGCACTCCGATTGCAGGACTAGGTTCAGGCATGGGAGGCATGGGCGGCGGCCGAATGGCAGGCAACATGAGCTTCCCTGGAGGCATGCAAGGTACAAGTGGTAACATTGCACCTGGAGTATCACAAAATCAAGATGCTGAGAATATGACACCACCTACTAATCAGGAGGGTGCTAGTATTCCTGCAAGTGCACCAGCGAATATCGGTGGTAAAGGAATGGACTCTAAGAATCAATTAAACACAGGCTTACTTTCTTATTTAGAAAAAAATTATAACGGTGAAAAATATTTCTTAGCTACTGACAGCACGCAGTCAGCAGCACCATATATTCTTAATACCGATTATGCTGTTATGGCGATGGGCGGTTTTTCAGGCAGCGATCCTGCTTTAACTCCTGCAAAGTTAGAAGAACTAGCCAAAGCCGGTTATGTTAAGTATTTCTTAATCTCTGGACGCGGCGGAAGGGGACTTGAACAAAGTCAATCGGTGACACAGTGGATTAAAGACAATTGTGTAGAGGTTCCGAGCAGTGAATGGCAATCGGACTCTAGCTCACAAAGTCAAACATCATTTGGACCTGGCGGCGGAGATACGTTGTATGTTTATAAAGGATAAAATTTGAAATAAAAAGACTAAGGTACTTAAAGCGCCTTAGTCTTTCTTCTATTAATTAAACCTTTTAGAATATTAATCTGATTGCAGATAAAGCAGTAACTATTAAAATAATAATACGAAATGGCTTTTCATTAATCCTCTTTATTAAAAACGCACCTATAATGGCACCCACAGCAATCGCCGGAATCATCATCAGGCTAAACAACAGCGTTTTTAAATGTATATTATGCCAGACCAAAGCCTGCATTGGTACCTTCGAAATATTAACAATGAAGAAAAACCAAGCGGTTGTGCCTAAAAATTTATCTTTCTTGAAGCCTTTTGCTAATAAAAAAACACTGAAGATGGGTCCTGCAGCATTGCCGATCATTGAGGCAAAACCACTAAGGATTCCGGTTAGGGCATAAAACCATTTACCCTTGGGAACCTTAGCACCCTCCCCTTTTTTCTCCATATAGACTAAAATAATTAAACATAAAATAACACAAATAGAGATAATCATTTTAAATTGTGCGTCGTTGGTATACTCACCCACGACCAATCCTAATAATAGTCCAGCAGCTACCCATGGCAATAAAGCCTTTATGTCCTTCCAGTCAGCATGGCGATTATAATAATAAATCGCAAAAAGATCCCCAATAATTAATAAAGGCAAGATCATTCCAGTGGACTCTTTTCCACCGAAGATTAAAGCAATGATTGGAATTACCGGCATGGAAAAAGCGCTGATTCCCGTTTTCGAAAAACCGATTAAAACAGCGGCGACTATTAACCATATCCACTCTGAAAGGTTTAAATGAAATAAACTTAACATTTTAATATCCCCTAATTATCTAGCAAGTCCTGAAATACCTGTGCATTAAAAAAGCAGAAGAACCTATACTTTATTCTTCTGCTTATATTTCCATATTGAGTTTTACTTCCTATAATGTCAATACCAACCAAGTTCTTTTAATGTGAATATTTTTCAGCCCTGTTCTTGCGTATACCATGCACGATAAATGTTATAACAAAGGCGACCACCAAAACAACGATAAAGATCTCATTAGGGATTTCGGTATCAACAAGGGTAAGTCCCATTTTAATGGCAATAAACAAAATTAAGAAATACGCAGTCGTCTCAAGCTCTGGGACCCTGTTCATTAAACTGATAAAAAAGGTCGCAACCCCCCGCATCAAGAGAATCCCAATCATACCGCCAAGTAAGACAACCCAAACTTCATCGGAAACCGCTAATGCAGTAAGGATACTATCAACTGAAAAGGCCAAATCCATTAGTTCGACACTAATAACCGTTGCCCAGAATACACCAAACGTTTGGGTCAACCAGCCCTTCGGTTTACGTTCCTCTTCCTCATCTCCATCTTCTTTAGGTTTTAGCTTGTCCATAAAGAACTTAACAGCCAGCCAGAGTAAATAGAGCGCACCAATTAGTTTAATAAACCATAGTTTAATTAAAAATGTTCCTAGTCCGATAAAAATAAACCGGAATATATAAGCTCCCCAAAGTCCATAAACCAAAGCCTTCTTTTGCTGCTGCTTTGGCAAAGGTTTTACAAAGGCTGATAAAACCAAGGCATTATCAGCAGACAAGATACATTCCAGTACCGCTAAAGATAAAATTAATCCCCACGCCTTTGGTGAGGACAACACATCTGCCCACATCTGCCAATCCAGCATAGAGGCAAAGTTTGAAACCACTTCTTCCCACATCGTTCATTTCTCCTTTATTAAAAAAAAGACAATTTGTCTATTGTTTAATTTTAACGTAAAAACGGCAGTAGCTACTAGTTTTCCGCTTGATACCTGCGTGCAACCATTTAAATAAAGTCTTCCCAAATTGAGGAACAATTACCCAATTAAAGCAGCAAAAAAAGGCCACCCCCCTAACGGAAGGCTGACCTATCGGTTATTTTTGATATTTAGTTAATTTGGATGTAACGTTACCTTCTTTTCTCTCCTGCGTCCGCGCTTTTAAGTTAGAGGCCCAGGAACTTTGCGACTCATAATGTTGGGAATGCTCCTTATTAACCAGGTGCTGGAGGCGGTCTTTATTTTTCTCAAGGAGATCTTCTAATGTCTTTAAACGCCGCGCCGGAAAGGAAAGTCCTGCTAGTACAGTTGTAATTGTTGGGTCTGATTCTGAAATATACGTTCCTTCGAATAATTCAAGAGGTTCTCCAACCCTTTCAAAAATGGATGGAACATTAATTAGTTTTGCCATACTTTCAGGTCCTTCATAGATTAATCCCGCTCTTATAACCCCAGTTGACTCAACAGGGCAGAATATGGAGTTTATCCACGATTGCTGAATTTTACTTGAGACATCAGCGGTTGTTCTTGCATCTGTGAGGGTGGTTGATGAGATAATCGTAACTCCTCTTGTACTTAGTATATTCATTAAATCGGTTTCATCGAAATTTCCAAATAAGGAACTCTTCTTCGTTACTTGCAGCACATTATTAATGGCATCCATGACTTGATTATTGGAAGAAAGGTAGATCTGATGTTTACTTGATTGGGGACTAGCCTTCCGCAATTGATCATTATCAACAAGGAATACGGAAGACAGAGCCTCGATTCTCGAAATCTCCTCGATACAGGCTGTGGCATTGATTCGATTTCCCGCCAGCACGTTACGGTCTGGGACCACCGCGATCGCACCAATGTTAATGCCCGGCAGCTGGTCCAGTAATATATCTATTAGGAGCGGACTCATTCCTGACCCTGTTCCGCCATCTGTAGAGAAGGCCACTAATAACAGTTTAATATTCTTAAAAGACCGTTTGACAAAGTCAATTAACTCTCGATAATTTTCTTTCACTGCCTTTAACCCAATCGACCTATTCTGACCGGCTCCGCTGTAGCCTGGGACAAAGTACTTCTTTTCAACCCTTGTATTAACTGTACCATCACGTTGATTTGTATTTATTAGTGCGGCCTGAAAGCCCATCGATCCTGCGATTTCTGCAATATTTCCGCCTGCCTGGCCGACACCTAAGATCCCAATCGATTTCGTCATTTTCTATATCCCCTCCCCTTTCTTCTTTTAAAATAATACTCATATTTTTGAAATTTAGACTTTAACAATATAAAAACAGGGAAAATAGTTGGAGGACGAAAAAGAACCTTTCTTTGTCCGAAAGGTTCTTTTTTAAACGAATCAGTTCATAGCCTGTACTGGGCTCTCCGTCACAGAGGAAAGCTTGAGTGATAATGGAAAAGCCAGCAAAAGCAAACAGATGATAAAACCAATTACCCCTTTCCAGCCAAAGTTGGAAAAGAAAAAGCCGCCCGCTGTACCGGCAATACTCGAACCGGAGTAATAAAAAAACAAATAAAGCGACGAGGCTTGTGCTTTCGCAGTTCGCGCCCGCCTTCCCACCCAGCTCGAGGCGATTGAATGTGCTCCGAAAAAGCCAAACGTAAAAACAGCAATTCCGATTATTTTTAACACTAATGGTGAAGCTAAGGTTACTATGGCCCCCGCTGCCATAATAACGAGGCCAATCCATAAAACCTTTTTCCGGCCTAGAGAATCCGAAAGACGCCCCATCCAAGTCGAACTAAATGTTCCAGTTAGATAGACGATAAAAATCCAGCCCACAATGGTTTGACTTAAGTGATACGGTGGTGCCAGCAGTTCAAAGCCGATATAGTTATATAGGGTAACAAAGCTTCCCATTAAAATAAATGCGATACAAAACAAACACAAAAGAGCTGGATCCTTTAAATGTCCAACCAGCGATTTGCTTAGTGCCTTTAGCTTTAATGGCTTAGGTGCAAAGTAACGAGAGTTTGGCAGGTGAAACCAAAACCAGAAGCTTAGGATTAAGCTGATGACACCAATAGTCCCCATGGCAATGCGCCAAGAAAACAGGTCTGTAATCGACCCGGTAATAATTCTGCCAGCCATTCCGCCAATCGAATTTCCGCTGATGTATATGCCCATCGCAATTCCAAGACTCCTAGAATCCACCTCTTCACCAAGATAGGCCATTGCAATCGCAGGAAGGCCTGCGAGCACTATTCCCTGCAGTATACGAAACCCAAGTAACGAGCTGAATGTCGGACTAAAGGCTGTGATAATCACGATTAGTGAAGAGAGGAGTAACGAGGCCGACATAATCGGCTTTCTCCCCCACGCTTCGGATAAAGAGCTAATAAATAACATGGATATAGCAAGCGTAAACGTGGTTACCGATAAGGCCAAACTCCCCGTCGCCGCCGTGACATCAAATTCCTTTGTAAAGATTGGCAGTAAAGGCTGGACATCATATAGAATCGAAAAGGTAATAAACCCTCCGGCAAAGAGCGCAAAATTAGCCCTTCGAAAGGCCGTCGTTCCTTGTTGCAGCTTCTCCAACGATAAAACCTTCTTCCTTTCTTTTTTACCTTATCCACTTTACTCCTTTTTGGTGTCAGGCACCATCGAAATACATTTGTCCACATCTCACGGACACCCTGATTTTTATATAGCATAATCGGTCAATTTGAAACTTCCTTTTAATCTTTGAAGAAATAAATTAAAAATTAATTTTCTTTTCATTAAATCTTAATGCAAAGAGTTTCAATCCGAATTATGATAATTACGTAAAATATAGGATTATAGTTACAATTGACTATTTTTATAGCGGGGTATCATTATGCTCGATAAAATAAAGAGTTTCATTTACCAGGAGAAAGTTAGATGGGCCAGTAGATTTTTGTATTACTTGCTTATTCTTCTTTTACTGTTTTTTATGTATGGCTTCAATGACGCAAGTGCAGGTTCGTATATTTACAATGATTTTTAATTACGGGGGGATCCCAAAATGAAATTGTTACAAGCCATTCAAAACAATGCTAGGTTACAACCAGAAAGATTGGTTTTTATCTCTCCTACTAAACAGATTACCTACGGTGAGCTTTGGCGAAAATCTGATCAATTAGCAGGCTTCATTATGGCACATAGCCTCAAAGAGCACTCACCTATTTTGGTTTATGGACATATGGAACCGGAAATGGTAATTTCCTTCCTTGGAAGTGTAAAAGCTGGTCATCCCTATATTCCTGTTGATACCTCTATTCCATTAGAAAGAGTGGAAAAAATAATCAGGAATTCTAACGCGGAATTATTAATTAATGTGTCAGGACTCGAGTTTCCGATGGAAGAATCATTAATAAGAGTTGTAACCCCTGAGGCCATAGATAAACAATACTCAATAGGTTCATCCAATTGGGTTAAGGACCATGATGTTTTTTATATTATCTATACATCAGGAAGTACGGGAAACCCAAAAGGTGTTCAGATAACTGCCAACAATTTGCAAAGCTTCGTGGACTGGATGATGGAAGACTTCCCAATTAAGGGCGGACTTCGCTTTTTAAACCAAGCTCCCTTCTCCTTTGATCTTTCGGTAATGGACCTCTACCCGGCTTTGGCAAGTGGTGGCACATTATTTGGTATTACAAAAGAAATGATCGCTAGGCCAAAGATCTTATTTGAAGAGTTAAAAAGATCCGAAACAGAAGTATGGACCTCTACGCCATCGTTTGTCCAAATGTGTTTGATGGACCCATCGTTTAATGATCACCTGCTTCCACAACTTTCAGTATTTCTTTTCTGCGGCGAAATTTTGCCGGTTTTGGTTTGCAAGCAGCTGCGAGAACGGTTCCCTAACGCAAAAATCTTTAATACCTATGGTCCGACAGAGGCGACTGTCGCGGTTACTTTTTTAGAAATTACCGAGTCAGCGATACAGGAATATCAAACTCTTCCTGTAGGAGCAGCAAAATCAGATACGCAAATTATCCTATTAAATGAAGATAATAAGCCTGTACCAGACGGAGAAAAAGGAGAAATTATCATTGTAGGACCAAGTGTAAGTAAAGGCTATTTAGGACAGCCAGAACTCACCGATAAAGCCTTTTTCAGTTATAATGGACAGCAGGCTTACCGAACCGGTGATGCCGGCTTCACCAAACAAGGTTTACTTTTTTATAAAGGGAGATTAGATTATCAGATCAAATTACATGGGTATCGGATGGAGCTTGAGGAAATCGAATACCATATTGCAAAATCGAAATATGTGAAATCAGCAGTTGTCGTCCCTATTTATCAAGACGATAAAATAGAATACCTTTCCGTCTTGATTATTCCAGCGGAACATAATTTTGAAAAAGAATCTCAGCTTACTGGTGCGATAAAAAAGGAACTAGGATTAGTCCTGCCAGCCTATATGATCCCGCGGAAATTCTCGTATCACAAGGAATTGCCAATCACACCGAATGGAAAAGTGGATCGAAAACAAATTCGAGATAAGGTACTGCTATGATTCCTTACAGTTCTTTTACCTTCTTTTTCATTCTAGTGATTCTTTTAGCACCAACTATAATCCTTGGTTTACAAGGGAAGAGATTTCAATCATATAACATGGTTGTAACGGTTATCGTTTTAGCCATTATTTTTTCATCTAGGCCAGCTAGTGCGCTTGCCTTGGTCCTTTTTACATCTTGGCAGGTTCTCTTAATTGAAGGGTATATAGCCTATCGAAAAAAAGCAAACAGCGGCTGGGTTTTTTCCTTTGCCGTAATTGCTTCAATTCTTCCATTAACGATTTATAAATTGCTACCTTACTTTTCAGATACTAACTGGATGTCCTTTTTGGGGATTTCCTACTTAACTTTTAAAGGAACACAATTGATTATGGAAACAAGGGACGGGTTAATAAAACAAAGACTCCCCCTTGCTAGTTTGCTTTATTTCATTTTATTCTTCCCGACTATTTCATCCGGCCCAATTGACCGGTACCGTCGGTTTGACAAAGATTTAAAAGCAGAGGTAACAGCTGAGCAGTATAAACAGCTGTTATATGATGGCATTAACAAAATATTCTTGGGCTTTTTATATAAATATATCATTGGCTATTCTATTAATCATTTTTTCATTCCAAACTTAAGATTTATTGCGACAAGTCATTTTCAAAGCCAGCTCTTTTATATGTATGGGTATAGTTTTTATTTATTTTTCGACTTTGCAGGTTACAGTGCATTTGCCATTGGCGTCAGCTATTTTATGGGGGTCAAATCGCCGGAAAACTTCAATCTGCCATTTATCAGCAGGAATATAAAAGATTTTTGGAATCGATGGCATATGAGCCTTTCCTTCTGGTTTAGAGATTATGTTTACATGCGGTTTGTTTTTTGGATGACGAAAAAGAAGTGGATTAAAAACCGTAACATTACCTCTAACCTCGGATATATTTTGTTATTTCTGTTAATGGGTTTCTGGCATGGGCTTGAGATTCAATATATTCTCTATGGAATTTATCATGCCTTATTGATGGTCAGCTACAATACGTTCGAGCAGTTTAATAAAAAGCATAAATGGTGGCCGCAAACTAGATTCACTCGGGTCGTTAGTATTGTGATTACCTTCCACTTTATTTGCTTTGGATTTTATATATTTTCGGGACATTTTACTCAAAGAGGAGCATGATTTCGATGGAATTTAAAGAACAAGTAATTGAGTTAATAGCAGAAATTTGTCAAGACGAGGTAGTAAAGGAAAATCCGGATATTAATTTATTTGATTCCTCATTATTAGACTCATTCGGGACAGTGGAGTTACTAGTTTTAGTAGAAGAGCGCTTTGGCATTACTGTCCCAATTACTGAGTTTGACCGGGATACTTGGAACACTCCGAATAATATCGCCATTCAGTTGGCTGATTTTAAATGAGAAAACCTGTATTTATACCGCTTTTTCTAGCTTTCTTTGTTTTATCTATCCTTGTGATCATTCCAGATCGGTGGATTGAGAGCCTGATTCCGAAAAACCGAATCAGCCAAGCAGCAACTGAATTAAATCCTTTCATGTTTCAAGGGAAGTATATACAGCAAAAAATGCTTGCGGATAGCCGATATTTGCCTATCTATGGTTCATCGGAACTGGCTAGGCTGGATCGTTTTCATCCTTCTAACTATTTTAAAGAGGTCCATGAAGGCTTCACACCTTTCCTGATAGGCCGAGGCGGAACCGAATCACTGATTCATTTTTTAAATTTTTCCGAACATATTAATCAGCTAAAGGATAAGAAAATCGTGTTTGTGTTGTCTCCACAATGGTTTAATCCACTAGGAGCAGATGAATCGCATTTTGTACCTAATTATTCTTCCCTGCAAGGATATGATTTTGCTTTTAATAACCAAATTGATTCAGAGGTGAAGAAAAAGGCCATTAAGCGCCTCTTAACCTATTCATCTGTTAAAAACGATCCTATTCTCTCTACTCTCTACAAAGCTGAGATCACAAATGATCCATGGACAAAGCGGGAAGCCAGTGTTCTTCGCCCTGTTGCTGCTGTCTATCGGCATTTGCTAGAGAAAAAAGATTTATATTACTCATTGGCCGGCGGTTTTTCTCGTCATCGGGACCTTACCCCGAAAGTTAGAAATAAATCGTGGAACGAGTTAGCGCAGGAAGCGGATCAATTTGGTGCCAAGCGGGCAACGAACAATCATTTTTATATCGTAAACTCGCAATATAATAAAATTAAAGGTTTCTTGCCGTCTTTTAAAAATAAAGACATTAATCGTTCCTATGGAAAGTCGAAAGAATACGGAGACTTCCAGCTTGTCCTAGATGTATTAAAACAATCCGGAGCAAAGCCTCTGTTCATCTCTGTCCCGGTCAATGGGCATTATTATGATTATACTGGGTTTCCTAAACAAGGACGTACTGCTTATTATGAACGGATTAAACAGCAAATAGAGGCTGAAGGGTTCCAAGTTGCCGATTTCTCAGGCCACGAATATGATCCATATTTCATGAAGGATACTATTCACATTGGCTGGAAGGGCTGGGTTTACACGGACCAGGCCATTAAGCAATTTTATGAGGGGAACGAAAAAAAGGTTGTTATGGTGAATCTTTAAGGTATAACTGATAATTTAAAAGAAAGAAGGCAACTAGTGAGAGTTGCCTTCTTTCTTTTTTACGGATACTTGTAATTTCATTCATTTTAGTATTTTCATATTTCCGATTATTTATAGATAATTTCAATTGATTACTTAATAAACAGATTGATGATTAACACCCCTGCCAGTCCGACAAGAGAAGCAATCGTAACCATAACTGACCATGTTTTAATGGTTTTACCAATGGAAAGGTTAAAGAATTCCTTGTAAATCCAAAAGCCTGCATCATTTACGTGGGAGAATGTCATACTTCCAGCACCAGTAGCTAAAACCATAAGCTCTGGACTTACATGTGTTGCTGCAACCAGTGGTGCCGCAATCCCAGCAGCAGTCATACCTGCGACAGTAGCAGAGCCTAAAACGACACGTAATATTGCGGCAATTAACCATGCTAGGATTAACGGAGAGATCGATGATCCTTCCATTAGGTGGGCAACGTATTTATCGACATGGCTATCAATCAATACTTGTTTGAATGCACCGCCGCCGCCGATAATCAATAAAATTACTGCAATACTACTAATCGATGCTGTAAGTGAATTCATCAGTTCCGGCATTTTTCTACCACGGTTAAGACCAAATGTAAAAATGGCAACGATTACAGAAATTAATAGCGCAACACCAGGATTACCTAAAAATTGAGCAGCAGGTAAAAGACCTGATTTTGGTGCTACTATTTCTACAATAGCCTGGAAGGCAATAAGAATAACTGGAATAAGAGCAGTAAACATACTAATACCAAATCCCGGCATTTCTTCTTCTTTAAAGTGTTTTGGTGTAAAAAGACCTTTTGGAATCTCTACTTCTAAATCTTCCTTTTTAAATAACTTCGTATATAATGGTCCGCTAATAATAACAGCAGGAATAGCGATGATAATCCCATATAATAATGTCTTACCAAGGTTTGCTTGATAGATGCCCGCAACCGCAGTTGGCCCTGGATGCGGCGGCACAAAGCCGTGCATAGTAATTAACGCTGCGATAACCGGCATTCCAATGTATAGGATGGGAACACCCGCTTCTGCGGCAATCGTGAATACTAATGGAATTAAAACAACAACGCCTGTTTCAAAAAATAAAGCGATTCCAACAACAAATGCAGTAAGAACAGCTGCTAACTGCACTCGCTTCTTGCCAAATGCACGGATTAAGGTAACAGAGATTCGCTGAGCACCTCCGGAATCAGCCATCAGTTTCCCAATCATACCCCCAAATACAATCACTAAAGCTAGATTTCCCAAGGTGCCGCCCAAACCGGTTGTAATGGATGTCATCGCTTCGACTGGTGACATTCCTTCCATTATACCTACGAGCAATCCGACTACAATCAACGAGATGAATGCGTTTAACTTAAAAACCACCATCAATAATAGTAATAATGCTACCCCTATGCAGATATATACTATTGGCATTTTCTCCATCTTCTCCTTTGTTTAAGGGGATGCCAACCAATCATAATTGGCGTCCTTTTAGAAATTCTAGTTACCGCTTAAAATTTCAGCAACCTCTTTTAAATCTGTTTTGGACCCTACGTTACCTGGAAAAATGACATAAGCTATACCAGGATACTTGCTTTCAGCCCCTGTTCTCCACACCGGGATACCAGGACGAATCTGACCAGCGACTGTTGCTCTCTTCACCTTCAAGCCTTTTGTCCCAACATCACTTGAGGTAATCCCGCCTTTTGCAATGAGAAAGTTCGGTCTAACTTGTAATCTAGTGACGATACTTGTGACCGCATCTGAAATCGAAACGGAGAGTTTTAATTCTTCTTCCTTTTTGCCTTCCCCAAGGTCAAGACGCTCTCTGCTGGTATAAACAGCAACGGTTTTACCGGAACTAATAAGAGCTTCAGTTGTTTCAATTACCCGGTCACATTCTTTCTGAAATGCTTCAGGCTGTAAAACTAAATGGCTATTAAACTCAATAAATTCAATGGCACTTAACTTTTTAAGCTCTTCCAGCTGTTCGGTCGTTTTTTTCACATGGGAACCAATAATAATTAATCCGCCATTCCCTGTTTCTTCTCCCACTAATTCTGCTCTAGTGAGCAGCGGTTTATTGCTCACTCCTCCGATAACTTTTGGAAGAGCGGCTGCACTCCTAAATAAGAAGTTCTTACCGCCGTTGATAGCCTGTACTAAAGCAATGGTAAAGATTTTTACATCCGCCTCATCAACCGCATTGACTACTACTTTATTAAAATTGTCCACTTGAAGAAGCTGTTCGGTTATTTTTCCAATCTGCAATGAACGAAGCTGTTCAAGTGAAATATATAATGTATTTTCAGCAGTAAATTCTCCATTAGACTTCTCTTCGATCCATTCGCCTAAATCAGATTTTGTGTAACCAAAGGTGCGATCCTTGGCAAATTCTGTTTCGCCGGCAGGTACAAGCTCCTCACCGTACTGAACATAGTGAATGTTATTAATGGTAAGGCGCCCTCCCTCTTTGAAGAAAGGCAGGATTACTTCGCCATCAATTTTCAAATCAGAAGCAGTCTCAATCGTTTCCTTTAAAACATTTGTTTCTAAAGGATAGTGGCCTCTTAAAGTTGAATCTCCACGGCTGATAATCATGAATTCCCGGTTTAATTTCGAAGCTACTGTTAGAATATTCTCCGCCATTTCACGGTGGGCCTTCTCAGTTTCTTCTGCTGTAAACCCTCTTGAATTGGTCAAGATAAAGAACATGGACTGTTCTTCATTAAATCCCTGTTCAATGCTTTCAAGCGACCAATCTGTAAAAACTGAAATGTCATGGACTGTTTGTACACCCGTTGGATCATCATCCAGGACAATAATTTTTTTATTCAAAGTCTTTAGTGCTTCCGTAAGCAAATGATCAACTTGTACACGGTTTACTTCAGGAAGAGTTTCAAGAATTTCTACGGATACGAGCTTTGTCTCATTCATGTTTTAAACCCTCTTTACTTCAACATTTGCAAGTTTTTCATAATACCTAACAATGCTGCCATGATCGTCTTTTATTTTTCCATCCACCTTTAACGCATGGAAAATCTCTAATAATTGGCTTGATAGCGGTAATGGAACACCGATTTCATGGGCTGTATCCATTACATTGGTTATGTCTTTCATATTGATAGCAATGCTGCCACCTGCAACAAAGTTCCGGTCTAAGATCATTGGGACCTTTGCATCGAGCACTGCACTTCCTGCAAGCCCGCTTCTGATGGCCTGGTACATTTTTTCAACATTAATACCCGCCTTTGCTGCTAATACAAGTGCCTCAGACATAGCGGCAATGTTAAGGTTTACAATAATCTGATTAGCAAGTTTTGCCGTTACACCACAACCATTATCACCTACTAAGGTTACATCCTTTCCCATGCCGTAAAGAACGGATTGAACGCTTTCAAAAACATCTTCCTTACCGCCAACCATGATGGCTAACGTACCATCAATGGCTTTCGGTTCCCCGCCGCTTACAGGTGCATCAAGCATTCCTACACCTTTTTTCGCTGCTTCGGCTGCAAGTTCTCTTGATACTTCAGGAGTAATAGAACTCATATCAATGATGACGGAACCATCTTTTGCTCCTTCTAAAATGCCATTTTCACCTGTAACAACTTGTTTCACGTGTTGGGAAGCTGGCAGCATGGTAATAATGACATCACTTTTTTCTGCCACTTCTTTAGGTGATGCTGCTACTGCTGCTCCAGCCTCTACTAAACTATTTACCGCCTCGTGATTAAGATCAAAAACAGTCAGTGTATGCCCTGCCTTCATAAGGTTAAATGACATAGGTTTTCCCATGATTCCAAGTCCAATAAAGCCAACTTTTCGTTCCATCTTTATTCCTCCTTGATTTCTTTTCATTTAATATACAATAAGCTAATTGCGTCTCTCAGAACCATCGCAACCGCTTTCAATTAGTGATTACATTTGTCATTGTATACTAACTTTTTTATTTTGTATACAATTTTATTTATTTTTGTATACAAAAATTTATTTAGTGTATACTAAATTATGGGTATAAGATGAATTTGGTATTTTTTTGTCTTTAAATTTGGTAAGATAATTTTAAGTAGTGAAATCATATTTGAGGTGAAATCTTTGTTAGGAAGTGATCGTTCTCGTCCTGCTTTCCATCAATCCTATGAAATTATTCGTGATAGGATTTTAAATGGAGAGCTTCCTGGAGGGACCAAGATCGTTGAAGAAAAGGTTGCTGCTGAATTAGGTGTGAGTAGGACCCCTATACGTGAGTCCATTCGTAAATTAGAACAAGAAGGGCTTATTGTGAATAAGAGGGTGGTTAAGCCTACCGAAAAGGATTTGAGAAATATGTTTCAAGTCCGCATTCTATTGGAGGGCTTTTCAGCAAAATGTGCAGCATCCTATCTGAAGGAAGACGAACTGGAATCTCTGTATAACTGTGTTGAGATTGGAAGGAAAGGTACAGTCGAAGAGATCATGCGTGCTAATGAACGCTTTCATGAAATTATTGTTAACGCCAGCAATAATCCAGTTATGATTGATATTATTGACCGGATGCAATCTACGATTTATCTTTTCCGTAAAACCGTTGTATTTTACAACCGTCCCCATCTCATTGATGAACACGAAGAAATCTATGAAGCCATTAAGGCAAGAGACGGTGAAAAAGCTGAAATGCTAATGAAAAGTCATTTACAGGCCGATTTAGACTTTTGTCTACATCTAATTGGTAATTAGGTTTAAACAAATGACACATCTTTCTGCAATTTGGGAAGATGTGTTTTTTATGTTAAAAAGCACCTGCATAATGCAGATGCTTTATTTAATATTGGAGTACTGGTGAAAATTAACAAGAAAATTACTTTTATACAGTCATTTTCCAATTTGATAATGCCAGCCAGTTTTCCTTTTCCTTATAATCGGGCATTATTTTTCCAACAAGCCGCCAAAAAGAGCGGTCGTGATTCAGATGGACCATATGGCACATTTCATGAACGACTACATAGTCAACGACTTCACGTGGTGCCATTGCCAGCCTCCAATTAAATGTTAACTGCTGTCTTGAATCACAGGTTCCCCAGGTACTTTTGCTATCCGTGATCCGTATAGAACGTGGTTTTGTTTTAAAGTGGCTTTGATAGGAGCTGATACTCTTCTCAACTAGTGCTTTACACTGCTGATAATAGAAGCGCTTTAGAGCTTGTTTTATGATCTCATCCTCTAGCTGCTTCACATAGATGTGTAACGTTTCTCCTTCAAACACCACATAGTCCTGCTTAATATTTTTGTTTTCACAAAATTGTATAGGATAAGTGTTTCCTAAATAGAGAAAACTCTCACCAGGCTCATAGAGCTTTTTCTGGGGTCCATGAAGCCTATCCTGCATCTCTTTTAACTTTTGCTGAATATGTTCCCAGTTTTGCTCTAATAACTGAAGCACTCTCTCATCAGGAGTCCCTTTCGGAGCCTGGACTTCTAGATTTCCATAGCTATCGATCGTCATTCCTATGGATGTTCGGTTTTTGTACTTTATTTCAAAACGAATAGTCTTACCCCTGTACGTATGTATCATCTTATCACCTTTGGTGCATTAACCCCTGTATTTAATCGCTAGTCCTTTTAAGAAATTACGAGCGAATTTATCTCCGCATTCTTTATAATTTTTATGCCCTTCTTTTCTTAACAAAGCACTGAGTTCTCCTTTTGATACCCTGATTCCAGCCAATTCGAATATTTCCAACATATCCTCGGTCGTTAAAGATAGGGCAATTTTTACTTTCTTTAATAGGAGATTATTAACGTTAGCGCTTTTTGGTGAAGCCGGCTCCGGTGTAGTAGACTGTCCCGGTTTGGGCTCTTGTATGCCTCTTTTAAAAATAATAAATCCATTTAAAAATGAATCGAACATACTGTTATTACACTTTATTTGATAGTCATCTTCATAATCGTCATCTGATTTTGTAAGGATTTGTATTACTTCTGGTACGGTTACTTCCACACCGCCAAGTTTAAAGATCTCTGCCATTTCTTTATTTTTTATTTCTAGCGCATATCGCAACCGAATTAGTATATCATTATTGTCCATCGATGGACCTCCTATTTCTTACTTATTTATTTAAATCCAAACTTTACAACAGCCTCGACTTATGTGGAGTATATAGGGCACTGTAAGGAGCTGGTGAGTTCACACTCAGCAGAGAATCTTTTATATTTTAATATTATATTTACTTTTAAATTCAAAAATCTCATTACCAGCTTGGTGATATCCACCCGATTTTTGAAACGATTCCCTGATATTTGAAACAGCATTATGGATAGATGGGCTGCTTAACACATGATTTGCGGCTTCACGTAGTTGATTCGCTGTCAAGCCATCCATTTGTAATTTAATACCGGCACCGATATTGGCAACTTGCCTGGCAATGATCGGCTGATCCGCGCTTTGTGGGATTACAATGAGCGGAACCCCGTAATAGAGACCTTCATGGGTACTGTTCATTCCACCATGTGTAATAAACAATTTAGTATACCTCAGTATCTCCGTTTGTGGAACATAATTTTTTACAATGAAGTTTTTAGGGATCTCCCCTAAATCAGATAGTTGAGCTTTTTCCCCAATCGACATGACAACGGTATGATCAGTGTTCCCAAATGCCCTAAAACAAAGCTTATAAAAATCAATGGCTTGGTTAAAAACCGTACCCAGTGAAATATAAATTGGTCTTTTTCCCTGGATTGAGGTAATGTCAAAGTTTTCTTGAATGAATCGTGTAGAGATGGATGGACCGATAAATTTGTAAGTTTGGTCAAATGCTTCTCCAAAAGGTTGAAACTCCCTAGTTGTATAAACGATTGTAAGTGGTGCCGGATTGCAAAAAACTTCATAAGGAGAATCAATCTCGACATCATATTTTTCCTTCACCATTGCCGTCAGGCTTTGATATTCATCGTTTATTTCTATAACCACTTCTGTAGGAATGTTTTTAGAAAGCTGTTCCAACATTTTATCGAATGATTCCTTTGTCTGCGCAAAGGAAGTACAAGAATTGATTGCCGGAAGCTTAAGGATTTGGGCAAGTATACGTCCACAACCAAACATGGAATCATGGATGATGTAATCAAAATGTTCTCCTTCAATCTGTTCAAGCACGCTAGGTATAACAATATCTGCCGTAAGTAAAAGACCGTTAATTCTTTCAAGTAAATAATTTCTTCCACCCGACATAAAGGCTGTTATAACTTTTTGACCATCCAACGTTCGTACAGTAGCTCCCGTCTTCTCAATTCGCTCTCGAAAAGCCTCTATCGTAAAGTACACTACCTCTTCGCCGCGCGAAATAAGCTCTTGCACAACTCCAATAGTTGGATTGATATGTCCTTCCGAACCGGCATTAATAAATAAAACACGTGCCATTTTCATCACTCCTTAGCTAAAATGTTTTCTAGTATGGGTCATCCGTTACAGGAAACGAAGAAAGGCAACACCCAAATGGGTCAGTTGCCTTTCTTAAAATGAGTTGTGATACACACTAGACGTGCGATATCACATAACTCTTATACAAAATAACAAAAGAGTTTTGGTGATATAACCCTATGGCGAAATCCATCCCCTTGGGTATAAGCCACCTGTCCCCTCACTGGGCAGCGTTTCACACCAAAATTTAGACCCTTAGCGAGCCACGGAAACCCCTAGCAGCATAGTAGGATTCTGCTCCATTGTGGTACACAAAGACAGTGTTGTAGCGACGATCACAAAAGATGGCCCCACCGAGTTTTCTAATATTAGCAGGTGTTTTCACCCAGCTCGATGTTTTAGTATCGAAATTTCCATGTTTCTGCAGCTCCCGGTATTGCTCTTCCGTTAAAACCTCAATGCCCATGTCAGCAGCCATATCTATAGCGTTGTTTTGTGGTTTGTGCTGTTTCCTTGACTCCAGTGCTTCACGGTCGTAACAAACACTTCTGCGGCTTTTAGGACTTTCCGATGAACAATCATAAAAAATGTATTCGCCCGCCTCTTTATCATGAACAATAACATCCGGTTCACCGCCAGTTCTTTCCATTTCATTAAGCGACCACAGTTTTTCAGTATTTGTTTCTAGCTTTGCTTGTACTTTAGCCCATTCAATTCCTTGATGGCGATTCATGTTTTTTTCAAAACGAGCCTTCAATGTGCTGAGTATTTCTTCACGTTGTTCTGGTGACAACTGCTTTTTTTCATTTGTCATACTAAAACCTCATCATCTATTATGTTTAGAACTAGTTTTTTTAAAATTGCTTCCTTCCTCTTTTACTATTATTAATATATTAGACTTAGCGCCTTCTTTTCAATCAAAGAGTTGGATAAAAAGTAGCATGTAAAACAGTTACTAATTTTGATTATCCATTAGTTTCTTAACTTCTTCCATAGAAGGCATGCTTAATATTGCACCTTTCCTTGTTGTGACAATTGCTCCAACCGCATTTCCAAATATAATAATTTCTTCCATATCATCGATGTTTAAATCAGCAATAGATTTATTTTTTTCTAAATATTTATATAAAACGCCACTAAAGAAGCCATCTCCCGCACCTGTTGTATCAACTGGATTCACTTTGAAGGATTTAAATTTCCCTATATTCTCCCCTTTTCGATAAAAACAGCCTTCTGCTCCTAAAGTGACAAATATAAGTTCTGTGTTATACTGTTCAACGAGTTGTCTTGTTCCTTTTTCTAAATCTGCCTTTCCAGTAATGAATTCCAACTCTTCCTCCGAAAGCTTTACGATGTTTGCATATTTCAATCCCTCTTTAATCATTTTCTTTGCATGCTCTAGATTCTTCCAAAGCAAAGCCCTTAAATTAGGATCATAGGAAACAACTTTCCCTTGTTCTTTTGCTAATTGGACTGTCTTTAGAGTGGTAGTGGCAGCTGGTTCATTAGTGAGGGAAAGAGATCCAAAATGAAAAATTTTGGTTTGAGCTACGATATTTTCATTAATGTCATCCTCTGTTAACTTGGTATCCGCACCGGGATTTCGATAAAAGCTGAATGAGCGGTCACCATATTCATCTAAATGAACAAATGCCAGCGTAGTATTTGCTTTTTGGGTAAAGGATAATCCTTCGCAGCATATGTTTGTATCTAATAAAACTTGCTTTAAATAATGTCCAAATTGATCATCTCCTACCTTACCAATGAAACAAGTCTTCTTGCCTAATTTGGTTAAGCCCGCTAATACATTGGCCGGGGCACCACCAGGATTTCTTTCAAAGACAACTTTGCCAGGCTGAGAAGAGTTATAAGGAGCTAAATCAATTAATAACTCTCCCAGAGCTGTTACATCATACATTTGAACCTCTCCTATATTCTAAAATTTATTAAGCCAGAAGACTACTCTTCTGGCTTTTTATTTGAAATGGAACTAATTTAAGTTCTGCTTCGTAATCTATCAAGAAGCACGGCAATAACAATAACTATCCCTTTTACAACTTGTTGCCAGTAATAATCCACGTTAAGCAAAGTCATTCCATTCGTTAACACAGCCACAATCAAAACCCCAATGATAGTTCCTTGTATACGGCCACGTCCCCCTACAAAACTAGTACCACCTAGTACGACAGCTGCGATCGCATCTAGCTCAAATGCTATTCCTACCATGGGCTGCCCTGAGAACAAACGTCCTGCCATCACAACGCCACTAACACCGGCGAGTAAGCCACTGATCGAATATACATTAATCAGGGTGCGATTAACTTTAATCCCTGTAAGATGTGCAGCTTCTTCATTACCGCCAATAGCATAAACATGGCGCCCGAACATCGTATACTTTAAAACGATTAACATGATGATATAAACAATTGCCATCACATAAATTGGAGTAGGAATCCCCAGAATTTGACCTGCTCCAATGAACTTGAACTGCTTTGATGCCAAAACTACAGGATATCCGCCGGTTATAACATAAGCCAACCCCCTCAGGTAGGTCATACTTCCAAGCGTCACGATAAAGGCAGGCAACTTAGGTACAGCTGTTAAAAATCCATTAATAGCCCCAGCAACATATCCTACAGCAACTCCTACTAACATAGCGATAACTGGAGGAGTTCCGGCATTTGATAGTAATACAGATATTACACCGCTCAATGCAAGGGTTGAGCCTACCGATAAATCAATTCCTCCTGTTAATATAACTACAGTCATCCCAGCTGCCAGAATGGCAGTGATTGAACTCTGCTTTAGTACGTTTAAGATATTACTTGAGTCTGTGAAATTCGGTGCAAAAATAATCATAACTATGATTAATAAGGCAAGAATTATTACCATGCCCAGCTGATTAAAAATCTGTTTTGACCGTGCCTTGAATGAAACTACGGATGGACTTGACATTTGTAAGTTTGTATTCATTATTTAACCTCTCCTGTAGCATAGTACATAATTTTTTCTTGTGTAGCTTCATCACGAGATAGTTCAGCTCTTAGTTTACCCTCATGAATCACTAAAATCCGATCACTAACTCCTAATACTTCTGGTAATTCAGAAGAAATCATCAATACAGCTAGCCCTTGTTCTGCTAATTTACTTATGATTTTATGAATCTCAGTCTTTGCACCTATGTCTACACCACGGGTCGGTTCGTCAAGCAGCAGTATTTTAGGACCAATAGATAACCATTTAGCAATAACAACCTTTTGTTGATTTCCCCCGCTAAGGCCCATAACATTTTGTTCCTTTGATGCCGTTCTTACTCCAAGTTCTTTAATGTATCGATCCGCATCACGATTCATTTGCTTATACTGCAATAGTTTAAATTTACGATAGGCTGGCAATTGTGCCATCAGTATATTTTCTTTTACGGATAAGTTTGGCAATAACCCCTGTTCCTTCCTGCTTTCAGGAACATGAGCAATGCCAAGTTTTATTGCGTCAATCGGACTTTTTATATGAACCTGCTGGCCATCCAAAATTATTTGACCCTCTGACAGTTCGGATAGTCCAAAGATAGTTCTTATCAGCTCAGTCCGTCCCGCACCGACAAGGCCTGCTAAGCCCACAATTTCACCAGGGTAGATTTTCAGCGATATTCCCTTTACAAACTTCTTGTCAGAGACATTTTTTAACTCAAGGACTGGTTTTTGTTCAGACCTAACATTACTTTTAATTCTTTCTCTTACAAATAGCTCATTTAACTCTCTTCCTACCATTAGTTTTACTAGATTCTCGGGATTTGTATCCGAAATTGGTCCACTTGTAACCCAATGACCGTCTCTAAGAACTGTAAAGCGATTTGAAATTTTAAAAATCTCATCCATTCGATGAGAGATATAAACAATAGCTACGCCTTTTCTTCTTAATCCTTCAATGATGCCAAAAAGCTTTTCTATTTCTTTATCTGTCAGAGATGCCGTCGGTTCATCCATAATTAAAATCTCAGAATTAAGTGATAAAGCTCGAGCAATCTCTACCATTTGTTGTTGGGCCACACTTAAGGTGGAAACATCCGCTCGAGGATCCAAGGAAGATCCTATGGATTTTAAAACTTGGGCAGCATTTTCATAAATATCATTCCATTTTATTAGGCCCAGCCTATTTTTCTTAAATGTTGTCCCCATCATAATATTCTCACCAATGGACAGATTAGGTGAAAGGCTTATTTCTTGGTGAATAACACTGATCCCATTATTTCTTGCCTCCATTGGATTATTCCAATGTACTTCTTGACTTTTATATTCAATCGTTCCTCCATCAGGCTGATACACTCCGGCCATGATCTTCATTAAAGTAGATTTTCCTGCACCATTCTCCCCCATCAAGGCATGAACTTCCCCTTTATAGAGTTCGATATTAACGTTTTGCAACACCTTGACACCGGAAAACTTCTTCGTAACCGCCTTCATCCTAAGGATGGGTAACTGACTCTCTGGTAGACGACGATTTATTTGTTCTTGAACCTGAAATACTGCCATTAGTGCCACTCCCTAAGTCTCTTTTTAAGCCCTATTTTACTAGGATATAAATATAGTGCTCCAGATAGAGCACCATATTTTACCTCCACTAGAGGGAAATCAATTACCAGCCACTATAGGAATCAACATTATCTTTAGTGATAAATTTAGTTGGAATAAGAACTTTTGAGTCAACTTTCTTTCCATCAATGACTTTTAATGCTAAAGCAACACCATCAATAACCATTTGATTCGGGAATTGTGCTGAAGTACCAGCAAAGCTTCCGCCTTTTTTCAACGCATCAACCGCAGAAGGCGCACCGTCAACACTTACGACAAAGAATTCATTTTGTCTACTAGCTTGTTCTTGAGCAATTTGTACTCCAACAGCCTCTTCATCATTTATTGTAAATACTGCATCGATTTTTTTGTTTGCTGTTAGTGTACCTTCCATTACGGTAAGAGCCTTTTCACGATTACCCTCACCATTTTGTTTAGCAACAACCTTGATATCTGGATATTTTTTAATTACTTCGTTAAAACCTTTAATTCGGTCTGTCACTGCTGAAACAGGAGGTCCATCAATAATAACAATATTACCTTTTCCATTAAGTTGTTTTACAAGGTACTCCGCAGCTAATTTACCTGCTTGAACGTTATCAGACATAACCACTGAGTCAATGCCTCCTTCTGCAAATCCATCAAGAGCAACAACCGGAATACCTGCTGCTTTTGCCTCACTAACTGCACCAGCAATACCAGCAGAATCAAATGGGCTTAATAATATTAAATCAACTTTTTTTGTGATAAAGTCTTCAATTTGTGCAGTTTGTTTAGCAAGATCTTGATCCGCACTTACAGTCGTTACTTCAGCATTATACTTAGAAGCAACTTCTTTAGCCCCTTTAGACATCGCTACAAAGAATGGATTACTTAAATTTGGAACTGTTAAACCAATCTTTAGCTTTTTTTCAGTATTAGACTTGTTATCTGTTTTACCTCCATTAGAAGCGCTTTCATTATTGCTGCATGCACCTAAAAAGCATAAAGTTAAAATTAATAATACTATGTTAAAAATTTTAAAGTTTTTCATGGTTGGTAATTCCTCCTAAATATAGTTTTGTAAAGTAATAGATACTTATAGCAAAACACAATTCTTGTAATAAAATCTGTAATACCGTAGTATAAAAAATGAGTGCTAAAATTAGTATTAATTTTAGATATACTCAGGCTGGGTTATGATTTTGGGCTTTTTTCCATTTGGTCGTGGTTGCCCTAAATCGTAACCTTTTTTGTGATTCTTTCGTTTTTCTCACCCAAAAAACAAGTTAATTAAAACGTTTAAAATCTCTTCTATTATTTTCACAACTCTATAAGCATCACCTCCTAAAAATAGTGTGGATATTTTTTAAAAACGCTTTCATTAAGCGCCTTCATTTTTTGCTTTTATCTGATAGTAGATCCTTACCTATGGGGGAAAAGTCAGACTACTCGAACAGAAATTCCTGATTCCTCAATGCGGTTAAGTACGGTCTTTTGTGCAGCATTATCGGTTATTAAATAATTTATCTCATGAATATCCGCAAACTTCGCAAAACTTACTTGACCTATTTTAGTATGATCAGTAATGAGAATAACCTTTTCCGCACAATCAATCATTTTCTTTTTCGTTGATGCCTCAATTAAATTTGGGGTTGTTAAGCCATTTTCTACATCAACGCCATTCGTAGCAATAAACGATTTGTCTACACAAATTTGATTAAAGCTGTTTTCAGCCAATGGACCAACCAACGCTAGTGTTTCTGAACGCAAAGAACCACCACATAATAAGACTTCAATTCCAGATACATCCTTTAATTCGTTGGCACATAATATTGAATTGGTAACCACCTGTAAGCTCGAAAAGTTTCTTAGTTCTTGAGCAAGATAATAAGTTGTCGTACCCGAATCGAGCAAGATACTTTCACCGTTCTCAATAAGTTTAGCCGCTTCCTTTGCAATAGCCCTTTTCTCTTTTTGAAACTGCACTTCTTTTTCAATGTAAGTCGGTTCGAAGGTCACACTTTTGAACAAGACAGCCCCACCATGCGTTCTTTTTAACAATTGTGCTTCCTCTAGTTCCTTTAAGTCCCTACGAATTGTTGATTCAGACAAGTCGAAGTGCTGACTTAATTCTTGTACATCAACTCTAGCATTCTTGTTTAGTAACTCTAATATGGCCGATTTTCTTTCTATACCGTACATAGAATCGTTTCCCTCCAATTCATTTGAAATGCGACATTTGACCGTTTTAGATCATTTTTGAATGAATTTGGTTTTTTATGCTCATTTTTGATTATATGTGCTATTTTACCAATTTACAATATGAATTTCGGAATAATTGCGAAAATTTTAAAATTAATAAATTAAAATAAAAAAACTATTTTTTTCGAAGATTAGAATACGTTATACTTATTACTTATTAGTGGAACACTCTGACTAAGTAAAACTTAGAAGTAAACACAAGTAAGGGCTTCGATTTGAGAAAAGTGAAAGTAGTTTTGAAAAAGAAAAATTGAAGTATAAATTCTAAAATAAAACTAAATGGGAAAAAGGAGTTTCTCCATTTAGGGAGTAACTCCTCGTTTGTGGTCCCAAAATTGAATAGAAGCAGGAAATCCCTTACTGGGTTCCTGCATCTTCTTTTAAAATCATAGCCGAGACGCATTCGACGTGTGTAGTCATTGGGAACATATCAACCGGCTGCACCTCAACCGTTTTGTAGCCGCCATCCTCAAGGATTCGTAAATCCCTGGCGAGCGTCGCAGGATTACAGGATACATAGACCACTTTCTTAGGCTTCATATCAATAATTGTCTGCAGCAACGCCTCATCACAGCCTTTACGAGGCGGGTCAACCACGAGCACATCCGCAATATTACCTTCCTTGTACCACTTTGGAATCACAACCTCTGCTTCTCCGGCAGCAAACTCGGCATTGGCTAGTCCATTCAACTCCGCATTTCGCTTGGCATCTTCAATCGCTTCTGGCACCACTTCTACTCCGAAAACTTTTTTAGCCTTTTGTGCTAAAAATAAAGAAATCGTCCCGATTCCGCAATAAGCATCAATTACGGTTTCTTCACCACTCAAATCAGCATACTCCAGGGCCATGTCATAAAGCACCTTTGTTTGGACAGGATTAACTTGGTAAAACGACAAAGCGGAGATGGCAAATTTCACTTCGCCAATATAATCGTAAATGATCTCACTTCCCCATAAAACCTTCGTCTTTTCACCCAATATAACATTAGTACGTTTAGAGTTTACATTGTGAACAATTGATTTCACCTTTGGCAGCCGTGCTATGATTTCTTCAACCAGCTTATCTTTTTGTGGTAATTCTGCGGTTCTCGTAATCAGCACAACCATAAGCTCGCCCGTCTGCTTTCCGAAGCGTGCCATAATATGACGGAGGACTCCTTTATGTGATTCCTCCTGATAAGCAGGGATAGCAAGCCTGCTGCAGATCTCTTTGATTGTCTGAACGGCCTCATTAATTTCCGGCAACTGGATTAGGCTTTCATCGGTATCGACAATTTCATGACTCCTTGGTTTAAAAAAACCAGCAATCAGTTGGCCGTCTTTTTCGCCAACGGGCACCTGTGCTTTATTTCGATAATGCCAAGGATTTTCCATACCAAGGATCGGATGAACGATGACATCTTCAAGTTTGCCGATTCGAGTTAGCACTTCACGGACTTGATTTTCCTTATATTTTAGCTGGCCTTCATAGCTGATATGCTCGAGCTGGCAACCGCCGTATTTATGACGTTCACTACTCGGAATTTCAACCCGGTACGGGCTTTTTTCATAAAGCTCGATTAATCTTCCAAAACCATAGCTTTTACCGGTTTTGATTACCTTCACTTTAGCCTTTTCATCGGGTAAACCGTTTGGGACAAATAATGGATACCCATCTACCTTTGCTACTCCTGCCCCGTCATGGGTTAAATCCTCAAACACTACATCTATAAATTCATTTTTAGTTACTGGGATCGTTTTGTTCATTTATTTCTTCCTTTTCTCCGAATTGACTAGAAAGATTGTAACATACATTGGGTTGGAACACGAAATGATGCTTATGAGGTGACGCGATTCCGCGGGTTCTGTGATAATTCCACGTCAATCCTTATTAATTCCGTCGATTTTACCTTTATTCCGCCTAAAATTCTAATTTTCCCGTCGAATCTGAACATATTTCCGCGGAGTTGTGTATTTTCAGCCATTAAGAAGGACGCCCCAATTTCAGGACGTCCTAAACATTATTCCTCTGCTTTCATCGCAGCCACTTTTTCTTTTACCTCTTCAATATTTCTCATCTTGTTATCCCAACACTTTTGACTCAAGTCAACGGGATACTCTTCCGGATTCATCGTACGCTTATATTCATCCCAAAGACTATCAAGGTTTTGCTTTAAATAGTCACGAGACTCTTCCAAACAAGGGACTTCATATACAAGCTCTCCGTTAGTAAATATGTCCACCTGGAGTTCTTTTGCCGTAAAGTTCGTTACCACTTTATTAATAAACGTATGCGTTGGGTGGAACATGCGCAGCCGTTTTTCCGGCAGCACTTCATCTTCCATCGTAATATAATCCCCTTCGGCATGGTTATTGGTATTATTAATAATCCGGTAAATTTTTTTCATCCCCGGAGTCGTCACCTTCACCGGATTAGAGGAAATTTTAATGGTATCCTCTAATTCACCATTTCCATCTTCAATCGCCACAATTTTATATACCGCACCAAGGGCAGCCTGATCATAGGCCGTGATCAACTTGGTCCCAATTCCCCAGCTGTCAATCCTTGCCCCTTGCCCTTTCAAACTCATAATCGTATACTCATCAAGGTCACTTGATGCTACAATTTTCGCGTCTGGAAAACCAGCTTCATCCAGCATTTTACGAGCCTCTTTGGATAGATAAGCAAGGTCACCGCTATCAAGGCGAATGCCGATGAAATTAATCTTATCGCCCAACTCTCTTGCCACCTTGATGGCATTTGGCACTCCAAGGCGAAGAGTATCATATGTATCCACTAAAAAGACACAATCTTTATGTGTTTCCGCATATTTGTGAAAAGCTGTATATTCATCCTTATAGGCTTGGACCATAGCATGCGCATGTGTACCAGAAACCGGAACGCCGAATAGTTTTCCTGCACGCACGTTACTGGTCGAGTCAAAGCCTGCCAGATAGGCTGCTCTCGTTCCCCAAATGGCTGCATCCATCTCCTGTGCCCGTCTTGTTCCAAATTCCATCGCCACCGCATCACCAACAACCTGCTTCATTCTAGATGCCTTGGTCGCAATTAATGTTTGATAGTTCACAATGTTAAGTAACGCTGTTTCAATGATTTGCGCCTCGCCTAGCGGTGCATCCACCCGTAAGATAGGTTCATTACCAAAGACGAGCTCGCCTTCTTGCATAGAACGAATCGTCCCGGTGAAACGCATATTTTTTAAATAGTCGAGGAAATCATCCTTGTAACCCACTTCATTTTTCAAATACTCAAGGTCTTCTTCACTAAAACGAAACCCTTGGATAAATTGAATCACTTTTTCTAGGCCAGCGAAAACAGCATAGCCATTTCCAAATGGCAGCTTGCGGAAAAACAGCTCAAATACCGCACGTTTATTATGTATGCCATCTCTCCAATACGTCTCTGCCATATTAATCTGATACAAATCGGTATGCAGAGATAAACTATCATCATGATAAATGTGTTTCATCATAAAACCTCCGGAATACTATTACAGCTTAATAAAAATATAACTTATCATAACATTTAAAAATCTATTTCACCATAGCAGCGAGGGATTGTGCGAAGTGCTCGAGCGCCCATTCATGACCCGCTTGATTAAAAGATGCAACAGCATCCTTATAGACAACAATATTGAATCCCTTATTATAGGCATCGACCGCGGTATGAAGCACACAGATATCTGTACAAACGCCCACAAGATGCACCTCAGTGATTTCACGCTCACGCAGTTTAATTTCAAGGTCTGTTCCCGCAAAGGCGGAATAACGGGTTTTATCCATATAGGCCACATTCTCAAGCTGTTTATTATCATCGTACACCCCCTGAAGAGCGCCGAACAAATCACGGCCAGCCGTTCCTCTCAGATTATGGGGCGGGAATAATTTCGTTTCCGGGTGGTATTGATCGCCCTTGTCATGAACATCAATGGCAAATACCACATAATCGCCATTTTCAATAAATTCCTTGGTGAGCTCGACAATTTCATCTTCAATCTGCTGCCCTGGTACCCCGCAGGTTAATGCTCCGGCATCTGCAACAAAATCATATGTATAATCAATATTAATTAAGGCTCTCATTTCTGGATTCCTCCTTAAAAAAGTCTTTCACTCATTATACACAGAATGTGGAAAAAAGTCCGCTCCACGAGGAACGGACTTTTCTTATAAGATAAGAAAGTATAAAAGTTTTTGACTTTGAAAATTGTCTAGCTCCAGCGCCTAGCCCCTCGATGGTCTACAGCCAATCCGTTCAAAAGGTTAAAAAGCAACCTTTCGGCCGGATTGGCTTATGCTTGTCGGGGCTAATCAAGGCGCTTGCGCTTTTCTTAACTATATCTTTGACCTGTAACCCAATCTGTCGGACGGTCATTCGGACGGATATCATCTAGAGGCACAAACACTTCTAAATGACGGTATAGATTTTCAAACTCTGCCGGAAGCAGACCGCCAAATTCACCGTCTAAATTTAATTGGACCTTTTCGCTGGAATAAACCTTAATTCGATTAGCCTGTGTATAAATCACATTTGGATCGTTTACATGTTCACCGCGAACTGCTAGTGACGAAATCCGGATAAACTCAGCCAGATTTACCTTTTTCAAAATTAACAAAGAGAATAAACCATCATTAATCGAAGCGTCCGGTGCCAGCTTTTCAAATCCACCGATTGAGTTGGTCAGCCCGACAAGGAACATCATGGCTTCCCCCTCAAACAGCTTTCCATCATATTCAATCCGAAGATCTGACGCTTTAATGGACGGTAGCATTTCCATTCCTTTTAAATAGTAGGCAAGCTGCCCGAGCATGGTCTTTAGTTTGCTTGGCACTTCATATGTAATCTCGGTTATCCGGCCGCCGCCAGCAATATTAATAAAATAACGATCATTAATCCGGCCAATGTCTACGGGAATTAGTTCCCCTTTTGTAATGATATCCACTGCCATTCCGATATCTCTTGGAATTTGGAGGGCTCGGGCAAAATCATTGGTTGTTCCTGCTGGAATAATTCCTAATTTTGGTCGATATTCTTGTTCAGCGAGGCCGTTTACTACTTCATGTATGGTTCCATCGCCGCCTGCAGCAATGACTACATCGTACTGACGTTCCACTGCCAGCCGTGCCGCCTGCGTTGCATCTCCTGCACCTGTTGTAGCATGGCAGGATGCCTCATAGCCGGCGATTTCTAGTTTTTCAAGGATTTCCGGTAAATTCTTCTTCAGAATTTCCCGTCCTGAAGTAGGATTATATATCAGTCGTGCTCTTTTCATTAATCATCATCCTATTTATTAAATAACAATTGGCGTTGTCAGTTCTATATTCTACCAATTATTATTCAAGCTTACAAATATATTGGTAAACTGATTATTGATTTATGTTCAGCTTAACCTCATACGCATTGCTAATATGAATCAGGTATTTTCCCTCACCAGATTGATATACCGCGCTTTTTGGCCCAGCAGCATCATGCTCTTCGCCCTTCGGTTCCTCTGTGATTTTCCACTCTTTCCCACTCAGTTGGTCAACACCAACGGTCTCTACCGTCATATTACTATTTTTCATCACATTCACCGTTACAGCTGATGAACTTTCAATATTCCAGTCGTTCACAAGAGTGCGAGGTTTAAGACTAAGTGAATTATTATTTCCTACCACTTCTAGTTTTACATTGTTAGGAACCAGAATAGTTGCTGCCACGATCCCCTGTGAATTAAACGGACCCATTTCGTCAGGCAGCATTTTAAAATTCAGATAGAGCGTGTCCCCCTTCTGATTGGCCATAACAATATCGTCCGCATTCTTTAGCAAAGCTGTTTTTTTCGCCGTTTCTACTCTGTATGTGCCAAACATCGAGACCGCTTTGTCTTCTGTTGCCTCAACCGTCATATCATACCCAACAGATCTGACTACTACACGTTTTATACTGTCATCCGTTTTATACGAAAAAGCCGGGAGATCATAGGAACGGACTTCTTTTGCCATCACCTCTTCTACCTTGCCCATCACACCTGCTGAGCTAATAACCGCAAAGATAATACCTGCAGTACCAATTAATCCGACAAAGAAGATACTTAGAAAATCATATTTTAATATGGGCTGTTCCTGTCTTGAAAGAAATAAATAGACTAAAATTTCAACCCCCAAAACCACTAGTAATACCGGCCACCAAGCCATCAGCACCTCCGCTAAGTTTAAACCGAGGAACTTTGAAAAGAAAAGGAAGAGGCCTAGGAAAATAAGGGAGGCCCCCATTGAAAACGTTCCAACGCGCCAAGTCCTCATTCTTTATGCTCCCCCTTTCTTTTTCTAAAAAGAAACCCAATTCCGGCTCCAATCAGTACTACACCAGCCATCCTGCTTCCCCACTTACTCATGGCTTTTTGCCTCCCTCTTTTGTTTACTGCCAGATAAAAGCTTGATTCCGCCGCCAATTAACAACACACAGACAAGAGCGGTTTGGAAATAGCCTTGAATCCAATACATGATATCTACATTGATTAATCGATTGATAAACGGTGAGAAGGCGGGCAGCAGGATGTTCATCAATAAATAATAAACCCCTAACAAGACAAGCCCGATTCCAACCCACTTTTGATGGTTAAGGAAGTAAGCGATAATTGGTTCATCTTCGACCTTTTCTACCCCATACCTTGAAACCTTCTGCATGGCATCAAAGAAGCTATAGAACCAAATGATCGGGATTAAGAACAAGAAGATTCCCAGTCTTAATACGTCTAAGATATAAATCGAGAACAAGAACGCAGCCATTAACTGGATTCCGCGGCGCTGCAAGCCTAAATATAGGTGTCCCGCTCCAGGGAAAATCGAAAGAAAGGTTGCAATCGATTTACTCTTTTTTCCGTCCTCCCGGCGCATTTCAAAGTCCTCAAAGATTGTTCGGTCAATCAGCTCTTCTCCACGCTGCTTTTTATTTACTTGCTGAACGGCATCAAAAAATCCATATACCCAGATAATCGGCAGTCCTGCCAAGAAAACCATAAACTCGCTGCGGTTGGACATGGATGTTACAAAGATGACCATGACAGCCAGTCCTAGAAACGCTCCTAGCAGCGTTAATCCTCTATTCATAAGGCCAATTTGGAAGTGTCCAAGTCCTGGGATAAAGGAGAGGACAATCGTATAAAAGCGCTCTGAGTCTTGGGCAGCCTTGTTAGGATTCTGAGGGTCAGTGTCCCCTTCAGCGAGACGTGCCTTCTTTTGTTTTGAGACCTGTACGCCCATATCGATAAAACTGATCAAATAAATAAAGATTCCCGCCATGAATGCTAAGATGGCAACCTCTGGAGTGTTATTCATTAAGGCTATTACGGTAACGAATGCCAGGCCAACAACCGAAAGTAAATACAGAACCCCGCGCACCATATTACCGAAATAAATATGTCCGAGGCCAGGAAAAAGGGATAGTGTTAATGCCTTGGTTGAACTTTTCATTTCTTATTTGCCTCCTTTTTTTCTAGTGAATCCATCCATGCAAATGTTTTATTAATAACTCCTTCCGTCACAGAAGGCTTAGGTTTCCTTTCCTGAATCATCGGTTTCTCTAAAGAACCAGCATACGTTGCAAGCGATTGAAACGCCCCCGAAAACATTAGAAGCAAAGTCGCAGCCGCTGCCAGCAAATAATGAAAACCTGCCCTCTGATACAACGGCTTCCTTTCGGTGCCAGGCACCGAATTCACCATTTCCACACCCTTAAAAGTACTATGGGTGACAGGCACCGAGAAAACTATTTCCACATTGTTAATGTTCTTATTTGTGAAAGGTCCCATTTCCATTACACGGTCGGTGAAATTTGGTTCGTCTGGAAGGACTGGCAGGGAGGTTTCATTTGCTGTTACAGCTTGTAAGTAAACTTCTAGACACTGATCACATGTATAGAGATGACTTTCCAAATCTTCGCGGCGGTCTTCACTAAGTTCGTCCTTCACATAATGCTGCCATTCTTCGTAACTGTAATGCTTCATGAAAAATCGTCCTCCTTCCAATTCTTTTTTATCCAGTTTCTCGCTCGGTACAACTTGGTCTCAATCGTTTTCACCTGAACATTTTGTTCCTCGGCCATTTGCTGATAGCTTTTTTCAGCTATGTAAAAACCGTAAATCACATCCCTGTAATTCTCCGGAACTTCATTCAGCTTTTTTTGAACAAGGCGGCGCTGGTCCTGGGCGATAACTTCTTTTTCCACACTATCCTTTGGCGTCCCCAGCACCTGCTGTTCGAGTGCCTCCACAACATCCTCTCTTCGTCTTGCCTGTTTTCGTTTAACATCTATTGCATGGTTAACGGCAATCCGCGTCATCCACGTTTTAAACCCTTGATTTCCATACTGGGGGAGAGAGGAGTAAATTTTCATAAATACTTCCTGGGCAGCGTCTTCTGCCTCCTTTTGATCGCGAAGAACCGCAAAGACAGTCCGGAACACATCATTGCGATACTTCTCGACCAAAAGACGAAAGGCATGATCATTGCCCTCGAGTACTTTTTCAATTAAGACTGTGTCACTAATCGTTCTCCCCCCCTTTCTTTTTTTCTTTCACAACAATAGACGAAACTTATCTGAATTAACCCTACACATATTTTAAAAAATTTATAAGATTTTTTTCATCATAACATGACTAATGTAAAAGTCTGGATCCCCCCATTAATTAACCCAAATAAAAAAACGTGGAGGAATATCCTCACACGTCTCTAACGTTTCTATTGTGATAATCGTAAAATACAAACTACACTCATGCGGTATCTTGAACGGCTCCCTCTCAGAAATGGAGCTAAACAATTCCTTGAGAGCTTCATTTCGAGCTGGTTCATCCAGATTCCCTATCCAAGAAACCGATTCTACAACTGGAGACTACCATTAATTTCACAGGTATATCTTCTCATGAACGCGCATAGCTATTAGCAACTTGGCCAAAATCTGTCGGCTTCATATAGAGAACTCCCTTTTCTTCCTAATTGTGATAATTTACCAAAATAAAAATAATACCACTCTAGTATGTTAGAATGCTATTAGAAATATGTTATGAGGGAATGATGTAAATGTTTTGGTCGCTGCTTTTAGCTTCCTACTTAATTGGAAGCATCCCCACCGCACTAATTGTGGGCAAGCTATTCTTCGGGGTCGATATCCGCGAGCTCGGAAGTAAAAACCCCGGCGCCACCAACACCCTTAGAGTCCTCGGTAAGAAATGGGCAGTGGTTGTGCTCCTCATTGATCTGGCAAAAGGCTCATTAGCTGCTTATCTGCCAATCTACTTTCAGCTTGATGCAGAGCCGCTATACTTCGGCCTATCAGCAGTCATTGGTCATTGTTTTCCCATTTTCGCAGGTTTTCGAGGCGGCAAAGCGATTGCAACTACAGCTGGTGCTCTGTTGATTTCGAATATCCCTTTACTGGTCATCGCCTATGTATGCTTTTTCTTAGTAATCTTTCTAACAAAATATGTATTTATTGGCTCCATCTCTGTTGGCCTTAGCATGTTTGCTTATGCCCTTATCTCTCCTAAACTGGAATTAGAACTTATCTTCTTAGTGTTTTCACTGTTTTTACTGTATCTTCACCGCTCCAACATACGTAATTTCATCCTTGGCATTGAACCGAAGATTAATGATAAAAAACTGATAAACGATCGCATTCCACCAAAGAACGGCGGCGGCTATAAGATGTAACTAAAAAGGGGGGCCTTCTAATTAAAGTCCCCTCTTCTTTTTTATAAAAGTTTAGATATGATGCTATCAGCAACCGTTTGCCAAATTGCAGCGTTGGTTAGATATGAATCTCTTAGCTGCTTATACATCGCCATTTGCTTCTCTTGGAAATCTGGTGCGTCCTTGTCCGGAAGTCCTGCACGCCTTTCCATCACAAGCACCTGCATCTCTGCTGCCCTCGGCCCCCAAACCGCCACTTCTTCACCTTTCTTATTTATAAAAACATAAATAGGAATCGCTCGGGATGTGCCGTTAGTTAAATATTGGTCCATTAATTCTAGGTTTTGATCACGAAGGACAAAACGAAGTTCCATCCCCGCTGCCTCGGCAATCTTCATCAAAACAGGGTTATTGAGCAGCGCATCACCGCACCAATCCTCTGACAGTGCAATAACCCTTAATTGTTGCTCCTTTAAAGCTCCCAGCCTGCCTTGATCCTCGGCCGTTAAGTTAAACTTCTCATAAATAGTCAGCATTTCTTCTTTATTTTGCTTCATTGAGTGGATGTACTCGTCAGAACTCAACCCTTTTTGATACCATTCATTTAAATTCATGTTCGTATGCACCTCTTTTTAAAATGATTTTGAGAGATCCTCTAGCTTCAAAACCGTCTTCCAATTACGTACAGTTGCCGGTACGCGAAGTTTGGGAAGCTGTGTTGCCAGCATAGAATCCCTGATACTCTTACGGAAGTAGAAGTAAACTTCTTTCCCCTTAATTTTACACTCTTCTAAATCATTGTTATAGCTGTACATGTGGTTGATACCCTCTCTAGAAGGTTCTCCTCCCAAAAAGGCAACTTGGACACTTTCCCCTTCACTTAACATATCCGTTGAATATGGGCAATCCTGGATAATCTGTTGTAGTTCCTCCGCGGTTCTTATAACGACCGGCACTGGAAAACCAAAGGTATTATTTAGTTCTTCCTCAATTTTCTTACTAAGTTGTTCTGCTTCCTCTACTGATTCAAATAAAACATTACCACTTTGAATATATGTCTTCACTTTTTGTAATCCCAGCGATTCTAATAGGTTTTTTAAGTCTGCCATCTTAATTTTGTGATGCCCGCCAACATTAATACCCCGTAACAGCCCAATATAAATAGTCATTCCTCAGCCTCGCATCCTTATGATATCCCTTACCTAAATCTTACCATTTAGAATAAAGAATAAACTATCGAAAAGACTTATACTCTAAAATCTTACTGTTTTCGTTTTTGGGAGGTTTCCCTATGAAAATAAATAGGAAAATAAAGAGGGAGACAATCCGCATATGAAGAACAATAATAATAACAATAATAAAATGGAGGAATAAACGATGGTCCCACAAAGAATTAGCTTATTAACGATCGGTGCATATGACTTACCGGTTCTTCGAGCTTTTTACAAATCCCTGGGCTGGGAGGAAACGGAGACCAGCTCTGATACATATGCTGTCTTTAAAACTGCCGGCGTCCTGCTTACACTTTTTCCAATAGCAGAGCTGGCAAAGGATGCTGGCGTTGAATTGCCAAAATCTCCTGAAACTTTTCACCCCGTGACATTTGCTATAAATGTAGAGCAGCCAGGAAAAGTAGATTCAACTATCGAACTAATCCGTAAAGCTGGCGGGGTCATTCTAAGAGAACCAAGTGACGCCTTCTGGGGTGGGCGTACTGCCTACTTTGCAGACCCTGAAAAAAACCTTTGGGAAGTCGCATGGAATCCGAGTGCTGTTTTTGATGAACGGGGAGCCATGATTGCCTTTTAAAAACGAGGATACATAGCTATCCTCGTTTTCTTTGTCATAAACATTTCATACTAAACAAACGTTTGATTAATTTTACTTAGAAACTAAACAAACGTTTAATTAAATTCCATTAAAACCCTGGTACATATAGATTTTTCGTACCAAAACCAGAAGAATTTTGTAGAAATATAGAAACTAAACAAACGTTTAATTAAATTGGTTTTAAGCCTTACAAGACTTGAATTCAAATGCCTTTTAGTAAAATGATGCCAGCAATAACTAACAAGAATACTGCCGAGATTAGTCATCAACGACACCCATCGACACCCTCCCCCAATATCCCCTACCAACTAAACGTTTGATTAGAAATCCATTAAACCCTTACAATCAAAGGATTCCTTCTCCATTTCCCGGGAAAATACTGTCGAGACATGTTTCGACACTTCCCCGTAATAAAAAAGCTGAAAGAATAAATCTAAAGGGTTCCGTTTTCGGGTGCTTCCTTAATAAATGGCACAAGAAATGACGTATGAATTGGCATACGTTATTCATCTACACAAATTGCCCCCCACCATAAGGCAGGGGATGCATGCATTTATCGATTACTACTTACGCAATTCCAACCGTCAGGTGAGAATTCTCGCTAGACCAAACGCGACTGCTGCTGCAAGTCCTCCAGTGATCATCGTTTGAAAAGCACTCTTAATTGGTGATGTTCCCGTGAACCTTCCTTTTATATATCCAAAAATCAACAAAGCAATCAGCGTGACAATTACAGAAACCATTAATGCGGTTGCAGGATGCTTGAAGATAAAATAAGGAAACAAAGGGATTATCCCGCCGATAATATAAGAAAACGCAATGGTAATTGCGCTGTTTCTCGCCCTTGTCGGTTCAGGCTTCTCCAGCCCCAATTCGAATTTCATCATAAAATCCACCCATTTTTCAGGGTTCTTTTTCATGGTTTCGGTAATCGATTTTATTTGAGCTTCTTCGAGTCCATATTCCCGAAAAATTTCAGCTACTTCCTCTTCTTCGCGCTCTGGAAGTTCGATAACCTCGCGTTTTTCACGGGCAAGTTCAGAATCGTAATGTTCCGCATCCGTCTTCCCTGCCAAGTATCCGCCGAGTCCCATCGCAATAGACCCTGCTGCAATTTCAGCGGTTCCGGCAGTAAGGATCAAAGTTGTTGTATCAACTGCACCGGACAATCCAGCAGCTAATGCAAACGGTACGGTTAATCCGTCTGACATACCAATGACAACATCTCGAATAAAGTCAGATCCAGTAAAGTGTTGTTCTACGTGATGTAGGTGTTGATCCATTTTTTCACCTCCTAATTAGATGATGTGACATTAATAGATAAAATATAATTAGCATTACAATTCTTGTAATTAAATCAATTATCCCATGAGTTCATTGAATTCTCTATTAAGTTTTTGATTCATCTTTGAAAAGCTGTAAAATGTTCTATTGGAATGAAAAATAGGGAATTAATCCAGGCGCTATTTGAACCATGAATTTAACAAAGGATCCCAATTTAAACACCTATTAAACTAATCCGTTTCATATCAATTTTGTGAAGGATTACACTTAAAGTAAGAAGTTTCGGATTCAATAACAAAGAAAACTCGCCAATACT